>JBBALI010000010.1:0-103132 GCA_040403095.1 Crocinitomicaceae bacterium
TGGATTGGTGATATTTGAAACAATTTGTGTATAAGTATTATTACATCCGTTTGTTCCTGTTAATGAGTAGGTTAAAGTGAAGATTTCTTGCGTTGTATAGGTATGTGTTATGCCTGCTGCAGGAAAAGTAGGACCAGAAAAATTAGCTGTACCATCACCCCATTGAATTTGGAAATTTGAAATTCCAGCAGATGTATTTGACTCGTTGACTGTTAAGTTAAAACTGGTTCCATCACAATTTTTGAATGCAAAGCCATAATCTTCCAATGTCGAGACGGGAAGCGGTTTTACAGTAACAACTTGTGTTGAAGTAGAACTGCAACCATTTGCATTTGTGACTGTTAAAGTGACATTGTAATTCACATTTGTGGCACCAGTGGCGGAAAAGGTATGCGAAGGATTAGCAACAGTTGAAGTATTGCTACCAGAAGCGGGATCACCAAAATTCCATGAATAAGTCAGACCGTTTCCTGTTGAAGTATTTGTGAATTGAACTGGAACATTGCCACAAGCATTATTTGGTGTAAAAGTAAAATTAGCTGTTGGAGAATTTGAATTTGTTACCACAATTATGTCTGCATCTTGATTACAACCGTTTACGGTCAGCTCATATTGACCAGGACTAGTTGCGATTGGATTTGAACAATTATTACAACTCAATCCTGTTGCCGGATTTCCTGATGCTGTAGTCCAAGAGTAAGTGTATGATCCACCACCTCCAGTTGCTGAAGCGTTTAATTGAACTCCAGTAGAACCAGCACAAAGAAAAACATCAGAACCTGCATTTACCTGCAAATTATTACACTGAGAAAAGATTAAATTCTGAAATGAAACCAAACAGAAAAAGAACAATAGTAGTTTGAATCTATTTAACATGAAATGAGCACTATACTTTTGAATTGCAAAGTTCGTCATTTTATTTTTATAACGCATACTTCAAATGACGTATATTTCTCAAATTAGTTCGCTTTCAAGCTGAAAAAGAATTGATTTTGTTAAAAAAAGGTTTTGTTAAATATTGAACGCTATTATTTAATTTCAAATTTACATTCACAATATTTTTTTTATCAAACGTAGAAATTCCGTTGAACAGATGGGGACTTGAATGACCTTTGTATTTGAGAAATAAAAACTATATATCACAAATGAATTTAAAAAATGATAAGAATCAGTGCTTCTTTTTTCAAAATAGTTGAACAAGTTGACTGAATAAATGTTAAATTTGTTGAGTGAATATTTTAAATTTATTTCGGTCAATTTAAACGTTACTGAACTAAGTTTTAGAGGAGCTAATTCGAAAAAAAACAAACAAATTACTATCACATGAAAGATATTAATATTGAAGAAAAAGAGCGCGAATTTCAAGCGAAAATTGATGCTAACATCAAAATCGAACCCAACGATTGGATGCCTGCAGAATATCGTAAAACATTGATTCGTCAGATTTCACAGCACGCACATTCTGAAATTGTTGGAATGTTGCCAGAAGGAAATTGGATTACAAGAGCCCCAAATTTAAGAAGAAAGGCAGTTTTATTAGCGAAAGTGCAAGATGAAGCTGGTCACGGTTTGTACTTGTACAGTGCCGCAGAAACATTGGGCTCTGATCGCGAAGCATCCATTGACGATATGCATGCTGGAATAGCCAAATATTCATCTATTTTTAACTATCCAACCTTGTCTTGGGCAGATATGGGAATGGTTGGTTGGTTAGTCGATGGAGCTGCTATCAGCAATCAAGTTCCGCTTTGCAGATGTTCTTATGGACCTTATGCGAGAGCAATGGTTCGTGTTTGCAAAGAAGAATCTTTTCACCAAAGACAAGGTTTTGAAATTGCATCTACATTGGCAAATGGAACGCCAGAACAAAAAGCCATGGCACAAGAATCTTTCAACAGATGGTGGTGGCCGGCTTTGATGATGTTTGGTCCAACAGATGCTACTTCAAAGCATTCTGCATTATCCATGAAATGGAAAATCAAACGTGTTTCAAATGATGAACTTCGTCAGCAGTTTGTAAATGTGACTGTTCCACAAGCAGCTTTGATTGGACTTACCATTCCGGATCCAGATTTGAAATGGAATGAAGAAAAACAAGGGTACGACTTTGGCACAATCAACTGGGAGGAATTCAATCAAGTTGTGCAAGGAAATGGTCCATGTAACAAAGAAAGATTAGATGCCCGAAGAAAAGCCAAAGAAAATGGCATTTGGGTGAGAGAAGCTGCGTTGGCTCATGCTGAAAAACGCAAAGCAAAAAAAATGGCTTCGTAAAATTGATTTTTACATTTTAAAACATAGATTATGAGTTCAAATGAATGGCCATTGTGGGAGGTATTTATCCGAAGTAAACAAGGATTAAGTCACAAACACGTTGGAAGTTTGCGTGCTGCTGATGCGGAAAATGCAATCAATAACGCAAGAGATGTTTACACGAGAAGAAGCGAAGGAATTAGCATTTGGGTGGTTGAATCAAAATTGATTGCTGCATCAGATCCGAAAGAAGCTGATTCTCTTTTCGATCCAGCGGATACCAAAATTTACAGACATCCCACTTTTTACGAAGTGCCAGATGGTATCATGCACATGTAAATAATTTCAAAATCAATTTTTAATATTTTCTCTCTGAAATAATTAAATTTTACATTCAATTCAAAATGAATAAACAAGAGGCAATTTTAGAATATACTTTGCGCATTGCTGATGATAGTTTGATTTTAGGGCATAGAGTTTCTGAATGGTGCGGTCACGGACCAATCCTGGAGGAAGACATCGCTTTGACAAACATTGCTTTGGATTTAATCGGACAAGCGACAAACTTTTTTGATTACGCTGCAAAAGTGCAGGATCAAGGAAAAACTTGTGATGACTTGGCCTTTTTGAGACTTGAAAGAGAATACAAAAATGTACTTTTAGTTGAACAAAAAAATGGCCATTTTGGCGATACGATAGCACGCCAATTTTTCTTTGATGTTTTCAGAAAATCATACTTCGAAGCATTGTCAAAAAGTGCAGATAAAGATTTAGCTGGAATTGCTGAAAAATCATTGAAAGAAACGCAATATCATCTGAAACATTCTTCCGAATGGATAATCAGATTGGGAGATGGAACGCAAGAATCACACGATAAAATTCAAGAATCCGTAAATCACTTATGGAAATTCACAAATGAATTGTTTTTCATGGATCAAGTGGATGAATTACTTATCAAAGAAAACATCGCCGTTGATTTGGAATCACTGAAATCGTCATGGAATAGCTATGTCAATGAAATTTTCCAACAAGCAACATTGACAATTCCGACCAATGGATGGCAACAAGCTGGTGGAAGAAAAGGACTGCATTCTGAACACATGGGTTATGCTTTGGCTGAATTGCAATACATGCAACGCGCTTATCCAAACATGCAATGGTAACAAAAGATAAAATTTGGGAACTTCTAACTCAGGTTTTTGACCCGGAAGTTCCCGTTTTAAATATCATCGATTTAGGCATTGTTAGATCTGTCGAATTGAACGAGAATAATTGCAAAGTAACCATTACGCCTACCTACAGCGGTTGCCCGGCAATGAAAACAATTGAGGAAGATATTCAAAAATTGTTCAAGGAGCATGAAATTGAAATCGAAATTGAATCCACGCTCTCCCCTGCTTGGACAACTGATTGGATTTCTGAAAACGGAAGAAATAAACTCAGAGAATACGGGATTGCACCACCAGAAAACGAAGTAGATAAAAGTGTGCTTTTCGCAGAGGCGACTGTTGTTCCCTGTCCTTTGTGTAAATCCAAAAACACCAAAATGGTGAGTTTATTTGGAAGTACAGCCTGCAAAGCGCATTACCAATGCAATGAATGTTTAGAGCCTTTTGATTATTTCAAATGTTTGAGGTAATCTAAATCACCTCAAACAAATCTTCTTGATTTTTTCTGACTTTTTTCAAATGTTGATAATTATCATCTGCAGATCTATAGCCTAGTGCACAAACTACTGTAGCGTGGAGATTCTTTTCAGATAATCCTAAAATCTCATCATAAGCATCAGCAATAAATCCTTCCATTGGTGTTGCATCAATGCGCAATTGCGCTGCGGCATGCAATAAATGACCTAACGCAATGTAAACTTGCTTAGAATTGGACGTCAAATTTTCTTGCGCTTCTTTCGAAACGACTGAATTGTGAAGATGATTTCTAAAACCAGCTAAATTTTCTATTTCTATGTTTCTATGTTTCGCGTTCAAGTGCAGATAATCTTCTACAAATGCTGCGTCGATGTCTTTTACGGCACACATGACAATCAAATGTGAAGCATCTGTAATTTGAGATTGACCAAAAGATTTTTCCTTCAATTTTTCTCTAATTTCAGTATTCTCAATAATTAGAAATTTAAATGGTTGGAGTCCGTTGGAAGTTGGAACTAGGGTCAACACATTTTTCAAAATATCTAAATCTGATGCATTTATTTTTTTGGAGGAATCGAATTTTTTGGTGGCATAGCGCCAGTTTAAATCTTCTATAATTTGACTCATTTGAGAACTTAATTTGTTAATTGTTTATAAATGCAAAAGTACCTATTTAATTGAAAATTAAACTATCATAGGCACTTCCATAATCAACAATTTGGAAGCAGTTTTTGTTTCAAAACAAACATTTTCCGTTTCCCACATTCCAAAACCATCTCTTCTTTCCAAAAGCTGATCATTGGCAGTCAACTGACCATCAATTAGAAACACGTATACACCGTTGTTTTTGTCTTTCAAATCATATTCAAAAGTTTTTCCAGCTTCAAATTCACCCAAATGAAACCAAGCGTTTTGATGAATCCACACACCATCGTCATCGACAGTTGGAGAAAGAATTTGGTGCAATTGATTTTTCATTTTTGTCTCATCCAACGTAATTTGATCGTAGCGAGGTGTTACATCTCTTTTGTTTGGAAACAACCAAATTTGCAACAATTCGACTTTATCCTCGGCGTTTGCGTTGAATTCACTGTGCTTAATGCCCGTTCCCGCACTCATCACTTGGATATCTCCAGATTTGATTGTCGTACCATTTCCCATCGAATCTTTGTGCGCCAAATCTCCCAACAATGGAATCGTGATGATTTCCATATTGTCATGTGGATGCGTTCCAAACCCCATTCCGCCTGCAATGCTGTCATCATTCAAAACGCGCAAAGCGCCGAAGTGAACTCGATCAGGATTGTAATAGTTAGCAAAACTAAAACTGTGTGATGATTCTAGCCAACCATGATTTGCATAACCTCTGGTACTGGCTTTGTGTAGTATTGTTTTCATTGTTTTTTCTTCTTTGTTTGGTAAATGATTGAATCCAACTTGTTGCATTAATTCATCGTAAGTAGATTTTTTCTCTTCTTTTGCAAATGCAAGATTGGAACCTGTAGCTGCTGCAGCAACTCCTAAAATGGTACTTTTTACAAATGTTTTGCGATCCATAATGTTGAACTTTGAATGTTAATTAGAACAAAGATAATAAATTATTTTAATTTATCTACCATGGTAAATATATTTTTTTTTAATATCATGTTTTGCTGACAACATTAGCACAAGCTCAGTCGTAAAACATTTCACCGACACGCTTAAAAACGCACAAACCAACTTATATTTCAAAAAAAAGAAATAATAAAAAAACACTTTTTCAATATAATCTCGACTTAATAAAACTTGCGCCGCGCGTAAGAGAAACATTGGCGCCTTGCATCATTCGAAAAAAGTTGATTGTAAGCAAAAGAACTAATAAACTCTTTTTTAACTATTTCTCTATTGCAACCCAAGATATTTTAAATAAATTAGCAATCTAATTAATTTAAAATATTGGTGAAATGATTTTTATTTGGAGAGGAATTGGACTAATCGTCCCAATTTTATTAGTTGTAATTGGATATATTGTATCCCTATTTTATGAGGACAAAACTTTAGGCAACACAAATTTATTAGGTTGGGCATTTTTTTATTCCTCCATCATTTTCATTTTAGTAGGCTTGGCAATTGTGCTTCCATCTGAGGACGAAAAAAGTAAAACTGGTAAAAAGTTAAATTTATGGAAGCATAGCTTCTTCTATATACCTGTTTTATTTTGGGGAATGATATTTCTAATTTTATGTATTTATCTATTGCTGATTTATAATCCAAATCCGGTAAATACCTTTGATAGCGAAATGTTTAATAATCAAAAAACCGATGCTGAATCAACTACAATCCACTTCTACAATCCAAGTGGTGATTCAATACGGTATTCGATTGTTGATGTAAATGGTGAAGAAGAAATTGCAGAATTGGCTAGCTATGCTTCAGAGGTAATATCTTCTACAGGAGAAAAAGATGAATGTTATTTATTTGGTGGTAGAACGCTTGATGGAGAATTTAGGATGTTTATTCAGCCAAAAGATGAAAAAAACTACGATAAAAATAAATATAGGTTGATTAAAGAAGATGGAGATAATATTTATATGCGAAGAGTCAAAAAGCCGACCATTGAAACAAATGATGTTGATGATGTTTGGATTTTGGTGGATTCAGAGTATAAACTTGCTTTAATCGATGTAACAAACATTTATTCAAATGGAAAGCTCAAAAGAGATTTGATCAATAAAGTGAACTGGTCAGAAAAAATTAACCAAAAATATGCTGGTGATGATATCATTGAAGTAGATTTGGTTCATCCACAAGAAGATGGAACTATTGAGGTTATAAGTCCAAATACAGCTTTTACAGAAGAAATTAATACAAAGACAAAAATTTATTTCCTTCTTGACTATTTAAGTGATGAAGATTTGAACAATAAATTTATCGCGGAAGAAATTGTGCGTTTAACGACGGACTGAAAATACAGTTGAAAAGCTAATTTGAATCTTAGGGCAAAAATCAGTGAATTATTGATTTTTGCCCTATTTTTTTTAGCTGAAATGAATTATAAAACCACTTTTTTACTAAGTATTCTCAGAACTAATTCAATTAAGTTTAATTTATTAGTGAGAAAAAAGAAAGAATGAAAATGCAAAAACTTTCTTGATAACTTTCATCAAATCGTTCATTAATTTTCGATTTTATAAATCTTAATTACCTATCTTTATACTCCCAAAATTCCCCAAAGAATGTACATCATATTTGACACTGAAACAACAGGTTTACCAAAAAAATGGAATTTACCGTACACAGATACAGACAATTGGCCGCGTGCGATACAAATTGCTTGGCAGTTGCATGATGACATGGGAGAACTGATTGAAGCCAAAGATTTTTTGATTAAACCAGAAGGATTTGACATTCCTTTTGATGCTGAAAAAATTCATGGTATTTCAACTGAATTGGCGATGCAAGGGGGCGAATCGCTTGAAATTGTCTTACAATTATTCAATGAGGCCTTGGGAAAAGCCAAATTTGTAGTTGGACAAAACATTGGGTTTGATAAAAACATCATGGGTTGTGAATTTCACCGATTGAATGTTTCAAATGCATTACAAGAAATGCCGACCTTGGATACTTGTACTGAAATTTCAGCAAGAACTGTTGCATTCGTCGATTTCTATAAAAATGGTGATTCAGGAAGAGTAAAAACCGATCGTTACGACAAACCCATATTGGTGAATGGAAGAGAAGAAACTGAAAGTAAATACTTCAAAGATTTTCCTTTGTCAGATGAAATTTCAGCACTTCGAAATATTGGAAATAGTTGGTTGGATGTTCCAGCTGATCAACGAGAAATTGCGCTTTCTGCGATGCGTAAGCAAAAATTTCCAACGCTTTCCGAATTGCATGATGCATTGTTTGATCAACCATTTGCGGAAGCGCACAACGCAACTGCCGATGTTGAAGCGACAACACGTTGTTTTTTCGAATTAATCAGGGCGGAAATTTTTACGCCGATCGAACTACAAAGAGAGCAGATTTACTTGCATGAATTCAGACAAAAATTTCCAAATAAAATTCAGCCAATTGGTTTAAAGCACCTGAATTTAAAGGAAGCGAGTCTTGAACTTAAAAAAGCAAGTCAGCCTTCAACAATCATTCGAGATACAGATCTTGAAAGATTACAAGACGCGCCATTTGCCCATTTGCATAATCATTCTCAATATTCGATTCTGCAATCAACCATCAATATTGCTGGATTGGTCGCAAAAACGGCTGAATTGGAATTGCCTGCAGTAGCTTTAACAGATACTGGAAATATGATGGCTGCATTTCATTTTGAAAAGGCAATTAGTGGATACAATAAAAAAATAAAAGAGGAACGTGAAGCAGCGGAGTTAGCGGGAGAACTTTATACCAAAAAAGAAATTTTGCCTATCATCGGATGTGAATTCAATGTTTGTCGAAATCACGAAGATAAAACGCAAAAAGACAATGGTTATCAGGTTGTTTTGCTGGCTAAAAATAAAAACGGTTACCAAAATCTAATCAAATTAGCTTCCATTGCTTACACCACGGGAATGTATTATGTTCCTAGAATTGACAAAAAACTGATTGAAAAATACTGCGAAGACGTTATTGTTCTTTCTGGTAACTTGTATGGTGAAATTTCAAGTTTAATCTTGAACGTTGGAGAAAACCAAGCAGAGGAAGCGCTTTCCTATTGGAAAAATCTTTTTCAAGACGATTTTTACCTTGAAATCATGCGTCACGGTCAAGAAAATGAGGACCGTGTAAATGAAGTTTTGATTCGACTTGGTCAAAAGTATAATGTCAAATTGGTTGCGACAAACAATACTTATTACCTCGACAAAAAAGATTCAACTTCACATGACATTTTGCTTTGCGTGAAAGACAATGAATTGTTTGCAACTCCCAAGGGTCGTGGTCGCGGATTTAGATATGGATTAGACAACGATCAATACTATTACAAAACGGCGGAGGAAATGAAAGCGCTTTTTGCCGATTTGCCCGAAGCGATTGAATCGATTGGGGAAATTATCAATAAAATTGAACCGTTTGGTTTAGCTAGAGAAGTACTTCTCCCCGCTTTCGATATTCCTGAAGAATTTCAATCTGCTGAAGATGCAATTGATGGAGGAAAAAGAGGTGAAAACAATTATTTGCGTCATTTGACCTACGTTGGTGCTGAGAAAAGATATCCCGAAATCACTGATGAAATCAGAGAAAGAATTGATTTTGAACTAGAGACTATCGAACGAACTGGTTATCCTGGATATTTCTTGATCGTCCAAGATTTTTGTCATGCTGCACGAGACATGGGCGTTTCCGTCGGTCCTGGTCGAGGTTCGGCTGCTGGTTCAGTTGTTGCCTATTGTATTCAAATTACCAACGTAGATCCAATCAGGTACGACCTACTTTTTGAGCGTTTCTTGAATCCAGATCGTGTTTCAATGCCCGATATCGATATTGATTTTGACGATGAAGGTCGCGGAAAAGTCATAGAATGGGTAATCAATAAATATGGTTCCAATCAAGTAGCGCAAATCATCACTTATGGAACGATGGCTGCGAAATCTTCCATTCGAGATACTGCTAGAGCGTTAGATTTACCGTTATACGAAGCAGACAGAATCGCCAAATTAGTTCCAGATATTTCTCTTAAAAAATTATTTTCACTTCCAGATTTAGAATTGGCTGAAAAACTCAAAAACAGGACTGAAGATATCCAAGCTGCGAATGAATTGAAACGTTTGTCTGATGGAATCGATTTGCAAGCGCAAGTAATTCAACAAGCCAGAAAATTGGAAGGTTCGGTTCGAAATACTGGAATTCATGCTTGTGGCGTAATTATAACGCCAGATGATATTACCAATTACGTTCCCGTTGCCACCGCCAAAGATTCAGAAATGTGGTGCACGCAATTCGATAACTCAGTTGCGGAAGAAGCAGGATTGCTCAAAATGGACTTTTTGGGGTTAAAAACCTTGACCTTGATTAAACACGCTGTCAAAAATGTAAAAGAAAGACATGGAATTGATTTAGATCCAGAAGCTTTTGACATTGAAGACACCAAAACATACGAGCTTTTCCAACGCGGAGAAACTGTAGGGATTTTCCAATATGAATCTGCAGGAATGCAAAAATACATGCGTGAACTGAAACCAACGGTTTTTGCGGATTTAATTGCCATGAACGCACTTTATCGTCCAGGTCCGCTAGAGTATATTCCTTCGTTCATTAAACGTAAACACGGCGTTGAAGAAATAAAATATGATATTGACGCTTGCGAAGAATATCTGAGTGAAACGTACGGAATTACTGTTTATCAGGAGCAAGTAATGTTGCTTTCTCAAAAGTTGGCAGGATTTTCCAAAGGTGAAGCCGATACATTGCGAAAAGCGATGGGGAAAAAGCAGATTTATTTGCTTGACAAAATGAAACCGCAATTCATCAAGCAAGGTGGTGAAAGAGGTCACGCTCCTGCCCCGCTTGAAAAAATTTGGAAAGATTGGGAAGCTTTTGCGTCTTATGCATTCAACAAATCTCACTCAACTTGTTACGCTTGGATTGCCTATCAAACAGCCTATTTAAAAGCAAATTATCCAGCTGAATACATGGCATCTGTGCTGAGCAACAACATGAACGACATTAAGCAAGTTTCGTTTTTCATGGAAGAATGCAAACGCATGGGTGTCGAAGTTTTGGGTCCTGACGTAAACGAATCATCATATTTGTTTACAGTAAATAAAGCAGGTGCGATTCGATTTGGATTGGGCGCTATTAAAGGTTTAGGAAGTGCGCCCGTGGATGCAATCATTGCAGAAAGAAAGGAAAATGGTAACTACAATTCTATTTTTGATTTCTCGAAAAGAGTCAATTTAAGAGTTACAACCAAAAAAGCATTTGAAAGTTTGGCTTATGCTGGCGGATTTGATTCCTTCAAAAATGTGCATCGTGCGCAATATTTCAAAGAGGACGGATCTGGAAAAACGTTCTTAGAAAATGCAATGCGATTTGGCGCTAATTTCCAAGAAAATGCAAACTCTTCTCAATTCTCAATGTTTGGCGAAGCGAGTGGAATTGAAATGCCCGAACCGGAAATTCCAAGAGCGGAAGAATGGCCTTCTATGTACAAATTGAACAAAGAAAAAGAAGTCGTTGGGATTTTTATTTCTGGTCATCCATTAGACGATTTCAGATTAGAAATAGAATCTTTCTGCAAAGGAAATATTGGCATGCTTACCAGTCCAATTGAGCATTATGGAAAAGACGTTTTGATTGCCGCCGTTGTGACCGATTCGGAAGAACGCATGACCAAAAACAATGATCCTTTTGGCACAATGACAATCGAAGATTATTCTGATTCCTTTAAACTGTTTTTATTCAAAGATAATTTCTTGAAATTCAGTCAATACATGAAAAAAGGAACTTTCATTGCGGTGAGAGGAAAATTTGAAGTTCCCAAGTTCAGGAAGGAACCAGAATTCGTAGTTCATGCAATTGAAAGATTACACGATTTAAAGGAAATCAAAGCAAAAACGCTCAATATCAACATTTCAAACAAAAACTTAAGTCCGATGTTGATTGCGGATTTATCGAATATTTTCATGGCAAATGCGGGAAGATGCGAACTTCAATTCACTATTTTTGATCCTTTGGATGAAGAAATGAAAATTGTAATGCCTTCCAAGAATATCAAAATTGATCCAAACAATGATTTAATTAAGGAATTGAACAAATTTGACATTGAATTCAAGTTATTGTCCTAAATCTTAGCTAATATTTTAGTTTCTAAGTGCTTGACAACTTAATGTTGAGACAAAAAAAAAGGAATCTATCACTAAATTCCGTTTCAAATTTTTGAATCATCTTATTTTGCCTTTCCAAACACTTTGCGTAATAATTCCGTCGCTTGTGCAGCTGGATCTTTTCTGATTTTTGCTTCTTGTTCACTAATTAAATACATCAAACCATTGATTGCTTTACCTGTAACATACGCTTCCAAATCTGGATTTTGTTTTGTAACGCCTGGAATTCTGTTATAAGCTGTTACCAAAGGCGTCCAATATGCGGTCACTTGAACTTTCTCAATAGCCGTTCTTACAATTGGGGTAAACTTTTCATTTAATGGTGAATATGTTTTCTCTCTCAAATAATGTGTTGCAGCAGTATCTCCACCATTCAAAATCGCAAAACCATCGCCAACACTCATTCCTTTCACTGCATCAGCGAAAATATTGTAAGCTTCTTTTGACGCTTCTTCTGCTGCGCGATTCAATGAAGTTTCGAAATCTTTAACTTTTTGCTCCATGCCCATGGAAACCAATCTGTCTTTCATCTTTTGAGCTTCCTCTGGAAAAGGAATGAAAATCAATGGGTTTTTATTGAATCCATCTGCCAATGAAGCTGCCTCCGCTGATTTTCGTGCACCAATTACCAATGCTTCTTTCAATCCACTGATGACTTCATCGTTTGTCAAACCTGGTGTTCCTTTTTGAGATGAAATGGCGTCTTTTCCTTTGTTCATTGCGTCTTTCAACAACTGAGCATTTACATTAACACCTAAAAAAGTGCTAGCTACTAAAGTGATTATTTTGAATTTCATATTTTTTAATTTTAAGCTTGTTAATTGAAACAAAAATTGTTCCAAATTATCTTTTTCTACTATTTTAAAAAGCACTTGAATTTTGAATGAAACTAAATCCGCAACATCAATTTCAAATTGAACCTTCGTTGCGTCAAATAATTGGGAATCGAATAATACTTTCCAGAAACGTCTTGAATCCATTGTTTGGATAAAACGTTATTAATTCCGAGTAAATTAAACACCTCAAAAGAAATCACTGCATCAGAGAATTTTCGAATAAACTTGGACTGGGTTTGTTTCTTTTTGTACAAGAAATCGTAAGAAATTCCCAAATCAACTCTGAAATAAGATTTTTGACGCAATGTGTCTTTGTATCGCTCAAAATCAGGTGGACCATAGGGCAATCTTGTTCCAAAAAGCAATCCCATTTCAGCACTCAAACTTTCAAAACCGGGCATTTTGTCTTGAAATAAAATCGCGAAATTCATCAATTGATCAGTAGGTCTTGGAATATAACCTGGTTTTATCACAGCGCTGTCAACAGCAACTTGGTCTTCGCTGTATCCATAAATGATTTTCTCGCCTGCAGCATTGTAGAATTCCTTGTAAGAATCATTTTTGATGTCTTCTTTGGTTGACAAAAATCCAACTTTGAAAAAAGATTGAACTCCCGGAACAAATTCTCCATGTAAATTCAAATCCAAACCATATGCATACGCAACAGCATCATTATTTGCATAATATCTTGTGCGCACATTGTCCACTTCATAAGGATTCACATCCCACAAATATTTGTAATATGCTTCCGCTGTGAATTTGAATGGAACATCTCTTTCCCACATGTCAAAATTGAAATCGCCACCACCAACAATGTGCAAAGATTTTTGAGATTTCACATTGGTATTCAATTGACCTGTAAAAGTTCTCATCTCTCTGTAAAAAGGCGGTTGATAGTACATTCCTGTAGCCAAACGAATCTGCGCATTTCTTCTTCGAATTTGCCCATTCTTATACATGTAGGATCTTGGGTGATAAGTAAAAGCCATTCTTGGAGTCACATAAAACTCATCGTTTACGGCAGTATAACCAGAACGTAACCCAATATTTGCGACAAATCTTTGTTGTGATTTTGGCAAGGTATCATTGTAATACAAACGTGTTTTCTTTCCATTTTCATCGCGCTGTATGCGACTCACTTTTACTGGATATTTTTTCTTGAATCTGCTTTTATCAAAAGTGTATTGCGCAAAACCGCTGACACGTTCAGTATTTAAAGTCAATTTTCCCTTAATGACTTCTTGCAATTGAATTTCATCTTGATTGGTTGATTGCGGCAAACTGTAACCTGCAGAATCAATCATGCGCCATTCGCTCAAAACATCGTTGAAATGGTCTTTTTGAAAATTCACGCCCCACATCATTTTTTGCTTCAAAACAACTTCTTGTGCATTGACCACTTTTTCTTTTTGAGTAAATTGGTAAGAACCGTTGTGGTAAACATTGATGATTGTTGCTTTTAAATTGTTTCTCGCATGATTCAAAAAAGTCCCAACTCCAACTGTGGCAATAGAATCTCCTACATTTTCTTTGCCTGGATCAGTTTCCAACAAATTGATAAAATACTGACCTTGAATATCAAAATATTCTCGTTCATTCGTATTGAAAACACTGGCATAAAAATCCAATTGTGTTTTCTTACTTTTTGCCCATTTCAAAGCGGTTCCTCCAGTCATTGTTTGGAAACGAGATTGCTCTTGACCGTCAAAATAAATCTTGAAACGATAAGCTTCATTCACAGTTCCGAAATCTGTTTCAGACGTTTGTGGAGAAAATCGATAATCGTTAGACGAAAAGTGACCCAAGGTGCTCCAAACCAACTTTTCGGTGATATTGAAATTAATCAAGGTTTGCGCATCCCAAAACACAGGATTGTAAGCGCCTTTCGTTGGCAAAGAGTTTAATAAATACCCATTTGCGCGGTAACGAGCTCCAACAACATAATTCAATCTGGCATTTACCGCATGTGCCACATGAGCTTCAACCCCTAATAAGGAAGCCATCATTGATGCATTCAAAGAATCTGGCTTTTTGTATTTGATATCCAACACAGAACTCAATTTATCACCATATTTAGCGTCAAATCCACCGCCGCTGAATTTCACATCTTCAACCAAAGCAGAATTTACAAAATTCAAACCTTCTTGTTGACCAGATCGTGTCAAAAATGGTCTGTTGATTTGAAAATCATTTACATAAACTAAATTTTCATCGTAGTTTCCTCCGCGAACATTGTAGTTCGAAGTCAATTCATTGTTTGAACTGGCGACGGTTGTGTATGCCAACGTTTTTACTCGATCGGCTGTAATCACCCCTCTACTTTTCATAGGAGGAAGTACGAAAGGATCATTTTCGATTACTCGAACGGTCAATTCTTCCAAAGTGACATTGAAAACAACATCTCCCAATGATTTTACTTCCTTGAGCGAAAGATTTACAGATTTCTCAATAATTAAATCATTGTACGTAAAAGTAATTTTAATGAGTTGATTTGCTGGAAGATTGAATTTAAAAAACCCATCATTCCCTGTAAGTTCTAAAAAAGTTGAATCGTGAGAAGTTGTGATTTTAATGAACTCCAATCCACGTCCATTTTTACTGACGCAATTACCAGAAACAGTAGCAGATTGCGACCAAATGACTTGGGTGAAAATTAAAGTAAAAAACAAAATGATTAATCGCATAAATAATTTGTTAGCTCCAAAACGTAAGTTTTACCTTTATATTTTGATAACTTTTTTTTCAGTTCACAAATCTAATCCAAATTCAACACAATCAAATCTTTCTCCCAAGGATCAATCGCATTTTTCAAGTTTTCCAACAAAGAATAAACTTCGCCTTGCGCACAGAAAGTGAAAAAATTATCGACTCTTTCTTGAACGCTATTCATCGGAAACATTTTTTCATCAATATCCTCCAGCTGCTTCATCGTGTTGTCAAATTTGGACTTTTGCTGTTTCACCAATTTTGCTTTGATTCCTTCTATTTGCTTTTGCAATTTTACTTCTTCAGCAGCAGCAAAAGGTTTCAAAGAGGCATCCACTTCCGTGATTTGGCTATGAAACAAGGCAGTCATTTGATTTGTCAATTGATCTAATTCATCAAAATTCAACGAATCACCCGAATTTTCGAAGATGAAATCTTTTTTCAATTCGTTCAAATCCCTGAAAATAGACAAACTTTCTAAATTTAATTTTGCGAGTTTTTTCTGCGTGTTCGCATCTATCAATTGAATAGAATTTCGAACTTGAATCAAAGGAAACGGAACGCCGCAAGCGTCAAAAACACCTTTAAACTGCAACCAATAAGCCATTTCACCGCCTCCTCCAACGTAAACCAAATTGGGCAAAATACATTCTTGATAAACTGGACGAAGAACCACGTTTGGCGAAAAATTTTGTGGATTTTCAGCAATTTGATTGCAAATTTCTTCTTTTGAAAAAGTGCCCAAAGATGGAATCACAATTTTTCCATTTTCAATCACCAATCTTTCTCTAATTCCTTTTTGAATGTAGAATAAATTGATCTCACGTGGAAAAACTTGTGTCTTAAATCCTAAACCTTCAATCACTTGATTGGCTTTCAAAACCGCTTTTTCTGCAAAGGAAGTTTGAACTTCTTGTTGCATGATTTCAGCAAATTCGCTCTTGAAAGATTTATCATTTGGCTCAATAATCACCAATCCATATTTCCCAAAAAGTTTGTGGACCAATGATTTGGTGGCAGCTGCTAAATCTTTTCCATCGTATGATTTCAATACTTCATTGACCTCTGATTCTGGATTATTCTGAAAAAAAGCTTCTACCGTTTCTTTCATCATTTGCCAATCAGTCAATTCGTATTCGCCAACTGGTCCGCCTTGCACATTTTCCCAACGAATTTCTTTTCCAAAAAGGCGCGTGTGGTTGATTTCCTCAAAATCATGGTCTTCAGAAGCCATCCAATAAACTGGTACAAAATGATTATTTGGATGTGATTTTTTCAATTCTTCTGCCAATCGAATGACATGTAGAATTTTGTAAATGAAATATATAGGACCTGTCAATAAATTCAACTGATGTCCTGTTGTAATAGTAAAAGTTTGTTCATCCAACAACGAATCAATGTTCTGATTAACTTCAATTTGAGCAGGAAAATTAGTATATTGACTTTTTAATGTTTCTACCAATATTGACCTTTTATTGGCAGAAAAATAAGCTGTTTTTAATTGAATTTGTGCTGAAAATGCTTCTTTAGAAAATGTTGAATTAAGCAAAGCTGAAAATTTCTCTTGATTGTATGTCAATTCATTAGACAAATCAGAGAACAATTCGCTTTTTGTGCGATGTATGGTGAATTTTTGCATGGGCTAAAGGTAGTGTTTTAGTCAGAAAAGTTGAAAATTGAAGTTGAATTTTAGCAAACAATTAAACCAAATGCGCAAAATGCTGCTATTAACGGAAGAATTCAAATAACATTTAAACAACTAATTTAGTTAATTTTGACTTTATGTTCATTAAACTCATTTTTTAACTTCGCTATTTTTCAAAAAATGATTTCACTCTGTTTTCGGTTAATTACATTGATTTTGATTTGTTTTTTCCCATTCTTGGGGGCAAGTCAGCAATACAATTTCAGAAATTTTTCAGTGAAAGATGGAGTGGCACAATCCCAAGTTTATGCGATTCATCAAGATTTCAGAGGCTATCTTTGGTTGGGAACGCGCGGTGGAGGAATTTCAAGATTCGACGGAAATAACTTCAAAACTTTCACTGAAAAAGATGGATTGGTCAACAATTACATCTACACCATTCAAGAAGATTCAAAACACACAATTTGGATTGGTACAAACAACGGATTGTCGGCTTACAATGGAAATAGTTTCGAAAATTTCCTTCCTCCAAATGCGCAATCTCAATGGATGATTTTGGATTTAGCCTTCGATAAAAACGGAGACAAATGGCTGGCAACCAATCAAGGTGTAAAATGTCTGAAAGGCAAAAACTTTATCGACATTTCAACTAAATTGGGATTGAAAGCGGAAATGATTAACACCATTTTGGTTGCTTCAAAAGGAACAATTTGGTTTGGAACTGGTCAAGGATTGTTTTCAATCACAACCAAAAATGGTCAATATAAATTGACAGATTACAGTAGCAAATCTCGCTACATGCGCAATGCAATTACCAAAATCCGGGAAGACAAAAGTGGAAATTTGTGGATTGGAACTTATGGAGATGGCATGTATTGTTATGCGAAAAATCAATTTTTCAGAATCGATTTACAATTGGAATTGTATCGTCAAACAGTGCTCGATATTTTCTTCGATAAAAACAAAAATCTTTGGATTGGAACTTTAAATCAAGGCGTTGCGCAATACAACACACAATCTAGAAACTTCACTTGGTTGAGCGAAAATGAAGGATTGAGCAACAATCACGTGCGCAGTATTATTCAAGATCGAAGTGGCAATTTTTGGTTTGGAACTTCTGGCGGCGGTGTTTGTAATTATTTTGGGAAACAATTTACCAATTACGACAAAGCAAATGGATTGGGTGGAAATTTTATCTACAGCATATTTCGCGATTCGAAAAACAACTTATGGGTCGGAACCTCACAAAAGGGTTTGAGTAAAATGACCGACAATGGTTTCCGAAATTTTGACGCTTCCAACGGTTTTCAGAATGTCAAAGTGAAAGCCATTCAGGAAGATCTAAACGGAAATTTATATTTCGGGACTGATGGACAAGGCGTTTATAGATTTGATGGCGCGCAATTTTCAATGGTTGCTGGATTGGAGAAAAAATACGTTCGCTCTATCATCAAAGATTTGAATGGCGATTTATGGATCGCTACCGCAGGAACAGGAATTCACAAATTGAGCTTTTCAGATGGCCGCGAAACAATTCAAACTTTCACCGTTGCCAATGGACTTTTAGCCAATCGATTGACAGTTTTACACCTTGATAAAAAAGGTAGAATTTGGTACGGAACAGAAAATCATGGTGTTGGAATCATTGAAAATGATGTGCCACAAAAAAGATTTTTCAGACAACAAGAAGGATTGCCATCAAACGCCATTCGTTCGTTTGCAGAAGACAAAAATGGAACCTTGTGGATTGGAACTGCAGGTTCTGGAATCGCATCAATTAATTTGTATGCGCCAAAAAATCAAGCAAATATTCAAAAGTACAATTACGAAAATGGATTGAATTCATCCAATATCTATTTGCTGACCATTGATTCCAAAAACAACTTGATTGCAGGTTCTGAAAGTGGATTGGATTACATCACCCTCAACAAACAACGCACCATTTCAAGTGTGAAACATTACAGCAAAGGCGATGGATTTTCGGGCGTTGAGACTTGTCAGAATTCGGTTTTCAACGACCAAGATGGAACCATTTGGTTTGGAACGATCAATGGATTATCGAAATACAATCCGTCGAATGCGGTAAAAAATAACCAAGAACCAATAACGAATATTTTAGACGTCAAATTGTTCTACAAAAGTATTTCCAGTGGACCTTATAAATACTTGGTTGGAAATTGGAATCAAGTCAATGATTTGGTTTTGCCATACGATCAAAATCACTTGAGTTTTGATTTTTTCGCCATCAATTTCAGCAATCCTGAAAGCGTTAAATACAAATGGAAATTGGCAGGATTTGATGAAAATTGGTCACCAGCATCGACAGAACACAACATCGTTTATTCAAATATCAGTCCTGGAAAATACATTTTTCTCGTAAAAGCATGCAACGAAGATGGAATTTGGAATAAAGTACCACAAAAAATCAGATTTGAAATCAAAGCACCTTTTTGGCTCCAATGGTGGTTTATCACTTTGGAAATCATTGTTTTTATTGCTTTGATTTTTGGCGTTTTTAGATTTCAAGTCAATCGGATTCGAAAAAAATCGCGAGAAATGCAGAAACAGCTGCAAATGGCGAAGGAAATTGTAGAATTGGAGCAAAAAACCTTGCGTTTACAAATGAATCCGCACTTTATTTTCAATGCTTTGAATTCGATTCAATCCAATATTGGAACGGGAAATGAAAAAGAAGCGCGCTATTATTTGGCAAAATTCTCCAGGTTGATGCGACAAATATTGGACAATTCGCGAAATCCTGTCATCACTTTGGAAGAAGAAGTGCAAACGCTTGAGAATTATTTATTGATTGAAAAATTTTGTAACGGAGATCGTTTTGATTATCAAATCAATGTGGATTTAAATTTGGAAGCTGATTTCATTCAAATTCCGCCGATGTTGTTGCAACCATTTGTCGAAAATGCCATCAAACACGGATTCAAACAAAAAGATGCATCAAATGAAAATAATCAACGTGGGCTGATCATCGTGGATTTCAAGGAAAAAGGGAATATCTTGGAATGCTCCGTAACTGACAACGGAATCGGACGCAAAAAGGCCAATGAACTCAATCAATTGAGCAAAGAAACCTATCATAAATCGACTGCTTTGTTGGTGACACAAGAAAGATTGGATTTATTGAATGAAAATGAAAACTTTCAATCGTTAGAAATGATAGATTTGTATGACGAAAACGGAGTTGCAACTGGTACGAAAGTGATGTTGAGATTGAAAATCGGATAAAAGAACAACAAAATGATCAAGGCGATAATAATAGACGACATGGAGCAAGCGCGCGTGACTTTCAAAAAAGATTTGGAAGCGTATGCGAAAGATGTCGAAGTGATTGCGGAAGCTGGCGGTGTGATTGAAGGCGCCAAATTATTGCGTCAACTGAAACCAGATATTTTGTTTTTAGACATCCAAATGCAGGATGGAAGTGGATTTGATTTGCTCGACGTTTTGGCGGATATTCCTTTCAAAATCATATTCATTACAGCTTCTGATGCCCACGCAATCAAAGCGTTTCGCTATGCGGCGATTGATTATTTATTGAAACCAGTCGATCCAGATGAATTGGTCAGGGCGATGGACAGATTTCGACAAACGCAATTCAATGAAAACGACAAATATAAATTGCTCAACGATTCGCTGAAAAATCACCACAAACCGAATGAAAGATTGGCGTTGCACTCGCAAGACAAGATTAATATTGTCCACATTGCAGACATCGTCAAATGCGAAAGCAGTGTCAATTACACGACCTTCTTTTTCAAAGATGGCAAAAAACTGATGGTGACACGCACCTTAAAAGATTTCGAAGATTTATTGAGCGACCAAGGATTTTACCGCGTGCATCAATCGCACCTCATCAATACGAAATACATCAAAGAATTCGTCAAAACCGAAGGCGGACACATCATTCTCCAAGACGGAAGTCTCGTCCCAGTTTCCACAAGAAAACGTCCGGAAGTCATCAAAATGCTAGAAGAACTCTAAGGTTTTCATGTTTAGTGATTAATTCAACAGTTCTTGCAGAAGGAAAAACAGAGTGAGAATAAAAACAGACTGAGAAGCAGACTGAGAATGAAGTATCACACTTTTAACTCTAACACTCTTTCCCAAAAAAAAACTACTTTTATCCAAATTCTTGTAAATATGCTGAAATTAGAAGCTATTTCTAAATCATTTTATCAAAAATTAGCGCTCGACGAGGTTTCATTGACCTTGGAAGAAGGCGAAATTTTTGGACTTTTGGGACCAAATGGTGCTGGAAAAACTACGCTCATACGAATCATCAATCGCATTGTGGAGCAAGACAAAGGTGTCGTGCGGTTCAAAAATGAATTGATGAACGACAAACATTTGGCGCAAATTGGTTATTTGCCAGAAGAGCGCGGTTTGTATCGCACAATGACCGTTTACGATCACGCATTGTTTTTAGGCAGATTGCGCGGAATGAGCAAAAATGATGTGAATACCAATTTCAACTATTGGGTCGATAAATTCGAAATTGGCGATTGGCGCAAAAAACGCATTGAGGAATTATCCAAAGGAATGGCGCAAAAAGTGCAATTTATTTGTACCGTTTTACATCAACCACAATTGTTGATTTTAGACGAACCTTTCAGCGGATTTGATCCGATCAATGTGGAATTGATTCAACAAGAATTGAAAGAAATGAAAGCGCAAGGAAAAACCATCATGCTTTCGAGCCACAACATGAAAAGTGTGGAGGAAATTTGTGACCGAGTGGCGCTCATTCATCAATCAAAAAAGATTTTAGAAGGACGCGTTTCACAAATTCGTGAATCGAGAAAAGATGGAAATTTTGCGGTTCGTTTTTCTGGAAGCATGATTGCGTTTGTCAATGCTTTGTGGACAGGTTTTGAATTGGTGGACAAAGAAATTTTGGGCGACAATCGTTTTGTGGCTTATGTCAAAATGCGCGGAGAGAACAATTTCCAAGATTTATTGCAGGTATTGCTCGGACAAATTCAAATTGAAGCAGCTTGGGAAGTTTTGCCGAGCATGCAAGAAGTTTTCATTCAAGAAATCAATCACTCAAACCAAACACAAGATGAAAAATAGTTGGATCATTGCCCTGCGTGAATTGAAAGAGCGCATGCGTTCAAAATCATTTATCGCCATGGCCATTGTTGGCCCCTTGTTGGTTTTGGGAATCACTTACATGCTTTTTGCCTTGGGCGGAAAAAATAAAACCCATTGGAACGTATTAATTACAGATCCAAATGCGATCATGCAAGCGAAAATCATGGCGCAAGAAGATGCTACTGTTTCTTACGATTTTGCAAACGATTACATCGAAATAGAAGATTTTGCCAACAATCCGCGTTTTCAGAAATATGATGCGATGTTGGAAGTGAACGAAAAAATCTTGAACAACAAGACGGCATTTCTTTTTTACCGCGAAAAACCTTCCATGCAAATGGCAACGCGCGTGCAATATCAGTTTGAAAGACGTTTGGAAGAATTGATGATTGCGCAATTTACCTCGCTTTCCGTTTCAGATTTCAGAAAAATCAAGCAACCGATCAACGTGGCTATGCGCAATGTGTATGATCCACGAGATGAAGCGTCAGACATGAGCGGCTGGGTTGGATTCTTTTTTGGTGGCGTGATTTTGTTGTTTATTTTCTTGTTCGGAATGACGATTTTGCGCAGTATTTCCAAAGAAAAATCAAACCGCATTGTGGAAGTTTTATTGGCCTCAGTGAAACCGAGACAATTGATGTTGGGAAAAATCATGGGCATCGGAATTGCCGCCTTTTTGCAATTTGCTTTGTGGATTTTATTCGTCGGAATTGGATTATATGTGATGCGCGAAACTTTATTTCCAGATTTGTTGGACGCTTCTAAAATGGATGTCGTGCAAATGACCGAGGCGATGAAAAACCAAACCTTGCAAGAGCAAATGCTTTCTGCCAAAGAATACAACCAATTTGTTGAATTGATTTACGAACGCATTCGTTTTGGAAATATGTTGGGTTATTTCGCACTGTTTTTAGCTGTTGGATATTTATTTTACGGAACATTTTTCGCTGCTTTGGGCGCTGTTTCAGGTTCAGAAAGCGATGGACAACAATTTGTCATTCCATTGATCGCATTGCTGTTTTTGGCTTTGTATGCTGGACATTATGCGTTGAATAATCCAACGGCTGAACTGACGAGTTGGTTTTCTTACATTCCATTTACATCGCCAGTGGTGTGCATGGTCAAATTGGCGCAAGGTTATCCCCAAGGGCAAGGTTATTTAATTTACGTTTCTTTCTTGATTTTGCTTGTCAGTGCGATGCTCGTACTTTGGGCTGCGGGAAGATTGTATAAAAACGGCATTTTACAATTCGGCCATCGTTTGGGTTTCAAGCAACTTTTTAAATGGATTTCGCGGGCTTAAGGAAATAAGCTTTCTACTCGACCACCAACAATTTCCCATAATCCTTGGTGCCATTGCTGCTCTCAAAAGCATAATGGTACATGCCCTGCGCCAAAATTTCATCCAGCGTATATTGCGTGTACAAATCTGAAAACGCCATTTTCTTCACCAAACGCCCTGCGCTGTCGTACAAAGTAAGCGTGGCTGTTGTTTGCCCATGAAGCACCACGGTGAATTGCGCAGGATTTGAGTTACTGCTTGGGTTATTGACTAAAGTAACTGCATCGTCATACTCAAAAGCGCCGATACAGCAAGTGTCGCATTCGTAGACTTTGAAGGAGTCGAAGTAGTAACTTGCGACATAAAAATTACCCCAATTTTCTCCTTCAGCAAATTTGAATTTTATCAAACTTGTGTCTCGAAAAGCACCCACTGCAAAAAAACGTTCTCCACCCTTCGGTAAAAAACAAGTCGACAATTTCATCCAATGCATGGTATCACTAATAACGGTATCACCTTGGTAAATTTGAATAACATCCTCTAAGTTAATATAAGGAGAAACAGGTTTATAAACATCTTGATCATTGTACCTTAAAAGTAAGTCAAATGCATTGGTAAATACATCATAACTATTTTTAGCAGACGCACAATTTACATAAAACTCAATTTTGTGGGGTACTGGTCTTAGAGGGGCAGTAAAAGTTCCAGCTATCGGTTCTCTCGATTGCTGATAACCATCCGCCTCACTCCAATAAATCATAAATTCCCGCGGCTTTTTCACTCCAAGAATACCAGCATGCAGATAGCCAGTTCCCGATTCAGCTAGTTGATATCCCCATGCGCTGGGTGTAGTTGTTATTGGGTCTGATGAACATGAGTTAAAATAGTCAGTTGTGGAACCAACTCCAAATTGCCACCACCCAATGGCTCTATTAATTTGTCCCGTGGTTTCTGGACATGTATCATATATCTCAATATCCGGGTTAGCAACCAAATTTGTTTGACAAAATACTTCGCTAGAAAAAAAGATAATTTCTAGAATCAGAATTAATGTAAATGGTATGTATCTCAATCTTCCAATTTTGATTAAAATTAAGATATTATTATTAAAGAACCAAGACCGATTAATTCATTAAATAGTGAAGTGAATCAATCCATTGGTGAAATCAGGCAAATTTTGAGAAAAAAATAAATGATTTAAAAAGTTTAAACTTTATTTTCGTACCTTAACATTCAAATGAAAACAGATTCCTTACATAGCGATTATTCCAAACGGGTTGCGGTCATTGATTTGGGCACAAACACCTTTAATTTATTGATTGCAGATGTTTTTACGGCTACTTTCGACGTCATTCATTCTGAAAAAGAAGGCGTTGCGTTAGGCATGGGCGGAATCAATCAAGGAATCATCGCAACTGATGCATTTCAGCGCGGATTATTGGCAATCAAACGATTTGCTCAACAATGTGCGTCTTTTCAAGTGGAAGAAATTCGTGCTTTTGGTACTTCTGCCTTGCGCGGAGCGAAAAACAGCGAGGATTTTTTGCGCGAAATCAAAAATCAAACGCAGATTGACATTCAAATTATTTCAGGTGAAGACGAAGCAACTTTGATTTACCGTGGTGTAAAATGGTCTTACGATTTCAACGAACGCGCAGCAATCATGGATATCGGCGGCGGAAGTACGGAATTTATTATCGCAAATGCAGATGGAATTGAAGATAAAGTAAGTCTCGACATTGGTGTTTCAAGAATTTTTCAAGATTTAACCTTGCACGATCCGCTGACGAAAGACGATATTTTGAAAGTCGAAAATTGGTTGCAAGCGCGTTCCAAAGATTTTTTCAAAAACCAACAATGCGACATTCTCATTGGTGCTTCAGGAAGTTTTGAGACTTTCCACGAAATGATTCACGACGCACCTTTTCCAATTGGAATCGCTTCGCAAGAAATCCAAATGGAAGATTTGAACCGAATTTTAGATTGGATTTTGGAATCAAATCAGCATGAACGCGACGAACATCCGTTCATCATTCCCATCAGAAGAAAAATGGCACCGATCGCAGCCATCAAAACCCTCTGGGTGATGAAAAATCTTCAAGTGACACGCGTTTTTGTTTCTCCATGTTCATTGAAAGAAGGCGGACTTTTGTAAGATCTATCCAGAGTTAAAAGTTAAGAGTTAAAAGTTAAAAATGGGATTTTTCTCCGTTATCTAAATCATTTTAAAAACTTGCATTCGACTCTCAAGCCCAGACTTAAGCTTCAAACAAACTTTTCACTCTTACACTTTTCACTCTTAACTTTTAACTCTTACCCCTTCCCCTTCTTCTTCTTCTTACAAGTCTAAATACTACTCGCCAACATCCTATATAATTCTTTAGATTTTTCGTAGCTCGAATGAAATGTTTTAATATCCAAATAATTTGAATCTCTCATCAGTTCAAGCCAATATTGTGTTTCATTGCACTCCTTAATGGAAATCGATAATTTATGAATAAAATCGGCATTACTTTGAGCATTGTTAGCTTCTCGAATGTTCGCCCCAACAGAAGTTGCAGACCGCACAAACTGTTTACTCAAAATAAATTCTCTCTTTTCACAAAGTTTCTTGTAGATTGAAATTGCCTCTAAAGCAAACAAATAACTTTTAGCTTTTAATGTGTTTTCTTCCATGGTTTTTCGTTGTTTGATAGTAATCTAAGTTACAAAAAAAATCAAACCCTCAAATTTTTCCCGAATATTTTTTTTTAACAGAACTTATATTTATCACTTTCAACTACTACTCTTTGCTCCCAGCTTCACTCTATCACACTGAGCTTGTCGAAGTGAACTTTTAACTCTTACACTTTTAACTCTTACACTTTTCACTCTTAAAAACAAATTCCCAGCGAATAATAAAACAATACCTTCAAAACCAAACTAAACTTTTACTTTTGGAATCATGTTCAAAAGAGGTTTTCACACATTTAAAATTTGGACCAGAAAGTTCAAAAAACGATTGGTTGTCTTCGTATTTCCGGTTTTCTTCTTGTGGTTTATCTTTTGTTTACCCGCTAATTTATTTGAGGACAGCACTTCAACGGTACTATTAGATAGAAATGGCAATTTATTAGGCGCTAAAATCGCCGATGATGGTCAATGGAGATTTCCTGAAAAAATGGACGTTCCACCTAAATTTGCTGCTTGTTTGATTGAATTTGAAGATAAAAATTTCTACACCCACATCGGAATCAGCGCCAAAGGAATTGGTCGTGCGCTGGTGCAAAACTTCAAAAGCAAAAAAGTAGTGAGCGGTGGAAGTACGATTACGATGCAATTGGCACGCGTAATGCGCAAAAATCCTGCGAGAACATACAGTGAGAAAATCGTTGAAATGTTGCTTGCGTTGCGGATTGAAATTCGCTATTCGAAAGACGAAATTCTTGGTTTGTATGCTTCGCACGCGCCGTTTGGAAGCAATGTGGTTGGATTAGAAACCGCTTCGTGGCGATTTTTTGGTCGTTCGGCAGCCAATTTAAGTTGGGCTGAGAATGCTACCTTAGCGGTACTTCCAAATGCACCTGGATTGATCTACCCAGGAAAAAACCATGACTTATTGCTTGATAAACGCAATCGATTACTCAAACAATTGTATGACAAAAAGGTAATAGACGCCACCACTTTTGAATTGGCAATCTCCGAACCTTTGCCAGAAAAACCATTGCGATTGCCTCAATTGGCTCCACATTTATTGGAAAAATTTATCCAAGAAGGAAAAAAAGGACAGTTGATTGAATGCTCATTAGACCAAAATCTGCAAGAAAAAGCGATGTTGCAATTGCAAATTCACCATGAATTGTTGTCTGAAAATCAGATTATGAATGGCGCAATTATGATCACTTCGGTAAAAACAGGTGAAGTTTTGGCATATGTTGGAAATACAAAAACGGAAGATGTCGAAAATTCGAGTGATGTAAATTGCATTCAAGCGCCTCGAAGCACAGGAAGCATTCTGAAACCATTTTTATTCGCCAAAAGTTTGGAAGACGGTATTTTGACTCCAGATATGTTGGTGACAGATATTCCCTCACAATTCGGAAGTTTTACGCCGAAAAATTTTTCTGGACAATATGATGGCGCTCTGCCCGCGAGTAAAGCACTTTCACGCAGTTTAAATATTCCGATGGTGCATTTGTTAAATCAATATGGCTTGACCAAATTTTACGAAGATTTGAAAAAATATGGAATGACGACTTTGACCAAACCTTCTCGACACTATGGATTATCGCTCATTCTTGGTGGTGCTGAAGCGAAATTATTTGAGTTGAATTCAGCCTATACGCAAATGGCGCAAGAATTGAAATTTGGTTATACGATGCCTTGCGTTTTGACAAAAAAATCAGACGAAGAAATCAAAAATTATCCAAAAAAGACAAAAAAAATAACAGATCGAGGTTGTATTTACAGCACTTTTGATGCGATGGTTGAAGTGAATCGACCTGATGAAGACAACAATTGGCGAACATTCAGTTCTTCGCAAAAAATCGCTTGGAAAACAGGTACAAGTTTTGGTTTTCGCGATGCTTGGGCGATTGGCATCACACCTGACTATGTGGTTGCAGTTTGGGTTGGAAATGCAGATGGAGAAGGAAGACCAGGTTTGACAGGAATCAGCGCTGCTGCGCCTCTGATGTTTGATGTTTTCAGGCAATTGCCAACATCAGAAAAATGGTTCAAAGCGCCCAAGAATTCACTAGTGATGGTTCCAATTTGTCATGAAAGTGGTCACCGAGCTTCCGGCTTTTGCGTTCAAAAAGATTGGCGATGGATTCCAAAAACGTGTTTAGATTCGAGAGCTTGTCCATATCACCAATTGATTCACTTGAGCAAAACGACCAATCAGCGCGTGGACAGCGATTGCGAAAATGTGTTCAATATGAAACATGAGAAATGGTTTGTTTTGCCTTCAATTATTGAAAAGTATTATAAATTCAATCATCCGAATTATAGAACATTGCCAGAATACAAACCGGAATGTTTGTCTAAAATTTCAGACAAAGCGATTGGAATTATTTATCCGAAAAACAAAAGTAAAATCTATGTTCCGATTGAGATTGACGGAAAGCAAGGTCGGACGATTTTTGAGGCAACGCATCGCAATATGAACACTAAAATCTATTGGCATCTAGACGATAATTATATCGGAGAAACCAAAGAAATTCACCAATTGTCTTTAAATCCGTCTGTCGGTTTACACAAATTAATGCTCGTGGATGAAAATGGGATTATGCAGGTAATCGAATTTGAAGTAATTGGTAAATAAATGGTTACAATTTTTCACAATCTAAAATAACCGTTGGAAATTGATAACAAGTTGTGTTGCATTCTTCATTGGTATTGTCTTTCAATTTATTTCCATCTAAAGCAACAATTGTTTGCTTTGAAGTAACATAATATGCTTCCGCGGCATATCTTTTTCCAACTGGTAGATAAAATGTAATATTGCTTTGATACAATGTATCGATCCAAAGTATCACATTGTCCTCAACATAACCGTCATACAAAATCACTGGAACTCCAGGTTGACCAGCTTGGTAAGAAATATTGATTGTCACATCGCCACTGTCAATTTTTTCAGTGTTGCAAGAAGTCGAAATTTGACAATTTGGATCTGTTTTATTACAACTTGTAAAAAAGAAAATTCCTGTTGAAATCAAAATGAAAAACGTAGCATATTTTATCATCCTCGAAAATTTACAAATTAATAATTCCTGACAACATGATTTTGCTGTCAGATACAGTTGTGAGGTGATCGTTAAACTGCATATAGCCCAATTTAAGGTATCCAACATCGTTGAAATTCAAACAAAAACCTCCGAAAGGTGCGACGACAAAAAACTTCTCAGCATCAATTTTGGTTCCTTTGTAATTCCCTAAAAGTAAACCCGTTCTAACTCCAGCGAAAAGTTGCAATTTGTAGCCAAGAACATCAAAATGTAAAAATCGCTTATCGAGATCTAAAGAAATTAGATATTTCTGCTCGCGGTACTGACGCACAATATTGTTGTCTGATTTGATTTGCACTTTTTTATAAAATGGTCTTAAATTAAATCCCACACGAGCGCCCCATTCGAATCCCAAATCCTCAATTCCAGCGGACAGACCAACCATGTAATCTTGCAGATTGAAGTCATTGTTTATACTCAAAGTTGGTACAATCTTTATTTGCTTGGTTGTTTTGGAGCTTTCTCCAACCTGGCTGATACAAAAATGCGATGCAAAAATTATAAAAAAAAGAAAAATATACTTCATGTTTTCAGTAAGGAATTCATAACAAATGTAGTGCTTTTGTAAATTAATAAAATAGAAAGCCGGCTAAAGAACTAAATTTAATGCATTTGCGCTACATGACTAAATTTCGGAATATCGGAATATGGCGATATTCCAAAGCAACATAACTGCTGAATATTGGTTGAATTATATAAATCGGATTGAAATATAAATCTTCTTGGCAAATTGAATCAATTTCGCAATATCGGAATATGGCGATATTCCAAAACTCAACGAACAAATATCGAATTTTATAAAATGTTAATAATTCTCTTTTTTTTAAGTCACTAATTTTCCTATTCTTAATCCAAAATACTTACTTTTACTTTCAATGTCAGTGATTATTTTAATCGGTTTTATGGGTTGTGGAAAATCTACTTTTGGTAGAAAACTAGCCAAGCAATTGAATTATCAATTCATGGATGCCGACGATGCCATTGAAGCCAAATACAAATTAAAAATAAAAGACATTTTTAGTCAATTTGGTGAAGCTCATTTTCGAAAATTGGAAGAGAAATTCATCATGGAATTGAATAAAGAACAAAATATCGTTTTGGCAACCGGCGGAGGAATGCCTTGTTTTGGAAAAAATATGGATTTGTTGAATCAATTAGGCATCACGTTTTATTTGCAAAGACCTATTCCAGAATTGGTGCATCGGTTGATTAACGCCAAACGACCTAGACCATTAATTCAAGGGAAAAATCAATCGGAATTAACAGAATTCATTGAAGAATTATTACCTAAAAGAGAAGTTTTTTACCTTAAATCACAGCATGTTTTGAATCGAGATCAACATAATCCAATGTTTGTTCAAGTGCTTTTAAATCAAAAATCAGAAACCACGAATAGCGATTAATATCCAAATCACAACGCTTAATAATTCAAAATCTACAACCTATCATTCCTTTTATTTAAAACCAAAATTAAAAATCATCTTTGCTGTAAATATTGAAATCATGAAAATACAACGCATTATTCTTCATTCACTTTTATTGGTTCTTGGACTCACGTTTTGGGGTTGTAGCTCAAGTCCTGAAATTATCAAAATCGATCCAGCTTATGGTGAGTACATTTCTGGCTATTCTTCTGGAATGATTACCCGTAAATCGAATATTAGAATCGAATTAGCAGAAAATGTTCCAACTGTTTCAGGCGAAGAAGGTGCTTTGCCAGACTCGACTTTGCTAGAGGATATTTTTTCTTTCGAACCAGCAGTCGAAGGAAGAGCCGTTTGGATCAGCGACCGTGTAATCGAATTTGTTCCTTTTGAAACTTTACCTGCCAATCAATTTTATACAGTTGATTTTGATTTGGAACGCGTTGCCAAAGTGAAAGACAATTATGAGAATTTTAAATTTCAATTTTCAACTTTCCAACAAACGCTTTTTGTTGAAACAAATGGACTGACAAGCTACGACGACTACTATTCTGAATGGCAAAAATTGGAAGGAAGCATAATGACTTCAGATTTTGAAGATACCACGAAATTAAAGCAAACTATTCGCGCTACACAAGACGGAAAACAATTGAAATTGACTTTTAGCGAAAGTTATTACGATGAAAATAAATATTATTTCACTTTCGACAGTATCGCAAGAACTGAAAAACCGAGCAAAGTAATTGTGACTTGGGATGGAACGCCTATTGAATCTATCAGCCGAGGCAAGAGAGAAATTGATGTTCCTGCGTTGGGTGATTTTCTTATTTTGAGTTCAAAAGTGATTGACAATGAAGAACAATATGTGGAAGTGAGATTCAGCGAACCAATTGATCCAAATCAAAATTTGAATGGAATTATTACTATTGAAGGAATTGATAAATTGACTTACAGCGTGGATTACAATACTGTCAATGTCTATTTTACAAAACGTTATTTAGGAACCAAGAAATTATCTATCAGCAACGGAATTCGCAATGCAAAAGGATACAAAAAATTGGAAGATTTTTATTCTTTCATCACCTTCGAAGAGCCAAAACCATTGGTTCGACTCAAAGGAAACGGAAGCATTTTGCCAAGTTCCAACGGATTGATTTTTCCGTTTGAATCAATCAGTTTGAAATCTGTAGATGTTCGCGTTATCAAAATTTACGAAACCAACGTGCATCACTTCTTGCAAGTTAATAACCTGGATGGAAACGATGAATTGACGCGTTTTGGAAAAGTTGTGGCTGAGAAAAAAATCAGATTGGATTACAACAAAAAAACCAACTTGAAAGAATGGTCCCAACATGTAATTGACTTGGAAAAATTAATCAAACCAGATCCTGGGGCAATATACCGTGTAAGTATAAAGTTCAACAAAAGCGATGCGATTTGCGATTGTGAATCTGACGAAGACGCAGAGGAAACTTCTTATGAAAACGAAGAATATGAAAGTTCGCAAGATGAGGAAGACCCAAATTGGAATGAAAATTTATGGAACAGTTATGGTTTTGACGGCGGCTACGATACTTGGGATTATTACTCAGAAGATTATTCTGCCTGCGACAATAGTTATTACAATGGAAAAGCAGTGAGCCGAAATATTTTGGCATCAGATTTAGGAATGATTTTCAAACTCGACCAAGACAAAACTTCTCATGCATTTGTGAATGATTTAATCACAACAAAGCCAATTCAAAATGCTGAAGTGCAATATTTTGATTATTCAAAAAATCTTATCGCTTCGGGAATGACTGACGTCAATGGAATGTTGGAAATCAAATTGAGTGAAAAACCTTTTTTGATGATTGCCAAATTGGGCAAACAACGAGGCTATCTGAAATTGCTTGATGGTTACACCAATTCCTTGAGTAAATTTGATGTTGAAGGTGAATTGGTTCAAAAAGGAATCAAAGGATTTATTTATGGTGAACGTGGTGTTTGGCGTCCGGGTGATTCTCTTTATTTGACTTTCATTTTGGAAAATAAACTGCATAAAATTCCAGAAAATCACCCAGTGAAATTTGAGTTGCAAGATCCAAATGGACAGATCATTTACCAGGTGACCAAAACGAAACACGTCAATGGAATGTACGATTTCAGGGCGCAAACAAGCACTGAATCTCCAACAGGAAATTATACAGCCTATGTGCGTGTTGGAAATATTACTTTTTCTAAAAACCTGAAAGTTGAAACTATCAAACCAAATCGATTGAAGATTTATTTGGATGAAAAACATACCAAGCACCGAGACAGTTCTTTGCTTTCTGTAAAATGGTTGCACGGCGCAGTTGCGAAGAATTTGAAAGTACTTGTGAATGCCAAAATCAGTCAAACAAAGACCACTTTTGACCAATTCAAAAAGTACGTGTTTGATTCGCCAATTCGACAATACAATACCAATGATGAATTTGTTTTTGAAGGAAATTTAAATTCCAACGGTGAAGCAATGATCAACACCAAATTGAACATTGGAAACAATGCACCGGGAATGATGCGTGCAACATATATCACCAAAGTTTTTGAAAAAGGCGGTGATTTTAGCATAGACAGAACTTCAATTCCTTATTCTCCTTTTAAAACGTATGTCGGAATTCAAGCGCCAGCAACCAAAAGTTATGACAATTCACTAGAAACTGGAAATAATTATAAGTTTGACGTCGTGACTGTTGCAGAAAATGGAAACCTGACTAGTACGAAAAAATTGCAGGTTAAAATCTACAAAATTCAATGGCGTTGGTGGTATGAACAAGGAGAAGAAGATGTTGCTAATTACATCGGACGTTCAGGAACAATTGTCGTTCAAGACACTTTAATCAGCGCTCCAAACGGAAAAAGTTCGTTCAATTTCAAAATCAAATATCCTGATTATGGACGATATTTGATGACGGTAACTGATTTAGAAGGTCAACACCAAACAGGGACGATTGTCACAGTTGATTGGCCATATTGGAGCAGAGCAAACCGCAAAAACAATGAAAATGCAAACATGTTGAATTTCTCTTGCGACAAAGAAAAATACAATGTTGGAGATATGATCAAAGTTTCTTTCCCTTCCCCAAATGTTGGTCGCGCTTTGATTAGTATCGAAACAAGAACAAAAGTGATTCAAAAGTTCTGGATTGAAACGCAAAAAGGTGAAACGACTCATGAGTTTCAAGCTACAGCTGCGATGTCGCCAAATGCTTATGTTCATGTTACTTTGATTCAACCACATGCGAATACAAAAAATGATTTGCCAATTCGAATGTATGGTGTTGTTCCTGTGATGGTGGAAGATCCTGATACGCATATTTATCCGCAAATTGTGATGGCAGATGAATTGAAACCTGAAACAACAGCGAATGTCAAAATCAAAGAGGCAAATGGCAAAAAAATGACCTACACATTGGCAATCGTGGATGAAGGATTGTTGGATTTGACATCTTTCAAAACGCCAGAACCATGGAGCACTTTCTACGCCAAGGAAGCTTTGGGTGTGAAAACCTGGGACATGTACGACCAAGTAATTGGTGCTTACGCTGGAAAATTGGATAAATTATTGAGTATCGGTGGTGACGGTTCAGGAAATGCTGGAAAAAATCCAAAAGCAAATCGTTTCAAACCTATGGTGAGATACATCGGGCCATTTACAGTTGAAGCGGGACAAACAAAATCTCATGCAATTGACATTCCAAATTACGTTGGTTCGGTGCGTGTCATGGTTATCGCGCACGACAATGGCGCTTACGGTCAAGCTGAAAAAACTGTTCCGGTAAAGAAACCACTGATGATTTTAGCTACTTTGCCAAGGGTTTTAGGTCCAGGCGAAGAAGTGGCATTGCCTGTGAATGTTTTCGCAATGGAAAAATTCATCAAAGATGTCAAAGTGACGGTTGAAGTGAATGATTTGGTCGTACTTCAAGGAGACAAAACACAGTCAATCAAATTTGCGCAAATCGGTGACGAAGTGTTGAATTTCAAATTGAAAGTCGCTCTAAAAACGGGAATTGCTAAAATAAAAATAACCGCCATTTGTGGAAATGAAAAATCGACGGAAGAAATAGAATTGGATGTCCGCGCGCCAAATCCAGTGGTGACAGAAGGAACATCTTTGACTATCGAGCCTGGACAAGATTGGAACACGGATTTGAAATTCAAAGGCATTTTAGGAACAAACAAAGCGACGGTCGAATTTTCGAATGTTCCGTCTATGGGACTTGAAAGAAGGTTAAATTACTTGATTCAATACCCGCACGGATGCATCGAGCAAACAACTTCTGCTGTTTTCCCACAATTATTTTTAGGGAAATTGACAGATTTGAATGAAGCGCAACAAACTAAAATTGCGAAAAACATCAAAAATGCGCTGAAACGTTACCAATTGTTCCAAACTTCCAACGGCGGATTCTCTTATTGGCCGGGCGAAGGTTCTGAAAGTGAATGGGGAAGCAATTATGCTGGTCACTTTATGGTCGAAGCAGAAAAAGCTGGATATAATTTACCTGCGGACATGAAACGCAGGTGGGTAAAATATGCACAAATGGAAGCAAAAAATTGGTCGAGTCAAAACAACATGAATGTTTCATCTCGCGGAAATGAAGCGAATCAAATGGTTCAAGCATATCGTTTGTTTGTGTTGGCTTTGAATTCAACGCCAGAATTGGGCGCGATGAATAGATTGCGTGAAGAACGAAATTTAACTAACTCTGCGAAATGGCGTTTGGCTGCTGCTTATCAATTGATTGGACAAGATGAAGTGGCGGTTCAAATGATTTCAAAATTACCAGTTACCGTTGCAGCTTATAAGGAATTATCTTACACTTATGGATCAGATTCACGTGATCGCGCAATGATGCTGGAAACCTTGGCATTGCTTGGGCAAAAAACAAAAGCATCTCAAATTGCCAAGGAAATTTCTGCAGAATTGAGTGGCGACGGTTGGATGAGTACGCAGGAAACAGCCTACAGTTTATTAGCGATGTGCGAATATGCTGGAGTGAAGGGCGCAGGTTCTGCGATTAAATTCTCATTCCAAGTGAAAAATGGAGCGGAAATCCCGATGTCGAGCGCCAAAGTGATTCAACAATTGAAATTCACAGACAATGATTTTACAACTAAAGCGCCATTCAAAGTGAAAAATACAGGTAAATCAACCTTGTATGTCAAAGTGATGATTGAAGGGATTCCTTTAGTTGGAGATCAATCTGCTGCATCGAACAATTTGAATTTGACTGTCAAATACCGCGACATGGCGGGAAGGTATATCAAACCGGATAAATTGACGCAAGGAATGGAATTCAAAGCGGAAGTAACAGTATATAATCCTGGTAAAAAAGGCTTGTATAAAGAAATGGCTTTGATGCAAATTTTCCCAAGCGGATGGGAAATTCACAATGCGAGAATGGATGGCGAAAACGAAACGAATCAAGCCAGATATCAAGACATTCGCGATGATCGTGTTTACACTTATTATGAACTAGCACCAAACAAAAGTAAGAAATTCTTGATTCAGCTAAATGCGACCTATTTAGGGAAATTCTATTTGCCAACATGCTATTCTGAAGCGATGTATGACCATTTAATCAGTGCAAAAACTCCTGGAAAATGGGTAGAAGTGGTGAAAGAAAAGTAAGCTAATAAGACTTAAATATTGATTTTAAAAAGCGATTTAGACGAAAGTTCTGAATCGCTTTTTTGTTTCTCTCAAACCAAACTTTCCTTTTTCATCGCCTTCAACCAAGCCAACCAACCAAAAATGGCAATGATGGTGTAAACAATAGATAAAAAGGATGTCAAATACAATTCTCTGGAAGCATATAAATAAATTGAAACGATATCAACAACAATCAAATAAGCCCAACCTTCATGTACTTTTTTGGTAATCATCAAAGTAGCAGAAAGTGCAAAAGAGGTGACAAAAGCGTCCAAAAAAGGAGAAGCTTGATCAGTATTCAATTTGAAATAATATCCCAAAGCAAGTGTGAGAATTCCGCTTAAAATGATGTTTACCAAATTCAAACGAATTCCCCATGTTTTGATTTCGTTGTTTTCAGTTGAACTTTTCTTCCATAAAATCCAACCTAAAACGCCCATTCCGAAGTAGAATCCTTGAAGGAAGGTTTCAATATATAGTTTGGAAACAAAACAAATGTAGACATATAAAGCTGAACTAAGCAACGCAAAAAGCCAACATAAAATCAAGCGTTTAGCGGCTAAAATGACGTACAAAATAGCTGTCGCAACAGCAAACCATTCCCAAATGGAAGTTTGAATGATTGCTTTTAAAAGTTGTTGATAAACTGAATACACCAACGAATGATTAATGAACTGGTTCCGAAAAAGCTGGATTGGACATAAAAGTATAATCTGTCAGTGTTTTCAAAAAAGCGATGATTTTCAGCTTTTCATAAGCAGTTAAAGGAATACCAGCAGCAAGTGAAGGATCTAAAGTGAAAGAACTTTGAACTCCAGTGGCATAATGATCCAACACCAGTGACAAAGTAAAATACCTTCCATCGTGCATGTATGGATAAGTCAACTGCACATTTCTCAAAGAAGGAACCTTGAATTTCCCATTGTCTGCGGAGTTTTGAGTGATTAATCCACGACCGAGATCTGAAAAATTGGCATCTAAACCATTGTTTCTGAAACTAAAATCTGTAAAAAGTGGTTCAGTATGACAACTCGCACATTTAGATTGAAACAAAGTATAACCTTCATTTTCATCTGCTGTAAAAGTATAAGTTCCCTTTTTGTATTTATCGTATTTTGAATCATCAGAAATCAACATCGCCATATATTGCCCAAGGGCTTGCAACATTTTTTGATCAGTTATGCTATCAACTGCAAACGCCAATTTAAATTTCGAACGATAGGTTGTATTTGCATTTAATTTTCCAATTACTTGGTAAATGGTTTCGTGCATTTCAAGTGGATTCGTAATTGGCGCAACTGAAAAAGTTTCAATGCTATTCACTCCACCGTCCCACATAAACGAAGGATACCAAGCCAAATTAGCCAAAGAAGGAGAATTTCGCACACCTAAAGTTCCATTCACCCCAGCACTCAGCGCCACATTGTGATCTGAAAATCCGTGTGTTTGAGAATGACAAGAAGCACAAGAAATGGAATTATCTAGCGATAAAATTGTGTCATAAAACAAATCTCGACCTAATTCAAAACGCAATTTGGTCAATGTATTATTTTCAAAAGTATAATGAGGCTGAGGGAAATAACTTGGTTTTTTGAATCCAAAATTATCCACCGGAACTATCTCGTTGTCTTTTTTACATGAAAAAAGAAGGAAAACTAAATAAATAGAAAAAATCAACTTCATGCTACAAAACAGTTTTAAGACTAGAAAAGTTTGATTGAAAATTAAAATTTGCAAAAAAAAACCAATGACTTATTTTGAAATCTTAAATGTGCACATGTTCAAAAACAATTCCATTGAAGAAGTCATTCGCCATTGTTTTTGACATCGATCCTGGACTGTGGATTGTATTTGTTCCATTCACAGACCCCGTAGTATTGAAAAGTTTATCAGGAAAAACCAATAAACCAATCTCACTTTGGTGGCCTGAAGAAACAATTAAATCGGTTGATTGAATACTAAAAACATCATTTCTTGAAGAAACCACGTTATTAACACCTGTAAATCCACCTAAATGAAACGAATAAGAACCTGTTGTAGAATTGTTAGAGATTCCTTCCGCTTTCATAAAAATGTAACCCGAATTCCAGCTCCAAAACATGTTGTTTGCAATTGACAAAGCGCCAGATTGCGCGCCAGAAACGTTTCTTGTACTGTCAACTCCGAAAGTGTAAGACAATTCAGTATAGGTTCCTACAGGTACATTTGACATCATCAATTTAGTGGAACTTTGATTTTCCAAGTCAACTAAAAAATAACTTTCTGGATGCGTCCACCAAGTACCATCGGATTTTTTCAATTTCAAGTTTGAAATATAATATTTCATTGTTGTGAAATTCAAGGTGTCGTTTGTGACTGGATGAATATATTCCATGTTCAAGGTGAAATTAGCGGCTAAATCAACCCATTTGTGTTCAAGGCTAACACTTACATTTCCAGTTGCTGCTGTCGGCTCTGGAGTAGTCTCTTCTTTTTTACAAGAAGAAAAAGCAAGACCTACGATCGTTAAGGCAAACATTGAAATCTGTTTGAAATAGGAGATGTTTTTCATTTTTTTCGAATTAATATTTGGTAAAATAAAGACATATTGAACAATAAAACAAACTTTTCTTCGAGAAAGAAAGGGATTGACATCAGCAATAAATACAGCATGAAAAGATTCCCAATCCTAAACATGTGATTCGTCCGATTGAATTATAGTTAAATTTAAAATTCTGAATAATTCGTATTTTTACGCATGATTCAGCAGTTTTTAAAAGAAGGAAGCATTTACACTTTGTCCAATTTCGCAACAAAAGGTATTTCTCTTTTGCTGATTCCTTTTTATACTGCCTACTTCTCCCCTGCTGATTATGGAATTTTGGATTATTTATCCGTTTTGTCTGGTGTCATTAATGCCATTTTTAGTTTACAAATTGCCCAAGGCATTTCAAGGTATTTGGGCGATGATTCTCTTTCAGAATTGGAAAAACAAAAATTGGGTGCAACGGGAATCAATGCGATTTTTATAGTCTATATACTAACAGCAGCTTTCCTTTTATTGACCCAACATTTTTGGAAAACGATCAGCGAAACCTCAAATAACGAATTCACTGATAGCATTTTTCAATTGATGATTGTCAATACTTGCATCAACGCGCTTTTCTTTCAATTGGGAATTCACCTACGCTTCAGACGAAAAACGGTCGCTTTTGCTTGGTTGAGTTTCATTCAATCTTTGGCAAATATTGCATTGATATTGACTTTGGTAATTTACGGTCAGATGGGAATTGAGGCGATTTACTGGGCTTCAACGATCATTGCGCCTTTTATTGTTGGTTTTCAATTGTATTTATTGCGCAAAGAATATCTTTTTTTCCTTGGTGGGAAAGAGCTAAAAATGATTTTACAATTTTCGATTCCTTTGATTCCAGCCGCTTTGGCAATGTTGGCGTTGGATATTACTGACCGATTTGTGATTGCACAAAAAATTTCGCTGAATGAACTTGGTGTTTACAGTGTAGGCGCAAAGTTTCCATCGATTTTAACTTTATTAATTGCCAGTTTTAGCATGGCATTGGCCCCGATCGTGATTGAAAATTACAAACTTGAATCCACCAAAATCAAACTCAAAAAACTTATCCAAAACTACTTTTTCATTGGCGGAATCTTGGTTTTCATCCTTTCACTTTTTTCGAAGGAAACAATATTCATTTTCACCAATTCAAATTATTTTGAAGCGCACAAAATCATGCCTTTGCTCTATTTAATCGCATTTATTAATGGAATTTCCATGTTTTCACTAGGAATTTTCTTGAGCAATAAAACTTACATTCAATCTATCATAAATACACTCGCGGCAGTTTTGAACTTACTCCTCAATCTTTGGCTTGTTCCGATTTACGGAATTTTAGGCGCTGCAATTTCAACTTTGATTGCAATTTCACTCAATGTCATTTTGCTTTTCTTTTTCAGTACACGATTTTATAAATTTATCGCCTTTCCAACGATTACTTTGTATCTAGTAGGATTGACAACCGCTATCGGATTCGTTAGTTTGATTGCTTACATCAAAGTAGATTTCTACATTCTTTTGGTTTTAAAAATCTTGATTTCATTGGTTTTGGTTTTCTTCCTTTGGAAACATTTCCAAAAAAACATTCGACATGGAATCTCAAAATAAACCTAAAATAACCCAGGTGCTCTATTCCGGAAAAGGTGGACATGGTAGCGTTGTTCAATCTTTGGTGGAAGGTGATACTGAAAATCAATTTCAACAGCAATTTATTTATTTCGGAATTGAAAATTTAGACCAAGATTACAAATCATTTTGCGAGACGAATCAAATTCCTTTCGAAACCATTTTAAAGCAAAAAGGAAAACATATTTCAAGTTGGAAATTGCACTTTAAAAGCTTGAGGCAACAAAAACCAGATTTCATTTTTTTGCATTCCATGACTTTGATATTACCAACGATTTGGTATTGTTGGTTTCACAAAGCAAAATGCATCGCAGTGGAACACCAAAGTAATCAAGCCAAGCGCAAAAGCGAATGGATTTGGTCGCTTTTGGCGGTGATTTTTTGCACTAGAATTGTTTATTTGACTGAAAACTATCAAACTGAAGTAAAACGCAATATCGGAATATTGCGATATTCCAAAAAGTCGGTGGTGATTGCGAATGGCATAAATACCGACTATTTCAAACCAACAATAGAAACTGGAGAAAAATCTAATTTCAAAATCGGAATGGCCAGCAGAATCAATTCCTTGCGCGATCACCAAACATTGATTCAAGCATTTGAAAAGTTGAACCATGAAACGCTAAATCTAGAATTGCACATCGCAGGAGCTGGTGAAGGTTTTGACACTTTGCAAAATCTTGTCAATCAATCGAACATCAAAGAAAAAATCAAATTGCATGGAAATTTGAATCAAAAGGAAATGTTGGCATTTTATCAATCTTTGCAACTTTACGTTCACAGTAGTTTGGCAGAAACACAAAGTACCGCTATTTTGCAAGCGATGGCTGTTGGATTGCCGATTCTCGCAACTGATATTCCTGGAAACAGAGAATTGATTGTGAATCAACAAACTGGAATTTTGTTTGAACCAAAAAACGCCGTTAACTTGGTAACTAAGATTGAAAAAATATTACAAAACCCAGTTTTAACAGAACAACTTGGCAAAAATGCACGACTAAAATGTGAAAACGAACATTCAGCAAAAATTCAATTTTTGAAATATGCTGAATTGATTTCAAAAGCTTAAAAAACAACATTTTAGTTTTAGAAAACCACATTTTAGAAGTCGAAACAGCAATTTAAACAAGTAAATACCTTACCTTTAGCCCTTCATGAGAATCGTTTTTGATGCAAGATTACATTTTCCAGCTGTATCTGGAATGTCGCGCTATATCGTAAACTTATTGAATCATTTATTGGCTATTGACGATGAAAATCAATACATTATTCTTGTTAATGGACAATTGCCAGATAGCGATGAATTGTTTTTACTTCAAAAATATCCAAACGTCACTTTCAAGAAAATAGCTTTGCATCACATGGGAATTGTGAATTACACCAAAATGCCTGCTATCATTCGTGAATTGAATCCCGATATTTACCATTATCCACATTTGGATGCGCCGATTGTGAAAGGAATAAAAACGATTGCGACGATTCATGATTCAAATTTGTCAGGAAATATTAAGAAGTTTGACGATCCATTCGGAATAAAAACCTTGTATTTCAAGAAAACTTTGGCAAATACATTGAAAAAAGCAGCTTCTGTGATTTTCATTTCAAATGCTGCAAAAAATGAAATTTTAAGCGATTATGTTGACGCAAAAAACCCAAAATTCAAATTGGTTTACAATGGTTTCGATAGTAAATTCGGGGAAATCAGCGAACAGACAATCATTGATGTAAAAAGCAAATTTCATTTAGAAAAACCATTTTTACTGTATGTTGGACAAATTAGAAGTCACAAAAACATCCAACGAATGGTTCAATCTTTTATGAAAACCAATTCAGATTGGGAATTTATTTTGGTTGGACACAACTACATGAAAATCGACTTTTCAAAATATCCGAAAAACGTACGCTATTTATCAATCGTTTCGGAAAATGAATTGAAAGGTTTGTATTACCATTCGAAAGCATTCGTTTTTCCTTCATTCATCGAAGGTTTCGGCTTTCCTGTGCTGGAATCTTTGTCGTTTGGAAAACCAATCATCGGTACAAATTACGGCGCCATTGCAGAAATTGGAAATGGTTTCTTAATAGGCGTTGACCCGAAAGACGAAAACGACATCGCATCAAAAATGTCACAATTCATGAATCAATCAGAAACTGAATTAGTTTTGGAAGATTGTCAAAACTACATCCAAAAATTCAGCTGGGAAACCTGCGCTGAGGAAGTTTTGGCGATTTACAAGGAAACTTTTTTAGTTTAGATTTTTAGATTATTGGATTTATGGATTATTGGAGCTAAAGTTTTGTCGAATAATCAAACGTTCTAACAATCCAACTATCGAATAATCTAATTATCCAACCATCTAATAATCCATTTTTCCCTACCTTTGAGCAATGAATTTCATCAAGGATTTTGTGCTTGGAATGCGCGCCTATTGGAAGGCTTTTCTTTTCATTCGGGAGAGGAAAATGTATTGGTATGCGTTGATTCCTGCTTTTTTGATGTTGGGAATTTACCAAGTTGGTAGCTGGATTCAATATCGACAATTTGATACCGATACCCGCACCATGAATGGAATTGTTTGGTATTTGATCCAATTAATGCTTGAAATTTCGATTGCATTGTTATTGATGCAATTTTCGAAATACATGGTTGTTACGATTTTATCACCACTTCTCGCCTATTTGTCGCAAAAAACAGAAAAAATTATTACTGGAAATCATTATCCATTCAATATGAAACAATTTTGGCTCGACATCAAGCGCGGTTTGCGGATTGTGGTCAGAAACATTATGTGGCAATATTTTTTCTTTTTGCTCATTTTTGCATTTTGCGCTATTTTCTGGGATAATATTCACGAAAGTCCTGTTTTTTACGTCACTTATTTGATCAGTTTCTATTATTATGGATTCAGTTTTTTGGATTACGTGAATGAACGCCGAAAATTGAGCGTGGACGCTAGTATTTTGCTCATGCGCAAGCACCGCGGTTTGACGATAGCAATTGGAATGGTCTTTTCATTGTTGATTTTGGTGCCAGTTAATTTGAACGCACTTTTCGATTGGCATAGATTTTCAGTTGCGCCGATTGACGTTGTTAGTCAATTTTGTGTGCATTTTTTCTTGTGGTTTTGTGCTGCCTTTGCACCCATTTTAGCATGCGTTGCTTCTACAATTGCGATGCACGATTTAGTAGATTTGAGCGGAAATCAATTCGTCAAAAGAAGCGATTTGAATCAATAATTCGCAAAACTTTTACTTTTAAACAATTCAACTGTAAAAAAAATCGAATTTTGCCCAATTTCATTTCTGTCATAAAATTTCATTCTACTATATTTGTTCGTATATTGTACATATTTAATTGGCATCACAATTGCTAACACAAGATCAACAAAATCAAACTTTATGAAGAATTTTAAAAGTATTTTCTGCACTTTAATCCTTTTCGTTTCAATCTTAAACGGAAAAGTTTTTGCTGCAAGTAATTCAATCACACCGCCAGATAGCACAACAAATTTGGTTGACAAATCTGCTGCATTGATTATGATTGAAGATGGTAAAAAAATGTTTAGCGAAAGAAAAAATCGCGAAGCCTTGATCTTATTCAGAGAAGCTGCACAAAAAGACCCAAATACTTGGAGAGCGCCTTATTGGATCAGTTTGTGTCACTATAATCTTGACAACTACGGATTTGCACTACAATATGCGACCAAAGCTGTAAAATTGGATGCAGACGGAGTTGACAAAGATGTTTACGACGTGATTGGAAAAAGCTACCACAGCATTGGAAAATTGGATTCTGCTATCCTATTTTACGAAATTGCATTAGCAAAACTTTCAAAAATGCAAGCGAAAGATTTACAAATCAAAGAAAAAATTGAAAACTGTAAATTCGCTCAAGTAGAAATGGCAAAAACGCCTTTCGCTACCAAGACCAAAATGGCAGGAGAAGTGAATTCTGGTTACAATGAATATGCGCCAATTATCGTAAAAGGTGGCAAAGGTATGTTTTTTACTTCGAGAAGAAACAATACTACAGGCGGATTGATGAACCCCGAAGATGAGCAATATTTTGAAGATATTTATTATGCTCAATGGAACGAAGAAGAGCAAAAATGGGACAGCATAACCAACGAAATCGACAGACTCAATGCATCAGGTTTTGAAGCATTATCTTGGATTTCTAAAGATGGTTTGACAGCTTACATGACAATAAACAACGAAGCGGCTGACGAAAAAATCCAAACACAAAGTTCTGATATTTTTGAAATCCTTTTCACTACCAAAGGAAAATGGTCGAATCCTAAAAAGATTGCTGCGGTAAATTCTTCCTTCTTTGATGGAGCAGCAACCGTTACTGGGGATGGAAATACCATGTATTTTGTTTCTACCAGAAATGGTGAACGCAAACAATTTGACATTTATGTTTCTCAAAAAACTGGAAAAACTTGGGGCGAACCAAAACCAGTTTCTGACAGTATCAATACAACAGGAAGTGAAACAACACCTTACATCACTCCAGACGGAAGATATTTGTTTTTCAGCTCCAACGGACATTTAGGAATGGGCGGATACGATATTTTTGTATCTGAAAACTTGGGTTCAACTTGGTCAAAACCAATCAATTTAGGAAGTGGAATAAATACCGTAAACAACGATACACATTTCCAATATTACCCAGAATTGAAAAAAGCAGTTTTTGCAGGATTCACCATTCAAGGTCAAAAAGCAAGTTTGGATTTATACCAAATTGACATGACCAATTTTGTGATGCCGAAGAAATAAAATTTAAAACCAGATAAATCAATAGAGAGACTTCAGAAATGAAGTCTTTTTTTTTTGCGCAATAATCAACTCAAACTGAAATTCATTTTATTTGTTTAATTTTAAACTACCAATAAATTTTAAAAATGAAAAAATACTTTTCCTTGATATTGTTATTTACTGCTTTGAATGCGCAAATCCAAATGCCTACTACTTCAAAACATGATTTGAAAATCATTCAAGAAACTTGGGATAAGGAAGGAATCAAATCTTTTCAAAAATTGGAAAATTTGTACCCGATATACAAAATCAATGGAAAACAAATTATTTCCTTGATTGCCAAAGTGAATGCAAACTACAACGTTTCCAATTTACAACAATATGAAATCAGTCAAGGTTCTCGAATCGGAAATATTGTGACTTTAAAAGTTCCACTTGATGTAATTCAACAAATTGCTTCAATTCCCGGAATTTCTTATCTTGAAATTGCAGCGAAAGTGCAACCGCATTTAAATAGAGCGTTGAAGGATGCGCGCGTTGATAGCGTTCATATGGGAATCAATCTTCCGCAAGCATACACAGGAAAAAATGTGTACATCGGCGTCACAGATTGGGGGTTTGATTACACGCATCCAATGTATTACGATACTACATTGTCGTACACCAGAATCGCCGCAGCTTGGGATCAATACAAACAAAGTGGTCCAAATCCGTCAGGTTTTAATTACGGAACAGAATACACTTCGCAAGCAGATTTATTTGCTGCTGGCTCAGATACAGCCAATATTTACAGTTATGCATATCACGGTGGTCACGTTGCAGGAATTGCAGGCGGTTCGGGCGCAGGAACAGCCTATCGCGGTGTAGCTTACGAAGCTGAATTTCTTTTCACAACTTTCTTGGTGGACGCAGGCGCAGTGATTGATGCTTACGATTGGATGCACCAAAAAGCAGTTACAGCAAACAAAAGATTGGTCATCAATCAAAGTTGGGGCTTGCATTACATTGGAAACTTAGATGGAACTTCGTTGATTAGTCAAGCGATTGATAATCTTTCAGATCAAGGAGTCGTTTTTGCTTCATCAGGCGGCAACAATGGCGATGTGAATTTTCACATCAAAAAAACGTTCAATAACGACGTTTTGAAATCCAAAGTTGATTTTTATTCATATTCAGCGAATCCAAATATGTGGGGACAATCGATTACGCTTTGGGGCGAGCCGACCAAAAACTTTTCAGTTGGAGTTAGTGTTACAAATGCTTCGAATGTGTTGTTGAACGAAAGTATCTACTACAATTCTGCCACAACTAGCAATTACATCGACACTTTTTTGGTTATCGGAACTGATACTGTTTTCTACAATCTATCGATGGAAAATGCCAATCCGTTGAATAATCGTCCGCATGCGCGATTCAGAATCAAAAATACGAATACAGCATATCGAATTATCTTAAATGTTTCAGCGACAGAGGGAACTGTTCATGCGTGGAATGTCACAGAATTGACCAACGGCGTTGGAAACTGGGGAATGCCTTTTTCTTTAGGCGGCGCAGGAACGACATTTGGTGATGCAAACTACGGAATTGATGAACCTTCTTGTACTGAAAGTGTGATTTCAGTTGCGGCACATTCATCTCAATATGCATTGCCAAGTGGAACATTGACTGGAGGTTCAATCGCCACTTTCTCTAGTTATGGTCCAACTTTAGATGATCGTTCAAAACCAGATATTTCAGCACCTGGCGTGAGTGTTTGTTCGGCGGTTTCATCGTTTACAGACAATTCTTTTACAAGTGCCCAAACTGTTTCTTTCAACGGAACAGATTACAAATTCACCAGAATTTCTGGAACTTCCATGTCATCGCCGATGGTAACGGGAGTTGTTGCGTTGATTTTAGAAGCAAATCACTATTTGATGCCTTGGCAAGTCAAAGACATCATTCGCCAAAGTGCGCGCACAGATTCATATACAGGAGTAATTCCTGTGGGAGGAAGTTTGCGCTGGGGAATGGGAAAATTGGATGCTTATGCAGCGATTAAATTGGCTTTAAATACCGTTTCAATAGACCAAATCGAAGAAGAATCGTTTGTCAAAGTTTTCCCAAATCCAACGACAGGATTTTTATATATTCAAGGAAATCTGAAAGGAAATGAAACTTTCCAATTGATTGGTTTGGATGGAAAAATCTTGTTGAATGGCCAACTTGAAATCGGAAAATTGGATTTATCAACTTTTCAAACAGGTATGTATATTTTGAAAATTCACTCAAATGGTGGAGATAAATCTGTTCAAGTGATCAAAGAATAATGATGGAAAACATTCTTGAAATTGGCAAAAAAGACTTGAGCATCATTCAGAAAATTGTGTTCGAAACATGGCCGGTTGCGTATGGTGAAATTTTGAGTTCGGCACAATTGAATTATATGTTGGATAAATTCTACACCATCGAATCCTTGGAAGCAACAATTGACGGGGGTCACCGATATTTCCTCTATTCGGAAAACGACATTCCACTTGGATTTTTAGGCGTTCAAGCCGGATTGGAACCTGATTCGTTGAAAATTCATAAGTTGTATGTTTTACCAGAAAATCAAGGCAAAAACATTGGATTGAAACTTTTTCAATACGCGGAAAATTTGACTAAGTCGCTGAATTTGAAAAGGGTCTTTTTGAACGTAAATCGATTCAATAAAGCAAAAAACTTCTACGAAAAAATCGGAATGAATATTTGTAAAATTGAAGATATTGAGATTGGAAATGGTTATTTGATGGAGGATTTTGTGATGGAGAAGATGGTTTAAGACGGACTTAGATAGAATGTTTTCAATTACTTTTTTTCACCGAATTTATAGCCAAAACCTAGGCGGAAGCTTGCATCAAGGGTAAATTCATCAGAAAAGTTATCAGTATTGAGCAAAAAACCGAATCCAAAATCTGTATTGAGATAGATTTTTTTTCCAATTGGAACATCAAAACCATAACCTAAAAAATTTTCGGTAACATTAATGATTCTGGGGGAATAACCATAATATGCTTTTCTTTGCAAGGTAAAATTAATCATACTGTAATGAAAGTAAAAGTTTAATTTCTGTTGTTTTCCCATTGGATAATATTTGTAACGGGCAGTAAGTGCCGCAACGGAAAAAGGTCTTGAACCATAACCTAACCCAGCAATTGAAGTGCCAAATCCAACATCTATTGTATGATTATTCCACTTTCGAAATGTGAAAGTTGTTGTAGCTGTCCAAGCAGCAAAAGATGTAATACTACTTAATTCAAAACCATATTTATAAACAGGTTTGTTTTCTAGTTGACTAAAAGAGTCACTAAAAAAGAAAATTGAAAAAAAAATAACCAGTAAATATGAAATTTTCTTCATAGGCTAAGACTCTTTATTTAGCAAAAGTATATTTCAAATTCTCAGAAACGCCATCTATCTTCAAGAATATTTCACTTCCAACTTCTTGTTTATAAGCCAAATTAGAAATATCAAAAGTCAAGGTTTTCATGATTAACGCTTTGCATTTATCTTCATGTGCATTGTGAATCAATTTGACAGCGCGAATTGGAGGCAAAGATTTTGAAATCATTTCACTTCCAACCAAACTAAAATCGTGTTCTTCGCAACCACCACCAAAAGAAACTTCTAAGATCAAGTTATTTCCTTCAATTTTTACAGATTGAATATTGGTTGGATCATTTTTTTCTGGGAAAACGCCAACTGTTGAACTTGCTGTCATTGGTTTTGTTTTTAAAGTTTGTCCTGTTCCATCTCCTGTGATTTTTTTAGTACCACAACTAAAAAATAATCCAACTGCAAGTAAAATAACGATTGATTTCATGGTTTTTGTTTTTTCTGTTTGGTCAAATATAATACCAATTTTGAAAATGAAATCATTAAAATAGATCTCTCCCTTCTTTTTGCTTGATCAAAAAGAAGCAAAAAATCAAGGCTGATTCAGAAAGTTAAAGCGTAAATAGATACCTCATTAAAATTTATTGTATCAGGCGCTTTATTTTAAAAGTTCCTGAAAACGTGATTTTGTCGGTGATCTAATCCGCTAACGCTACTTAGCTTCCTCCAAAAATCTACATTTTCAGTTCCCTTTCAAAAACCTTTCTTCAAAGGCCGAAAATTCCACACAAATAATTTCTTACTCATAAAAAATATTAGCCTTAAAAATATTCGTCAATTGAAAAATTACATCTAACTAGATTGAATCAGAATTCTCTTTTTCATTTGTAAATCATTTCAGAGTTAATTGTTAGACCGAAACAAAAAAATCAATTCTTGCTTGTTCCTGCTGTTTTCCGTAATTTTGCAACATGAAAACAAAAACGCTCAAAAAAAATAAAGTCAATGTTGTGACTTTAGGATGTTCTAAAAATCTATTCGATTCAGAAGTTTTAATGGCTCAACTGAAAGCGAATAAATTTGATGTGGAGCACGAATCCATGAGCGATGATGCAGAAATTGTGATTATCAATACCTGCGGATTTATTAACAATGCCAAACAAGAATCTATCGACACCATTTTGAGATATGCGCAAGCAAAACAAGAAGGCGCGGTGGATAAAGTATATGTTACTGGTTGTTTATCTGAGCGTTACAAAGACGATTTAGAAGCTGAAATTCCAGAAGTGGATGCGTTTTTTGGTACGCGAGATTTGCCAAGACTTTTGAAAACTTTGAAAGCCGATTACAAACACGAATTGGTTGGTGAAAGACTTTTAACAACACCTTCACATTACGCTTATTTCAAAATTGCAGAAGGTTGTGATCGTCCATGCTCCTTTTGCGCGATTCCGTTGATGCGTGGAAAACACGTTTCTACTCCAATGGAAGATTTGGTCAATTCAGCAAAAAGTTTGGCGGCACAAGGCGTGAAAGAACTGATGTTGATTGCACAAGATTTGACTTATTACGGTTTAGATATTTACAAAAAAAGAAACTTGGCCGAATTGATCGAAAAATTGGCTGAAGTGGAAGGAATCGAATGGATTCGTTTGCATTATGCCTTTCCAGCAGGATTTCCTATGGATGTGTTGGATGTCATGAATAACAATCCGAAAGTGGTGAATTATTTGGACATGCCGTTGCAACATGGTTCTTCGAAAATTTTGAAATCCATGCGACGTGGTATCGACCGTGAAAAAACAGAAGCTTTGGTAAACGAAATACGCGCGAAAGTGCCAGGAATTGCGATTCGTACAACATTAATCGCGGGTTATCCGGGAGAAACGAAAGCAGATTTCCAAGAAATGTATGATTTTGTGGAAAGAATGCGTTTCGAACGATTGGGAATTTTTACTTATTCACACGAAGAAAATACACACGCTTACTTATTGGATGACGATGTGGATGAAAAAACTAAAAAAGACCGCGCAGATCAAATCATGGAATTGCAATCTGGTATTAGTTTTGAATTGAACCAACAAAAAATCGGAAAAATTTACCGCGTTTTATTCGACAGAATCGAAGGCGAATATTTCATTGGTAGATCTGAATTTGATTCACCAGAAGTGGACAACGAAGTGTTGGTGAAAAAATCTGAAGGTTTTGTCAGAATTGGTGATTTTGCGACCGTTGAAATTACTTCAGCTGACCATTATGATTTATATGGTAAATTAATCTAAGGACAGAAAAAGATCTTTTCATTAGATTTTATCAAATGCCGGAATATCGCAATATTCCGATATTCCATTAAATTGCAATTTTTCTTAGCTTTAAATTTTATTTCAGGCAACTTTTGATTTTCTGGCGTGTAATTAATACGCAAGGGAAAATAAAACTTTATGAATGGAAATAATTTAAGAATCGAATAAAACCGTATTGGTGATTACAGAGCAAGTTCTTGTTGATTTTACAAAAGGTAAAAAGTATGCGTTTGATGTGATTTATTCATCTTATGCTGCTGGTATGTATGCCATTTGTTTGCGATACACAAGGTGTGAAGATGACGCACAAGATGTTCTACAAGAAGCTTTTATCAAGGTTTATAAAAATCAAAGTCGATATCAACTCACTTCGCCAATTGGCGCTTGGATCAAATCAATTACTATCAACACAGCATTGACTTACATTCAAAAAACATACAAATATCAATTGCACGAAGATGAAAATGTGTTTGATGAATTGGTTTGGGAAGAAGAGCTATCAGTTGAGGTGGAGGAATTGAGAGCGAAGTTAATGCAGATTTTGAATAAACTTCCTGAAGGTTACCGATTGGTTTTTAATTTATTTGCTATTGAAAATTTATCCCACAAAGAAATTGCTGAATATTTAGGAATTAGTGAAAGTACTTCCAAAACCCAATATTTTAAAGCGAAAAAATTTATTCAAAAGATTCTTGAATCAGAAAAAATTGCAGGATGAAAGAGCAAGACGAAATAAAAGATTTATTCAAAGACAGTTTCGACGGCTTTGAAGTCACTCCTCCAGCGAGTGTCAAAATCAATATTGACCAAAAAATTGGCCAGATTCAATCTAAAGGTAAATTGAAATGGTTCTTTTTTGCTGGAATTTCTGCGTTGGTTTTGGTATTGACTGTTTTGTTTTTTAATCGAGACGTCTCCAAAGATTCTAAAATCAATTTGGCATCAACCGGAATATCGCAATATGGCGATAAGCCGTCAAACGGTTTATCGGAATATGGCGATAAGACGAAAGTTACAAAGAATAAAGAAAATAAAGGTCAGTTGAGTTCAAATTCAAAAAAACCACAAAATAATTATAGCACTTCAAATTCTTCGGAAAACAGCAAAGAAACTAATGAAAAAACAGGATCAAAAACTTCAAAGCAACTTCAAAAAACAATAAAGCAGCAAAAATTTGACAATCAGAAGAAAATCAAAAACACTTATGCGAGCTCAAATACTAAAAACACTTCAAGATCAAAAACCAAAATTGTCAATACTAAAAAGAAGAAAACCAAAAAGAGTCGCAATAAATACCCAAATAAAAAAATCAATCCCGAGGAAATAAAACCTGTAGAATATGAAAATCCATACAAATTGCGAATAAAAGACAATATTGATGGAAGTGAAACTATTATTGCAAATGCTAAAAAAAATAATGGTGAACAAAAAACATCAATTGATTCAAGTGTTATTTCAAATGTTGATTCCAAGAATAACATTGTAAATGATTCATTGGAAGAAAACAAACAGCTAATTGAAATTGAAAAAGCGAAAAGACCTTGGTTGTTTAGCTTGAAAACTGGAACTTCTTTTGGTTTTAATCAGGTAAATGGCCAATCAACCTTTGCGCTTAAAGAAAAAAGCAGTTTCTTCATTCAAACTGAATTTGCTTATTACCTCAATTCAAAAATGGCTATTTCAACGGGATTTAATTACCAAAATAATTTTGAGAATATCTCACAAGACCAAAAAATCATTAATGATTCAGCTATTGTTAGTTATGATGTTTCATTGATTTATGACTCAATGCAAAATGTGATTGATTCGATTGTTATTCCTATCTATGGAGTTGATACGAGTATTATTAATGCAAGTAATAGTTACCAAGTCTATTCTATCGGTTTACCAATTATGTTTCAATACACTTTCGAATTGAATCCTAAACTATTTTTAGATTTGAGCGCAGGTGCGATTTTAAATCTTCAAGGAAGTAGGACGAATTATGAATATTTAAATACTTCGAGTCGAACGGTGAATCAATTTGGGGCAAAAGCTTGTTTGAGATCGCAACTTAGATATCAATTCTCTAATTGGGGCGTAAGTTTGAATACTAATTTCGGTTATGATTTTAAACCCGTTCAATCTTGGGAAAATGTCAGTCGCAAAAGAAGTTATTTAGATTTAGGAATTGGAATTCATTATTTGCTTAAATAATTTAATTCCAAATTTCCCAAGCTTTTTTGGCTTGTTCTTGCAACATGGAATAACCATTTAAAATGATCGCACCTTGTTTTTCAGATTCTTTCAATAAAAGTGATTTTTCAGGATTGTAAATCAAATCAACGACCAAGTGTTTGTCGGAAATCAATGCTGTTGGGAAATTTGGTTTTGAATCAACATCAGGAAATGTACCTACTGGACTGCAATTGACAATCATTTTACAGGCATTTACCATGTTTTCATTGATTGTATCGTAGCCAAATTCGTTGATGTTTTTTGGATTTCTAGAAATAAAAATGACATCCAATCCAATATTTTTCAAAACAAAGGCAATTGCTTTTGATGCACCACCGGTTCCTAAAATCATTGCTCTTTCGTGGTTGTTGTTCAGGAAAGGTTTGATTGACTGACCAAATCCAAAAGCATCAGTATTGTATCCTATCAATTTACCATTTAGATTTTTCACAGTGTTTACAGCACCTATAACTCTCGCTTCCTCAGACAATTCATCCAAAAAAGGAATGATTTCAGTTTTGTAAGGTATAGTGACACTAAAACCAGTGAATTCAATAAAGGATTTTGACTCAAACCAACCTTTCAAATCAACTACTTCAATATTTTCATAGCTTGCATCAATCTGATTATTAGCAAATAAATCTGTAAAAAACGATTTAGAAAAAGAATAATCTAATTTCTTGCCAAGTAAACCGAACTTACGCATTTTTGGATTTCATTTTAGACTTTATAACGCTGATTAGCATCGGCAATACGGAAACAAAAATGATTCCTAAGCAAACTTTTTCGATGTTATCTTTTATCCAAGTCACATTTCCAAGAAAATATCCTGCTAAGGTCAAACTGAAAATCCACAAAACTCCACCAACGACATCAAACGCCAAAAACCTTCTGTAATTCATTTTACCGACTCCTGCTGCAAAAGGTGTAAAAGTTCTCACCAGTGGAACGAAACGCGCCATAATGATTGCTTTGGTGCCGTTTTTATCAAAAAACGCTTCAGTTTTCTCCAAGTATTCTTTTTTTACCAACTGACGACCTTTGATTTTCCAACTAAAAACTCCCAATCCAAGTTTTCTTCCGATCCAATAATTGACATTGTCACCTAAAATAGCAGCGACAACTAATAATCCTAAAAGTAAAAAAATACTCAACTGTCCGGGCTCGCCAGTTACTGTTGGAGCAGCAAAAAGTCCTGCAGTAAAGAGTAAAGAATCACCTGGTAAAAAAGGCATAACAACCAATCCTGTTTCGATAAAGATCACCAGAAAAAGTACGACATAAATTGAATTGGAATAATTCTCGACAATCCAGTTGAAGTCCAAATGAAAAAGGTGTTGAAATAACTCTACCATAATTATTGATTGATAAATTTAAAATTAGTTTTGTCCAAATTGTTCCATCCAAGCCGCTAGTCCGCCTTCAAGAACAACTAAGTTTGATTTATTAAATTCAGTTTCCAACAAATTAGCCAATGCTTCAGCACGCTTTCCACTGTTGCACATTAAAATAATTTGTCGATCAGCAGGAAAATCACTTAAATGTCCACAAACTTCATCCATTGGAATGTGTTTGGAAGGAATTGAGGCTACTTCACGCTCATAATTTTCTCTGATATCAAGTAAAAAAAGATTTGTCTTGCTATCCAACTGTTGCTTCAAATCAGTTACCGAAATAAAATGCATATCATTTTTTTTTGGCAAAGGTAGTTATTTTGATTTTAAGACAGAAGACTTTAGACATCAGACACTAGACATTATTAATCTAAAAATCCTATGACCTTTAAGTGAACATAAAGACAAATTTCAAAATCTGATCAAAAGCGACATTTTTGATTTTAACTTAGAACTTCTTTTGAACGCTAATCTTTTGGTTCTACGAATACTTTGAAACGAAGAATGGTTTCTTTTTTCTTGGCGTTAGAAGAGATAATTACATTTCTATCTTGTGCGAAGTATTTTCCGTTGGTATCAAATTTTAAAAGTACCGAATCTGTTTTGCCTGGTTGTATTTCGGAAGAAGGAAAAATCAATTCGGTACAATGACATTCAACCACATAGGAATTAATTTTCAAAGGTGCATTGCCGGCATTTGTAAACACAAAGTAATGACTCAACTGCTCACCCTCTTTGGTTTTTGGAAATTTATAAGTCTTTTGTTTAAACAAAAATTCCGCCTCCTGACTAAAGCCAAGGGCGGAATTTAAGATTATAATGATTGTCAGTAAAGACTTCATTTTAGTTGTTATTAGGAGCACCAGCGTTGTTCACTGGAGAAGCACCTTCTGGAGCTGGAGCAACGTTTCCTTTGATACGAATCACTTTATTAGGCTCATTTACAGCATTTGAAGTGATTGTAACATTTTTATTGATTGCACCTGCTCTTTTGGTATCATATTTCACAGAAATAACACCTTTAGCACCCGGAGCGATTGGCTCTTTTGGCCAAGATGGAACAGTACAACCACAAGAACCTTGAGCTTTAGAAATAATCAATGGAGCATTTCCAGTATTTGTAAATTCGAAAGTACAAGTACCATTTGCACCATTTTTAATGTTTCCATAGTCATGAACTTCTTTGCTAAAGTCAATTTTTGCTCCGTTTTCAATTTGCGCAGCTACTTTGTTTGAAATCATTGCGGTTGCAACAAACATAATTGATAAAACTAAACTCTTCATCTTTTTTATTTTTAAGTCTATTTATATTTTCTTTGAATCAAAGATATAACTCTTTTCTGAAAGTAAAATGTATTTAACACATCATTAACGATGTGAAATTTTGGGCAAAAAAAATCCGCTTCAAAAATAAAGCGGATTTAAAAATCAAATCATTTTTTTAGTGACTTGGAGCACCAGAAGTGTTCACTGGAGAAGCGCCTTCCACTGGGGCGGCAACATTTCCTCTTATTGTCAAAACTTTGTTTGGTTCGCTTGAGTTTGATGTTAAAGTAACTGTTTTAGTAAATTCACCAGTTCTTTTAGTATCATATTTCACTGTGATTTCACCTTTAGCACCTGGAGCGATTGGCTCTTTTGGCCAAGTTGGCACTGTACAACCACAAGAACCTGCAGCATTTGAGATAATCAATGGCGCGTTTCCTGTATTAGTGAATTCAAAAGTACAAGTACCATTCGCTCCATTTTTAATATTCCCATAATCATGTACTTCTTTTTTGAAATCCATTTTTGCTTGCGCTTTTACTTCATTTGAAATCATTGCAGCGGCAACGAACATGATTGATAACATTACACTTTTCATAGTATTTATTTTTATTTAGTTTCTAATTATTGATCAAAGATGTAAAAAACTTTGAATTAAATGTTTGTATTTAACAAAATGTTAACGCCGCTACTTTTTTGAGTTCTTTTTGTTTTGAAATTCAATCATTTCATCAAGTGACATTCCCATTAATTTGATTCTTGTTGAAATATTTTCTCTGGTTTCTTTGTCTAATTTGGGCAACATCAGAATCTTTTCGTAGTATTTCTTAGCATTTACTAAATCATTCAACATAAAATCATAAGTCGTTGCAATGCTATACAGGACATCTTTTTTGCCTTTATATTTAGGAAATTCATTCAATAAAGTATCTGCAATTTCAACAGATTTCACATATAACTTTTGTTGAATATACAACTGATGAACCTTATCCAAACATTCTGCAGAGAATTCATCTTTGGGATAAAAATGGTAAAAAGTCAAATGTGCATCAATTGTTTTTTGAATTGCATCATTTGGAACACTTTCTAATTGATTATTCATTACTTGCTGATAGTATAACTTCAAACTATCATCGATCATTTGAATTTCAGACTTCAATTTTTCAATTGTTGGTGTGCCGTCAGCATTTTCAGTTTTTGTTCCGGCACAACTGACTAAACCAATTAGGACAAGGGATAAAACAATAAATTTAAGCATATTAATAATTATTAAATATTACCTTCCTTTTTTGATTGCAGGAAATTTCATCTTATAATCCACTAAAATTTCACCTTTTGAGATATTTGATAACTTTTTCGTTAGCAATTTTCTTTTCAGTACAGACAGGTGATCGGTAAATAAAATTCCTTCAATGTGGTCATATTCGTGTTGAATGATTCTCGCTTTGTACCCATCAAAAGTCTCTTCATGATAATTCCAATTTTCATCAAAATATGAAATGTGTATCGTCTCATGGCGATATACCTCTTCTCTGATTTTAGGGATGCTCAAACAACCTTCATTAAATCCCCATTCGTCACCTTTTTCCTCAGTAATAATCGGATTGATAAAAATCTTCCTAAATCCATCCATCCCAACAGCCATTGGATCTGGTTCCTCTTCATCGTCGTCTGCAAAAGGACTTCCATCAACAATAAACAAGCGAATTGAGCGACCAATTTGAGGAGCAGCCAAACCAACACCAGAGGCATTGTACATCGTTTCAAACATGTCTTCAATCAATTGATCCAATCCTGGATAATCTTTATCTATCTCCTCAGCCTCTTTTTTAAGAACAGGATCTCCGTATGCTACAATTGGTAAAATCATTTTAAAATATTGAACTACAAAATTACAAATTATTGAATTACGAACTAGAGAATTAGGAATGTTTGACAACTTGTTGAAAATTTTACCCAGCTAAATCTAAAATATTGCCATTCCTTTTCATTCCTTATTGCTACTTTTGTGAAACTATTTTTGAATTTTATGGAAAGCGCATTGCATCAAGAAGCCACTTTGGAACAAGCTGTTGAATTGGGATTACGTCCTGAAGAATTTGAAATGATTAAGGAAATCCTTGGTCGTGTACCAAATTTCACTGAAACGAGTGTTTACTCTGTGATGTGGTCTGAACACTGCTCCTACAAAAATTCAATTTTTTGGTTAAAGCAATTGCCAAAAGATGGTCCTCATATGTTGGTTAAAGCAGGTGAAGAAAATGCAGGATTAGTTGACTTGGGAGATGGAATTGGATGCGTTTTCAAAATAGAATCACACAACCATCCAAGTGCTTTGGAGCCATATCAAGGAGCTGCTACCGGTGTTGGAGGAATCAACCGTGATATTTTCACCATGGGTGCTCGCCCTATAGCGCAATTGAATTCACTGCGTTTTGGAGATATTTTGCAAGAAAGAACAAAATGGTTAGTCAAAGGCGTTGTTAAAGGTATTTCTCACTATGGAAATGCATTTGGAATTCCAACTGTTGGTGGTGAAGTGTTTTTTGACAAGTCATACAATCAAAACCCTTTAGTAAATGCATTCTCAGCAGGAATAATAGATACAAAGAAAGTTATTTCAGCGAAAGCTAAAGGTCCAGGAAATCCTGTTTACATAGTTGGCGCTGCTACTGGTAAAGACGGAATCGCTGGTGCTGCTTTTGCCTCAAAAGATATTACCGAAGATTCTGCATCTGATTTGCCATCAGTGCAAGTTGGTGACCCGTTTTTGGAAAAACTATTGTTGGAAGCAACGATGGAATTATCAGAAACAAATGCGATTGTGGGAATGCAAGACATGGGAGCAGCTGGTATTACTTGTTCTACTAATGAAATGAGTGCTGGCGGTGGTGTTGGAATGGACATTCACTTGGACCGAGTTCCTACAAGACAAGAAAACATGTTGCCCTACGAGATTTTATTGTCTGAGTCACAAGAGCGAATGTTGGTCGTTGTGAAAAAAGGTGAAGAAAGTGTGGTAAAATCGATATTCGATAAATGGGATCTACATGCTGAGGAAATCGGTGTTGTTACAGAAAGCGGTAGAGTTCGATATTTCATGAATGGTGAAATTGTAGGTGATGTGCCAGCTGAATCATTGGTACTTGGAGGCGGCGCGCCACAAAACCAAAGAGAATACAAGGAACCTGCCTATTTTCAAGAGTATAAAAAATTCAACATTGACCAAGTTGAACAACCAGAAGATTTAAAAGAAGTTGCTTTGTTTTTACTGCAAAATCCAAATATTGCTTCAAAAAAATGGGTTTATGAGCAATATGATTCCATGGTTGGAACCAAAACGATGACAACTAATCGTCCTTCTGATGCTGCTGTTGTGAACATCAAAGGTTCGAACCGCGCATTGGCAATGACAGTTGACTGCAACTCAAGATACGTAAACGCAGACCCTGAAGTTGGAACAATGATTGCCGTTTCTGAAGCAGCAAGAAACATCGTCTGTGCTGGAGGAAATCCAAGCGCAATAACAAACTGTTTAAATTTTGGAAATCCATATAATCCAGAATCGTACTGGCAATTTGTTGGTGCTATCAAAGGAATGTCAAAAGCTTGCTTAAAGTTTGAAACACCTGTTACTGGTGGAAATGTATCTTTCTACAATCAATCGGTTGTCAATGGCGTTGAAACTCCTGTCTTCCCTACTCCAACAATTGGTATGATTGGTTTAGTTGACAACAAAGAAAAAATCATGACCCTTGATTTCAAACAAAAAGGCGATTTGATTTTCATTTTGGGTGATAATGTAGATTGTATCAGTTCCTCCGAATATTTGGCTTCGTACCACAATATTCAGGCTTCTCCTGCTCCTCATTTTGATTTGGAAAAAGAATTCGAATTACAAGAAACATTGAAAGGATTAATTCATGACCAAATGATAAATGCGGCTCACGATTGTGCGGATGGTGGATTATTCATTACATTGGCTGAAATGTCATTCCCAAGAGGTTTAGGATTTGACATCGTTACTGATTCCGAAGTACGTGAAGATGCTTTCTTATTTGGTGAGGCTCAAAGTCGCGTTGTGGTGACCGTAAGTGAAGAACAAGAAGAAGCATTCATCGAATACATGATGTCTACAAATGTTACGTATACATTACTAGGTCATGTGACAAAAGGTAAATTCATGATTGATGAAGAACATTTCGGATTCTGCGCTGAAGCAAAAGATATTTATGACAATGCTTTAGAAACTTACTTGGAAAAATAAGTCAAATACCTTGATTTTAACGCCTTGTTTTTGGCTAAGTTAGATAACTTGCGCCATACAGCTTTGGAATATATGGATCTCTTCTCTGAAATAAATTAAATCCAAGTTGATAATCTTCATCAATTTGATCAATAAGATACTTAATGTAATAAGGAAATTGATCTAAAGCGATTTTCTTAACGTGATAATACGTTTTATTACCTTCAACATTGACGTGTAAAATACCAGCATCTTCCAGAATTCTGAGATGTTCGGAAATTGTGGATTGTGAGAGTTGAACATAGAATTTTAAATCTGTGCCATTTAATCTTTTATGCTTTAATAGATTTTCAACAATTGCAATTCTTGCAGGGTGTGCAAGCGCTTTAAAAAGTTTTGCGAGTTCTATGTGTTCACGAGTGTGAATGTGGTTTTTTGTGCTGCCCATAAGTTTAATTATTAAAAAATAGTAATCTAAGATAGTAATAAATATTAGTACTTGCAAAAAATGGTGGGTTTTTTTCGTCTTTTTGCAATTTCGCAATATGGCGATAAACAAATCGCTCTAAAAATGTAATATCGCAATATTGCGATAAGTAGTGCAGGGTAGTGTCTACGCCACTTATTAAATAATAATTGGTCTATTTGCCAAAAGTTTTAGGTAATGGCACAAAATCAACCTCACCAAAAACGGAATCAAACTCTTGATTTTCCCACTTCTGTTTTGCCTCCTCAATTCTAATTTTACTTGAAGAAACAAAATTCCAAAAAATAAATCGCTCTTCTGGAAAAGGAATTCCACCAAAAATATAAACAGTTGTATTTGCATCCATTTCAAATGAACACAATTTACTTTCCTTTGCAATTAGAATATGTTTTGATTCAAATGTATGACCATCAGATAAAATTTTCCCTTCCAAAATATACATACCACATTCACCAAAAAGTTGGTCACTAATATTTACGATTTGTTTTTCTTTACTTTTAATTTCCAGAAAATACATTGGACTGTATACAGGAACTGGTGACTTCTTTCCAAAAATTTCTCCAGCGATCAATTTAAAATCGAGCCCATCTTCTTTCCAACTTGGGAGACTTTTAGATTCAACATGACAAAAATTTGGTTCAATTTCTTCGAATTCTTTAGGTAAGGCAACCCAAATTTGCAATCCATGTAAATGCTTGACTTGTTTTCTCAAGTAGTCAGGAGTTCTTTCTGAATGCACGATACCTTTTCCTGCGGTCATCCAATTAACAGCTCCAGGCTGAACTTCAATTTCAGTCCCTAAACTATCGCGATGCATCATACTTCCCTCAAAAAGATATGTCAAAGTAGAAAGTCCGATATGGGGATGAGGCGCGACATCTAAATTTTGATTTTCACTTAAAGTAGCTGGCCCCATGTGATCTATGAAAACAAAAGGACCCACAGCTCTTTTTTGGCGAAAAGGAAGTAAGCGACCAACAAGAAAATTGCCGATATCGGCAGGTCTTTCGTCAATAATGAGTTGAATGTTAGACATAAGAATCAAATAGCTATGAATTCAATAAAAGTAAACAATCAATTCAAACTTCAAACAAATAAGTCTAAATATTTCTCCTGATTTGCTAATACAGAATATGCTTGTTCAATGCGACTTTTACCTGCTTTACCGATTTGAATTCGTAGTTCTTTTTCAAGTATCAATTTTTCAAGTATTTCGTACCATTCTTCTTGACTTTCAACTAAAAATCCATTGATTCCATTTTGAACAATTGTTGAATTTACGCCAACTGGTGACATAATTGTTGGTATCTCTAATGCCATATATTGCAATCCTTTAAAGCCACATTTTCCTTCTGACCAAATATCTTGTTTCAAGGGCATAACACCAATATTGATTTTCGCTAAATCTTCAATTTCTGTCTCTTTATTCCATTTGACAAACTTCAAAGATTTCAAATCATAATCATTTGACTGATTCGAAATCACTAGAAAAGTAAAAGTATATTTTTGTTCCAACTTCCTCAAAATAGGCACTAATTCATCCAAATAATGCATTGTCGTATGGGTACCCGTCCAACCAATTACCAATTCCTGAGATTCATGGTTAGTCATTAAGTTGTGATGATTCTCAGTGTCAATTGTTGTTGGAATTACTTGTACGTTTTGATTATATTGAAGAGCATAATCGGCCAAATAAGCGTTTCCTGTCGTGATTTGGCTTGCCCATTTCATACAATATCGAACTTTCCAATAAGCCTTCAAACGGTGAAATCTCGCATTTGATTCACTGTAATTAGGTAACCAAATGGCATCATCAAAATCATAGATATATTTTCTCCGCAACACTTTAGCAATAATCCATTCAAAAATAGGCGGTCCAATGTGCGCTGCTTCTCGATGAATGAAAATGTAATCAGCTTGATGAAGTTTAAATAACAATGCAAAACGTCGTGCAAAACTCATCAAAATTCCCCATGCTTTTTTGAAAACTTTACCTTCGCCATAAAGGGTTTTCCAAGTTGATTGATTGATAAAAGGATAAATTTCAACTTCAAAATCGTTTGCTTCCAAAAAATCAAAATACTGCTCAAAACGAAAGCGTTGAGAGGGCGCTTCTTGATGCGGATAAGGAACGATGAAATAAATCTTTTTGCTCATAGAGGAGAAATGCTTTGCAAAAATAAGATATTAATCCTGCTTATGCAGAACAGTTTGATAGACTTTTAAATAACGACTAACTCCCTGCTTTAAAGAGAAAAAATCTTCCGCTCCAAATTGAATATCAGCTTTTTCATAAACAATTTCAGATAAAATATTCTGTTCGTAATTTTCCCTATTTAAAGATTCAATTACAGAACCAGAGCGGTATTTGTTTACTATAAAATCAGTATCCCCCACTCCAGCATTGCAAACCAAAGGAATGCCCATTGCCATGATTTCTCCCTGTTTAGTGGGTGAAGAAGCTTTTTTGGAAAAAGTTGGCCTGATGAAAAATATCGATTGATTAAACAACGATATGTATAATGGCACTTCTTTATGCAAACAGGAAACAACTGTAATTTTGGACGTATCTATCTTTTTTTGCCTTGCAAGCTCTATAATTGTTTGGGGATTTTCACCAGAAACAAAAAGCATTTTGGCTAGTTGATTATTTTGTGTTAAAACCTGAAAGTAATCTAACATTTCAGACAACATATACCAGGTTCCAATTGAGCCGACGTAACCTAGGATAAAATCTTTATCGGAATATCCCAATTTTACGTTCAACGACTTTATCGACTCAAAATCAATCATTGTAGGATCAAATAAATCTAAATCCACACAACACGGTATCACTTCAATCTTCAATTCTGAAGCTCTCAACGAATCCCAACTCTCAATTTCTTCCTTTCCATTATAGGTCAACGAAACAATATGGTCTGCTTGCTGAAAATATTGAATCTCTTTTCTTTTGAAATAATTGTAAACCACTTTCAAAACAGGATTTTTCAAGCTCCAAATTCCGCCTTCAATGCGTTCATCAGCCCAAAATCCACGCATGTCAAAAATGAATTTAACACCAAATTTTCGTTTCATAGCCATTCCAACCATAGCTGACAAATAGCTGCGACAATGAGCAATTGAAAAATTATTTTGTTTGTGTAATTTATATGCAAATCGATGCATTCGAACAACATCGTAAATTGTAGATAAAAGCGGTGGTTTTTTGGTATATTTCAACGGATGCCAAACAATTCCTGACTCATCACAAATCGATTGAATGTGTGCACGATGTGTTTCAAATCTTTCCTCTTTTTCAAAACTGATGATGTGGAATTTAAATCCCTCGGCAGTTAAACCCTTTAAATAGGGTAAAACTTGAGATTGACCCAATGGATCAGTCATTCCATCGTAAGAAATGTAAAGAACTGTTTTTGTCATGCCTTTCAAGTGATTTTTCAATTCATCCATTTCTCATACCACATCTGAAACATCAATAAATACCAAACTTTGAGTCCAAATTCTTTTTTTCCTGCGAAAAACTGATTTTTGATATTTATGACGTACTTTGTATTGAATATATTTTGTGAAGTAATTCTCTTTTCATCCAAGAAATACATCACTTGCTCCTTCAAATCATTCATCATCCAATTTTCGAATGGAATGGCAAATCCCATTTTTGGACGATCCATCATTTCTTTGGGAATATATTGATACACGATTTCACGAAGTATGTGCTTTTTGATGCCATTGTGGTATTTAAAATTATCAGGAAGTTTCGCTGCCCATTCAATTACATTGTGATCCAAAAACGGTTCGCGGCCTTCCAAACTTGATGTCATAGATGCACGGTCTACCTTTTGAAGAATATCATCCACCAAATAAGTTTGATAGTCAATCGCCATCATGAATGCCAAGGGTGAATGAAATTCGCTTTTCAGCTCCTTACTGTAATAGGCGGTTGAAAGAGAATGAATCGGATTTTTCATCATTTCTTGAATCTGCACCTCATCAAATTGTTGACTCAAGCTCAACATAATTTGTTCAGGTGAAGGATTTCGCAATATGCCTTTCAACTTCTCGTATCGATTTGCAAAATTGTATTTATTTTTCAAAACAGGAATTGAATTCGCTGGAATCAAATTCATCATTCCAGCCATAGAATTTCTAACAAAACTTGGCATAGAATTGATCTTTCCTCCAAATTTCATCAAATAATCGTAGCGATTGTATCCCGCAAAAACCTCATCGCCCGCATCAGCACTGAGCGCAACTGTTACTTCTTTTCTCGCCATTTGACAAACCAAACTCGTTGGAATGGCACTGCTGTCACCGAAAGGTTCATCATAGAAAAATGGAATATTGGCAATGAAATCTATGGCTTCTTTTTGTGTACATGCAAATTCATGATGATCTGTTCCTAACAATTTTGCAACATCTTTGGCATAAGGAGCCTCATTTAGTCCAATATCTGGAACGGCAATCGTATAAGTTTTTAGTTTTTCTGTTCTGTCTTTTTGCAAAAATGCAGTAATTGAGGCACTGTCATATCCACCGCTCAAAAACACACCAACTGGAACATCTGCAACCATGCGATATTCAGCTGCTTTGGTTATGACTTTTTCGGTTTCAACTTTCGCCTCATGAAAACTTAAATCTATTTTCGGCTTATTGTAAGCGTCATAAACAGACCAATATTTTTCAGTTGAGGGCATTTTTTCTAACTTTTTTTCAAGTGAAAAACTTAAAGTGTGTCCAGGTTCTAATTTCTGTGTATAATTGAAAATGCAATGTGGTGTTGGTACATTTCCATATTGCATAAAAGCAGCAACTGCAGGTAAATTAATTTCTTTTACAAAATTCGGATGTTGATGAAAAGCTTTCAGTTCAGATGAAAACAAAAACAATCCATCTTTGTAATAGTAGAAAAATGGCTTTACTCCTGCTCTATCTCTCGCACAAAAAACGGTTTGAGATTTAGTATCAAAAATCACGAAGGCAAACATGCCTACAAACTTATCGAGACAAGCTTTTCCCCACTGAGCAAAAGCGTGTAAAATCATTTCTGTATCTGAATCACTTTTGAAAGTATGCCCCAGCAAGCTCAATTCTGCTTTGATTTCTTGGTAATTATAAATTTCACCATTGAAGCAAATCCAGAAATTTTCGAATTGCATTGGCTGCGTTCCATTGTCAGTCAAATCAATGATTGCAAGCCTTCTATGCCCAAAACCCAACTGGTAATTATTCTCTTGGAAAAATTTAGAACTTCCACCATCTGGACCACGATGAATCATAGTATCACGCATCTGATCTAAAATGGATTCAGAAGTCAATTGATTAAAATCAATAAAACCTGTAATTGCACACATAAAACAAAGATAATTTAAATCAGGAGGAATAAATGTGTTGTGGAAAAAATTGTTAAAATTTAAACTTTAACTCAATTTAATTTTAACTCAAAAAAGTGAATAATTAAACTATTTACCTTTTAACTTGTGCTTAATTTTTCTCAGTTTGGCAATTACATTAATATATGATTTGTATTGAGTATGCTTGACTCCAGGAGAATTCATGTATTTGTCAAATTCTTCCTCATTCATCTCAAGTTTTTTCATGAAAAAAGTCTTGTCTTCTTCAAAATCTTCTGGTTTGTAGGGTGAAACTTTCATTTCGTCCAATGCTTTCTCTCTTGAGATTTGACCTGAGTTTATTAAAGTAGAAAGGTGTGAAACTCTTTTATCAATACCGAATTTTTTCACTAAAATATGGCCTTGGTAAAATTTAGTATACACATTTTCATAATGTTTACCACCATAATCTCTCCAGCCTAATTTCTCAATCAAAAGTTTTTTAACTTCCTCTTTATTATACTCTATAAAATCCAATGGATAAACCATTTTGACTTTCTTGATTTTTTTAAAATACCAAAATTTCAATGGTCCAAGTAAAGGAAAAGTTTTGAGCTTTACAGTGCCAAATTTTTGATGAATATCTTTGATGTTTAAAGTATCTAATTTGTAATGGGTAAAATTGTCAGGCATCCAGCCTTCCGTAACTGTATTATGTCCAGACAATATATACTTCACTCCAAACTTTTGTGCCATTCGATATAAAATTGCCATAAAAGCATTGTCGAATGGCAAATCAATATCCAGTACATTAGCATGAATAAAAGATTTTTGTAAATCACGCATTTCTTCCCAATCTATCACATAAGTAAATAAATCATAATCAAGATTACCAAGAATTTGCTCAATATTTTTTACCGCCAACTCACTATTCCAACCATTATCAACATGAATAATTAAAGGTCGAAGTTTCCATTCTTTTACCAAATAAGCGACATAACTGCTATCTACGCCACCACTTACTCCAACGATGCAGTCATACTTCTTATTTTTAGCTGAATTTTTGACATTGTGGATTAATTCATCTAATTTTTCCTTCCCATTTTCGCCTTTAAAAACAGTTCTAGATTGCAGATTTTCATATATTGAACAAATAGAACAAACACCTTCCTCGTTGAATTGTATTGCTGGATAGACAACATTATCAAAAATACACCTAGAACATGATTTATAACTTGGAAGTATCTCTTTCACTAAAGATTCATAATTTTTCACACCATCATATTTTGTTTGCCATGTTAAAAAAGCATTCTCCCTGAATGCCTTCTTTTCATTTAAAGGCATTTTATAAAATCTAGAAATCTCCGTTTTCAACTCTTCAATTGTAAAGTCAACTTCCAATAAAACACCATTTTTATCATTTATTATCTCAGCGACACCTCCAACATCTGTTGCTATCACCGGAATTTTGAAAGCAAATGCTTCCATAATACTAATTGGTATCCCTTCGTATTGACTCACGTTCAAAAATAAATCAATTTGATTATCGAAATAATACTCTTTTAATTTTGGATTATCGATAAAACCATAAAAATTAAAAGTTATATTTTCTTTGCTTGAAAGTTTTTCTTCAGCAATTGACTCTAATTTTTCCTGTAAAATGCCATTCCCAAAGTGAATCCAATGTATTTTCAATAAATCAATTGATGCCAATGCTTCAATTATTAAATGAATCCTCTTGAGCTCAATTAAATTTGAACAACTTACTATCGTGAATGCTTCATTTTCTATCTTGTTTTTTTCAACCAAATAATTTTCCTCAACATAAACACCGAGTCTATTTACAATTAAATCTTTATCTTTTGTTTGTTCACCATACAAACTTTGAAAATAAGATTTACCTTGTTCAGCTATGAAAAAGAACTTGTCTAACTTTTGAATTATCAAACTTCTAAATGGCAAATAATTTGGTTCATGCCTTTCTAAATATAAATCAAAAGCATGAAACCTTGAACATAATTTAATATTTGGATATTTATCCTTAATCAAACAAAATCCTACAACAACCTCCGTGCACCAATAAGAATGAAAAAACAATTCGTCATTTTTTAATCCTTCTCTTTCAATTATTTCTTCATACTTTTTTTTCAATCGAAGTCCAAGATTGTAATAATTAATCATGACTTTAAAACAACTACCGTATTGACTATTATTTTGACTTTTCAAAAATCGAATCTCTTCTCTTACGTTCTTTGAAAAAACATTCAGATAACCAAATATTTTTTGAATGGGACTCAGTTCAATTGAAACTTTCTCTACAAAAGCATTGGCTGGAAGATCATAGCTTTGCTTGTTAATGGTATCGGTGGAAACAATAATAATTCTATCGAATTCCTTTGAAAAGCGTTCAATTTGATCAGCTACCAAGGGCTCACCTTTTCCGAAAGGATAAAAATTTGTTACAAAAAAAAGTACTTTCATTCGCTATCAAAAATTGTTTTGAGAAGAAACAGTACAATATTACTAATAAAATGCCCTATTCAATTGCTTTTTATTGAAAACAAATCAGTCGATTAAAAAATGAAAAAAAACAGAATAAGCTCATTAATGTTTAAATTTGAAAATTATTAGTAAATTTCAAATAAAATGATTGTCATCGTTGATTATAAAATGGGGAACCTAGGTTCAATTTCCAATATCATTAAAAAAGTTGGCCATTCATCTGTTATTTCCTCTGATATTGAAATAATTAAAAACGCATCAAAAATCATTTTACCGGGTGTTGGTTCATTCGATAAAGCCATGCAAAATTTGAATGAACTAAATTTAATTGAAATATTAAACGAAAAAGCTCTTATTGAAAAAGTGCCTTTTTTGGGAATTTGTTTGGGAATGCAACTATTAACTAATTACAGTGAAGAAGGAAATGTGAAAGGCTTAGGTTGGATAGATGCTGAAGTAAAGAAATTTGAATTGTCGGAATTTCCTGCACTTAAAATTCCACATATGGGCTGGAATGAGGTCGAAATGCCTTCACAACACCCACTTTGTGATGAATTGTATGATAATTCAAGATTCTATTTTGTACACTCATACTTTGCGGCATGTAACAAAAAGGAAAACATTTTAATGCGAACGCAATTTGGTCGACCATTTGATTCGGCCATACACAATAAAAATATTTTGGGCGTTCAATTTCACCCTGAAAAAAGCCATAAATTTGGCATGAAACTCTTTAAAAATTTCATCGAGAAATGCTAAGAACGCGAATTATTCCTTGTTTACTTTTGAAAGACAATAAACTTGTCAAAACAGTAAAATTTAAAAATCCAACATATGTTGGAGATCCTATCAATGCTATCAAAATATTTAATGACAAAGAAGTAGATGAATTGGTTTTCTTAGACATTACTGCATCTAAAGAAAAAAAAGGTCCCAACTTTAAATTAATTTCTGAAATTACCACAGAATGTTTCATGCCATTGGGTTATGGAGGTGGAATAACAACGATTGACGAAATTGAAAAGTTATTTAATCTAGGCGTTGAAAAAGTAATTTTAAACAGTATTTCGCATCTTCATCCTGAGGTTCTCAAAAAAGCAATTTCAATTTTTGGCTCACAAAGTATTGTAGCTTCAATTGATGTTAAAAAACATTGGCTTACAAAAAAACAATTTGTATTTATTATTGGAGGCGAACAAAATACTGGAATTTCTCCAATTGAATACGCAAAAAAAATGGAAGATTTAGGTGTTGGTGAAATCATTATAAATTCCATTGACCAAGACGGCACAATGTCGGGTTACGATCTTCAGCTTATTAAAAGCATCTCGGATTCGGTTAAAATACCTGTCGTGGCTTTAGGTGGCGCTGGTTCGTTAGAGGATCTGAAATTAGCAAAACAAAATGGGGCTTCTGCTGTTGCTGCTGGTAGTCTATTTGTTTTTCAAAAAACACATAGGGCTGTTTTAATAACTTATCCGAAAACGGAAGAAATAAACAAAATAATAAATCATTAACCCCAATTTTCAGGTTATTTACAGCGACTTAATAATCTCTGAAAGTTTTTTCACCTGTATTTTGCGAGAATAATTTTCAACCCCAATTGAATTACATTCAATTTTTCGATTTGCTTCAAACTCTTCATACAATTGATTTAAAACAGGTAATAAACCGGATTCGTTCTCAACAACAATACCAGATTTAGTTTCCTCAATAAGATCTACTTGCAAGTGATGACTCACTCCTTCAATCTCTTCCATAGTGTAAAATTTTTCCTTCAACTTTAATGCCTCTGCATCATTTGAATAACACATCAAAATTTTCCTTTTGATACCTATGTAATCAAATATCTTTGTGCCCATGAAAGAGTAATAATTAAACAATAACATCACATTATTTTTTGCTAATTCTTTTAAAAGCAAATCATTAGACATTCTTGAAAAGATTTCAACATGATTTTTAATTTCAGGGAAATTTTCTTGAATCATTTCTTCAATTTCAGTCCTTTTGTTTATTCCGTATAAATTTAATTTCACTTTTACGTTCGTTTTCTGAGAGACAAACTGCTGAAAAACTTTCAAAAAACTTTCTATTGGATGCCAATCATAAATTGTACCTACAAATGCGATCTGCAAAAAATCAGAGGATTGATCAATTTTCGCAGCTTCATCTATGACTTCTGGATCATATCCATTCGGTAAAATATGAATAGGAACTTCTTTAATTAACCCTCCAATACCCACTTTTAAAAAGTCAGAGACCGTAATAATTTCACTTGCTGTTTTTACAATTTTCTTTTCGAAAAGTGTATACCAAAGTTTTAAAATAACATGCTTGGCATTGTCTTTATTCATTGACCATGGATCTCTATAGTCTGCAACCCATGGAATATCAAATTCTTTACTCAGTTGTGAAGCATATTTAAATAATACAAATGGTTCTCCAGAGGCAACTATGGCATCAACCTTATTATCCTTCAAAAATTCTCTTGCAGCTTTGTAAAGTTCTACTTTTGGACCAGTATTAAATAGATATTGGGTGATTTCAAAATAGGCTGTAATTGATTTTCTAATAATTCTAAATCTTTTTTCCCCATACTTTAATAAAATTCTATTACTCAAATTTGGAAAATACGGAGCACTTATAATCTTACCAGATTGCTTTATTTCTTCAATAACTTCATTCTGACTGCTCGCTGAAACATAATCAAAGAAATTACCATGCTTATTTTCCCATTGTCTTGAAACAACAATAGGATAAACTCCAAATTCATTCAAATATTTGAACCAATTATATGGACGTAACCCTCCTACAGAAACGTATGGTGGGAAATCATAAGCAAGTATCAATACTTTTTTCGATTCCAATTTATTCAATTATTAACTTATTCATCAATGTCATAAATAGCAATTAAAACTATAATCTAAAAAACCTACATTATCATAGAGAATGAAAATAATAAGACAAATAGTTTACAAATCATCGCAGTAATTATCAAATTTAGTTTAAACGTAAAGAAAGGTAACAAGGTTAATTTAATTTAATTTATATTATATTATTCTACTAATTTTAAAGTGTTTGTATCAATTTTGCTAACTTTTCAACTTGAATTTTTCGAGAGTAATTCTCAGTATTCTCGGAATTACAAGCTATTTTTCCAGTTTTCAAGAACTCATGGTATAATTTTTCTAATTCTTTAAGCAGCATTTCTGTATTTTCAATTACTACACCAGAATTTGTTTTCAATATTATCTCCTCTTGAATTTTTTCATTAACTGATAAATTCAAGTCTATATTATAATGCTTTGCCTTTAATAATTTTGCTTCCGAATCATTTGTATAACACAATAATATTTTTCTTTTAACTCCTAAATAATCATAAATTTTTGTTCCAGTATAGGCATAATAATTAAAGAGCAACATGGCATTATGCTTTGCCAATTCCCTCAGTAATAAATCATTTTGAAGTTTTGGAGTCACTTTCACAATATTTTTCAACAAGGGAAAGTCGTTTTCTATCATCCGAATTACCTCGGTTTCAATATTTATTCCAAATAAATTTAATTTAATTTTTGCCTCCGGTTGATTTACCACAAATTGGTTTAAAACCATCAAAAAACTTCGTATTGGATGCCACTTATAAATCGTCCCAACGAACGCTATTTGTAAAAACTCAGATTCCTGTTCAATCGCTTCAATTGCTTTCATTCGATCAGGGTCATAGCCGTTAGGAAGAATAAAAAACTCTTTCTCTGGTAATCCAGATGAAATTACTGCTTTAAAAAAATTGTCTACAGTAGTAATTTTACTCACGGATTTCAAAGATGACTTTTCAAAATATCGATTGATAAAGCCAAATTTTTGATTCATCTTATTTGACTTGTTCTGCGTCCAAGGATCTCGATAATCCGCAATCCATGGAGTATCAAACTCTTTACTCAACAATGAGGCATATCGGAATAAAACGAACGGATCACCTGTAGCTATAATTGCATCAACTTTGTTGTCTTTTAAAAATTCTCTTGCAGCATGAAATAATTCAACTTTTGTTCCTCTTTTAAAAAAAAATTGGGCAAACTCAAAGTAAGTTGTTATCGCTTTTCTTAGAAAATTATACTTACTTTCTCCATATTTTAACAACAAGCGATTGCTTAAATTTGGTTTATAAGGAGTTCGTATAATAGTCCCGTTTTCTGTTTCATCCCTAACTATAGTTTTACTTTCACTGGCAGAAACATAATCTAAAAAATTTCCAAATTTATTTTCCCATTGTCTTGTTACAACAACAGGATAAACATCAAATTGATTCAAATACTTGTACCAATTGTATGGCCTTAAACCTCCTACAGAAACATAAGGTGGAAAATCATACGCAAGAATTAGTACTTTTTTTGACATCAATCAATTAATCTAATTAAAATGTGATAACGAGGAATAAATTTTATCTACATACAAAAATTGAGTTTTTAAAAGACAATTTTCAAACTTTGAAATTTAATACCACTATCAACTTTCTCTTTCAGTTTTCGAAGTTAATAAATTTTATGTAAAAACCAAGAAATATTAAGCTTCGTATGGATTTTATGCCCCAAAATGATACAATTCTAAAAGTTGATTCACATACTTATTTATCCCAAATTCATTGGCAAATGCTATTGAAAATTTTCCCATTTTATCTTTTAATTCTTGATTAAAAAGTAGAATTTCTAACTTGTCTGCAATTAATTTTGCATCTCGCTCCCAAATCATAAATCCATTTTCACCTTCCTTGATTAACCCTCGATTGCCAAAACCATCTGTACAAACAATGGGTAAACCACACGCCATCGCTTCAATTAAAACCAAGCCAAATGGCTCATAAATAGCCGTGTGCAAATAAATTGAAGATCTTTGCAAAAATTGTTCTGGAAAATCTTGATTCCCATGAAATAGGATGCATTCTTCAATATTCAATTGAACCGCCAGTGCTTTCAATTGCGCTAAATTTGGACCTTCGCCAAGAACATTTAATTTAATCTCAATACCTCTTTGTTTTAATACACCTATGGATTCTATTGCCAAAGCTTGTCCTTTTTTATCGACCAAACTTCCAATCATAGTGATTTCCAAAGATGTTTTAAGTTCACTTGAAGGTGTAAATCTTTTTAAATCAATCGCGTTGTATAGCTGCTCTTGTTGAACTCTTTCAGGTAATACCTTCGCTGCATATAAATATGAGTCTTCAGAGATACAAATTGCCAGCGTGTTTTCCGAATACGATTTCAACACCAATCTTCGTTCATAGTAAGCAGTCAACAGTTGCTTATTGAACAAAGTTTTCATTGAAAACTTTCGCAATTGCCTCATATTGTCGTGAAAATGAAAAACACGTTTAACTTTAGGCGCAAACTTGATTTTTGAAAGTACCATTTCTGATTCAAACAAATGACTGTGAATGATATCTGGATTGAATTCATCAATGAAAGATTGTAAATTTTCTACAACAACCGTTCCCTTGCCTTTCAATGAGGGTATAAATTTAGCTGGAATGACTTTCCAGGTGATTGAATTTGACAAAAATGGATAATCATTTTGATCAGAAAAAGTGACTAAAACTACTTCAATACTTGAACGAGTAGCAAGTTCTTGTACAATATTTAATGCCAACCTTTCAGCGCCACCTTTTCTCAAGTTCGGAATTACATGGATAACTTTCATGTTAAATCAATGCTTTAACTTTTTCAAACGACTGAAAAAAACACAATCGAATAACTAAATTTAGTTTATATTTTGTTTGCTCATTTTTATACTGAACAAAAATACTTTTCAAAAGTGCTTGAATTGATTTACCGCGTTTTCCTTGATAAAACCAATATTTAAAAATCGTCAAATAGCTGTTGGAAATAATTTTACTTTGCAATGTTTTATTTGATTTGCTCCCAGGATGATTCTTTGAAAAACAAAATTGCAAGGTTTGTAGTTGTTCTAATCCTACATTGTTCTTGAAAAGATTGATTGATCTATCTCCGTGCTCTTTTACAGCAATCGTGAACTGATCTTTTATAAATTCAATCTCAAACTCTTCATTGATACGTAACCACAATTCCAAATCTTCGCTAATTCTGATGTTTTTGTTGAATTGATGTTTCAATAAAATCTCTCTACTGACACAGACTTGCTGACTGTGAATAGTTGCATTTAATAATTCATCATATTTTCCAATTCCATGTATATTTTGCTCAGCCCTTTGGTGAATTTCTTTTCCTTCTTCATCTATTAAGAGCCCTGTGTAATACATCTTTAAGGTATTCTTGTCTTCTAAAGCCTCAAATAATCGTTGAAGTCTGGATTCCAAAAAATAATCGTCACTGTCTAAAAAACAAATGAATTTTCCTCTCGACTGATTGATTCCGTTGTTTCTTGCAGCACTTCTCTCTGCATTATTCTGATAAATGGATTGAATTCTTGCATCTTTAGCACAATACGCTTGCATTAAATTGGCAGTTTCGTCGGTAGAACCATCATCCACAACAAGCAACTCCCAATCTGAGAAACTTTGTTTCAAAACACTTTCAACAGCAATTGATAATAAACTTGCTCTATTATATGTTGGAATTATGATGGAGAAAAAAGGTGAATGCAACTTATTTATTTTATCATCCATTTCAATCTTTTTAAAAGTGGAATTGCAAATCCTTGAGTCAAAATCTTTGAATTTCGATAATCTTTGAACTTTTTGCCATTGTAACAATAGTTAAACCATAAAAACTTGATGCGATTATTAAAATAATTTATTTCTATGTTTTTTGTTTTAGAATTTTCTAAAATCAATTTCTCCAAAAAAGACTGTAATTGAATCACATCAACAGTAATCTTCGCATACTCATATTGATTCAAAAGAACAAAATCTTCTATTTCATTGTCAGTAATGAGGTAACCAATTTTTCCAAATCCACGTTTTATTAATCTCTGGCTATTGTGAGTTTGAATATCAGCATATAATTTGGAAACTTCATGCTCATGATGTCTAACGCGGTACAAGTAAGACTGAATATTCGCTAATTTGGTAAAGCTTGCTAAACGAGTAAACAATTCAAAATCTTCTGCATGCTCATATTCCAAGCTAAAACTCAAAGAATTTAACCTAAAAACCTCAGCTCTAATCATGCAAGTTCCGTGACTTAAATGTATTTGATACAATTGATTGAAACAAATTTCATTATGCGTCGGTTTATACATAACACGACTAATTTCAGTAGATTCTTCCTTGAAATTAATGAAGCCAGCACCAACAATTCCTACCTCGGGATTTTTTTCCATGAAATCAAATTGAACTTGCAATCTATTCAATTCGCTGATGTCATCGGCATCCATTCTAGCGATGTACTTACCTGAAACCAATTCTAATCCACGGTTCAAGGTTTTAATCAATTTTAAGTTGACTTCATTCTTAAAATATTTAATTCTGGAATCCTTGTAGCTTAAGATGATATCCTCACTCCTATCAGTTGAACCATCATTGATGATAACAAATTCAAAATCTGAAAACGTTTGATTTAATATACTATCAATTGCCTCATTCAAATACTTTTCAGCATTGTAAACTGGCATTAATACTGATATAGTTGGATGAAAAGTTTTTGTCATACTTTAGTTTTTCAAATGATTCAATAAATCTCTGCTAAACTTTTTTGAAAAGATTACAGCACCAAAATCATTTAGGTGTTCCGAATTATAAAATAATTGCTTTTCATATGAAATTGAATCTTTAGAATAATCCCAAAAAGGGATTTTTTCCGTTTTTGAAATCGCTTGATAAATATTCAAAATCCTTTCTCTATTTTGCACAAAATCTTGACCTTTTATATATTCGGGAGTATAAACAAAAATCAATTTTACACCTTGCATTTTCAATTCTTTAATATTTTTCTCAAATTTATTAATTAAATCTCGATCAATCTTAACTTGATATTTTGACGCATTAGCTATTCTCTGATTTTCAGATTCAACCCACCTTCTTTTATTACCTCTAAAACCCTTATATCGGTATTTTAAGTTCGCTTTTGTTTCAAAGAATTTATAAAACATTTCATATTTCCCAAAGTATCTTACCGAGGGTATCGTAAAATCATATACATTGAAATTTTCTGTGTCTATCAGTGTGCTAAAATATCTAGAATTTTGAAACATATAGGGCAAAAATTGATCGCTGTTATATAGTTTGTCTTTTTTTTCAAAAGTGAAAACATCTAGTGAAAAAACAATTATTTTTGGCTTTTTATTATTTGAAAAATATTCAGTATGCCTCAAATATTGGATTTCAAAATTTTGACCATCAACACCAAAATTATAGGTCCTTAATCCAGTTAAATCTTCTAATATTTTAGGATTAAAGTGTACCCATGCCCTTGAAGAACCATAAATTGCCAAATCAGCTTTTATTTCTCCCCTATAAATATCTGACCATACTTCAAATTCGCCTTGGCTTAAATTTGTTTTTACTAGTTTTTTAGAAAAAACATAATCGAAAACCAACATAAAAATGATAATTGGAATAAAAAACTTTACTAGCTTAAGAACAAAATGCCGCATATCAAAATTGAAAATAAATAAATTCCTGGGTTTGTCCACCATAAATAAAAATCAAAAGTAGAAGAAAGTAGTAAAACCCAATTCTAAAATAGGAACCTCTTTTTGCTCCAATATGTTGAAGGGCATATTTACTTTCTCTTCCACTCCATTCTACTATAACGAAGAATAATAACAAAATAAACACAGTGTATCCGATTTCATCTAAAATCAAATTATAAAATTCTAATAATGAAGGGTATAATTCTGAGACATTTAAGATCTTTCCAACTATTTCAATGGCCATTTCAACTGTTGACGAGCGGAAAAAGACCCAAGCAATGACGACCAAGAAAAAAGTAAGAAAAATTTTAGCTAAATCAGAAAAACTAGGTAGTAGTTTACCTTTAGCCACAATATTTCTATCAGAAACATCAACATTCAAAATAATAAGGGGAAAAATATATAATGCATTTAATAATCCCCAAATAATAAAGGTCCAATTTGCGCCATGCCAAAAACCACTTACTAAAAAAATAATCATGGTGTTTCTGAGCTTTTTATATAATCCACCTTTCCCACCACCAAGTGGAATGTATAAATAATCTCTAAACCAAGAGGACAATGAAATGTGCCAACGCCTCCAAAATTCTGAAATATTTCTTGAAAAATAAGGGAATGAAAAATTTTGTAATAATTCAACTCCAAATAACCTTGCTGTTCCCAAAGCAATATCGGAATATCCCGAAAAATCGCCATAAATCTGAAATGCAAAAAGTATGGCCCCAGCAAATAATGTTATACCTGAATAATCTTGGTAATTATCAAAAATTAAATTGGCATGTTTGGCACATTGATCAGCAATAACAACCTTTTTAAATAATCCCCATAATATTTGCCTCAAACCATCAATTGTTTTTGAATAATTGAATGCGCGTTTCACTTTTATTTGAGGAAGTAAATGCGTGGCTCTCTCAATTGGACCGGCAACTAGAAGCGGAAAAAAACTGACAAATAAACTATAATCAACAATGTTTTTTTCTGCTTTGATTTTATCATTATAAATATCAATCACATAAGATAATCCGTGAAAAGTATAGAATGAAATCCCTACTGGCAACACAACATTGATTGTCCAAGGATGAATCTCAAAACCGAAACTAGACAACAAATCTTGAAATGAATCAACAAAAAAATTGTAATACTTAAATACCCCTAAAAAGCCTAAATTGATGAAAATACTGATCCAAAGCCAAGATTTTTTTGCTTTTTTAGTTGTGGCATTTTCAATCTTGATACCGGAGAAGTAGTCGAGTGAAATAGAAAAAATCAATAAAAATAAAAATCTCCAATCCCAACAGGCATAAAAAAAATAGCTCGCGAGTAATAACAACGCATTTTGAACTACCAACTTTTTCTTATCTAACAACCAATAAATGATATAGATAATAATCAGAAAAACAACAAAATTGATTGAATTGAAAAGCATTTAATTCTTACGTTTATTGATAATGTACCTTGTAATCGGTAAATGACTAAATAGCAAATAAACTTTACTCTTATTTTGAGTATCTTTAGGATATTTCGATAGAAAACGACAGACCTCAAAAATCAACTTTCTTGAATCATTTGTATCATTATAATAATTTATCAATTGATGACTTAAATTTCTGTTTATATCACGCTTAAATTGCCTTGAAATTTTGTTTTTCAAAAACTCATTAGTAAAGATTTTATGCATTGCAACCAACTGCGGTGTGATGAAATTTTTAACTAACCCTTTGGTATTTTCAGAATGAATCATTACATCGACAGTTGCAATTGGAATTTGAATAAGTGAAAACTCCGAAACAACCCTTGCAAACAATTCAACATCTTCATTAATTTGAATAGAAACATTAAATTTAAACTTTTCTAAAATTAAATGGTGAAAACATGTTGTGGGTGTACCTATTTGATTTTTAATTACATACTCAATCAAATTTTCACCTTGAGGTGAAGGAAAAATCACTTCTTGTTTTCTGTCTGGAAAATTCCATATCATTCCCGTAAATAACATCGCAACTGGCTCAATTTCCTTTTCAAGTTTATCAAAGAACAATTGTAAATGATTGCTTCTCCAATGGTCATCGCTATCACAAAAACAAATATATTTTCCTTTGGCTAAATCAATTCCTTTGTTTCTAGAGGCACTTCGTTCTAAATTGATTTCATTTTTGAAGTATTTAATGCGATCATCCCTGAATTGACGTATGACTTCTTCCGTATTGTCAGTTGAGGCATCATTGATAATCAGCAATTCGAAGTCAGTGAATTCCTGATTTAAAATACTATTTATCGTTTCTACAATCAAATGAGCTCGATTAAAGCTGGGAATAACAATTGAAAAATATGGATTTGTCATCTATTTTCAATTTTCTTTTTGAGTAATAATACCTTTTTATAAATTTTAAGATAATCGTCACCCAATTGCTCTATTTGTTCTATTTCCCCTTTCAAAGCTTCAAATTTTAATATAAAATCTAAATTTCCAGCATTAGTTTTGTCGACAAACCAAATTTTAGGGAAAAACTTTCTCAATTCACGTTTTTTGTAATTGAGTTTATCCTTCCAAAATGGCAATTTGCTATAAATATTCGGAACCGCATCATGCTCAATTACATATTGATATACTTGGGTGAAGAGCCTACTCTTTCCAAACCCTTTGTGCAATTTCTTTAAATACTCAATATTCATTCTATTGTCAGGCATGTAATGTTTGAATGTCAATGCTGGATGATAACCCAGTTTCAACCCCATCATTCGGCCAACTATACAATATTCCGTATCACCTCCTGACATTAAATCATTGCCTTTTCTATCCGATAAAATACTTTCAAAACCAACCTTATCTAATCTTTCAAAAAAAGATTTTTTAATGGCAATTCCTGCGCCGTACAACTCAGTTACTTCATTCAATTTGTTCGATAATTCTGAAGCAAGTTCTCCGCAAGCAAAATTTGTTTGATATTTCTCAAACCAAATAGGATGAGTCTTTTCAAATTCAGGTTCCCCTAAACCGCCGATCATCTCAAATTCAGGATTCTTTTCGAACAATTCATTGAGATTTTTCAAATAATCTAAATCCAACCAATTATCGTCATCACAAAATAAAATAATCTCATGTGTAGCGGCAATTCTTCCTGCTTTTCTTGCATGACTTAATCCAGGTTTTTCTTCACGAATGATTTGAAATGAAATCTTATCTTGAACTTGCAAAAGACTTTCAGCTGTCTCAAAAGTCGAATCCTTAGACGCATTGTCAACAACAACAATCTCAAAATTTGAATAGGTTTGACCTAGAAGATGTGCAATCGTTTCAGGCAATCTTTTTTCGCTATTATAACAACAAACTATGACTGAAATTGCTATCATGCTAATAATTTAGATTTAATCTTGAACTTGTAAAATTTAGCAGATTGATTCATCTCTTTATACAAATACGCGACTTTCTGAAACGAGTCTTTTAGATTTTGATTGATTACTTTTAAATCTGGTTCATCTGAAAAAATCACTTTCAAGCATTCTAATGTTTTGATCATTTTTAAATGCCTATTTATTTCTGTTTGTCCGCCATAAGCGCCATTTTCATGTAATCGATAAGTCGAAGTTTTTTCATCTAAGAAAAAATAATCTCCAGTTTTAGCGTTCGACAAATGAATGATCCAATCCACATACGGACTTTTGAAAAAAGCAGGAGGGAAATTAATTTTGTGCCTTCTAAAAAGAACAGTGCACGTTGGTATATTATTTCCTTTTAAAAGCGAGCTAAAAGTCAATCGCTCAATTTTATCTGTCACATATTCAGGATAATGTCGATCGCTCATTTCATTTATCACCAAAGAGTTGGTGAAACAAGCGGACAACGTTTTATCTTGTTCTAAAATCTCAACTTGTTTTTGAATTTTGTCTGGGTCATTCCAAAAATCATCGCCCTCAAGCAATGCAATGTAATCGCCAGTGGCAGCTTCAATGCAATTTTGCCAATTTTTTTGCATGCCTACATTTACATCTGATGGTAAAAAATTCCAATCAAGCTGATTTTTTTGCAAAAAAGTTTCTATGATTTTTTTTGAATTATCGGTCGAACAATCGTCTGCAATAATTACTTCTAAATTAGCATAATGTTGTTCAAAAATTGAGTCCAATGTTTGTTCAATATACTTTTCTTGATTATAACAAATTAAACAAACAGTGACTTTAACCATATTTAACTAAATTAGCGTTAAAATTCAAAATATGAATCTAAACTTAACAAAGTTAGGTAAATTTTTAAATAAAAAAAGGCTTAAAAACAATTCATTCTGCATCATTTCAAACGATTGCTGGGGTGGTGAATTATATGCATACTTTGATGTTCAATACAATACACCTTTCATTGGATTGTATCTTATGGCACCATGTTACATCAAATTACTCCAAAATTTTGAAAAGTACATGCAACTTGATTTAAATTTCATAGAAAAATCTAAGTACGAAGAGGTCAATTCCTATAAAGTAAATAAACATTTTCCTACCGCCAAATTAGGTGACGTAGAAATCCAATTCCTTCATTATAAATCAAATGAAGAAGCTCAGGATAAATGGACAAGAAGAAAAGAAAGAATGAACTTAGATCGTTTGTTTTTTAAGTTCGATGGACAGAAAGATTTGGCTGATTTGACATTGATGAAGGAATTTGATCAGTTGCCATTCAAAAACAAAATTTGTATTTCTCAAACCAAAACTTCAGAAGTTAAATCAAATGTATATTGCCCAAATTGGGAACAAGATGGCGCAAAGATGTTCACAAAATCTATACAGTTTTTCAATATAACCAAGTGGTTAAATTCCTGAATTCATTTCTAAATCGATGGAAACAAATATTTTTTCTCCAGTTTTCACATCCAAAAACCATGCATTTTTATAATTTCCGTGTGTCAACGCGCGAAGTAAATCAATCGTTTCTCCTATTGTTTGAGTCTTCGTTAAATCCAACTCACACAATTTATTAAAATCACTTTTCAGATTTAAATTTCCTTTCTGAGACATTGGTTTTGATTGGTATTTACCTTCAATTATCGCATCTAAATGAATTTCAAGTAGCGCAACTTCTGCTTCTTGCACGCGATTATATGCAGCTAAAGACGTGTCGCTTGCAAATACTTCCACTTCCTTTTGGACAATAATTTTTCCATGATCTAATTCCTCGTCAATTTCATGTATTGTTGCACCTAAAGGTAATTTATTCAAAATTGAAAAAACCTGTGGAAACCAACCTCTGTTATAAGGATTTAATCCAGGATGTACATTGATACATCTGACTTTTTGAACCAATTCAGAAGGAAAAATTTGTTTTGAATGAATTGAAAAAACCAAATCAAGGTTTTCAATAACTTGTTCGTAGTCAGTTTTAATATTCAAGGCAATTGGAATCAATCCTTCAATCGACTGAACTTCACTTAAAGGGCTGCCTTTCGGACTAAATGCAATAGTAATCAAATCTATGGAAAAACCTTTCGCTTTGTAAATTGAAATGAATTTTTCAACCAAAAAAAGATTGTCAGAAAGTACGAGGATTCTTTTCATAGTTTATATATTTTCCGATATTAACTTAGAAATCAGAACAATATCAGATTCTTCTAAGTCTGGATAAAAAGGCAAACATAAAATTCTAGATGAAATATCTTCTGAAATTGGACAAGATTGATATTCAACGTAAGGTAAGTTATTGAGTGAGGGATAAAAATACCTTCTGCAATTAATTTGTTCGATTTGCAATTGTGCTTTGACGTTTAAAGCCACTTCTTCAGATTCAAACACAACAGGAAAGTAAGCATAATTGTAACCTTCTAAATCAGTAGGTGTTGGATACGATACGGGCAAATTTTTCAATTCTTCTTTGTATTTTTCAAAAACTGACTTTCGTTTTTCGATAATTTCATCAACCAAAGGAAAAACACAAAGTCCCATAGCGGCATGCAATTCAGAAACCTTGGCATTGATACCCATTTCTTTGTAATCATCATAAAGATGTCCAAACTGATGAAAAAGCAATATTTTTTCTTCCAAAGTTGGATCATTGCAAACAATTGCGCCTCCTTCAATGGTATGGAAAAGCTTGGTTGCATGAAAACTACAAATGCTGATATCCCCGTATGAAAAAATCGATTTACCATTGTAGAAGGAATTGAAAGCATGCGCACCGTCGTAAATTACTTTCAAATTGTGTTTCTGAGCAATTTCCTGAATTTTCTCGATATTACAAGGAAATCCAAATACATGAGTTGCAATAATTGCAGAAGTTTCAGGTGTGATCGCTGCTTCAATTTTATCAGCGTCAATACAAAAAGTATTTTCTTCAATGTCCACAAAAATAGGATTGCAACCTTCCCACATAATGGCGCCTGTGGTTGCTACATAAGAAAATGGTGTTGTAATAATGTCCCCTTTTAATCCCAAAGCTTTGATGGCAATTTGCAATGCAACCATACCATTATTGACATACAATAGGTGATTGACTTTCAATTTTTGCTTCAATTGCATTTCAAGATCCAACGCATAAGCACCTCTATTCGTTAACCATCGAGTTTCCCAAAGTGGTTTTATTTTTTCACAATACGCCTCAAATGAAGGCAAAAATGTTCTTGTTACATTGATCATACTACTTCGTTTTACTCTCGAAAAAAGCGATTACTTTTTTACCTAATGTGATACCAGGAAGTTCGATAAATTTATATGTCAAATAAGATATTCCAGCAGTTAAAGTAATCAGAATAAAATACCTTAAGCCGAAATTTAAGATTTGTTTGTTAATAATATCCAGTAAATTCAATTTCCACATTAAAAATAAAATTGGTACATGTGTAAGATACATGCTGTAGCTAATCTTACCCAAAAAACAAGTGAACCTATTCACTAAAATATTTTTAGCTTGTGATAAACTTAAGGCTACTAAAAAAAATGAAAATGAAATCAAAATGTGATTTTGAATAAATCCAAAACTAATGTTAAAAATTAGAAAAATAGAGAAAATGATCAAAGGATACTTAAATTCATTTATTTGCAAGATCTTATCTTCCTTATTTGTAACAATATAAAACAAAAGAACACCGAGCAAAAACACTGGCAGTTGTGCAATAAAATTAAAATAGATAAAAGATTTCCAGACAACTTCATCTGATATCAAAATGTTATTTTGAAAAAAAATAAACAAAATTGAAGCTAAAAACAAAGAAAATAAAAAGGTCCAAAATGCAATTTTAATATTTTTAACAACTAAAAACATAACAGGAAAAACAGCATAAAAAATCATTTCTACTGCAATTGACCACCCACCTTCAACAACACTATTAATGTAATAGGGATTAAATCCATTAGTGAAAGTTAGCGATGAAAATATTAAGTAATTTGCATTTACATTATCGAATTCATTCCACCAATAACCTTCAAGATTAAAAATCAAATAAAATAATGTTGAAATGTAAAACAAAGGTGCTATTCTGAAAAATCTTCTAATAAAAAAGTTTAGTGTTGGATTTATTTCTGTTTTTTTTTGACTTTTAGATAAAAAAAGGGTGAATGCACTAACCATAAAAAACAATTGAACTCCTGAATTACCCAATAAGGTTATTTCTTTAAAAAAATCTCCAAAATTATTTACTGCGCGATTGTAAACACTACAATGAATTAACAATGTACCCAAAACAGCTATCCCTCTTAAAGCATCGATGTAATCTAAATTACGAAATTCATTTTTATCTTTCATCAAATTGATTTGATTTTGAAATTAAATGTTATTAAAATTAGATATTTTGATCCAATCCTCTGGCAAAAAGTATGAATAATCAATCTCATCGCTGTTTAACCATGTTTCAGGAGAAATAACTATTTTATCTTCAGAATCTGCAAGCCAGGCTGCCCACCAACTAAAAGTACTATTTGGAATGATATGATGTTTACAACTTTTCATTATTCTAAAATCTTCATAGAAGTCTGGAAAATTATGTGTTATAAAATAATGTTCACCTTTTATTTTTAAATTCATTTGAACCCAATCATTGTCATCTGAAAAAATATAAAAAACAGGTTCACTAATTTTTTTTTCAATTAATTCAATTGCGTCGTAGAAATATTGCAAATCACACACATTATGAATAGAATACTTTAAAAAATCACCTCTGCGAACAGATAAACACACTGAATTTTGATTCAAAACACTATCAATAAGTACTTTGTTCTTTGCACTTGGTGTTGAAATCAACTCAAAGTCATTAATCAAAACGGACCTAATTTCTTTAAAAAAAATTTCGGATGTAAAATAACCTTCGATGTATGTTCTAGAATTGATTTTAAGAATATTCAAATCCAAACTTTTCAAGTCTTCTTTGAAAAAAGGTCTTTTGAAATAGGGTAAAAAGTTTAATTTTCGTTGGAAAAGAAAATTGATTAATCGATTTTTAAAAACACCATTTTTAATATTATAAATCTCTTCATCTGAAGGTTCCTCTGCAGTTAAATTAAATTTGTCTAATCCAAAACTTCTGTGATTCGAATTATCTTTAAACCAACTTAAATCATATTTAACTTTGACTTTGAATCTTTTCTCTAAAGCTCTACCAAGAGAATATTGAAACATTTGATTTCCAAGACCTTGAAAAACTTTAATTATAATCATGCTATTCTAAAGTTTTTAAATTACCCAATTCAACTTTGGTCGAATTAAATGGTGCGAAATATCTCCAAACCAAGCTTCATTTTCGCGGTTATCTAGTACTTCAAATGTCAAAACTTCTTGAATCAATTGAATAGCCGTTGAGCGGTCTCTAGTCAAAACAATTGTCACAAAAAACAACCCATTATTTAACAAGTCTTTAGGTATTATACAAACCGCAGTTTTGTTTCCTCTTTTCGTAATAAAACTTTCACTCAATGTATTGAAAACTGTTTGGCCTAGAGCACTCTCAATAGTCATGCTCAAATTCAGCTCTACATCAGATTCATGGATCTCGATTTCAAATGCTATTTTGAAATCGGTATCAACAGAAATCACATTCCTATTATCTTGCATTGAAATCCAAGATTTGACTATTTGCGCCAAAGGAAATTTTAATTTATCAATAGCAGACTCAGCAACCAATTTGGTAGCTAAATTTTGAGTGACGTAATTTTGAATGATTTCTTGCATCGAACCCATCGAATTGACTTGCCCATTTTGAAGAAAAAGTCCGACATTACAAAGTTCTTTGACAGCTGCCATGTTGTGACTGACAAACAAAACTGTTCGTCCTTCACTGCTGACATCCTTCATTTTTCCTAAACATTTTTTCTGAAAGTCTGCATCTCCAACTGCCAAAACTTCATCAATTACCAATATTTCAGGCTCTAAATGAGCCGCAACAGCGAAAGCCAAGCGAACATACATTCCTGACGAATACCTTTTTACGGGTGTATCAATGTATTTTTCAACACCGGAAAACGCAACTATTTCATCAAATTTTGATTTGATTTCAGTTTTGGTCATTCCTAAAATTGCACCATTCAAAAAGATATTTTCGCGTCCAGTCAATTCGGGATGAAATCCTGTACCAACTTCTAACAAAGAGGCGATTCTTCCTCGAATCTTAATTTGACCTTTCGTAGGTGCGGTAACCTTCGATAAAATTTTTAAAAGGGTACTTTTTCCGGCACCATTTCTTCCAATAATTCCTAAGATTTCACCCTGATTAATTTGAAAATTTATATCTTCCAAAGCCCAAACGTACTTGGAATCGGTGGTTTGCTCACGATTGTTTAATCCTGTAATTTTTTCGTAAGGATCTTCTTTCCCTCTGATTTTGTGCAACCAACGATTAAAATCATGAGACAATGTCCCAGAACTAACTTGTCCTAATTGATATTGTTTGTATAAATTTTCTACCTTGATGACCGGCATCTATCGTCTTTTTTGAATGTAATTGAAAATAAATCGTTTAAACTGTATCCATAAAGTTTTTTTCAACGCGATTGAAAATCAAAACGCCCAGTACCAAAACAATGGTAGAAAAAACTGCAGAATAAATCAAACCTGCGATGTCCAAATATCCAATTCCAAAAAACGCATACCTGAAGTTTTCAATAATTGGAGTGATTGGATTGTATGATAATATTTGGTGTAATTTTCCCGAAGTGAAACTCAATGGATAAATGATAGGTGTTGCATACATCAACAATTGAATACCGAAGGTCAACAAGAAACTCAAATCTCTGTATTTGGTTGTCAATGCTGAAAAAATAATTCCCAACCCTAGTCCCATAACCGCCATAAGTAAAATCAAAACTGGAAGTAACAAAATCGTTCCGTTGATGTTAATTTGCGCATCGTGAAAATAAACACGATACATAGCAATAACAGCAAAAAGTATGATTTGAATCCCTAATTTGATCAAATTTGAAATAACAATGGAAATTGGAGTTGCCAATCGCGGAAAATAAACTTTCCCGAAAATGCCAGCATTAGCTACAAAAGTATTGGATGTTTTACTAAAACAATCTGAAAAATAATTCCAAAGCGTAATTCCTGATAGGTAAAACAAAATAGGATCAACGTTATCTGTAGGTATTTTAGCAATTTTGCTAAAAACAAAATAGAATGTAATTGTTGTAAAAAGTGGCTGAATAAATAACCACAAAGGACCCAAAACGGTTTGCTTGTAAACAGAAACAAAATCTCTTTTAACGAAAAGCATTATCAAATCTCTATACCTCCAGAGCTCCAACAAATTTATATCTAACCAACTTCTTTTAGGTCGAATTATTTCAGACCAATTTTCATCTTTACTCATATTTTTCACAAGCGTTTGAGCCAATTCATTACACATTTTCAGCAAAAAAATTACCAAAAGCTAACATGTTGAATTATCAACAAAAATAGATTTTTTTTTTAAATTGAGCATGAAAACAGCTTTAACAATCCAAACTAAAACAATTTTATTATTTGTTAATTAATAAGTTATTGACTGCGTGTGTATTTGATTCAACATCTGAATCAATAATTTCATTTTCTGCATCGGACTCTTCTTCTTTGGGAGTTACTACAAGTAACAATGCCAAAAACGGCAACAAAGGAGCTCTTAATCTTACCAAAACTCCAAAAATAATAGATGAAAATCCAGTAATAAAACCAAAAATCAAAACGAAAAACAAACTAAAGAGTAGAAACTCATTTTCTTTGATCATTTTTATTCGCTTCTTTCGATTGTTAGTGAAAAATTTATACAAAAAATAAAGTAAAATAAAACTTTCAATTCCATTCAAAATCAATGAAACTGTTAACGCTTCCCAGATATATGGTCTGAATAATCCTGCCATAATAGCTTGAGGGAATACTTTAATTAAACCAACTGGAGAATAGTCGGTCACTTCAATTGTATATTTTTTTCCCGTGTAAATTTTATTGTTCGTGAAATCTTGAGTCTGAACTTCGGCTTCTTCGATATATTTTTCAACTGACACGTCATCACCATATGACTGAATTCCGATAAAAAAACCGCCAACGCTCACTATACCAATCAAAAATTGAACGAATCTTTTAAAAAATGTAAACTCTTTAAATCTGTTTGAAAGCCTTGAACTCAAAGCAATAAAAATCGGCAACATTAATGAAATTAATACCACTGATCTTAAGTGGAGGATTAACCATGAATGAAATAAAATCATAATTAAACTGGTGATTTTCGATTTTTGAAAACCATAAATTAAACTAAATGTATGTGTGATAATTGAAAATATTGAAATGACCACTAAAGTATCTTTAGAAATACCTGTACACCAAAAACTTAGTGAAGGAATAAATAAAACTGAATACGTTACCCAGCGGTTTGAATCTGGAAAAAGTTTTGTTATTAATTTGTAAAATCGCCATGTTACATTGGCAGTAATTGTTGCAAACAAGACGGTTATTGCTAAATAACTATTTAATGTGATAAATGTAAAAAGTGAAACTACTTTGGCTACAAAAAAAGACTCTTTTTCTTTCATAATCCAAGTAGGCGGTAATCCTGTTTCTAAACTATATATATCTTTAAATTCAGCAGTCTTATACTCGTGAAACATATTATTAAAATAGGTCTCCGGAGATATTTGAAAAAGTCTATTCATACAGCCTGAGAGATCCCAAAATGCAATAGAGTCTCCTCCTTTCACATAAAAAATATAATAAAGAGCGAAAACAATCGAAAAACCTACTTTGTATACTAGATGTCTAATGTAATCTTTATTTAATTGATTGTCCTTTTCTTTGGAGAGTTTATAAAATGTAAAACCAAAAATTAAAAATAGCCATATAAACAAAACAGCAAAATCCATGATTGTAAAGAACGTCAACCTTTTGGAGGTCAAATTCTCTACGAAAAATGAAAAGGATATTTTATCCATACTGTTTTAAATTGTCAAATTTCAAAGTTAATAAAACTATTGATTTATATTTTTATTCCAATTTGTAGTCTGGTCAAAAGAATCTACACGAAAAAATCGCCGTGTCATCAACCAAATTTCTTGCTGCACGCCATTCGTCGAGTTTGGAGAAAATTAAATTGTTCATGTCTTCCATTTTCAACGGGTAATAACTGTGAACCAATTTGATCAATCTTTCCAACTCAAAAAATTCATTTTTTTCGTTTTCCAGTTCGATAATCCCATCTGTGTACATCACCAACGTTGTATTTGGACCCAATTCCAAACTTCCTTGGTTAATGAAAGGCAATTCCTCCAACATTCCCAGTCCAATGGAACCTTGATCCAACATTTGTACCTGCTTGCCATTGGTGATAAACGGATGATTGTGACCCGCATTGATGTAATTCAACTTGCGTGTCGATGCATTGTAATGCGCCACAAAAAAGGTAATAAATTTTTCACCTTTGGCACTTCGAATGACTTTTTTATTCAATTCTTCTACCAAAAAATCAAGTTCAAATCGCTGATAACTGAATAAGGTACGAATGGTCGCTTGAAAATTGGCCATTAACATCGCCGCACTGATTCCTTTTCCAGAAACATCGGCAATGCAAATGATGTATTCATCTTCACCCAAAGGAATGAAATCATAATAATCTCCTCCAACTTCATGGCGAGGTGTGTACTTCGCAGAAATGTCCATTTTTCGATTCGAAGGCAAATCTTCAGGAAAAAGTAATTTCTGCATTTCAGAGGCAACTTCCAACTCCTTTTTGATGCGCTCCTGAATGATTCCCAATTTGGTCATTCGTTTATTCTCCACCGCAACGACAATGATATTCGCCAAAGTTTGAATAAAAGTCATGTTGGTCAGCGTTTCCGTCAGACGCAATTTTTCATGTTCTAAACCAGCAACCAACAAGTATGCAAGCGGCTCATTTTTGTGAAAAACCGGAACCACCACATCAAATTCATCAATAATTTTAGAGGGAGAAGATTCAATAACGGTAATTTCTTTGAAACGAGATAAATCTTCTTTTACATTGATGTCTTTGACTTTTCCTTTAAATCCAACTTTCAACAAACTCAACCATTCGTCTTGCTTGTGAAACAGCACAAATTTATCAAATCCCAATTGTTCCTTGAGAATAAAACCTAGAATCCTGGTTAATTGATCGACGGGTTGATTCGTATTTATGGCATTCGTAATTTCCAGCAAGGAATTTAGTTTAAACTCTTGCAGCGAAATTTGATGCTCTAAATGTTGAATCAGTTTTTCTTGCATCACTTATTTCTTAGCCAATTGACGAATCGCCGCCATTTCCCTGAATTTTTCTTTCACTTCGCCTGCAGGACTTCCGAAATAGGTCAAGCCTGGCTTTAAATCTTTAGAAATTCCAGATTGAGCCAAAACGACAGAACCTTCGCCCAAAACCACATCACTCGCAACACCTACTTGACCCCACAAAATCACATTGTCTTCTATAGTAACGCAACCTGCAACACCAGTATGTCCTGCCATCAAACAGTTTTTGCCCACAATCGTATCATGTCCAATGTGCACTTGATTATCGATTTTGGTTCCTGCGCCAATTCTTGTCGTAGATGAAACGCCCGCATCGATGGAACACAAAGCGCCAATTTCAACATCTTTTTCAATCCAAACATTGCCGCAAGAATGCATTCTTTCTCTTCCTTCGTGTTTCTGCTTGTAGTAAAATGCATAATGACCCAAAACCGAATTTGGTCCGATAATCGCATTTTCTTCAATCACAGTATCATCGCCGATATAACAGCCTGGATGAATTGTGACATGTGCGCCAATTTTCACCCGATGACCAATAAAAACATTGGGATAAATCAACGCCGAATCGTCAATTTCACAATCTTCACCTATCATTTCTGATTGGGGTTTGAAAGGAGAAAAATATTTGGTCAAGCGATTGTAATCATCAAAAGGATTTGTGGAAATAAGCAAAGATTTTCCCGAAGGACAATCCACTTCTTGGTCAATCAAGATAATTGTTGCTGCACTTTTGATCGCTTTTTGATAATATTTCGGATGATCTACAAAAACTAAATCACCAAATTCTACTCTGTGAATTTCATTAATCCCCGTAACCAACTGATTTCCATTACCAATAAATGGAACATCAAGAAATTTGGCTATTTCTGAAACTGTATGTGGCTTTTTTAATTTCATTCCAATCAATTCTAATTGTATAAAATTACTTTCAAATTGCGATTCTTTTTAGCTTGGATTGTTATTTTATCATTGCTTGGTTGTTAATTACAAATTTTTGAAATTTATTTGAACCAATCCTAAACACAACTGTATTCCACTACAACAAAAATTCAACATCATGAAAAATATTCTTTTAATCGCATTTATCACTTTGAATTTGTCCATTTTTGGGCAAACGAAAATAATCGCGCTGAAAAGTCACAGTGGAAATTCAGAATTCTTGGAAAACGAAACTGATGGAAACTTCGGAATTTCTCCTGTTAGACTTGATTCAGTGGTGAAAATTGGTCCAAATTGCATCGTTGAAATCGATAATTTTGGTGGTCGAGATACCATTTTCGAGCATCCGTCATTTTTGAATCCAAACATCACAATTCAAGAACTTAAGAACCAATATCCAAGAATCAAATTTATTGGTTTTGAAGAAGATTGGAAGGAATCAAACGGACTAAAAACCAAACCACGTAAAGGAAGCTTATATTTGTTTGGAATCTTGCTGTTTGGGATTTTGGTTTCACAATGGAGAAAAAATCCAATTTTAAAAAACTAACATCTATTTAAAATAATCAATATGAAACATTTGATAACTTCAATATTGTTGACACTAATTTTTAATATTGGTTTCACTCAAACCAAAATCATTGCTTTTAAAAGTCATTCAGGCAATTCGGCTGATTTTGATGCTAGTTTAGAAAATGACAATTTTGGTGATTTCCCTGAAATGCACCTGATCAAAATTTTTGATACTGTGAAAGTGATTTCTGACAGTCAATTCGTCGAAGTTTGGCATCATCAATATTTGGGGACATTTGAGGATTCGACAAGAAAATACTATTACAATAGAGACACTAATTTAATCTCGCCAAATTACAGAATCGACACTAAAATCATCAAAGAAAATTATCCTTCATACACTATTTTCAAGAATTATGAAGCGGAGAAGAAAATCAAGAAAAAAAGTAAAACACAAACCAATAATTTGTGGCTTCTTTATTTAATTGTAGGTGGAAGTTTGACCCCGTTTGTTATTCAATTTTTCAAAGTAAACAAATCTGAAAATTAATTGCAATGATTCAAAAAATCGTGAATCGAAGTTTGCTGGTTTTTATTGTATTATTTGCAATCACACTGCCTTTTCCTTTGCATTTTTTTCCTTCTTTTGGATTTTTAGTCAGCGATTTTTTTCAATCCATCAATGAATTTACTGCAACAAACATTTTTGGAATCGACTTTAAGTTCATTTCAAACATAGAATCCGATTCACTGGGACTTTACATTCATTGTTTTCATTTATTGCTAATTTCAATATTCCTTGGATTTTGCTGGTCAAAATGGTTTTTGCGATTTTCAGAGAATCAAATCTTATACTTCTTACAGATTTCCGCCAGTTACATTTTGGCGTTTTTCTTATTGAAATATGGCTTTGATAAAATTTTCAAAGTTCAATTTTATTTCCCCGAACCAAATACACTTTTTACGCCACTAGGCTATTTATCAAAAGATATTCTGTTTTGGTCAACTGTTGGTTCTTCTCACAGTTATTCTGTGATTTCGGGTATTGTAGAAATCATTCCAGCGCTTTTGTTATTGAGTAGAAAAACCAGACTCTTAGGCGCACTTGTTGCATTTGGTGTCCTTTTACACGTGCTGATTATCAATTTCAGTTTTGACATTTCAGTGAAAATCTTGAGTTCTTATCTTTTGATTTTATCGCTGATTCTAATTTTACCCTACGCGAAAAGTCTTTCCTCCATTTTTTTCAGGCAAGCAGAAAAGTTTGATAGACCTGCATTTGAAAATATCAATCCAACCAAAAATCGATTTCAAAAATTATTCAAAGCAATATTAATTGCTGCTATGCTTTTTGAATCCTTGTATTTTTTCGCAGAAAACAACATTTACAATGATGATTTAGCGCCAAGACCAAAATTTCACGGTGCATATCAGGTTAAATCTAATTTTGGATTGAAAGCTATCGCCCAGAAAACAGATTCCAAATATTTCGGAAAAATTGATTCCATCAAACGAATTTTTATTCACCGCAGGGGATATTTGATTTTGCAATTTCAAGACGAGCATTTCCGCGATTTTCCTATTGCATTCAATGAAACCAAGAATTCTTGGATGGTAAACATCAAAAATAAGCAAGTGGAAGTTCACATTCATGCTGAAAATCAAAAGTATATTTTCAATTGGGAAGAAATTCACTTGGTCAATGAAAAACCGATAAAATTCTATTTTAAAGTGGAAACTACCAAAATCGATTTGAAAAAATTGCCTCTTTCAAAACCGCTTTTCCATTGGTTTGTGGCTTGATTAAAAAATCATTTTTTTAAATTTTTGTCGCAATGCTTTTTTGTAATCCGCTGGATAAGTTCTTTTCCCCGTGAAAACATCTGTCATTGCTTCAGCAAAAAGTTGACCATACTTAGTGATAAACATATTTCGAATGGTCTGACTTTCGTAGAACATTTTGGCGATCAAAACACCTGTTTTAAGTTCAGGTAGTAGATTTTTATTCAACTTTTGCAAATAAAGTTCTGCGGATTTACTTTCATCCAAATTACTTTCAATCAAAGCTTCAGCGCAAAGTTTACCGCTCAAAATCGCATTGGACAAACCCTCCGCAACGATTGGGTCTGCAAAACCAGCGGTATCGCCAGTCAAGAAAACTTTGTTTTTCACAAAATAATCTGTTCGCGGAGAAACGGGAATTACAAAACCATGCGCGTCTTCAGAAATGATATTTTCAATGCCCAATGTTTTCAAATAGGCTTGATAAAATGCTTTTAAATTCAAATTGTCTTTTGATTTTCTCAAAACCCCTACTCCAATCGACAAATGATTTTTCTTTGGAAAACACCATCCATAACCACCAGGAACAGCGTCGATGTCAAACCTCACGTCTTTCGAAAGTCTTTCAAAATCAGCTGGTGAAACTTCCACTTCATACTCCAAGGCAGGAATAACATTTCGTGTTTCTTTCCAGCCGACCATTTTAGCAGTGGCACTCAAAGCGCCGTCTGCAGCAATAATGAATTTTGCTTGTACGATGTCGTTATCAGTATGAATTTGATTTACTTCGCCCAATTCAATGGCAGTAACTTTGTGATTTTGCAACAATATTGCACCATTTTCAACCGCTTTTTCTACAATCAAAAAATCAAAAGTGTCACGCATCACCATTGAAATGATTGGCGTTTCTCTTTGTGTTGTTAATTTGACGTTCTTCTTTTGAAAGAATGTATCGACTGAATAAAACTCAGCTTCAATGGCACTTGAAATATCAAAAGGAATCAATTTTCTTCCGCGCTCAACCAAACCTCCGCCGCAAGTTTTATATCTTGGCAAGGTTTCTTTGTCTAAAATCGCAACCGAAAATCCATGTTTCGCCAACTCATAAGCTGCCATTCCTCCAGAAGGTCCACTGCCAATTACCGCTACATCAAATACATTCATGCTGTAAAAATAGAAAGTAAATTCAAAATGAAGAATGAATAGCTGTTTTAAAGCTAGAAAATTAATTTCCTTCCTTTAAAAAACGTTTTGTCATACAAAAACTGACATTCCGTCATTTAATCGGAAAAGGACATAGCTTAAGCTTTCCATTTTGTCATAAAAACTGCATTTTTTTTCATCGGCACAAAAATTGACTTTGAGAGGGAAATCAAATTGAAAATTAAATAATAAACAATATGGGAAAGATTATCGGTATCGACTTAGGAACTACAAACTCTTGTGTTTCTGTAATGGAAGGAAACGAACCAGTTGTAATTGCTAACTCAGAAGGAAAAAGAACAACGCCATCTATCGTGGCATTTGTTGAAGGAGGTGAGCGTAAAGTTGGAGATCCTGCCAAAAGACAAGCGATCACCAACCCAACAAAAACAATCAACTCTATCAAACGTTTCATGGGTTCATCTTATGATGATATGAAAGCGGAAACAGCAAGAGTTCCTTATGAAATAGTAAAAGGCGACAACAATACACCACGTGTAAAAATTGACGACAGAACATATACACCTCAAGAAATCTCTGCAATGATTCTTCAAAAAATGAAGAAAACAGCCGAAGATTATTTAGGGCATGAAGTTACTGAAGCAGTTGTTACTGTTCCAGCATATTTCAATGACTCACAACGTCAGGCGACGAAAGAAGCAGGAGAAATCGCAGGTTTAACAATCAAAAGAATCATCAATGAGCCTACAGCAGCAGCTTTGGCTTATGGTTTAGATAAAAAAGGAATTGACCAAAAAATCGTTGTTTTTGACTTCGGTGGTGGAACACATGACGTTTCTATCTTAGAATTGGGTGACGGCGTTTTCGAAGTATTGGCAACAGACGGAGATACACATTTAGGTGGTGATGATGTTGATAATACAATCATTGACTGGTTGGCTGACGAGTTCAAAAATGAGGAAGGAATTGACTTGCGTTTAGATCCAATGGCATTGCAACGTTTGAAAGAAGCAGCTGAGAAAGCGAAAATTGAACTTTCTTCTACAACTTCTTCTGAAATCAATTTGCCATACATCATGCCGGTGAATGGAATTCCAAAACACTTAGTAAGAACTTTACAACGTTCAAAATTTGAGCAATTAATTTCTTCTATTGTTGAAAGAACCATCGCTCCTTGTCGTTCAGCTTTGAAAAACGCTGGATTGTCTACTAGTGATATCGACGAAGTTATTCTAGTTGGAGGTTCTACAAGAATTCCAGTTATTCAAGATGCAGTTGAGCGTTTCTTCGGAAAAGCGCCTTCTAAAGGAGTAAATCCTGACGAAGTAGTAGCAGTTGGTGCAGCAATTCAAGGTGGAGTTTTGACAGGTGAAGTGAAAGATGTATTGCTATTAGACGTTATTCCATTGTCAGTAGGTATTGAAACAATGGGTGGTGTAATGACTAAATTAATTGAATCAAACACTACGATTCCAACTAAGAAATCTGAAACTTTCTCTACAGCGTCAGACAATCAACCATCAGTTGATATTCACGTTATCCAAGGTGAACGTCCAATGGCAAATGACAACAAATCTTTGGGTCGTTTCCAATTGACAGACATCCCACCAGCGCAAAGAGGTGTTCCACAAATCGAAGTAACTTTTGACATCGATGCAAATGGTATCATGCACATTTCTGCGAAGGACAAAGGAACAGGAAGAGAGCAATCAATCAAAATTGAAGCTTCTTCAGGATTGAGTGATGAGGATATCAAAAGAATGCGTGCAGAAGCTGAAGCGAATGCAGATGCCGACAAAAAGAAAATGGAAGAAGTTGAAAAAATCAACAAAGCAGATTCTTTGATTTTCCAAACTGAACGTCAATTGAAAGAATACGGAGACAAAATTCCAGCAGATAAAAAACAACCAATTGAAGATGCTTTGGCTGAATTGAAAGTTGTTTTTGAAGCAAAAGACATGGCAAACATGGACGCAGCAATGGACAAATTAAACAATGTTTTCCAAGCAGCTTCACAAGACATGTACAACGCAGCAAATCCTCAAGGAGGTGACGCTGGTGCTGGTCAACAAGCAGAAGGTAATCCAGCGGATGAAGTGACTGATGTTGACTTCGAAGAAGTGGATGAGAAAAAATAAATTCGATCAAAATTTAGTAAAGCCGATTCTTAGGAGTCGGCTTTTTTTATTTGCAAGAATCACAAAACTGCTTCGATTGAAAAATTGGCACCACCAAGTGCATTAAAATCCAATTTTCCATCTAATTGATTGACCAAGTCTTTTAAAATTTCGATTCCAAAAGTTTCTTTTTTACTAGCAAAATCAAATCCTTTTCCATTGTCTTTAATCATCATTAGCAGTTGATTATCTCTTTTTAAAATTTCTATATCGATAATTCCTTTTGTACCAGCTTTGAAAGCATGTTTGTAGGAATTGGTGATTATTTCATTTACAATCAAACCCAAAGGAATTGCTTTTGACGCCGAAATTTCAATCTCTTCGATGTGTTTATTTATTGAAATATTTTGATGAGCATGGGCAAATGAATCGTTCAATTTAGTCAAAATATCATCAATATATTCTTTGAAATTGATTTTCTCAAAAGTTCGACTTTTATTGAGCAAATCATGCAGCGAAATAATCGATAAAACCCTATTTTGAAGATTCAAAAATAAATCTTCTTGCATTGCATCTTTGCTATTTTGTGCTTCTAAATGAATCAAACTCGAGATAATTGCCAAATTATTCTTGATTCTGTGATTGGATTCTCTGAATAAATTTTGCAATTCATGTAAAGCGATTTCTAAATTCGTTTGTGCCTTCTTACGCTCATATGTTTCTATCGCCAAGGAAACCATTTGGGCAGCAATTAATCCAAATTTTTGATCTTGTAAAGTCCATTTTTTTTCCTGACCAACATTTTCAAAACAAATAACTCCGATGATATCACCTTCAATTCGAATAGGTACATCCATCATCGCATAAATATTGTGGGGAATCAAATAATTGTCTTTCAACTCCTTTGTTAAAGGATTCTCCATCGCATTATTTGTAACAATAATTGTTTCATTTTCAAACAATTTAAAATAGTCTGGCATTGAAATACGAGGCAAACTTTCTTGCGTAAAAGGAATATGTGCTGATTCATCAAAATTGCCGATACAATCAATTCTTTCTTGTTTTTCATCAATCCGCCAAACATTCACTCTTTTTGTTTCCATTGCTTTGGCAGACATTTCTAAAATCTCAAAAATCGCTTCGTGTAAGTTCCCATCTCTGATCTTTCTTGATTTGGAAAAATGTTCGATAGCTAAAGTTTTCTTAAGTATGTCCCTTTTGGTTTTTTGAAGTTCAGAATCATCTTTCATTGAAAGTAAAATCGATATTTCTCCATCGGATCCAACAAAGGATAAAGCGTTAAGCATCATTGAAAAAAAATGATTTCCTCTCTTGATATTAAATCGAAAAACATCGGATTTATTTCCTTCAATATTTTTCAACCAAATTTTAAAAAGATTTTCTTCTTCAAAAATATAATTGGTGAAATTATTTCCAATCAACTCTTTTTCTCTAAACACTTTTTTTGAATGTTCAGTAATTGATAAAATTTTTGCGTCACGGTCAATAATCATCAAAGATTCCTTGAATGGGCGTATCAGATTTTCTAGCAGAAATGGGGTAATTTCTTGATCCATAGCAATTGATTTCTAGTGAAAGGTACAAATTATTTCGATACAAGAAAACTTTAATCAATGGATTTTCAGTTTTTTATAAAATAAAACATTTTTTAACTAAAAATTTAAATAAAACTAAAAAGTCGGAACGAATTCATCCCGACTTTCAGTATTTACGCTAATTGAGATTAAATTTTTATAGTCAATCTTACTAAGAAATTTCTACCAGCTTGAGGGAAATAATAATTTTCATTGATGCGTTTTCCTCCTGAAATATATCCAAAAGTGTAGCCGTTATTTTCATAGAGTGTATTCAAAATGTTATTCGCCAAAATCCCAACATTCATTTCTCGAATACCTATGATTTTAATACAGTAATTCACCATTAAATTATTGGTAAAATATGCATCTAATCTTTTTGATTCATTCGAAGTATTGTCTAAATATTGTTTTCCTACGTATTTTGCTTGCCAATTTAAAGTCAAATTTTTGATTGGTTCGAATTGTATACCAAGTGCTGCAATCACTTTAGGAGAAAAGGCGATGTCTGTGTTTGTGTGTTGAATCACAGTCTGAATCATGTTACCATTCGCATCGTAATTGTCATAATTATCCACATATTCTGTGAAGTTCTGGATTTTATTAGCACTCAAGGTGAAATTACCTGTCAAACTTATTTTTTTTGTAATCAAATAACCTGCTTCAATCTCTACTCCAGAACGGTAACTTTTTGCCACATTTGCACGATTATAAGAACCAACGTCATTGATTTGTCCTGTTAAAATCAATTGATCTTTGTAATTCATCAAATAGTAGTTTGCATTCACAAATAATTTTCTTGCATGAAATCTATAGCCCACTTCCGCATTTTGCAATTGCTCAGGCTTTGGTCTGCTATAAATCGAACTCTGAACAAAATCGTCTCTCACGGGCTCACGGTTGGCAACACTGAGAGAAGCATAAAAATTGTTTTTGCTATTCAAATCAAATGAGAAACCAAATTTTGGATTGAAAAATGTAAAAGTTACGTTTTGAGTTAATGGAATTAAATTTCCATAATATTGATCGTCTCCAGTGTATTTATAACCGATGTGGCGGATTTGAAGATCAACAAAAAAGTTGAATCTTTTCAATTGATAATTCGCCTTCGCATAAGCACTCGCCTCAAATTTATTCGCTTGATTATCATAATAATGTTGATTGATTTCACTTTGTGATGCTGTTCGAGCCCAAATGATTTCTCCAAAATGCTTTCCATCATATTGATTGGCTCCACCGCCGACAATCATTTTGAAATTTTTCAAGTTATTGTAAGTCAAAGAGAAAATGGCTCCGTAAAAATTATTGTCTAGCCATCTTCTGCGAATTAAATCTGTATTTGAAATGGTATCATTTCCATAAAGGACAGGAGTTAATCCGTAAGTTGAAAATGCTTGATTCAATCTATACTGCTCATAATAACCAGCTCCATGTGTAAAATGCGCGGCAGTATTTAGTGCAATTTTTGGATTAAAAACATGTGAAAAATGCAGTTGATAATGGTCTTGTTGGTAATTATCTGTTTCATTTTGATAAGTATAATAGTTGTATTTTCTTGGATCTGAATTAAATAAATTCACTGAATCTTGACTAGTTTGATAAGTTCCACCAGGATAATAATTATTGTAAAAATGTGACAATAAACTGTCTATATTTCCTTTCAATTTTGCTTCAGGAATTCCATTCCAAGCTTGGTAGGTGGTTTCTTTTCCTCCAAAAACAATGGCTTTCAAAATGGACTTTTTTCCAACCCATGAACCTGACAGGTAAAATGATTTTAAATTGGATCTGGAACGGTCAACATAGCCATCAGAAACAATGCGAGATAATCTTGCATCAACAACAAAATGATTGTTTATCAAACCAGTTCCCACTTTTACAGTGTTTCTCAAAGTGTTGAACGAACCTCCGGAATTATCCAACTCCACATAGGCTTCTTTGCGGATATTGTCAGACTTGATATTGATACTTGAACCGAACGCAGCTGCCCCGTTAGAAGATGTACCAACGCCTCTTTGCACTTGGATATTATCCGAAGAAGACGCAAAGTCTGGCATATTTACCCAAAAAACACCATGTGATTCCGCATCGTTTAATGGAATTCCATTCACTGTGACATTCGTTCTTGTGGGATCAACTCCTCGAATTCTTATTCCTGTATATCCAACTCCAGCACCTGCGTCAGAAGTGACAACTGTTGATGGCGTAGATTGCAATAAATAAGGCAAATCTTGTCCAAAATTGTTTTGTTGGATTTCCTTTTCACTTAAATTGGTGTAGGTTGTTGGCGTTTTTAGATCAGCTCTAACAGCAGCAATTTGAACTTCTTCAATCATGAAAGCTGATTGATTCAACACCCAATTTTTCTCCAGATCATTTCCTTTTACCAACAATTTCATCGATTGAGTTTCATACCCAAAGAAAGAAATTGTTATTTTAATTGAATCATTTCTAAGACCTTTTAGAAGATAATTTCCATCTTTTTCAGTCTGAGTTCGATTATAAGATTTGTCAATACTTACGGTTGCACCAACAACTGGAATTCCTTCTTGATTGGTGACTTTACCTTTGAGATTGTGTTGACTAAATGCACTGAAAGATGTTATCAGTGCGAGTAACGTGGTGATTTTGGTAATCCTTGTTTTCATTTTTTTTTAAAAATTTAACAAGAATAAGGGGCTAATTCTCTGATTGTGAATAATTAGCAATTAATAATAAAGTATCATCTTCCCTACGCAGGCATTATCCTGACAGGTTCAATGGGTATAATCTCAGCCTTTTTGAGGCACCCCTTAGAGATGGTACAAATTTATGTAATAAAAATTTGATTTCAGCAGAAAATTTAGAAAACAAAAAAGCCAAGCTTCAAAAATGAAACTTGGCTATCGAAAAATAATTCTTTTTATCCTAAAAATGGATATCTATAATCAGTCGCTGGTACAAATGTTTCTTTGATTGTTCGTGCTGAAACCCAACGCAACAAATTCATGGATGCACCAGCTTTGTCGTTCGTTCCTGAACCTCTTGCACCACCAAATGGTTGTTGACCTACAACAGCACCGGTTGGTTTGTCGTTGATGTAAAAGTTTCCAGCACTATTTTCTAATTTTTTAGTCGCCAAATTTATTGCATAACGGTCATTCGCAATAATTGAACCTGTCAAAGCGTAATCTGAAGTTTGATCCAAAATGGTCAATGTTGCTTCAAAATCTTTCGGCTCGTAGACGTAAATTGTCAAAACTGGTCCGAAAATTTCTTCACACATCGTTTTGAATTTTGGATTGGTAGTCACTACCAAAGTTGGTTCGATAAAATATCCTTTAGATTTATCATAATTTCCGCCTGCAATAATTTCCGCATCTGAAGAAGCTTTGATATCGTCGATGTATTTTGCGATTCTGTCAAAAGCTCTCTCACTGATTACAGCATTTACAAAATTACTTGTATCTTCAGGAGAACCCATTTTCATCGAATTAACTTGGTCAACAGCAATTCTTTTTACATCATTCCAAATGTTTGAAGGAATATAGGCACGAGAAGCAGCAGAACATTTTTGTCCTTGGAATTCGAAAGCTCCACGTGTCATTGCTGTTGCAACTTCGGATGCATTTGCTGACTCATGAACCATAATGAAATCTTTTCCACCCGTTTCCCCAACAATTCTTGGATAGCTTTTGAAATTTTCGATATTGTTAGCAATTCCTTTCCATAAATCACGGAAAACGCCAGTGGAACCTGTAAAATGTAAACCTGCAAAATCTTTGTGTTTGAAAATTGCGTCTCCAGCATCTTTTCCGCTCACAGTGACCATATTGATTACACCGTCTGGCAATCCTGCAGCTTGAAATAATTCCATGATTATTTGAGCAGAATAAATTTGCGTTTCAGCTGGTTTCCAAACTACAACATTTCCCATCATCGCTGGTGCTGCACAAAGATTGGCGGCAATTGAAGTAAAATTAAATGGAGTCAACGCAAAAACAAAACCTTCCAAAGGTCTGTATTGTAAACGATTCCACATTCCTGGCAAAGATTCAGGTTGCTCTTTGTAGATTTGCGTCATGTATTGCACATTGAATCGAAAGAAATCAATCAATTCGCAAGCAGCATCGATTTCAGCTTGAAAAACATTTTTAGATTGAGCCAACATGGTAGAAGCATTCATTCTAGCTCTGAAAGGTCCTGCCAATAAATCAGCTGCTCTTAAAAAAACCGCAGCTCTGTCTTCCCAAGGTAGATTTGCCCAAGCTTCTTTTGCACTCAAAGCAGCTTCGATTGCTTTTTCAACATGTGATACATCACCTTGATTATATGTTCCGAGCACTTTTGAATGCTCGTGAGGTGGAGTCAATGACTTTTTGTTATCAGTAAAAACTTTTTCAGCACCAATATACATGGGAATGTCAATAGGCGCCTGATTATACATTTGTTTGTAAGTTGACAATAAAGATTCACGTTCCGGCGAACCAGTAGCATATGCTTTTACAGGTTCATTCACCGCAACAGGAACTGTTGAAAT
>JBBALI010000011.1:0-96771 GCA_040403095.1 Crocinitomicaceae bacterium
ATAATTTATTAATTTAGTCTTTAATAATCTGTATCGCTTATTTAGGACTAGTCATGGCCCTGCTAAGGCTCTTGGACGATTATCCAATAGTCATTTTTTAAAGCCTCAGAGAGGCTAAACACCCTTAGAAAAAAAATGTTTTTTTCGTTTAATTGCCCCAGCGTGGGCAAAACAAATTCATCCAATCATTTCAAGTCAAAATCAAAAAGATATTCGTTTTTAAATTCAATTTCATTTTCTTTTAAAAATCGCACGTATTCATTTTTAAAAGAGTTTCTAGTATGATGTTCCTCTTGATTCTTGATATAATTTATAATCATATCTACATCTCTTTTAGAAACCGAAAACGCTCCAAATCCTGCTTGCCAGTAAAATTTACCTCCCAGCATTTTTTCATTGTTCAAGTATTTTGTTGAATGCTCTTTGATTTCTTTCACGGTATTTGAAAGATTCATGTCAGGCTTACATTGCAGCAAAATGTGAACATGATCTGGCATTCCATTTACAATTATCAGTTTTTGCTTTTGATTGTTAATGATTCCTGACATGTATTTATATAAATCTTCTTTTATGTCTTTTGTAATCATATATTTTCGGTTTCTTACTGCGAAAACTACATGATAATAAATTTGTGTGTAAGTATCGGCCATAATTGGTTGTTTTTGGTTTACAAAGGTTGAATTAAAAGTTGCTTTTTTTGGTGTGACATCCTGCTGTTTTGCCCACGCTGGGGCAAGGATGAAGGGGTTTACCTTTTTTAAAATGGTTTAGCCCTGCTAGGGCTAATATGTTTTTCTTTAAAACTTCAGAGACTCTGCAACATGTGATAAAAAATCTTACGATGTGCTTTTGCGCTGTTTTTGCCCGCGCTGGGGCAAGGATAACATCTTTCAGGTTTCTTTTTATATTTGTTTAGCCCTACTTTGGCTAACAATTGATCTCCGATTGTCAACCACTTCGAAGCCTCAGAGAGGCTAAACATGAATAGAAAAAAATATGTTTTTTTCGTTTTATTGCCCCAGCGTGGGCAAAACAAATTCATTACAAGCATTTTGAGTAAAATCAAACAGGTTTTATTCTTTGCATTTAATCTGTTATCTTTTCAAAAAAATATCACAAAAAAACAGCGCTCCTTTCGAAGCGCTGTCTTAAACGATATGCAGTTAGTCTTGGATTACTTCCTCCACAATAGTAGGATGCGCTCCAAGAACGTCTTTGATTTTGGCTTCCAATTCATCCATCAATTCTGGATTGTCGCCAATTAAACTTTTCACAGCATCACGCCCTTGTCCTAGTCTCGTTTCTCCATAAGAGAACCAAGATCCGCTTTTCTTCAAAATGTTGAACTCAACGCCTAAATCGATGATTTCTCCCACTTTTGAAATTCCTTCTCCATACATGATGTCGAATTCTGCTTTACGGAACGGTGGCGCCACTTTATTTTTTACCACTTTCACTTTGATGTGGTTACCAATAACTTCTTCTCCATCCTTGATTTGTGCTGCTCTTCTGATATCAATTCTCACTGATGCGTAGAATTTCAACGCGTTTCCTCCAGTTGTTGTTTCTGGATTTCCGAACATTACACCGATTTTTTCACGCAATTGGTTGATGAAAATACAGGTACATTTCGCTTTTGAAATCGAACCTGTCAATTTTCTCAATGCTTTCGACATCAATCTTGCTTGCAATCCCATTTGAGAATCACCCATTTCGCCTTCGATTTCCGCTTTTGGCGTCAAAGCTGCAACAGAGTCAATTACAATTAAATCAATCGCTCCTGAACGGATCAAATTGTCTGCAATTTCTAATGCTTGCTCTCCATTGTCTGGTTGTGAAATCAATAATTCGTTGACATTTACACCCAATTTTTGTGCGTAAAATTGGTCGAACGCATGCTCAGCATCAATGAAAGCTGCAATTCCACCTGCTTTTTGACATTCAGCAATCGCGTGAATCGCCAAGGTTGTTTTTCCAGATGATTCTGGTCCGTATATTTCAATGATTCTTCCTTTTGGATAACCATTTACGCCAAGCGCTAAATCTAGGGTTACTGAACCTGAAGAAATCACTTCCATTTCTTCAATCGGTGCATCACCTAATTTCATTACAGTTCCTTTACCGTAAGTTTTGTCCAACTTCTCCATTGTAAGTTGAAGCGCTTTTAATTTGTCTGCATTTACTTCTTTAACTGCCATATCGTTTGTTTTTTATTTGTTATTTGACAAGTTTGCTTTCGATTATCGTTTATCCTCTAGCACAAACATTGTCGGGTTTAATTGTGATGCAAAGTTGGGGGTGGTTATACGTAATCTATTTACGTTCTTGAAAAAAAATACTATTTATTGAAAATTTCTAAAATTTCGCTTGCGTGGTCTTTGGTTTTAGGTTTTGAAATGATGCCTTGAATCACGTTGTTTTCATCCATCACAAAAGTGGTGCGGTGAATTCCGTCATATTCCTTGCCCATGAATTTCTTTGGACCCCAAACTTGAAAGGCTTCAATCACTTTTTTGTCTGTATCCGCAATCAGTGGAAAAGGCAATTCAAATTTCGAAATGAATTTTTGGTGAGAAACTTCTGAATCCATACTCACACCTATGATGGAAATTCCCGCTGCTGCCAATGCGTCATAATTGTCTCTCAAATTACATGCTTGTACGGTACATCCTGGTGTGTTGTCTTTCGGATAAAAATAAACGGCGTATTTCTTTCCTGCAAAATCTGCTGTTTGAATCGTTTTTCCTTGCTGATCTAAACCAGCAAAATTCGGTGCTTTGTCATTTACTTTTAATGTTGTCATCTTGATAATATTTTAAACATTGTTTTGACGAAATTTTAATCAAATGTATAAACTTATTTTTAATCTACAACACTTTCGCGGTAATTTTTGTTGAAATTTTAATCATTTTATACTTTTTCCCTACGGGAAAGATTTTTTAAAATTCTTGCATATTTATTTCAAAAAGCGCTTTTTGCATCGCTAATCCTTCCCTTTTTCAAGCGATTCTTCAACTTATTTATTTATTTTTGTAGCCTATATTTTATAAAAATGAAGAGAGTAAAAATTGCAGAAGTTTTGAGTCAGGCTGAAGTCGGACAAATTTTGGTTGTGAAAGGATGGGTTCGCGCATTCCGCAGTAATCGTTTTATTCAATTGAATGACGGTTCAACAATCAATAATTTGCAGGCAGTGGTTGATTTTGAAAAATACGACGAAGCAATTTTGAAAAAAATCACAACGGGAGCAGCCATTGGTTTGACTGGCGAAATTGTGGCTTCTCAAGGTGCTGGACAATCAATTGAATTGCAAGTAACTGAAATCGAAATTATCGGTGAAGCGAATCCTGACGATATTCAAAAAACGGTGATGCAACCGAAAAAACACAGCTTGGAATTTTTGCGTGAACAAGCGCATTTGCGTTTTAGAACAAACTTATTTGGCGCAGTTTTCAGAGTGCGTCACGCGGTGTCGTTTGCGATTCATCAATTCTTCAACAACAAAGGTTTTTACTATTTACATACGCCAATCATCACAGGTTCAGATGCTGAAGGTGCGGGCGAAATGTTTCATGTAACCAACTTAGATTTAGAAAATTTACCGAAAACGGAAGACGGAAAAGTTGATTTTTCTGAAGATTTTTTCAGCAAATCTGTAAACTTGACGGTTTCTGGTCAATTGGAAGCGGAATTAGCTGCCTTGGCTTTGGGTCAAGTTTATACTTTCGGACCAACGTTCCGCGCGGAAAACTCCAATACTTCTCGCCACTTGGCGGAGTTTTGGATGATCGAACCGGAAGTGGCGTTCAACGACATCCACGACAACATGGATTTGGCGGAGGAAATGTTGAAATACATCTGCAAATATGTGATGGAAAATTGCGCAGATGATTTGAAATTCTTGAACGAAAGAGAAATCACTGAGCAAGCTTCAAAACCTGCCAATGAGCGCAATGAATTGACTTTGTTGGAGCGCCTTGAATTTGTTACAACCAACGATTTCAAACGCATTACTTATACGGAAGCGATTGAAGTGTTGATGAATTCAACGCCTTTCAAAAAGAAAAAATTCAAATACGATGTTACTTGGGGAACCGATTTGCAATCAGAACACGAGCGCTATTTGGTTGAAAAAGAATTCAAACGCCCTGTAATTATCACTGATTATCCTGCTTCTTTCAAGGCTTTTTACATGCGTGCAAACGAAGGTTGCGAAGCTGGAAAAGAAACAGTTGCCGCGATGGACATTTTGTTTCCAGGCATTGGAGAAATGGTGGGCGGTTCACAACGTGAAGAACGTTTGGATGTTTTGAAAAAGAAATGCGCCGATTTCGGAATTCACGAGGAAGATTTGTGGTGGTATTTAGAAACACGCAAATTCGGAACGGTGCCTCACGCAGGTTTCGGTTTAGGATTTGAGCGCATGGTGATGTTCGTTACCGGAATGAGCAACATCCGCGACGTGATTCCGTTCCCAAGAACACCAGGAAACGCTGAGTTTTAAGTGCTATTGATATAAAATTAAAAAGCTTGCAGAAATTTAATTTTTGCAAGCTTTTTTTATTCGTTAACTTTACATGCTAAAACCTAAACGTCACACCTCCCATCACTTGGAAACCTTGCACTTGGTAGTTGTACCAACGTTGGTATCTTTGTGCGGCTAAATTGTTGAATTGTAGAAATGCTGAAATGCGTTTGTTGTAACGGTATTCTACTCCCAAATTTACGTCTGCGATGAATCCCAATTTTTGGGCAAATTGTCCGTCTTCTAATGTCACATTGGTGCCTTTTTCATAAACCAAGGCTTTTCTTCCGCCTTCGTAATTCATGTCCAAATTGATGAGAAATTTGTCAAACAAATTGTAGCTTCCTCGTGCAATCAATTGAAATTGAGGTAAATTCCAAGCAAATGAATTGTTTTTGGCGTTGTATGAAAAGAACTTCGCAACGCCGTCAATTTTCAATTTTTCAGACATTTGGTAAGAAATCGATCCCTCAATGGTGGCAATGTTCATCGTGTCGTAAATCACCCTGAATTGATTTCTTCCTTTGGCGTAAACCGTATCAGTCACAAACAAAGCTTTGTTTTTGTGGTTTGAGAAGCTCGCACTGGCGTTGAAAGCAATTCTTTTGGTCAACGTTCCTTTGAAACCTATGAAGGCGTTGAGCGTGTTGCTTTCGTTTTGCAATTGCACATTGGAAAGAATGAATTCGTTTTCTAAACTCAAACTCTTGAAAGTGTTTTGCTTCAAACCGCCCTTGATTCCTGCGTAAGGAATTAAAATGTCGTCAAACAATGAATACTTGACTTCCGCCACGGGATAAATGTAAAACTTTGCTTTTTCTTGCGCGTCAATCGTAATGTCAATCCCAATTTGCGCTTTCAATTTGTTGTTCATCGCATATGTCGTGATACTCGGTTTCAAGTTCACAATCGTGTTGTTTTTGACAATTCCTGTATCCAAAGAACTCAACCCAGCATCTTTTTCGCCGTATTTGTAGCCGTTGTAACGAATGTTTAAATCTGCTGCGAAAACTTCCTTGCCCATTTGGTACCAAAATGAACTCGTTGCTGCAAAATAATTTTCTCGTCCTCTCCAATTCGCCAAACTGTCGATTTTGGATTTTTTGTCGTGAAAATTGAAATAAGCCAAGCCCACTTTGTAGTTCAAATTAGCGCTGTCTTTTTTGTGTGAAGCGAAAGAAAATTGTGCGCCAATTTCATTGAAACGGTTTTGAATGCTGTCGCGGTCTGCTTTTTCATTTTTGAAACCATATTGGTGCAAACCTCTGTTGTTGTTGATAAATTCGCCTCTCGCAGTGTAATTTTTTTCGTTGATTCCACCAAAAATATTCAAACTTGTGCGGTCGTACTGCGCTGGTGCGTAGCCTTTGATGTTACCGAATGAACTCAAATGTTTCAAATGGCCTCCGTACACATATTTGCGAGAGCGCGCATTGTTGTAATAAATTTCGCCCAACGGCATGAAGGTAGATCCGATTCCCACTTTGACATATGCATTGTACAATTGTGGCAATTTATCAACCAATTTCACTGTAGCTGGTTCAATGGTATCCAAGATGATTTTGGTTTCGTATTTCAACGAAAGCAGCGGATATTCCACTTCTGATTGCGGAATCACAGTGTCAATAATTTTTGGAGACTCCACAATTCTGTATGCTTCTGGAACCGTTCGATTGGCTTTTACCAAAACGCTTTCTTCGTCTTGCTTGATTTGGGCAAAACTGGTCAAACAAATGACACTAAATGCGAGTAAAATGAAATATTTGAACATGATTAATTTCCTTTTTCGTTAATTTCGATTTCTGTCGATTTCTTTTCTTCCACCACTTTTGGCGTGGTTTTCAATTGCATCAATTCATCCCAAAGTTGGTTTGCCTCTAGCAAAATGCCATCGTCTTGAATGGTGTAATTATCGATCACAGATTGCAAGGTGTGTTCTGCTTGAAACAAATCTTGTTTGGCAATCAACACTTTTGACTGTAAAATCAACGCTTTGGCGATCCAGAAATCATACGCTGGTTTCATTTTTAGCAATGCGCGAATTTCAGTTTCTGCTTTCACATGGTCTTTTTGCTTGTAATACATTTCAGCCAAGTAAAATTTCGATTCTGGCGCCATGACGGTCGTGGTATTTTTAACTACCCATTCCAACGATGGTTTCGCTTCCGTGTAATTTTCTAACTGATAGAATGAAATTCCTTTCACGTATTCCGCTTCCAATTTAATGGTGGATGCTGTCAAAGTATTCGCAAGTACTTTTTTCGAATATTCAGAAGCGCTTAACCAATTTTCGAGGAAGAAATTACAGCGCATCAACCCAACCTGCGTATTGTGTAAAGTGCTTGGTCGGGAAGTCACTTTTTCTAATTTGGCGTAATAGAAAATCGCTGTTTCGTAATCGCCGCTGTTGTACAAGTTTTTCGAAACGCGAATCGCAGCCAATTCTGTAAATTCTGTGTTCGGTTTTTCCAACAAAGCGCGATACATTTCCAATGCTTTGACTTCATTTCCTGTTCTGAAATATGCGTTTGCCAAATACGCTTGAATTTCAACTTCGTATTTTCCGCCAGGATATTTCGACAAATATTTCTCCAAATCTGGAATTGCTTCCGTAAATGAACTGTCTTCATACGGTTCAAAAGCAGCACTGTAATAACTGTCTTCCAAATCATCAACTACCTCATCGGAGCAATTATACACTTTCAATTCTTCGATTCTATCCAATTGTTTTTGCGCTTTATAAATGTCGCTCAAACCTTTCACACCGTCGATGCAAGTTTCGCGGTCGGTGCCATATTCAGCCAAGATTTTCTTGTATAAATCTTCTGATTTGGCGTATTCTTTTTTCTTGAAATAAATGTCCGCAACGTTGATTTTCGCTTCACGCACCAAAATATACGTTGGATAATCTGTCACCAATTGTTGGAAATAAGGCAACGCTTTCTCGTCTTGCTCTTTCGCTCTAAAACTCATCCCAATTTCATAAATTGAAGCCATGATGTATTGCGAACGCGGATAATTGTTGACGATGTCTTGCAAGTTTTTGATTTTATCGTCCAATCCTTTGTCGGTCAAACCGTAAGTCAACGACATGAAATACAAGGCTTGATCTTCATTTCCGGCTTTCAATTCATAGACTTCTTTGTAGTTTTTGATCGCCAATTCATTCTTCTTGGTGATGTAGTAATAATCCGCCAAACGCATGTAAGCATCCGCTTTCTTGGATTTATTTTTCAAATTTCCTTGCGAAAGGTAGTTTTTGAAAGCATCTTCCAATTGCGAATTCTGCAAGGTTTTGTCCTTTTTGGCAGTATTCAAATAAGCGTAACCCAAATTGTAGTATGCATCAGCACGCAAACTCGAAGAAACGTTTCCAGGAAGAGAAAGGAAAGATTTGTATCCTTGAATCGCTTTCGCGTCGTTCTTCATTTGGTAGTAAGCGTCCGCAATCCAGAATTTTGCTTTGGCGGCAATTTCCGCGTCGATTGGATATTTGCTAACCAATTCAAACGCATCAATCGCTTTCAAATAAGATGCTTTCTGAAACAATTCTACGCCATGATTGAACGCTACAATTTGATAAGCCGTTTTCAAACGAATGTCTTTGGTCGCCAATTTATCCAAGGATTTCAGCGCCGCTTCGTAGTTGTTGGTTGAAGTATAAACGTTGACTAAATATTGATATACTTCATTTTTTCGGTCTGAATTCGGATATTTTTTGAGATACAATCCCAAAGCTTCCACTGCTTCGTCGTATGGATTGACATCTAATTTGTAAGATAAAATCGCATAATTGTACAAAGCATCTTCTTGGATTTTGGCGTCTACATCCATCACTGCAGCTTCTTCAAAAGCGGTGCGTGCATAAGCGTTGTTTCCTTTTTTGAGGTAACATTCGCCAATGTGGTAAAATGCAATTTGTCCCAAAGTATCTTTCACTCTCGAAACGCGGTCAAACAATTGAATCGCTTTGTCGAAATTGGAACTTCGATAATAGGCATAACCCAATTCATAATCTTCTTGGCGAGAAGTATTTGACTTTTGGTTGTATTTTTCTAAATACATCACAGCTTCATCGTATTTTCCCACGCGGTAGAAAGCGTCACCAATCAAGTGATTCATGCTGCTCATGCTGGTAGATTTTACACTATCAACCAACGCTGGTGCGAATTTGGCAACATCCTCATATCGACCTTGCAAGTAATAAATTTGCGTGATGTAATAAGGAACAACTTCTCTGAAACGTTTATCGCCCAACAATTTTTCAAAACCTTCCAAGGCGGTTTGGTAGGATTTTTCGTTGTAGGCAATGTGCGAATAATAATACAAAGAAGGAGCGCCATATTGCGAAGTGCTGTTTCTCACCTCATAAAAAGCAGCGCGTGCAGCTGGAAAATTATTTTCTTGGAAATTAGCATATCCTAATTTGAAGAAAAATTCGTCTTTGTCGTCGGCTTCCAAGTCTAAAGCATGCAGTTTATTGAACCAAGCGATGGCTTCCTTGAAGTCTTTTTTCTGGTAATAATACCTTCCTAATTTGTAGTAAATTTTGGTGCGATAGATGCTTTCTGGGAAATTTTTATTGAAATCTTCTAGCAATTTCACGCCGTCGTTGTTAAACAATTCCAAGGCTGAAACTCCCTCATAATAAAGTGCTTTCAGGTAAAAAGGATCGTTTTTTTGCGCAAATTGATCAATAAATCCACGAAACTCTTTTCTTGCAGCGCTGTATTGTTCTTTTTCAAATAATTCTTCTCCACGGAAAAAAGCAGCGTATTCACTGTTGTATTTTTCAGAAGTTTGTGCGCCCAAATTCAGGGTAGCCAACATCGATAATATGACCAAGAAACGGTTCATAAAGTTCTATATTTTTTAAAAAGGATAAAATTAAACGACTTGAGGCTGTGTTTTGGAGAGCATGCCTAAAAGTTTTAAACGCGGCTGTGTTCAAATTATTTTGAAATTCTGCCGTGCGATGGGGAATAAATCTGCAACTTTACACTAAATCTTTCACCCGTGGGACAAGTAATTCGATTAAAAGACGCCAAAATCTATCAACAAAAAGAGTTGGTCTTGAACAACATCAATTTTGAGTTGCAAGCCAATGAAATCATTTACTTGATCGGTAAAACGGGAAGCGGTAAAAGTAGTTTGCTTAAAACTTTGTTTGGCGAATTGCCACTCACGGACGGAAAAGGTGATGTTGCAGGTTTTGATTTACTGACGCTCAAACGCAAAGACATTCCGATGTTGCGCCGAAAAATTGGGATTATTTTCCAAGATTTTCAGTTGTTGATGGACCGATCGGTAATCAAAAATTTGTATTTCGTGATGCAATCCACTGGTTGGAAAGACAAACAACAAATGGAGCAACGAGCGACAGGCGTTTTGAAAATGGTTGGCATTGAGAGCAAAGCACATTTGATGCCGCACACTTTATCTGGCGGAGAACAACAACGTGTAGCGATTGCCCGCGCCTTGGTCAACAAACCAGAATTGATTTTGGCCGACGAACCAACAGGAAATTTGGATCCAGAAACTTCGGAAGAAATCATGCGCTTGTTGATTACTGTCGCGAAAGAAGAAAAATCTTCTGTCATCATGGCGACGCACGACATGTCGATGGTCGAAAAATTTCCAGGACGTGTTTTCAGGGTTGAAAAAGGCGGAATGAAAGAAGTGGATAATTTGAATCGTTTTGATCCGTTTAAGACGCTTTTTAACGAGTAATTACAAAAGACATTAGACAGAAGACATTAGACATTAGACTGCATTTTTCTAATTGGCTGATAGTCTAATATCTTAAACTAAACCTTAATGAAACGTTTTCAACTAACATCAAGAAAATCCCGAGTTTTACGACTTTTTCCGGCCTCAGCAATAAAAGCGTTAAGAAAAATTGGAATTTTTGACGACCAAACAAAAGTACTGTTTGAGCATAGATGAACTTTAAAACTATATCGGCATTATACAACTTTAGTGATTATTTTACTGTAACAATATTAGGTATTGACTTTTGTTTAGTCAGAAATTTAAATTTTTTAGCTTTAATTGCGTAGCCTTGATTTTTTCTTTGGTTCTTTCTTTCTTATCAAGAAAAAAGAAAGAACAAGAAAATCTAAAGACAATCAACGGAAGCTTTCTAGCGTGTAAAAGCGAAAATTCACATCTCTTTTTCTTCCTCGTTCTTTTCTGGATTCACAAAATCAATCAATTTCTCAGTCATTTTGCCAATGAATTCGTGGATTCTGTCGTGGTATTTGTGGTACAAGACGTGCAAAATTTCGCTTAAAATCAATGACTTTAGTGCTTCGCCGCCCGATGCGTCTTTTTTAAAGATTTTCCCAACTACAAAGTCGATTCCAGCATCGCCAGCCGTCGTGCCTGCCAATTCGTTTTCTTCTCGCACACGCAACAAAGCGTTCTTTAATAAATTCGCAGGTTGAATCGATTGGTAAACTTCATGAAAATTGGCTTTCAATACTAATTCTTGTGCTTCTTTTTGCGATTCTAATACGGCAATTTGTTGCTTCAAAGCCAAATAATTGCTGATTGGAGGAGTTTGTTTTTCCATAATTTTCAATTATTGCTCTTCTAAAATTGAACGAATTAAGCGGTTGCGCACAGGATTTATAATCAATGACTTTCGAAAAATCAATACTGTTAAAAATAGCAAAAAGTAAAATCCAGACAGCGTTAAGAAGCCCAAGGAGTAACTTCCGAACCAATCTGAAAGGAAAAAACCAAGCGAAACGCTCAAAAAAAGCAAAAAAAGCGTGATAAAAACGCCCAAAATAACCGCCAAACTGGTCATCGATCCGATGGCAGAAACCTTGTCGGTGGTTTTCAAAACCGCTAGATCATAGCGCGTTGAGAGATATGCTTTCAGATTTTCGTTCAAATCTTCAATGGGTGAATTTTCTTCCATAGAATAATGCATTTTGTTTGTAGTACTAAGTTACGGAAAAAGATTGGGGTTTGAATGAAGAAATTAATTGTAATTGCTTGTAGGTTTTGGAATTGCAGAATTTTTCTACTTTAGCCCAAAATTATCTTCATGACCAAAAATTTTTTCATCTGGTTTGGAACCGCCATTGCAACCTTGCTTTTGCTCACTTTTGTGATGCCGCTTTTCATTATCTTTCATTTGAAAGGTTTCTATTACGTGCTGGGCGGAATTTTGGTTACTTACCTCACCTATTTGGCTTTCAAACAGGCAGATAGTTTCGGCATTATTTTCTATGCAGAAAAGCGAAAAAAAGAGCCGAAAATGACCAAATTCAAAAAATTCATGTTGGCATTTCTGGGCATCGCATACATTGGCGTGATTGGTGGTTTCACCTACTTCAGAACAGATAATCTGCTGCAAAAAGAAGGTGTGGTTTGTCTCGCATCCATCACCAACGGCACGCACACCACGAGAAAATCACTCAAAAGAGGAACGGAAAACAGCTACAGCATCGAATTCACTTTCAAAACAATTTCAGGCGAAAAAATCACCGGTTCAGATAACGTCAACGCCGAAGAATTCAGCCGCCTGCGCATTGGCTCGGTTGTCAAAGTAATTTATCAACCAAGCCACCCAATTGTGATGCGCACGATTTTGAATAAGGATGATGAATTGAAGTTTAAGGAGAAAATTGATGGGTTTAGGGGGTTTGTGTTTTTTAATTTTTGAAAAACCAGCTGAAATGTGAAATTCTTTTCGTCATTGACTACAACATTATTTTTCTTTCATTTAGCTGAATTGCAAGCCCATTAAGTCTGTTTTTTATCTTACTTTTATGGCATTAATTTAACTTTACACTATGGCATTAAGTTGGAATGAAATCAAAGATAGAGCTTTAGCTTTCTCCAAAGAATGGGAAGGAACACACAGTGAAGAAGCAGACGCTAAACCTTTTTTGGTCGAATTTTTTAATGTTTTTGGTCTAAACCAACGTAAAGTTGCTTCTTTTGAACATAAGGTTAAAAAGCTTGGTAATTCTGATGGCTATATCGATATGCTCTGGAAAGGTCAGCTCTTAATCGAAATGAAGAGTAAAGGAAAGGATTTAACAAAAGCATACGGACAAGCGAAAGGATATATCCATGGATTGAAGCAATTAGATATACCAAAATATGTTTTGGTTTGCGATTTTGAAACTTTCCGTTTATACGATTTGGAAGAAATTGGACATGATGAATACATCGAATTCCAACTTTCTGATTTTGTTAATCATGTTGAACTCTTTGGATTTATTGCTGGCTATCAAAAAAAGGTTTACAAAGAGGAAGATCCTGTAAATATTAAGGCTGCCGAATTGATGGGCAAGCTTCACGACAGACTTCAAGAAATTGGTTATGAAGGACACCCATTAGAAGTTTATCTAGTAAGAATGTTGTTTTGTTTGTTTGCAGAAGACACCAATATTTTCACTAAACAACAATTCCAAGATTACATTGAAGATCGAACTTCGGAAGACGGAAGTGATTTGGCTGCCAAAATTCAAGAATTGTTTCAAGTCCTTAATACTCCTGAAGATAAGCGATTCAAGAATTTAGATGAGCAATTGAATGCCTTTCCTTACGTAAATGGTAAATTATTCGAAGAAATTTTGCCAGGTGCATTCTTTGATACAAAAATGCGACTGACTTTGCTTGAATGTTGCTATTTGGATTGGAGTAAAATTTCTCCTGCTATTTTTGGTTCTATGTTTCAAAGTGTAATGGACCCAAAAGAAAGAAGAAATTTGGGTGCGCATTATACCAGTGAAAAGAACATTCTAAAACTCATCAAACCATTATTCTTGGATGAATTGTGGGCTGAATTTGAAAGCACTAAAACCAATAAGGCAAAACTGAATGAATTTCACCTGCGCTTGAGCAGAATGAAATTCCTAGATCCTGCTTGTGGTTGCGGAAATTTCTTAGTGATTACTTACCGAGAATTGCGTTTATTGGAATTGGCAATTTTACAACAGCGTTTTGGTGCCGACCGTGTCTTACTCGAACTAAAGGAAGTGGCGCTTTTAGACGTTGACATGATGGCGGGCATAGAATATGAAGAATTCCCTGCGCGTATTGCTGAAGTAGCCATGTGGTTGATGGACCATCAAATGAATCTAAAAATGAGCATGGAATTTGGGCAATATTATGCAAGATTACCTTTGAAAAAAGCAGCAAATATTGTTCATGCCAACGCACTGAGGATAGAATGGGATCAAGTGATTTCAAAAAGCAAACTAAAATACATAATTGGTAATCCTCCGTTTCTAGGAAAAAGCAACCAAAATCAAATCCAAAAAGAAGATTTAATTAGTGTATTCCAAAATGTAAAATCCTCATCCGACTTAGACTATGTTTCTGCCTGGTTTTATAAAGCTTCAGAGTATATACAAAATACTGAAATCGAGGTTGCATTTGTCTCAACTAATTCAATTGTGCAAGGTGAACAAGTTTCTATATTATGGGGAACACTATATCAAAGATTTTCGATAAAAATTAATTTTGCTCATCAAACCTTTAAATGGATAAATGAGGCAAAAGGAGTTGCTGCAGTCCACTGCGTAGTTATTGGATTTTCTTGCTTAGATAGAAGTAAAAAAGTAATTTTTGAGTACGAAAATATTTCTTCTGAACCAAATGAAATTATCGTTAAAAAGATAAACCCATATTTGAACGCAGGTCCAATAATAATTATTCAAAAAAGTAGTTCTTCGATTTGTAGTGCCCCACCCATAAAATACGGCAACAAACCAACTGATGGAGGGAATTATTTGTTTACTGCTGATGAAAGAGCAGATTTCTTAAAAAAAGAACCAAATGCCTCAAAATATTTTAAAAAATTTATAGGTTCAGTTGAATTCATAAATAATATTCCTCGGTATTGTTTATGGTTGCACAATGCAGATCCAAAAGATTTACGAGACTTACCATTAACAAAAGAAAGAATAAATAAAGTACGAGATTTCCGTCTCAATAGTACAGCAAAACCAACTGTTAAAGCGGCGGATATACCTACTGATTTTTTCTACATTTCTCATCCAAATTGTGAATATTTAGTAATTCCCGAAACATCTTCTGAAAGAAGAAAATACATCCCAATTGGGTATATTTCCGCTGATACCGTTGCCAGTAATGCTGTCTACCTAATTCCATCCGCTTCCCTTTTTACTTTTGGGTTAATGTGTTCAATTATGCATGTCCTTTGGTCTCGAACAGTTGGTGGCAAGTTAAAAAGTGATTTTAGATACTCGGGCTCAATCGTCTACAACAATTTCCCATGGCCAGAAAACCCAACAGATAAACAAAAAGAACAAATCGAAAAAGCTGCACAAAAGGTATTGGATGCGCGCTTAGAATTTCCTACAAGTTCGTTGGCAGATTTATATGACCCTTTGACGATGCCTCCAGTATTGGTGAAAGCACACAATGATTTAGACAAAGCAGTTGATGCGGCTTATAGCAAACAGACTTTTAATAGTGATGCAAAGCGGATGGAGTTTTTGTTTGAGTTGTATGAGAAGTATACGGCTGGGTTGTTTGTGAAGGAGAAGGCGGGTAAATTAAAAAAGAAATTGAATTGAGATTATGGAACTACAAAGGATAGAAATAAAAAATTTTAGGTCAGTTAAAAACGCGACGATTGAGTTTGATCAAAATTGCAAGATTTTAGTTGGAAAAAATGAAGCAGGAAAAAGCAATGTTTTGAAAGCAATTGCTGCAGTTTTTGATGTGTATTCTGTTTCCGCTAAAGATAAAAGAAAAAAAATTAATAATGAAACCATTTCCTCAAATGACTACTATGTAAGAGCAATTTTTAATTTAAATGAAGATGATTTTTCGGATATTTTAATTCTTTTCAAAAAAAAATATGGGGATCTTGAAACTGTCAGAAAGGGCTTTGAAAAAGAGATTAGTGCTTTCATTGTGAAAAACTTTCATGCAGTTCTTAGGAACATAATTATAGAGGAGAAAGCGGTCAGCAACACGACTTACTATACATTACCAAAATCTGCCTCAAAGAATTTTGAAAACCTTATTTTTCAAAATAATTCCATTTCATCTGGAACACCAACAGCAACTAATAATATTGCCTCCGCGGTATTTGGGTGTGTTAAAGAGCATTGGGAAGAATGTGTCTCCAAATGCTATTATTGGAGTTTTGATAATTCATATTTACTACCAAACACCGTTAATATTTCCCAATTTAAGGCTAACCCAGATATATGTGAACCACTAAAAAATGTGTTTGAACTTTGCAATCGAAATAATATTAACGTACAATTCGAAAATGCTCTTAAAGAAGATGGTGATTATGATAACCTTCTGGAACAAGTTTCGAATCAAGTAACATCTGTTTTTCAAGAAATTTGGGGTGATTTCAAAGAAACTCAAATCGAACTTCGCCCCGATGGAGGTGAAATCAGAATTAAAATAAAAGAAAAAGCTAAATACAATTTTGAGGATAGAAGCGATGGATTTAAAAAATTCATTTCAATTCTCTTAATGATTTCGACGCGTGTTCGAAAGGAATTTATTGACGATTTAGATATCATTTTATTTGATGAGCCTGACCAAAGTCTTTACCCAACAAGCGCAAGGTACTTGCGTGATGAGATTCTAAAATTATCAGATAACACAAAAATCATTTATAGTACCCATTCGCAATATATGATTGACTCTGAATGTGTTGGAAGACATATTGTTGTTCAAAAGAAGGATGATATTACTAGTCTTAAAAATTATGACTCTATATCACCATTTTCTGATGATGAGTTACTGAGAAACGCAATAGGAACAAGTGTTTTTGAATGTTTGAAGGAGAACAATATCATATTTGAAGGTTGGCTCGACAAACAATTGTTTGAGTTTTTTCTAAAATTATATCCTTCCAAAGCAAAAAAATTCCAAAATGTTGGTCGGGTTTTTCTTTCCGGGATTAGTAGTGTAGAAACATTAGTCCAAATTTTAATCTTGGCAAATAAAAAATTTGTGATCGTTGCAGATTCAGACCAAACTTCAAATAGCAAAAAAATTGATTTCTCTGAAAAATATGACGAATACTCAGATAGTTGGATTAGTTATTCTGATGTACTAGCTAAAGTTGAAACAATGGAAGATTTTTTATCAACGAATTACATTGAGTCAAAATTAAAGGCAAAAAACTCTGCTTTCAGTTTTAATTCAACAATCTCTGCGATAAAAAATATTGAAAGTATTATTAAAGACAAAGCTGAAAAGCAAGCATTTAAAAAGGAACTCATCGTTGAGATGAAGAAAACGGATTTGATTAGTGATTATTCCAAACTAATTGATCAGATTCTTTTGAAAATGAGCAACATATAAAATCATGGGACAAACAGCCACCTCAATCACTGAACAAATTCAAATCCTGAAATACCGTGGGATGGCTTTAATGAAGAATATAAATCCTGAAAATGAATTTATTTATACCTTTAAGGTAGAAAGTTTTATAAAGTGAAACGCCTCCTTGTGGGAGGCGTCGGACGAAAGATGCTATCCTTCGTGATGTTCTTGGGTGCAAATATAAAGTAAAACAAAATACAAATGCAGAAATTAGAAAAAATTAATGAACGTGTGATTGTTTATATAGATGGTTTCAACTTATATTTTGGGATGAGGGAGGCAGGTCTAGATAACTGCAGATGGCTTGATGTTAAGAAAATGATAAACAAACTTTTGCAGAGCAATCAAACACTTGTTAAGATAAAATATTTTACAAGTCGGGTGAGCAATAATCCAGATAAACAAAAAAGACAAGCTACATACATTGATGCCTTGGAGTCAATTGGTGTTGAGATTTTTTATGGAAATTACCAAGATGGATCGCAAGAATGTAATAGATGTGGTCATATTTGGCGAACAGCAAAAGAAAAAATGACTGATGTGAACATTGCAACAAGTATGTTAGTCGATGGGTTTAAAGATGAGTATGATATGGCAATGCTGGTATCTGGTGACAGTGATTTAGTTCCACCAATAAAAGCGGTACACGCAAATTTTAATAAGAAAAGGGTTCTAGTCGCTTTTCCTCCAAAAAGACACAATTCATCCATTGTTTTAGTAGCAAAAGGCTCGCTTACAATTGGTCGTAAAACGTTGGTTGATTCACAGTTTGATGAAGTTGTTAAAAGTAAAACAGGATACAACTTAAAAGTTCCAACTTCATGGAAATAAATCTAAACTAAAATTGAAACCAAATCTTTTTTGAATTAGATTTTCAACAGATAAAATTTTACAAAGAACCATTAATCTTCACCGCATTAGTTGGTGTCTCTCTCGTTTTCGCCTTTTCAATTTGAGGACGAACTTCTTTATTAAACGTTTCAGCTGCTTTCTTCTTAAAATCAGCCAAATCAATTCGGTTTGAAGTTTTTCTATCTGTTACTTTGATACTTATTTGCATGACGAAAAATACTTTTCACAAAGGTGAGAAATTTGTTCCAATTGGAAAATTTTTATACTCCTTGGAATTGAATTTTACACTAAAATTCAACTTTATAGCATAGTAGTTTCTATTCCTCTACTTCGCATACTCCTTCACAACCACCCCTTTCTCAATCCGATATTTCTGATTCATGAACGTGAATTTTTCGCCTTCGCTTTTCTTGATTAAATTTTCCAAATCAGCTTCCATGGTGTGGACGGAGCCGCCTGTTTTGCGGGCAAGGTTGAGGTATTCGGCACTGATGCCGTAGCTGGTGCCACACAAAATGATGCGCACAGGTTTGTTGAGTTTTTCCAATAAAACGATGTCTTTTATGGGCGCTAAATTGTCGGCGATGAGAATGTATTCTGACGCTTTGGGCGCAACTTTGTAGGCGTATAACAATGCTTCGCAATCGTTTTCTGGCGCGTCGCCTCCGCAACCTGCACGGATGGTTTTCATTGCCAATTCGCGAACTTGTTTGTAATTGTTGCCTTTGTCGTGGTAAATTCCACCCGTGCTTCCAATCACTTTTTTGCTGTTGGGCGTTGAATCGCCATCGTTGAAGAAAATCAAATCTTGGATGCGGTGGTCGTTTACTTTCAACTTAAACCACAAAACCAATTGCGCGGTATATGGCGCCATCGAACCTGTCATATCGGCCACAACGGCCATGTTTTTCCAATTTTTATTGCGCTCAAAAACTTTGAAAATCGTTGAGTCAGGCAAACTTTTTCTCAATTTCATTGGGTCTTTGATGTCTTCCTCCAGCGGTAAATACTTGCTCGTAACTGCAATTTCCATCAAGCGGTCTTCCTCGGTTTGTGGTCCTTTGTAGTGGATCACAATGCCGTGAAACATCGTTTTGGCTTCCGCTTCGTTTTTGCAATCCGTTTGGCGAATGATTTTCCAAGTGATTTCGTAATTCGAAACCAAGGATTTACGCCAACTTTCAACTTCTTTGATGCGATTCAAATTCAATTTTTTCAAATCTTGCCCTTTGGGATAATCGGTGAAAACCAAATCAATTTGTCGCACATCGGCTGTTTTCAAAAATAATTTGTCTTTTTCCGAAATCAAATAACTTTCGCCAAAAGGCATATTAAAAACCTCTGCTTTCAAAGACGTCGTCTTCAACAAATACCGCGGACGTTGAATTTCAACTTGTCCTACAATTTCCGTCGCGGTGCGAATTTCTGTGGCCAAAGATGAAAATGTTGCTGCAACACTCACCCAACATAAAAGAAGCAATTTTTTCATAATAAGGAGAATTTAATGACTTATTTGGTATATAATGTCGAAGATTGAAAAAGGTAACGGATGGAAGTTGGATTCGCTACGCGTCTGCCTGCGGCGGTGTTGGATGGTTGGATTTTTAGATTCGCTGCACGTCTCCCTGCGGTGGTGTTGGATGATTGGATGATTGGATTGTTCGAATTTCAACTTTTTAATAATCTAAAAAAGCGTGTCTATTGAAGAGATATTAATTTCAGTTGGGGCGCAATGCATTGCGCCCCAAACGAAATTAACGCCCTAAAGTTGCGACGCAACGACTCCTAAAATCTTACTATCTTATAGCGTAGCTGGTCTCTTTTTTACTATTTTTGTACGGCTGACTATTTAAAATCTTTTGAAAAAATTCCACTTCATACATACAGTAATTCGATTCATATTGATTGGTTTAGGAATTTTTTCTTCCTCGAATCTTGCATTTGCTCAAAAGGAGATTTCAATTTCCAAGACGACGGAACGGATTCAAATTGATGGAAAATTTACTGAAAACACTTGGAGGACGAATGTTGTGGCAACTGATTTTTCACAAATTACCCCAGCTCCAGGAAGCAATCCTTCGCAAAAAACAGAAGTGCGTTTGAGTTACGATGACCATGCATTGTACATTGCAGTGAATTGCATCGACGAACCGCATTTGGCTTCCAAAATTCTTTCGTTGCGCGATGATTTTCATGCGAATATTGACAATTTCAAGCTTTTTATTGACACTTACAACGACGATCAAAATGGTTTCGTTTTTGGCGTCAGCAGCATGGGCGTGCAATACGATGCGAAAATTTACCAAGGCGAGGAAAGTCCAGAATTGAACATGGTTTGGAACAGCGAAGTGTTGCATACTGAAAATGGCTGGCAATTGGAAATCAGAATTCCTTATTCTGCGATTCGATTCCCGAAAACTGGCGTGCAAAATTGGGGCGTAAACTTTGAGCGCTACATCAGTCGCAACCGCGAAGTTTCTTCTTGGAACCCTGTGAAACCAGATTTCGAAAATTACATGGCTCAATGCGGGCAATTGAAAGGCGTGGAAGGAATTGCACCTCCTTTGAGATTGGCTTTGATTCCGTATCTTTCTGGCTACGTGAGTCATTATCCGTTCAATGATCCAAGTGTCAGAAATGTTTCGCAACAACTTAATGGCGGAATGGACATCAAATTAGGATTGAACGAAGCTTTTACATTGGACATGACTTTGGTTCCCGATTTCGGACAAGTCGTTTTTGACAACCAAGTGCTGAATTTGAGTCCGTTTGAAATTCAATTCAACGAAAACAGACAATTTTTTACCGAAGGAACTGAATTGTTCAACAAATCAGGATTGTTTTACAGCCGAAGAATCGGGATTCAAGCGCCCAATAGCGTTTTGACGACTTTGTTGAATGAAAATGAAATTCTGAACGAAGTGCCACAATCTTCACAATTATACAACGCGTCGAAAATTTCTGGTCGCACTAGAAAAGGACTTGGCATTGGCATTTTCAATGGAATTACAGCGCCCCAAAAAGCCAAAGCTTTCAATTTAACTGACAGCACAACGCGTGAAATATTGGTTTCTCCACTCACCAATTACAATGTGTTGGTGTTAGATCAAAACTTGAAGAACAATAGCAGCATCACTTTGACCAACACGAATGTAACTCGTTCAGGTTCATTTTATGACGCCAATGTGACAGGTTTTGATAGTAAATTTAACACCAAAGACAATCGTTATTTTGTGGGCGCTTTTGGCGCAGTTTCGGGGAAATATTATACCAATAAAAAGCAATTTGGACATACAAGTGGAGTCAATTTTGGAAAGCAAACTGGAAATTTCATCTTTTCATCCAATTACTACGAAGAATCAGATACGTATGACCCAAACGATTTGGGATTTTTGATGAACAACAACAGTCGCGTGTTCAATCAGTTATTCAGCTACCGCATTTTCAAACCTTTTTGGCGTCTCAATCGATTGACAACCAATCTGAATATTTCCTATAATCGACTTTACAAGCCTGATGTTTATGTATCAACAGTAGCATCACTAAGCGGCTTTGTAAACACCAAAAAATTTCACGCGATGGGATTCAACGTGGATGCGACTGTCACGCCCAATTACGATTATTTTGAACCACGAGTTTGGGGTAAATTTTTCACGCGACCGAAAGCAGTCAATTATGGCGCTTGGATTTCGACGAATTACCAGAAAAAATTTGCGTTAGATGTCAATACTTTTTGGACTTACATCGACCGCGAAAATTGGCAAGAATATGGCTATGGAATTTCGCCACGTTGGAGAATTAGCAATCAAATTTTCTTGGTGTATGAGCTGGAACACACTTTGAATACAGGAAGTCAAGCTTTCGCTGTTCCTTTCGGAATTCCTGCAGAAACTACTAATGCTATTATTTTTGGAAATCGAGACAGAACCAATGTGACCAACACAATTAATTTGCGCTATACTTTTACTAAAAGAATGGGATTTACTTTCCGATTGAGACATTATCGTTCAACAGTGAAATACAATTATTTCTATGATTTACAAGACGATGGAAGTTTAACGCGAAATACTTTCACTGGATTGGATGTCAACGCAGAATCAGCATACAACACCAATTTCAATGCGTTTACGATAGACATGGTTTACCGTTGGGTTTTCAAACCAGGAAGTGAAATCAACGTGGTTTGGAAAAATTCGATTTTCACCAACGACAAGCGCGTGCAGGAAAGCTACATGCGAAATTTGAATTCAACCTTTGAAAATGGCGCATTGAATAGCATTTCCATCAAAGTGATTTATTGGTTGGATTACCAAACTTTGAAAAGTGCATTGAAGAAGAAAAAGGTTGTGAGTTAGTGCGTAGCAATTGCATTTTCATCCAACGAAACACCTTGTTTTTTCAAAATTCTTCTTGCTGAAAAAGCAAAAATCACCAAGTAAGCAAAACAAACTGCTCCAATCACAAACGAAAATTGAATGCCGATTATATCAGCCAATTTACCTTGAATTGGAGGCAAAATGGCACCACCTAAAATCATCATTACCAAAAAGGATGAACCTTGAGATTGATGTCCACCCAAACCTGCCAAGGAAAGCGAGAAAATCGATGGCCACATGATGGAACAAAATAAACCACAACTCAAAAATGCGTAAACCGCGGTCAATCCTGTGGTCATCATTCCTACGACAATGGCTGCGATTCCCAAAAATCCAAAAACGCCTAAAGTCAATGCTGGTTTGTCTTTCGTTAGAAAGGAAGCAACAATTTGAAAAACCACGCAACCTGTGTACATGTATAATTTGTCGATGTTATAGCCGGCTAATTTGGTGAATCCAAGTACCAAACCAAAAGCTACCAAAGGAACAATCACTTTTAAAATCTGTTTGGTTTGCTCAGAAAAGTTGAAAGCATTGATGGCACCAGCCCAGCGACCAATCATCAAACTTCCCCAAAACATCGCGATAAAAGGTGCAATTTCAGAAGAACCATAACCGCCAAATTCCTTTTGCTTCAAAAGTTCGCCTAAATTACTTCCGATTGCCACCTCCACACCAACGTAAGCAAAAATCGCCAACATTCCTAAAGTTAGCTGTGGATATTGCATCGCTCCCCAACCTGCTTTTTGTTTTTTTCCTTTTGCAAATGCAAATAAAAGTCCTGCAACAACCACCAACAATCCGCCTGACAGCCAATAAAGTCTGTTTTTTTCCAATGGCATTTTCGTTTCGTGAATACTGACTTTTAAATCTGCTTCAACTTTTCTGTTTTCAGCAATTTTCTCTTGACTAAAATTAATGTTTTCATCTTTTTTCAAAGCGACAATTTCTTCTAACTGCGTTTCAAATGTGACCAACTTCTTCGCTTCCTTCGTTCTGTAACTATTGAAAACTGGTGCAAAACACGCCGCTAATAAAATTGTAATGATCAAAAGAGTGTACATCGCTTTTTTGGGTTTTACACCTTCAATCATTGTAGAACTTTCTTCCAAAATCGGAGTAATTTTTCCCGCAGGAACTTTTTTAGACAATCCAAAAAGTGCTGCAACGCCTACAAATAAAATTCCTACAAAGGCATACAAAATAATGACTTTGGTCAAAGGAAGCGATTTGATCATGTCATCGCTGATTGCTGAAGCCGTTCCGAAAAGCGCCAATGCAACAATCAATGGTCCGATTGTCGTCCCTAAACTATTGATTCCGCCACCCAAACTGATTCTGTTTCCGCCAGTTGCTTCGTCTCCGAGCATAATCATAAATGGATTGGCAGAAGTTTGTTGCAATGAAAACCCTAACGCAACGATGAAAAGTCCGAGTAACATGCCCACAAAAACATTGAAATAAACCGAAACGATCATAATCGCCGCTCCAAATGCGGAAAATAACAATCCATAAACGATGCTTTTCTTGTAGCCCCAAGTGCCCACAATGTCTTTGGAAACAGTGGTACTGAAAATGAAAATGCCTAACGCACCAGTGTAGTAGGCGATGTAAAATGAAAAATCAATCAGCTGACTTTGAAATTGATCCAGGTGAAAGTAATTCTTACAAAATGGGATGAAAACACTGTTTCCAGCGGCGATAAATCCCCAGAAGAAAAAAACCGTTGAAAGGGTTGCAAGTGCACCGTAATTTGTTTTTTGATTATCTGCTTGTGACATAGGGTTGCGTTTTTCTATTAGTTTCTATTTTAAATATTCAGAATTTTATCAATAAAAATTAGAAATTCAAACTTTTATTGATTTTGCATGTTGTTAAATAAATTAACATTTCTTATCAATTTGTTGCGCAATTTAAAAATAAAATTTAATATTGTACAAATTACCATAACAAATAATTGAATGCATAAGATTTTAATTTTCATCTCGTTTCAATTTATCGTTGGTTTTACTGCATTACTTTATGCACAAGTAAACAAAGTAACGATTGTTTCTGATGCTGCTGGACAATGGCAATTGAAAGTCAATAATGAAAACTACTACATCAAAGGTGGTGGTGGAACAGTTCATTTAGATGTTTTGAAATCTTGCGGTGGAAATACCATTCGAACTTGGGGAATTGAAAACGCACAAGAAATTTTGGATGCTGCACAAAAGATGAACATGAAAGTGATGTTGGGCTTATGGGTTCAGCACGAGCGTCATGGCTTTGATTACGACAATCAAGAAAAAATCGCTGCGCAACTAGAATCTTTTCGTTTGGCAGTTAGAAAATACAAAAATCATCCTGCATTGTTGCTTTGGGGCGTTGGTAACGAATATGAATTGGAATATAGCAACACGAAAGTTTGGGCAGCGGTAAACGACATTGCCAAAATGGTTAAGGAAGAAGACCCAAATCATCCAACTTCAACTGTTACAGCTGGAACCAATCCTGAAAAATTGAAATTTATCAAAGAGGTAATGACAGCTGTTGATATATATGGAATCAATACTTATGGCGATATTGAAGGTGTTGAAAAAGTATTGAGAGACGGAAATTATCAAGGTCCATACATGATCACAGAATGGGGTCCGAACGGACATTGGGAATCTCCGAAAACCAAATGGGGAACTTCCATCGAACAAACTAGCACAGAAAAAGCGAAAGTTTATTTAGACAGATACCAAAAATGCATCGCAGGTCAAGGTAAACAATGCATTGGCTCATTTGCCTTTTTGTGGGGACAGAAACAAGAATATACGCATACTTGGTACGGCATGTTCAATGAAGCAGGAATGCCAACAGAAGCAATCGACGCATTGGAGTTTGATTTCACTGGAAAATATCCTGAAAATAGAAGTCCTTCTGTGGATTCAATTCATTTTAACGGTCAAAATTCGGTCAAAAATGTGATTTTGAATTCGAAAGAAAAATATGATTTTGAAGTTTTTGCCAAAGATTTGAATCAAGATAACTTATCTTATGAATGGGAAATGTATCCTGAAAGTACAGACTTAAAATCTGGAGGTGATGCTGAAGCAAAACCAACGATGATTCCAGGAAAACTGAAAGGAAAAAACAGTTCAGCAGTTCAACTTGTTGCACCCAATTCTGAAGGAAGATATCGTTTATTTGTAACGGTGAGCGATGGAAAAAAAGTCGCCTATTTGAACGTTCCTTTTTACGTTCAATACGATCCAAACAGTAGCGCTAACGCGAAATCAATTCAATTTAAAAAGCAAGATTTAAAATCATTTGATGAAGAATAAAAAGCTACATATCGCCTCACTTGTAGTCGGTTTTGCTTTTCAAAGCTTTTTTGGAATAGCTCAATCTCCCGCTGATACTTCACAAAGTGAATCAGGAGTTGGTTTGTTTCCCAAAAAAGCACCAAAAGCTTTAGACAACATTTCTATTTCTGGCTATTACCGCTTCTTGGCTTGCTATTCAAGCATGGACACACAATATCCAGAATTTCAAGGAGTCAACAAACGTGTTTTTATTGGTGACGACAGCAACATTCCGCAATTGATGTTGAATTTGGGATTGCGACCATCCAAAAACACTTCGATTAGCACCGATTTTTACCTTTGGACACCCATGTCAGGGTCAAACAAAGATTATGTCAAAGGATTAAACTTGGGAATTAATTTAACAGGAACGCATTCTACTAAATATGGGATGTTTTCTGTGAAAACTGGCGGAATTCATTGGTATTCCTTGAGTCCGATGACATTTGCGACCAACATTGGTTACAATCGTTTCAGTTTGTTTGAAAGAAATCCTTGGGATCCAAATACAAGTTCTGTATTGGAAAGATACAAACGCTTTTACACAGATGGCGCTTTAAATCAAGACATTCGTTGGGGACAACAAGCTTTTCAAGGGTTTATATTAGAAGGCGCGCGTTTACCAAAAGATTTTTCTTTTGCTTTCATGCACGGAAAATCACAGTTTAACGGAGGCGCTTTGCCTTTGCCAAATTCGATGACAGCTGGAAAAATCAAAAAGAATTTTGGTTCAAATTTTGTCAGTGCAAATGTCATTGCAAGTAAAACGTATTCTGATAGTTTGACAATAAATGTCTTGGGTTATGAATTGATTACTTCTGAATTCAATTTCAAAATCAAAGAAATAACGTTATTGGGGGAAATTGGAAGCGGCAATTACCACAGTCCAACTTACAAAGCAAAATGGGGCGAAGCGTTGGACATCAAAATTCAATTTTCTAAAAAGGCAACCTACTTTCCTTTGGAAGTTAGATACTACCAAATCAGTCCTTATGTAATCAACAACAATGGCGTTTTTTGGAATTCTTCCATCATGGAATACAACAGTTCGCTCAACAATACGGAAACGCCAGGAAGCCAACCTTCGTTGATTCCATTTGCAAGTTCATTGGTTTCTATCGGACAATTGACCAACAACCGTCGCGGATTGATTTTGAATTTGGAAATGCCGTTCAAACACCAAAAGATTGCGATTGGATACAGCGCTGCGAAAGAAATCATCGCACTTTCAGACAAAATCACTTATGGTCATACGGCGAATAATTTAGCGATGTCAAGATTTTGGAGATGGGGATTTCCTGCCAATGTTGGTCCTTACAACAACATCAATAAAATCTATCGAGGTGTTTATGAAACATTGCAAATCACCGATTCTATCGCTGCAAAAGGTTTCAATTCGGTTGAAGTGAGCTATAAAACCAATTTCAAGTTGTTCAACCGTGAATTGATGTTCTTTTACTTGGGTGGATTTCATACCGTTCAAAGTGATTTTTCAGCCCTTCCAAGATATTCTAAAAAAGCTTATTTGCAAAGCTATAACAATCAATTGGAGGTTTATTATTTGTTGTTTCCAAAATTGGTGATTTCAAACTATTTTGGATATGACAGAATGATTGCCAATACCCAAACGCAATTAGATGCTGTTTCTAATCTTCCCAAAAATCAAACTGGTTTAAGCTACGCCATCGGGGTTGATTTTCAATTGGCCAAAAACACCGGTTTGTATGTCCGCCAACGTTGGTTTAAATACAATGACGCCAATTATTCATTGGACAAATATTCAGGCACAGAAACTACTGTTGAACTAAAAATATTCTTTTAATCATGAGATTTACATTATACATAACATTGCTTCTAAGTAGTTTTTCAGCTTTTGCACAAGAAGGGAAAAAAGTACAATTTGTTGGCGGCGCACGTTCTTTGTTGTCACATTCTGATTTCACATCCAAAACAGACGTGGAAGATACAGTCACTTCAAGAAAAATGACTGGCGGATACGCCTTGATTGATTTAGGTTTTAAAATCAATCCAAATGCAACAACGGAAATTTTGGGAATGATCCGAATTAAAAATGATTTCGGCGGTTTTTGGGGAAGTGGCGTCAATTTTGACGTTCGTCAATTGTATGTCAAAGGTGTTGCAGGCAATGTTTTGAGATATCAAATTGGAAATATTGACTACAAATTGTCACCTTATACTTTCTACAATCACAATGCGGATATGTTGGTTCAATCCACGGCTTCTCTGAAAATCAAAGAAGATATCTTAAACTATGAAACTTTCTATAAAAACAACACTTGGCGTCAACAAGGCGCTGCGGCGGATTTTGCGTTGAAATTTCCAAAAATGATTCAAGAAATGAAATTCAACGGCTTTATCACAAGAATGAATCCAACGAACATGACCAATATCTTGGAGAGATTTTACGGAGGAGGAAATATTACCATTGTTCAAAGTAAATATTTCACGATTGGTGGAAATCACGTCAGCGTTTTTGATTTGAAACAAACTGCAGCTTCCAACGATGCTTATAGAAACAGCGTTTCAACTGGAACATTTGCATCCAGTATGGAATTCGATAAAATCAAATTTGGAATTGATGGTGAAACAGGATTTTCTAACAGTTTTTCATCGCAAGACAATGAAGGAAAATTGTCAGATTATTTCGTCAATGCAAAATTGAATGTTGAAGCGAAAAAATTGGGCATCAAATTCAATTTGGGTTACATGGATAATGGTGCCGATTTTAGAAGTGCCGGTGCACAATCTAAAAGAGTGGATTACAATCAAGTGAACAATTATTACGACCGTTATACCAACGCACAAATTGTTAGACCTCTGTCGATGTATGATTTGTACAATGATCCAACTTTGTACACAAGTTCCATCAACACAGGAATCATGACATACAATCCTTCAATCAACAACGCGTTGCCTTATGGAACGGCCACTTTCAACCGAAAAGGAATTTATTCAACGCTTTCTTATGAAGACAAAAAGAAAATCGTAGCTGTTAGTGCCACTTATTACAAGTTGAGTGAAATTAGAGGACAAGGAACATTGAATTTAAAATCATTCGATTACCTGAAAGGAAACTTGGTTTTTGATGTTTCAAATTTATTGAAATGGAAATTGAAACAAATCATCAATGTGGGAGTGGCGTATCAAAATACGCAACGCAAAAGCGATTTATCTTTTGAAACAATCAGTTTGAAATCAACCACTATGAATGTAGGTGTTGAATTGGAAATAGTGAAAGATTTATCGATTCTTGGAAATGCGTTTATGTTTTCAAGCGTTGGAAACGAATTGTTGCCCGTTAGAAACGACAAAGGAGAAATCATCAATTTTAATCCGTACCTTGTAGATGGTCAAGAACTCAATATTTCTGCTGGTTTGAAATTCAACTTCTCGAAAGACGTTTATTTGGCTTGTTTGTATGAACAAAACAAAAACAATTTTAATACTTTAAACCCTTACAATATCAAACAATTGATGTTGTTTTATGTTATGAAATTTTAATCGTATGAAAAAGATATTTTTAATTTCAATTGTAGGTTTCAGTTTGCTTACTTCTTGCCGCAAGGAGGAAATCGATAAAATCGACGGTCCATCTTTGGAAGATTTAAATGGCGCTTTCAGTGTCATCAACGGACTGCAATCTAGCAAGGATTCTGTTGATTTTGCTGCAGGAGAAACCGTTTATTTCACTGCAGAAATTGCGAAAACCACGCCATGGAAATTGCGTGTGGTCGGGATGACAAGTGGTGCAGAAAAAATCATGACTGGAACGAGTAAAATCATTGATGCAAGTCAAACTTTGTGGAATGGTTCAACAACCAATTTACCAATGTTTAGATCTGAAATCTGTAAAGTAGAACTTACATTTCCAGGTTTGCCTGATACGTTGACAGCTGCTGTGAAAGTCATAAACCCGAAAGTAAATGCTGGATTTTTAATTTCAGATTTTGAAACTGGATTTAATCCTGGATGGACTTCTTTCATTCAATCTGGCGCTGACATGGATTTTCAAATCAAATCTGATGTGACGGCACCTGAAGGAAACGCTTATTACAATATGGCAGGAACTGTGGACTGGGATTGGTTGGTTGGTTTGATCAATTTCAAAGCAACAGCATACAGCGGCGCAACAGTACTTCCGTTGACTTCTAATCCAAACAATTTGTATTTTAACGTGATGGTTTATGGCGAAGTTGGTTTAACAAACAGCTTGGTATTATTCCAATTTCAAGAAGATGAAGATGCAAACGGTACTTTTGATTCTGCGACAGAAGATTTATATTCTCACCAAATCACAATTGATTGGGTTGGTTGGAAATTGGTTTCCATCAAATACAGCGACATTCCTTGTTTGGTAAATGGAAGTCCAGCAACTGCGAATGGAAACGGACAGCACAATTCAGATAAAATCAATCAAATCAACATGTTGCATTTGGCAAATCCAGTTTCAGGTTTTGCTAAATCTAAATTGGATTACATTATTTTCACTGAAAACGGACCATTGAATCCATGATGATAAAGGCAATTTCTATTGCTTCAATTTGTTTGTCCATCTTTCAAATTGCGGCGCAAAAGGATACTTTGAAAATCCAAAAATTAGATCAAGTTGATGTAATCAACAGCCGTGTTTTCAAAAGAATCGGATTGTACGATGAAACTGCGGATGCGAGTGGATTTTCAATTCGAGGTTTCAATCAATTGGATATTTTCAGCAATGACATGTCGGATGAAGTTTGGTTTTCCAAAAACACTTCATGCATTAACGTCAAATTGAAAGAAGATGCGCAAAACAAGTTTTTGAATGTCAAATGGAACAAAGACCAAGACGGTTGCGACTGGGTTGGGTTGGGATTCGGCTGGGATTTTTGGACGGCGAAAGACATGGGCGGATTGAACGATACAATTGCATTGGAACTAGAAGTTCGCTCAACCGGAAAAAACCTTAAAAATCTCCCTTTGGCATTTGGTTTTGAAGATTATACAGGCAAACAATCTTGGCTAGGGTTTTCGAAAAACTTTGTGCAAAACAAAGAAATCACGCAAGCTTGGACCAAAGTAACGATTCCATTTTCGCTGTTTCCATTTGAAGAAAATGATTTTGAAATGTCGAGCATGAAACAATTGATTATTCAGTTTTTTGCTGAAGGAGAATTTGAAATCAATGCCATCAAAATTGTGCCTTTTTCAGGGAAATTAAAGTTGGAAACTAATGTTCAAAATGCCAAACAAAAAATTCAAATTGACGGCGATTTAACTGAATGGAATCAACCGTTTACTAGTTTCGGCGAAAATCAAAAATTTGCTGTGATGCAAAAAAATGACAGTTTATTTATGGCGTTTCAAATCATCGATTCAACACCACAAGTGAATAAGCAAACTGGTACTAATTTGTGGAATGGTGATGCGATTGAAATTGCCTTTGCAACCAATCAAAGCAGCAGCGAAAAACGCAAGTTTTTGTTGATGAGCGACATTCATCTAGGAATTAATTGTGGCGCAAATCCTTATGTTTGGAATTGGAAAAATGAAGAAATTTTGAAAGAAGTTGCTTTTAAAATCAAAGAAAACAGTGCTGGATATTCTGTTGAAATGGCAATTCCATTCAAAGATTTGTATAAAACTTCTTTGGTTTCCGGAATGAACTTAGGATTTGAAATTGCAGTTGATTTAAGCGGCACGAATGAACTCAGAGGCGAGCAACAACGTTGGAATAGTTCAGACAAAGAAGGATTTCATACAAACCCTTCTGTCTGGGGTAAAATGATTATTGAATAATAATTTTTTGCGTAATTTCTTGGTTGAAAGCAGTTTTCAATTTCAAAAAGTAAACACCATTTTCAAGTTTAGACAAATCGATTTCTTTTTGATTGATTTCTAACGTGGCGTTTTGTTTCAATTTTCCATCAAGACCAAAAACATCATATCCAATCAATTTATTTTGCTCAACATTTTCTATGGTCAATTTTCCTGAAGTAGGATTTGGACTTACTGAAATGTTTCCTAATTCATTTTCTGAAATAGAAGCTTCTAATTGATCTTTGTACACACGAACGTAATCAATCTTCATTTCAGCAGGGAAAACGGTTGTAGCGTCAGGATAACCTGGCCAATCTCCACCAACAGCTAAGTTTAAAATCAAATAAAACGGCAATTGGAATTCATTCGTTCCATTGACTCCGTTGTTGATGTTTAATTGATAATACAAATTCCCATCCGCAAACCATTTGATTGAAGTTGAAGTCCATTCAACGGCATAAATGTGAAATTGTGTGGCATCCAAAGTTGAAATTCCGCCCATGTAAACATGTCCAACATTGTCCCAATGAGCAGTTCCATTTATTTTTGTGTCGTTGTTGATGTGTTCCATTACATCAATTTCACCACACGCAGGCCAAGAAACTTGACTGATATTGGCGCCTAACATCCAGAAAGCTGGCCAAATACCTTTTCCCATCGGACATTTAATTCTTGCTTCAATTTTTCCAAATTTTACATCAAATAATCCTTTTGATAAAATTTTTGAAGAAGTATATGCGTTGGTTCCAAATTGTTCTTCCCTTGCGGTTATTGTTGCTTCTCCTCCAGCAATGCTGAAATTGGTTGGACTATTGGTGTAATACTGCGCCTCATTGTTTCCCCAACCATTTCCTCCAATGTCAAAATTCCATTTGGTATTATCCAAAGTTGCTGATTCAAATTCATCTGACCAAACCATCACCCATTGCGCATGAGAAATGGAATGTAGCATTAAAAATGCGGTAAATACGATACTTTTTTTCATTTTTTGGAGTATTAAAAAGGGAGATATAAATACCTCCCTTCTATTGTAATTTTACTTAAACTAATTATTCTTTAATCAACTGAATGGTTTTTGTTTCACCACCAACTTGAATGTTCAAGTGATAGATTCCTGAAGCCATTGCTGACAAATCCAAAGTTGAAGTTGTTGATTGAATTGATTTCTCAAGTACTTTTTCTCCGATAATTGAGTACAAAGTAACTTTTTCAATTTGTGTATTGTTAGAAACTGTAAAGATTGCAGAAGAAGGATTTGGATAAACCATCAAGTTCTCAAAAGAAGTTTCATCAATTCCAACAATACAAGATCCACATTTTCCATAAGTGTTCGCTACGTCACCTTGACCAAGTAACCATCTGCGATTTGCATAAGTTGCATAATCTGTGATTGGAGCACAACCGCCACCATTTACCATTTCTTGGATCAAGTTTTCTACAGTACCATTTTTAACTAACAAATATTCCAACGTGTCATTTGGTGCTGGAGAAATTGTAAACGTCCAAGTTCCATTTCCATTGTCAACTGCTTGAGGACCAAAAGCTGGATTCCATCCCCAAATTGGACCTGTCAAGTTTACTTGCGTTGCAGGATCACAAACTTCAGTAGTGATAATTAAATCAGGATAAGAACATGGAACGCAACGGTCGTAAGCGATATTCACATCACCAGAACCTAGTACCCATTTTCTGTTTGCGTAAGCAAAGTAGTCAGTTACAGGAGCACAAGTTCCACCATTTTGCATGTCAGCAATTAAGTTTTCTTGAACACCATCAACGATTACTAAATATTCCATGTCGGTTGTTGGTGCTGGAGAGAAAGTGAAAGTCCACGTTCCGTTTCCATTGTCAACTGCAAATGGTCCAGCAGTTGGATCCCAACTCCAGAAAGGTCCTGTTAATCTAACTTCGTTTGCTGTTGTAGAACAAACATCTACCGTGATCAACAAATCATTTCCACTCGTTGCATTGTACATTTCAATGTCATCAAAATAGTATGTTTTTTGACCTGCTGTTGCGCCGTTTACACCATAATTAAAGAAGATTGATGCCTTATCATAAGTATTAGCCAAGTTCAAAGCAGCTGTTCCAGTTCCTTGATTTGCAAAATCGAAAACCAATGTTTCCCATCCATTTGCGACAGTTGTTGTTGCATCCGTTTCAACAGAAATTGTTGGTGACAAATGACTTTCAACTTTTAATCTTACAACAATTCCAGCATCTGGCGACCAAACGCGAACAGACATCTTAGTTTGAGAAGAAGTAAAAGGAATAGCAGATGCGAAACCTAATTGAGCTGCAGCGGTAACTGTTGTTCCTGCCCAAGGTTGTGCTGTGTTTACTTTGATCACTTTTACAACTGTATTTGTTGCGTCCGTTGGATCAACTTCAATTGTTGATGCTTCTGCACCTTCGAAACCAATTACTCCATATTCAATTACCGAACCTTCGAAAGTAACTGGTAAATCCATTTGATTAGGATTTACAGTTGAACAAGCTCCACACTGTCCGTATGTATTAGAAACTGTCAAAGCATCAGTTGTATTCCAAATACGATTTGCATAGTTTGCATAATCTGTAACTGGAGCACATGTTCCTCCGTTTTGCATTGCTGAAATCAAATTTTCTTGAACGCCATCAACGATCAACAAATATTCCATGTTTGCCGTTGGTGCTGGTGCAAATGTGAAAGTGAAAGTTCCATTTCCATTATTTACTGCAACAGGACCAGCTGTAGGATCCCAACCCCAGAAAGGACCTGTCAATCTTACTACATTCGCGGTGTTGCAAACAGTTGTTGTGATAACTAAATCTGTTGAAACTGCCGCTTGATACATTTCGATATCATCAAAATAATATGTTTTTTGACCAGCTGTTGCACCGTTTACACCATAATTAAAGAAGATTGATGCCTTATCATAAGTATTAGCCAAATTCAACGCAGCAGTTCCTGTTCCTTGATTTGCAAAATTGAAAACCAAAGTTTGCCATCCATTTGCTACTGTTGTGATTGCATCTGTTTCAACCGACATTGTTGGATCGTTGTGTTTTTCAACTTTAAGTCTTACAACAATTCCAGCGTCTGGAGACCATACACGCACAGACATTTGTGTTTGAGTAGACGTAAAAGGAATCGGCGTAGCAAAACCTAATTCTGCAGGAGCTGTAACCGTTGTTCCTGCCCATGGTTGAGCTGTATTTGATTTGATAACTTTTACAACGGTGTTTGTTGCATCTGTTGGATCAACTTCAATCGTTGATGCTTCAGACCCTTCAAAACCGATCACGCCATATTCAAAGGCAACACCTTCGAAATTTACAGGTAAATCCATTTGGACTTGTGCCTGTAAACAGAACATTCCAAACATTAGGAACAAAAGCGCCAATGATGTTTGAAGATTAAATAACTGTTTTTTCATAAGTTTTAGATTTCTAAATAATAACAAAATTTTTATGCTAAATTAATAAAATTATGGTACAAATTACAATAACTATAAAAATATCAAAAATTACATTTTAAATTGGTACCTTTTTGCTGCGATTAATTCTTCATAACTCTCCAAATTAAAGGAAAATAATTTTGCAGGTCGATGCTTTACATTTGTTTGTTTTTCATCATGAGAGATCAAAGGAATTGGCTTAATTTTTTTTCTAAAATTTGCTTTATCCATTTCCGTTCCAAATGCATATTCAAAAAGCTGCTGCATTTCGTTCAACGTGAATCTTTTTGGAAGAAGATCAAAACAAATTGGTTCATACGTTAACTTTTGCTTTAAAAGTTCGAAAGTAGAATTTAGAATCAAATTGTGGTCAAAGGCCAATTCTGGAATTTCATGAACAGGAACCCACTTCACTTCTTCGGCCCAAGACGATGCTTCAACATGAAATTCATCGATTCTAATTAATGCAAAATATGCACTAGTTATAACTCTTCCTTGAGGATGCCTTTTTGGATTTCCAAAAGTTTGAGCTTGATGTAACTCAACGTGGTTCAACTTCGTCAATTCAAAAAGAATTCTTTCTGCTGCATTTGACAAATCCTCATCGGGATAAACCAAATCTCCAGGAATTGCCCACATATTTTTAAATGGTTCTAATGCTCTCTTAATCAAGAGCACATTAATTTCTCCATTTCTGAACCCAAAAATTACACTATCTAGGGAAAAAGAGTAATTGAAAAAATCGTCAAATGCTATTTTATACATTAAAATTACTGTTTTTATTTTAATTCAAATCTTGAATTTAACTGGTTAATTTTCAACTCGAAAAACCCCTTTTCTAAAATCCATTCACCTTTATTATCCACAAATTTAAGGTCTTCATTTGAAATAATGAAATCAATTCTCTTCGTTTCAAATGGTTTTAAATGAACTTTTTGAAATCCTATTAATTTCTTACCAGCTGGCACAACACTCGCAACTAAATCTGATAGATACAATTGAACCACTTCTTTGCCCTCCATTGCTGAATTGTTGGTCACTTCAACATTTACCATAATAGAATCTTTTCCAGAATTCATGGTAGATTTACTCAAAGTTAAATTTTGGTAAGTAAAATCACTGTAGCTCAAACCAAATCCAAAATTCCATTCTGGATCAAAAGCATCAAACTGATTCGTTTTCCCAGATCTGTCTACACTTTTTGGATGGTCATAAAATTCAATAATTCCATCGTATTTTGGATAAGTATAAGGCAATTTTCCACTTGGATTAACGCTTCCGAATAAAATATCAACCAAAGCTTTGGCGCCATAATCTCCTGGTAAATAGGTTTGAACAATCGCTGAAGCTTCATCCACAATTCCATGAATGATTCTAGGTCGTGCTTCTATCAGAACCAGAATGACAGGTTTTTTGGTTTCATATGCCAATTTAGCCAATTCCATTTGTGCAGGAAGTAAATTCAAAGAGCGAATGTCTCCAGGTTTTTCAGTAGATGGAAGTTCACCCAAGCACAAAACGATGACATCACTTTGCGCAGCTTTTGATTTAAAATCTTCGGTATTTATCAATTCTGAAGCTTCCCAACCTTCTTTCAAAAACAAAGATGCTCCTTGCGAAAAAAGCGTATTTTCTTTCCCAACTTTAGATTCCACCGCTTGAAGAACTGTTTGACAGTTTTTAGTGTTATAGCTGCTGTCAACTCCTTGCCATGTGTGTGTCCAAGCGCCATTTAAGTATGTCAAATTGTTAGCTGTTGGACCTGCAACAAGTACTTTCGTTTTGGTAGAAAGCGGTAATATTTTATCTTTATTTTTCAAAAGAGTAATCGATTCTGCTGCGCTTTGATAAGCTAAATCTTTTGAATCAATTGATGCAAATTGATTGTACTCTTTATTTTGACTGAAATTCTTTTCAAACAATCCAACAGCAATTTTTACCCTTAAAATTCTTCTAACGGCATCGTCTAATCTCGCTTGTGAAATCTTTCCTTCTTTCACAGATTTCACCATCAAATCGCAATACGTTTTATATTGAGGATTGTAAGGCACCATGCTCATGTCAACTCCTGCGTTGAAAGCTTGAACCACCGCGTCTTGTAAATCTGAAGCAACACCATGAACGGTTTGTAGCATGATAAAATCTTCCCAATCAGAGACTGTGAATCCTTTGAAACCCCAACGGTCTTTCAAAACTTCTGTCAAAAGATGGTAATTGGCATGACCTGGAATTCCGTTCACATCGCCACTATTGATCATCAATGTCATTGCCCCAGCATCAATTCCAGCTTTGAAAGGCGGTAAAAATAATTCCTCCATTTGTTTAGTTGGAATCAAGGCTGGCGTTCTGTCGCGTCCAGAAGTTGGCATGCTGTAACCTACAAAATGTTTCAAGCAAGCAGCGCCATGAAATGCATCTATTTTGTTTTCACCTTGGTAACCAAGAATGATGTTTTTGCCGAATTGTGAAACCAAATATGGATCTTCTCCCAAAGTTTCAAAAAATCTAGACCACAAAGGCTGACGCGCCAAATCCAAAACAGGAGAGAAATTCCAATGAATGCCACAAGCCCGCATTTCATAAGCAGTAACTTTTCCAAAATCCTTGGCTAATGCTGGATTCCAAGTTGCAGCTAATGCTATTTCCTGAGGAAATAAAGTCCCTCCAACGGTATAATTCATTCCGTGAATTGCATCAATTCCATACAATATGGGAACGTTTGTTTTTTTAGTTAAAAAAGAAAGATTTACTTTTTCCAAGGTTTGTTTCCATTCAGCCAATGTCAAAGTGTGCGAACTGACATTGAGAACCGAACCAATCTTATAATTGACAATGGCTTCATTCAATTTGACAGGATCAACTGCTAGTGGTTCTATTGTTTTTCCCGTCGGATCAGTTTTCAAAATCGCGTCTAAAGTGATTTGGCATGTTTGGCCAACTTTTTCTTCTAAAGACATTTTTTCCATCAGCGAACTGATTTTTTGCTCAACCGCAGGGTCTAATTTTTGATTGAAATTTTGAGCCAAAGATGGAAATACATTTATGCAAAAAGCAAGTCCAACAAATTGTCCAACAAATAAATAGAGATTTTTTTTCATAGCAAATCTACTTTAATTATCTGGAAAGGTAGTAAATATTGTTGTTTGTACAATAACTAATTTCAAAATTAGTTTAAACTGATTTTTCTGATTAAAATCAAAGCTATCAAAAAAACGTTGTATGCAATAAAAAATGGAACAATAAAATTTGCCAATGACAAACTTAACATCACAGCAATGATTAACAATTGAAACCCCAGTCCATACAAAGAAAGACAAGACATAAACCAACTTGGAAAATTGGTGCTTTTGAAAGCCGTTGTATCCAACTTCTGAATGATTTTATCAAAAAGTCCATACAATAGAATGTAGCAAGTAAACAATATATTGACCAATTTTTGACTTTCCCCCGGAAGTGCTTCGGGTCTTTTATTTTCAAAAATCTTGCTTGTTGTATCTCCGCCCAAAGATTGATTTCTAAGAATCACGTAATAGAAATTATACAATGTTCCTTGCAACTGTACGCTGAAAAATGCCAATGCCACGAGCCACCAACTGCAGTTTGAAATCCAGCCAATCGCTGAAAAAATCAATGCGTTCAAAATAATGTCAAAAACGCTATCTAAGTATCTCCCTGAATAGGATGGTGTTTTTTTAACTCTTGCTAATTCTCCGTCAATGGCATCAATGATTGACTTTAAAATCAAAAAGATGGCAGCTAATTTGAAATGATTGGTCAAAATAAAATATACCGCTATCAAGCCACAAATTCCAAAAACAAGTGTGATGTGAATGGGAGTTACTTGGGTGTTTTTAAGCGCAAGTGCCGCTTTTTTTGCGATGGGTCTTCCGTAATCAGATAAATCTAGAAATTGGTCACTTTTAGAAAGCTTGGACATTGAAAAATTCTAACATCGTGTTGACAATATAGTCTGTGCAAATGTAATGTTTTTTAAAGAATGAATCGCACCCTTTTTAAACCTTAATGCGGTATTATTTCTAAAACTCTATATATTTTAATGGTCACTTTTTTGGGTCTATTTATTTCCAAATCAATTGTATCCAAATATGAAGCGAAATCTAAAACATCATGTAAACACGTTATAATTTACATTTCTTTAAATGGTAATTTTATTGTTGAGAATTTTTGCCGTTTGCGAATCGAAAGTATTTTTTATCAATTAACGATAAATAATTGATTTCCCAAACTGTTGTTACCTCTGCTAATCTGGAAAATATAGCTTCCTTTTTGAAGTTGTAAATCATCAAAATGAAGTAGCGTTGTTCCCTGATTTAATGCATGTGCAACTTCGTAAACTACTTTTCCGGATAAATCAAGAACAGCACAATTGATTGTTTCTTGTTCTGTGTTGGATATTTCAACATTGAAGGACCCTGTTGTAGGATTGGGATAAAGAACATAATTGTTTTCAATCGAGTTACACGATACACTAATAGGCCCAAACTTACTTTCATCACCATTGAAATCAATTTGACGTAGTTGATAATAACTTGTACCTGAAAATGGGTTTGTATCTGATTGAGAATACTCTATGAGATGGTTTGAATTTCCTGCAGCACTTTTTTCAGCGACTTCCTGCCAATTGATTAGATCTCGGCTTTTTTCAATAATGAATTTTGCTGAATTTTGTTCAGAAGCAGTTGCCCAACGAAGCATTATAGAAGTTTGTTCACAATTTGCTTCAAACTTAATCAGTTCTATTGGAAGAGCATTATTATTTCCTGAACCAATGTTAAACCAGCTAAATCCTAACATGTTGGCAGCGCCAATAGTAAAGTCAGAATTTGTACCAACGGGCGTTGAATGGTTCCCATCCCCAGCCACATTATCATTCCAAGCAGAATGATTGGAAGATTTGATTATTCTAAGAGTACTTAAATTTGATACTGCAGATAAATTCAGTCCGCGCAATATTATTGAATAGGTAGTTGTATTTAAATTTCCACCTGTCGGAGTAATTGACCAATACCCCTCATTTTCGTAATTAGTAATCCAACTTCCATTTATTGTTGTAGGTAAACCTAAATATCCAATTGGACAAACACCAGGAATGTATTCAGCAATAATCGTTCCTCCAACCGAGGGGTTTGCAGTGAAATTAATTTGAGCATAGCGATTATTTGTAGCATTTCCAACAGGGAAAATTCCAGAAGCTGTTGTTTCATTTGCTATCGCGCTGTAATATCTATTCAAAGGACCAACGATGGTTCCTGACGTCCAATTTACGCTTCCAACTGATGAGGTTGATGTTCCTATCGTCAATAAATTTGAACTAGATGTAATGATATTACCTCGTGTCATTGTCAAAGTACCAGCTACAACAGTCGGTTGCAGAAGAGTAATGGAATTAGAAGATTTGTTGCTTGTTAGATTATTGAAAACAGAAAGGTTACTCCCACCAATTTCTTGATTAACAGATCCATTGAAAATAACAGTTCCTGTTCCAGAATTAAAAGTCCCATTATTAACCCAATTACCACTGATATTTATTGTTCCTGTAGTAGATGACAAGGAAGCACCATTTTCAATCGTCAAATTATTGACATTTACAGCATTTGCCAAAATAGTAGGTTGATTCGTTATACAAGCGCTAACGGCAGGAATGATAACATTCGAAGTAATGGCAGGCAAAGCAGATACAGCGATGTAATTTGTGCCATTGAATTGATTCCAATTGGCAACTGATGTCCAATCAGAAGAAGTATTTCCTCTCCAAATAATATTACCTGAAACGGGTGTAGAGGTCAATGTTAAATTGGAAACTGAAATGACATGAATGGGAGAATTTCCAACACATGAACCATTTGTAACCAAAGCTCGGTAATACATTGTTGAAAATACATTTCCAATGGTTGCACCTGTCAGCGTACCATTTGTTTGACCGTTAATGTTTGCAAATGTAATGTTATCGTTAGAAGATTGCCATTGAAATGAGCTTCCAGCGCTTGTTGCCACAATGTTTGAAGGAGTAGTACCTGCACAAATACTTTGATTGGAAGAAATTGTTGAGGCACCAGTAATTGTAGCAGTAACTGCCAAGCGATTTGCTGAAATACACCCTGTCGCGGTGTTTTTTACTGTTATATAATAAGTTGTATTAGCAGAAATACTTGGAGTGGTGTAACTTGTCGTTCCTGATGAAAGTAAAGTTCCGCCACTTGCTGCATCATACCAATCAAGTGTTAATCCAGTTGTAATTGTGCCACTAAAAGTCACCGTTCCTTGTCCACATCTGTTTTGATTTGGCACAATTGCACTTGCTGTGCTTGTGTTTGCAGTAAAAGTTCCAGAAGTTGTAAATGTATGAATTGTATAACCGCCAACTTGTGTGATTGTTCCACCAGTTGCTTGGGGAGTTCCTAAATAGCGAACAATGACCACTCCAGATCCTCCACTTCCAGCGTCAGGATTTTGACTAGGATTAAATCCACTTCCACCGCCGCCGCCGCCTCGATTTGCTGCCGCATTTGAACCAACAGCATTGCCTCTTCCACCATTTCCACCGCCATCAGTTCCGCTACCAGCAGCCGTTGCATTATTTGCGCAACCGCCTCCACCGCCTCCACCATAAGTGATTGCAGATCCAGATATATTTGAGCTAATTCCTGCACCTCCTGAACCGGCTGTTGCACTAGACGTGGTTGCTCCTGTTGGTGATGAATTTCCTCCATTACCACCGCTACCTGCTCCACCTCCACCAGAAAATCCATTGGTAGAGCCGTTTGAATTCCATGATGGAGAACCACCTTGTTGAACCACATTTGTTGGATTGTATGAGTTTCCTCCTGCTCGACTTGAAACGGCAACTGGTCCTCCCGCACCGCCAAGAGCGTTGATTGAACCAAAACTTGATATGCCACCATGACTCCCAGAATTTACACCATACGCAGCAGTGTTTGGCGCAGCAATTGCGGTAGAAGGTGTAACTGTATTTTGTCCCCCTGCACCGCCAGAACCGACTGTAATAGTTACTGAAGTGCCCTCTGATATTGAGGATGTAGTTGTGATCACCTGACCGCCACCGCCGCCGCCGCCAGCACGAGCAGATCCTCCGCCACCGCCGCCTACAACTAACACTTCTGCATCAATTGTAGATACAGCCAAAGCAGCGTTCACAGGAATTGTATTGAAAGTTATGATAACATCATCTGTGGCAACACAAACGCCATTGGTAACCGTCCAACGCAGGTTATATGAATTTCCAGCAACGCCAGAAAAATTAGAAGTTGGACTAGAAGGAGTTGTAATTGTGCCCCCCGTTCCACTAATTATAGACCATGCTCCAGTTCCAGATGATGGTGTATTTCCAGCAAGAGAAACGATTGTTAATCCACAAGTTGAAGTTCCAATTTGATCTGGACCAGCATTTGAGACTGATGCGGTTGCATTGACTCTAAAAACCGAACTTCTTACAACAGGACTGCAAGTTCCAGAAACAATACAATAGTAGTAGAATGTACCAACAACAGAAGACGGCGGAGTATAAGAAGCCAAATTTGCACCATCGACTAAAGTCCCTGATGTATTGTTATTTACAGAGTTCACATACCATTGGTATGTCAAGCCTGCCCCGGTTGCAGTTACTGATCGCGCTGCGGTTGCACCGTTTTGACAAACATTTTGTACAATTGCAGATGGCTGCGTTGTGATCGAGGGTGAGGATAATACCGTATAAGCTTGAGAGTAAATGTTATTGGGAACATTTGATGCACAACTAAATGTAACATCATTCAAAGCAAAATAGTCTCCGATTGTTGAGCCAGTAGTTCTAACCCAACGCAATCGATGTGTTCCGGCAGGAACAGAAGTATTATTTAAATTAATAGATGTTGCTGCTCCTGAATTTGCGGCTGTACAAGTAAATGTCGTTCCGATATCAGCCCAAGTGCCTCCAGAGATTGATAGCTGCAATTTAACAACATAAGAGGGACCAGCTTCTCCAGGATTATGTTCGTGGAATGAGTTAAAACTTACATTGGATAAAGCGGTGGCAAAAAAAGTGTTAAATTCTATGTATGGTCCATTGGTTGGAGTCAGATTCTCCTGCATCAAAACCCATCTTGGACTAGGATTACCAAGAAATTGATACGTTCCATTGTTTGATTGAGTAATGAATCCAGAAAGTACGCTTGAATTTGAACTAGTAGTCGGTGCGTACTTCCATACACCACCATCCAAATCTGTGGCACCTGTTTCAAAATTCCAAAACAAACTGTTAGTAGTAGGTGAAACAGTTTGATAGCTTATTGATGATGCTCCACTCGCTACCCCTGTTACCAAACCTGAAGTATTTACTGTTGCAGCAGCTGTATTACTTGACACCCAGCTACCGCCAGTTCCAACATACGACTCCTGATTGGTAGATCCTGGACACAGATTGATTTGACTGTTGCTTTCAAACGCAATTGTCAAAAGCAAAAGAAGCTGAAAAAAATTACAGTGAAAAGATTTAAGAGAAAACTCAAATTGAAAAATTTTTGTAAACACGAATAACATATTTAAATAGCTTTAGATAAAGTGTTAATTGAGCAGATTAATGCGGTTTGCAGTTTCAATTGATAATTTCCATCAACATTGCAAACGTTTAAGAGCTGACTTGATTCAACACAATTAAAGCTTGCAATTGAAATTAGTGTCGGCTTTCCTAACATATATTTTAATCTTTTGTTCATTTTAGTACTTTTTTTGGTTCCTAATCTGGTTGACAACATACGCGTTGTTTTATCTTATGGTTTCACTATAATTAGATTTATTGTAAAAATTACCAAAAGTGATTTTTAAGCGACAAAATCCATATATTTTGTGAAATATTTCCATTACTAATAACAACTTATTGATTGTAAACTATTGATTTTAAAGAGCCAATTAATTAAATTAATAGTTTAGTTCTAGGTTTTTTTGAGGGCGCAAAAATACGAACGTATTGATTAATAAAAAAATTAATGAACACAAAAAGAAAATTGTCCGGCGTTTGTCTGGTTTTTAGGTATGGATTCAACCAAAAATAATCAGAGTTATCCTTTAAAACGTGAACTTCTTTATGGTGATAAAACCTCAAAAACCACTTTTACCAAATAAAACATCCCAAGAAAATGTGTTAAAAACCGCAAACTTTCCCAAATACTACACGTTATTGGCGAAACTATTTCTTGACTTCAAATAAACACTTGTCGCTACCCGTTTTTAATTCAATCCACTGTTAGGAAAAGCTTCCAAATCAATCAAGTAAAATGTATTCAGTGTATCAATATAAAAGCATTAAGAGTATTTAAATCAAATTCTGCAAAAATTAACATTCATTTCGATACATTTGCAAAATATTTGAATACCAAAAATTTGGTTATTTAAGGAGTTTTTAATTTTTGATTTACAAAACATGATTATTGGTATTTGTGGTGGGAGCGGTTCAGGAAAAACAACGTTACTCAAACGTTTGTCTATGCATTTTCAAGAATTGAATCCTTCGGTTTTTTCGATGGATAACTATTACAAACCAATCCATTTTCAGCACATTGATGAAAATGGTGAAGTAAATTTTGACCTTCCTACTGCTTTGAATGAGGAACATTTAGTAGAAGATTTACACCAACTTTCCATCAATGAGCCTATTGAAGTTATTGAATATCATTTTAACTCACCACCAGATAAAAACATCCTGATTACCATTCATCCTTCTGATTTAGTCATCGTTGAGGGTTTATTCTTATTCCACTATCCCGGAGTGAGAAATTCTTTGGATTTTTCCATATTTATTGATGTGGATTTAGATGTGCAATTGGATAGAAGACTTTACCGCGACCAAGAAACAAGAGGTTACACACGTGAATCTATTTTGTATCAATGGAAAAACCACGTAACGCCTTGCTACAATAACTATCTATTGCCGTATAAAAACGATGCAAATTTCATTTTTAGAAACGATGTACACGCGGACGAAGATTTCGCTAAACTGGTAGAAATTTTAGAATTTAAATTACGCAATCAAACAAAAACCCAACAAGTGTCTTGATTTCCTTTTTCCGCAAATATGGATTGTTATTACTAAGTATTTGCTTTGCAGGAAGTTTCTTGTTTTACTATCATTCCGTTTTTGACCAAGAATATACCGCTGACGTCCAACTTTTTCAGCAGGAATTCAACCAAAAGGAAAAAAATCTCACTCACTTTGTAAGAAATAAAAACCGTGTACTTCAAAAATACGGCGTTGATTCTTTGATGCACCAAAGCACCAATAAAGATTTTTTCTTTCACATTTATCAAAATGATTCGCTCGTTTTCTGGAATACCAATCAATTGCCAGTCTTGCGTTTTGCTGAAATTCATTATCCAGCAAATGGCGTTGTCCACCTGCAAAACGGATGGTATTATGCCCGAACAATCCAACACAAAAAAATTCATTTGGTCGCTTCTTTTTTAATCAAAAGAGATTATCAATATGAAAATAAAAATCTTAGAAACGATTTTAGTGCTGATTTAACACTACCATTCAAAGGAAGCATTGTGATGGAAACAGACAATGCATATCCAATTTATATGCACAAAAAATTCATTTTTGCCATTTTTCCTTTTGAAAATCAGCCAATTCCTTCTAGTAGCAGCGACATTTTGCTCGTTCTACTACTTGCTTCAGTTAGTTTTGCTTTGCTTGCGTTATTGACTTGGTCAAAAAAACAATCTAACACCATTTATTGGATTATTCCTTTGCTGATTTTATTGCTTCGCTTTTTGAGTTTAAAAGGAAATTGGTTGTCTTTCATGGAATCAGCCACTGCTTTTCAACCAACACTTTATGCAAGTTCTGAATGGCTCCCAAACTTTGGAGAATATCTAATTAATTGCTTGATTTTATTGTATTTCTCTTCCGTTATCATTTTCAAAATTTTTGAACTTAAAAAGTCAAATGCCAATTCTAAAAAGCAAGCTTTCCTTTTCAAAATAATCGCTTTTTTGGTCTTTTTGTTGAGTTTGGTTTACTCGAGCTATATCGCTGATTTATTCAAAGGATTGGTTGAAAATGGTTCCATTCCACTGGAAGTAAATAAACTTTTCTCCTTGAATTTTTATTCCTTTTTGGCAACCATTTCCATGGGAATTTTGTTTTACGGCTATTTCCATCTGATGCGTGCATCTGTTATCTCGATGCTCAAAACCGCTTGGAAAAAACAATGGATTTTACTGATTTGGCTCACTTCAAGTATTCTATACATTTGGCTAGAAATTGAATTCCATAAATCGTTTTTCATCTTGGCTTTTTGGCCTATGTTGATTACCGGTTTAGTGATTTTAGATTCCATTTTATTCAAAGGAAAACAACAATTTGCCATCGGAATCGTCCTCCTTTTTCTTTTCTCAGTGTATGTTTCTTTCAATTTTCAAGAATTTTATGATATCAAAGAAAAGCAAGAACGCGAACTTTTTGCGAATCAATTGGCTTCTGATCAAGATATCACAACTGAAGTAGAATACCTGAATTTGGTCCCCAAAATGCAAAGTGATTTCTACTTGCAAAAGTTGATTTTCACTGCCAAATCTGTGGGCGTTTCTGAATTCAAAGACGCCATGGAACGCAAGTTTTTCAATGGTTTTTGGGAAAGATACGACATTGAATTTTTCATGTTCAACAAAGACAGTGAACCTGTTTTGAACTATAAAAATGTGCCTGCAAGTAGATTAAACACCTTGCAATCCATCATAAACAAACACAGCGTGACTTCTGAAATTGATTCCAATATCTTTTTCATCAAAGATTTTACAAGTCAATATTCTTACATCATTCGCCAGCCAATTTATGCAGCTGATAGCACCAAAGCCTTGCTGTTTTGCGCCTTGAAATCGAAGAAAATCCCAGAAAAAATCGGTTTTCCAAGGTTGTTGATTTCAAGTAATGCCAAGGTTTTTGAATCGCTTGAAAACTATTCGATTGCCAAATATTACAACGGGAAATTAGTCAATCACAACGGGAAATTTTCCTATCCTTCGCGGGATGAAGGTTTGACAAAAAACATTTCCAACATTTCTGGTTATTTCGACAGCGATGGCTACAACCACTATTTATTGCGCCGAACTGAACGAGATTCCATCGTGCTTTCGCGACAAAATCATTCTACGATTCAATTCTTCACATCGTTCTCTTATCTGTTTAGTTTTTACGGATTGTTTTTGTTGATTCCGATTTATGTGCAAACCAAAAAAACGGGAAGATCAAAACGCACCTTGACATTGGCAATCAGAATTCAAGTTGTTTTGATTGGCCTGGTTTTCATCGCTTTGGTGGCATTTGGTTGGGGAAGCGGGTTGTTTGTCAAAAATCAATACCAAGATTACACCAATGAATTGATTCGCGAAAAAATCCGTTCGGTAGAAACTGAAATCAAGCAAGATTTAGGCGAAGAAGAAGATTTGTCCATTTCAGAAAAAGGCAATTATTTGGAATATACTTTGCAAAAATTGGCAACGGTTTTTGTAACGGATATCAACCTCTATGACCGCAACGGGTTTTTGTTAGCGAGTTCTCGTCCAAAGGTTTACAATATTGGACTGGTAAGCGAACAAATGAATCCAACGGCGCTAACGCAATTGAAACGAAACAAAAAAAGCGAATATTTTCACCAAGAAAAAATTGGAAACTTGGATTATCTTTCTGGTTATATTCCTTTTTATGGAAACGACGGACAATTGTTGGCTTACCTGAATTTGCAGCATTTTGGTCAGCAAAAAGGATTTGAAGATCAAATTCAACAATTTTTGGTGGCAATCATGAACGTTTTCATTTTGCTGTTGGCTTTGTCAATCATCGTGGCCATTTTTGTTTCCACTTGGGTGACTTCTCCTTTGAGGATTTTACAGCAAAATTTTGCGCAAGTACAATTGGGAAAATACAACCAACCTATTTCTTACGCGGCAAACGATGAAATTGGCATTTTGGTGAAAGATTACAACCAAAAATTAGAAGAATTAGCCTACGCAGCGCAACAATTGGCGCAAAGTGAACGTGAAAGTGCTTGGCGTGAAATGGCGAAACAAGTCGCACATGAAATCAAAAATCCGTTGACGCCGATGAAATTAAGTTTGCAACAGTTACAGCGCGTTTTCAATCCAAATGATCCTGATTCAAAAGCCAAATTAGACAAAGTTTCAGCTTCCATTATTGAACAAATTGATGCACTTGCCAAAATCGCAAATGAGTTTTCGAATTTCGCTAAAATGCCCAAAGCGAATGAAGTGAACTTGGATTTAATTCCGATGATTGAGCGCGTTTTGGTGGTTTTTACCCAAGAAGCAGATGTGTCTATAGAATTTGAAACCAACCTTTCAACTTGCTGGGTACATGCGGACAAAGATTTGATGTTGCGCGTTTTCAATAACTTGCTCAAAAATGCCATTCAAGCGATTCCAGACAATAGAAAAGGAAACATCCAAGTGCGATTGACTGAGGCAGATAAAACTTGGTTGATTGAGGTACAAGACAACGGCGATGGAATTCCTGAATCGTTGCAAGACAAATTATTTGTTCCGTATTTTACCACTAAATCCACAGGCACAGGTTTAGGATTGGCAATGGTGAAACAAATCGTAGAAATGCACGGTGGCAAAATTTGGTTTGAAACCAATGAAAATGGTACGAGTTTTTGGGTGGAGTTGATGAAGGTTAGTGGAGAGTTTTAAATTGCTTTAAACAAAAAATGGAGTACAAACTTTGCACTCCATCCTAATAAGTTGATTTCAACTTTTACTTCGAAATAATCTTAAACTCAGTTCGACGATTAGACTGATGCGCTTCTTCTTTCGCTTTTTCGGTTTTCAATTTAGCAATCGCTTCATCCGCAATGATTGGTTGTTCTTTTCCGAAACCTTGCGATTCCAAGCGTTTTTTGTCAATACCTTTTGTAATCAAATAATCTACCACCGCTTTCGCTCTGTTGGCTGACAATTCTTTGTTTAAAGTTGCAGAACCCCTGGAATCTGTGTGTCCACTGATTTGAATGCGCAAAGAGGGATTGTCTTGCATCAATTTAGTCAATCTATCCAATTCGTTTTGAGATTCTTTGCGCAAAGAAAATTTAGCCAAATCAAAGAAAATATTGCGCAACACGATCACTTCTCCGACCTCCACTTTTTTCATGTAAACGTCTTTTGAAAATTCTTCGTATTCACTTTCACTTGGAATCTCAAAATTTTCTGAATGAAATAAATAGCCATCCACTTTAACAGCAATTCCATAATTTTTTCCTGCGGGCAAAGAAACCAAGAAATTACCCGTAACCGCATCAGAATTAAATTCTGCTATCGTTGTATTGTTTTCATTGTTAATCAATTCTATACTTGCTTCCAATGGTTGATTGGTTTTTGCATCACGAATCACTCCTTTCAACAACGCCAATTCACTTTTCTGAATCTCAAATTTTTGTTCAATTACTTTCTCTCTCACAACTGTTCCGTTGCTCGCCAACAAAATGTCTTCTGCATTCAACATGGGTTGTTTTTCTTCACCCAAAAATGTAATCTTATACAAATCTTTTTCCCCAAAGCCATCTTGTCTAAAAGAGGTGATGTATCCGTTTTTTCCGTTCGCCGAAACGACAAAAAAGACATCGTCATCAGGCGTATTGATTGGGAAACCAACATTTACTGGTTTTTTGAAAGTTCCATCAGCCAAAATAACAGTTTTGAAAATGTCATATCCTCCCATGTTTTGGTGACCCTTTGAAGAGAAATACATCGTTTTTCCGTCAGGATGAAGAAAAATTCCATCTTCATCGTAAGGTGAATTAACTGTTTCTGAAAGTCTAACTACATTTTCCCATCGACTTTTGTTTTTGTTCCAAGAAGCCACATAAATGTCTTTGTCTTTGGCGTCGCCTCTCTGACTGTCTAATGGTCTGTCGCTGACGAAATACAATTTGTTTCCATCTGGTGAATACCACGCAGAAGATTCATGGTACGAAGAAGAAATGTCGTTGTCCATTTTTTTAGGTTTACCCCAAACATTGTTTTTCTTCACGCTTTCATACAAGTTTCCGTCGCCGTTATCATCTATGTAAATGATCATTTTCGTTCCGTCAGGACTCAATGCAACTGCGGCGTCGTGTCCTTTGGTATTCAATGGTGCACCTACATTTTCTGCAGTTGTCCAATAACCATTTTCAAATTTAGAGGAATAAATATCTTCATACCAATCGTTTGATTCGTCTTTCAAACCGCCTGTGGATGTTGGTCTTCTGCTTGTAAAATAAATTTCTGTTGCATCGGCATTCATTATCATTCCAAATTCAGGAGCATCTGAGTTGATTTCTCGTCCGAGATTGTCAATCCAAACACGCACTGGCGCAGCAACCAATTTTTTTCCTGTTTTACACTCGTCAATTTTCTTGGTTGCTGACAATACATTTTCTTTGTCTTTTTTTGGATCAGCAGTTTTGAGATACAATTCATATGAAGCTACAGCTTTGTCCCAATCTTTCAATAATTGTGCTCCACAACCCAAATAATAGTGAATCGCAGGATCAACGGTCGGATTTAACGCAAACGCTTTTTGAAAATAACTCATGCATTTGAATTTTTGATTGGAATGCAAATAGCTATTTCCCAATTTGAAATTCAACACTGCGTTATTTGGATTGAACTTATTCGCCCTTTCATAAAATGGAATTCCTTGCGGATATTGAGGAAAAGGTGCCATAAAATAATGATAGTCTCCTACCCTAAGATTTTCTATCGCTTCTTTCAATTCAACTTTTTTGTCCTTGAAATTTGCTTTATCAAATTCAACATTTTGCGCCCATAAAAAAAGTGGTGCAAAACCAATACTTAGTAAAAATATCTTTTTCATTTTGATCATTCTTTAGTTTGAACAGGCACTATTTTTAAGAAAAACGGCCGCTGACTCAATGCCAAATTCAACTGCTTTGTTCCAATCGCTGCAAGCATTTTCAACATTTCGAAGCATTTCATAGGCAATTCCCCGGTTTAAATAAGCATATCCATATTTTGAGTCAAAATTGATCGCTTTTCCGCAAGCTTGAATCGCTTCTTCGTATTTTTCAAGTTTGATATACGCAGACGCTAAATTGTTGTAAGCAAAAGCATAATCGTCTTTCAATTCAATCGTTTTGTTGAAATCATTGATTGCGCCTTGAAAATCGCCTTTGCTGAATTTTGCAAAACCGCGATTGTTATACGCCAAATAGAATTTTGAATCCAACGCAATGGCATCGCTGTATGCTTTGATCGCTTTATCGTAATCTCCCGATTTTCGGTAAACACTTCCCAAGTTATTGAATGCAATCGTCAATTTTGAATCCGCAACTGTTGCAGCTTGGTAATCTTTGATCGCATTGGGCAAATCGCCCATTTCTCGGAAAACACTTCCTCTGTCGTTGAGTGCAAATGCGTAATCTTTTTTCAAAAGGATGGCAGCGTCTAAGTCTTTTTTCGCAGCAGGAAAATCTTTTTGTCCGAAATACAAAACTGCGCGTTGGTAGAAATATTTCGCTTCAGTGGCATTCAACTCAATCGCTTTGGAATAAGAACCCATCGCTTCAGTGTTGTTGTTTGCCCTTTGCGCGATGATTCCCAATTCAAAAAACGCTTGGTGTGCACTTTTATCCAAATTAATGGTTTGCAAAAAATCTGCTTTGGCACTGGCGGTATTTTTCATTTCCAAATAAGCGTAACCGCGATTCAAATATGCTTTGGCAAATTGTGGAGATACCTCAATTGCTTCAGAAAACGCTGTGACAGCCGAAGCAAAATCTTGCTTTTCAAAAGCGCCAACGCCTGCATTGAATTTTTCTTGCGCAGCCGCAGAAATGAACAAGCTGTCATTGTTTTTTGCATTCTGATTTTGCGACCAAGTGGTGATTGCCAACAATAAAAATCCACTTAAAAGTAAACCGATTTTTTGTTTCATATACTTTAATTTACTGTTCCCAACCAAAGGAAACACATGTACCTAATTTCCAATAAATCAATTGGACTCAAACAAAGGTAGCCTTAAAATACCAACATCTTTCAAAAAGTAGGTAAGAGAATCTTTCAACAGTTGAATGTCAAAATCAATCTATTTTAATGTCGATTTGTTATATATTTAACTGAAATTAATATATTTATGGGAGAATTGTGGGGTTTTGACGTACTTTAAACCATACAAAAAGGCTAAATTGCTATAATGAAATTTATAATCTTATTTTTTCTGTTTATATTATGTTCATCAAGATTATTTGGGCAATATGTTTTTAATGAAACATATAATAATTTTTCTAGAGCAAATGCAGTAATTCAAACTTCGGACAGTAGTTTTTTGGTAGTTGGTAATACCTTAAATTTATACAAGATGAATGCTGTTAAGATCGGTAAACAAGGTGATACTCTGTGGACTTTTGTCGCTGATTTGGGTCTCAATTCTGCTGATTACCTGAAAGATGCCATAGAATCAAATGATGGAAATTATATTGTTGTTGGTGCTTCTGGAGACCCTATTCTTCTTAATTCTCATGCAGATTTAATTAAATTAGACAAAAATACGGGCGATACAATTTGGGTACGTAAAATTGGATTACCTGATCGTTCAGAAAGGTTTTATTGCATAAAACAAACTGCTGACAAGGGTTTTATAGCGGCAGGTTTGAGATATAATGTAGATAATTTAGGTGAAATATCTGACAATGATGTATATCTTGTAAAAACCGATAGCATGGGAATTCCAGAATGGGAGCGCACTTATGGTGGTGCAAGTTATGACTTTGCAAATGCAATTGAAATAGCGAATGATGGCGGATTTATGTTGTTTGGTACAACCTACAGTTATGGCGAAGGACCGTACAATATGTATTTAATTAAAACGGACAGTCTCGGCAATCAACTCTGGCAAAAAACATACGGTGGAATGTTGGAGGATTATGGCACTTCGATGTGTAAATTACAGAATGGAAATTATGTTTTAGCGGGTACAACTCAACTTCAAAATGATACTATTTCTTCATATTTAATTAAAATTGATTCCGAAGGCACAGTTATATGGGATAAAATATTTAAGGGAGATAAAACTTATTCTGAATTTGCTGCAGTTAAACAACTGTCAAGTGGTGAAATTGTGGCAAGTGGATTGATGCCTGGTGACGATTTAAACAATACTGTTTTCGGTATTTTATATAAAATAAATGAAACTGATGGAAGTGTCATTTGGCATAAAAAACACGATTATTTTCAAGAAGATTCAACACAACATTATTTCTACGGCATGGATGTTTGCTTAGATGGTGGTGTAGTAATGGCTGGTATGGTTCGCGATTTTCGCCCAGGAGCAAGCCCTAGTAACTCCATCTGGGTCGTCAAAACCGATTGCTTAGGCAATGACAGTATTTGGGATAATGCTTGTGATTTTACTATTGGCTTAGAGGAAATTGAAAAAAATGCGCTTTTCAACCTCTACCCAAACCCATCCACGGGCACAATTTCTTTAGATTATTTCATCCCGCAAAATGCCGAAAATCAAAGTATTTCTTTCTACGACGCCACAGGAAAATTGGTACAGAAAGTAGCTTTTACGGGCGAAGGGCAAATTCAGTTGAATATTGATTGTAGTGGGTTTTCGAATGGGGTTTATCAATGTGTTTTGGTTTCGGATGGGGCGGTGCTGCAGCAGGGGAAGTTGGTGATTATTCAGTAAAAATGATTCCTATTTTCCTCCCCCTTTAATCCCCCTCCGAAGGGGGAGGTATGTAAAACTTTCAATTTTCTTAAAAAGTGAATTATTAACTATTAATATAAATTTTAAATTTTTCGGAAATTTGTTTTCCCCCTTCGGAGGGGGACCGAGGGGGAGGACCTTTTCCTAAAAAACTTCAGACACAAGACAATCAGAAAGTCTTCAGTCTATTGTCTATCGTCTCAGGTCTAATGTCTCCAGTCTTTTGTCTCCAGTCTTCTCTATCAAAGCGCTGCGTTCCGCCAAAAGACTCGCAAGATTTGCTGATTTTCTCAACTTCGCCATGGCAATCAAATCTTGGGCGGTTTTAAACCAGCGGTAGGCAATCACACCGAAAATCGGGATGGTGAAATAGTAAATCCAGGGAATGAATAAATTGATTGTTTTCAAATCAAAAAACAAGGGAATGAACACAAAGTGATTCAACAAAAGCACCAAAGGAATGTTGAATAATCCGATGGCTACTAAACCTAGCATCATTTTTACGGAACTCCAAAAAACAGCTCTTTTGAACGATTTTTCTGTGAAATTTTTGATCAATTTATAAGGCAAATAACAATGAATCGCTCCTAAAAGCATCAGTGGGAAAAGCAAAATAAGCGAAATACATGACAACAAATTGGATTCTTTTTCTTCGATTTTTCTCAAATATGAATCTTTGATTTTCTGCTTTTTGGTCTTTTTGAAAAAAGCGTCTAATTCATTTTTCAAAGTTACCAATTCTTGGTTTTCATTCAAGTTTTGCGCGTTCATCCAAGCGGCAAGTGCTTTGGAGTTTTTCCATTTTTGCAACAAAGAAATGTTTCGAATTGGATCTTCAGGATGCATTCCGTTTCGCTGCAACCTGCTCACGTGTTCGTGAAAAAACACCCATTCCGCATCTTCTACATGTGTGATTTGTGCCTGTAAATCTAATTCTATTCGTTTCGTAACTTCATTGACCGCCTTTGACGGATTTTCCAAATAATCAGCTTTGTAATCATTCAAACAAATTGGTTCACCATTGGAAACCAACACGCTTCCGCCCAAATAATTAGGATCGCCATAATTGATCCCTACAGCGGCAATAAATACTTCTTTTTCCCAATTCATCGCTTCCAAACTGCCAAATCCAATTCTTGCAGCGCCTTTTTTGACGGGTTTCAATCTTCTAATAAAAATGTCGTCTGTAAAACCTTCGCCAAAAATCAACAAATTGCGTTTTCCCTTCAAGATTTGCGTGCATTTTTTGAATGTTTCATCATTCTTAGCTTTGGTATCTTCGCCGTCGTGTTGTCTGTAGATCGGCAACATGTGCGCCATCCACAAAATCGGTTTCATCGCTTTGGTAAAAACATCCGAACGCGTCATAAAAAACACGATTGGTCGTTGCAAAGAACCCACAATCAACGGATCCATAAACGAAGCCGAGTGATTGCTTACATAAATCGTTCTCCCAAAATATTTGCGTGGTTTGTTGACCAAACGTTGTTTTGGATAATAAATTCGCAACGAATAAGGCAATGTGAAATACAAAAGAAGATATAAAAATCGCATTGAAACAGTTTTTTATAAAACGTTCAAAGGTAATAGATTTATAGTAAATTCGGAAAATTTTAGTTTTTCCTCCCCCTTGGTCCCCCTCCAAAGGGGGAAACAAAGATTCAATCAATTAATTCAAAATTTCAGCAAAGACCCACAGGGTCGCCATATGCAAAGGATGGGTATTGCTCATCCGCCATCTCGAACAAACTCGTCCAAGCCCTGAAGGGGCGCAATCCACGAAAGTCTATTCCTTCAACGGAAAACCAGTTTTCTGCGTGAAAAACGACTCCTGATCCAACTTCACTAAATGAATTCCTGGAAAATAATACACCGCGATTTGATGGTAATTATAGCCGTATTTCGCCATGCGCATCGCGCCTTCTTGACACAATCCTACGCCGTGACCAAAACCGCGACCGCGAATCACCACTTCCATTCCTTCGGGATAAGTGCTGAAAAACGTGGATTTTAAATTAAATTGGGTGCGCAAATCTCGCAGCGGAATTCCCAAAGCTGGCGATTGATAAAATGCCATGCGCTCATTTTGATTGAAAGAAAAAATCAACGGGCCATAAATCGAATCATTCAAAGGATAATTGTAACGCGTCACCAAAAAATCAGCCCATTGCTGCTGCGGAATTCGCTTTTCCCAAGTCGCTTGTTTGGTGTAAATGCAAAAAGTGTCTTTGAAAGAATTCAAATAAGGTATATTCATATTCCAAACAAATTCCGCTTCGCTCGTTTGTCCACCACAATTGGCGTGAAAATATGCGTCAACCAATTCATCGTTTTCATCTTCCATCACAATGCCGTCTGTATTCACGACTGCTTCTTCAATCGTTGGTGAAAAGCGCAACATCGAATGATACGCCTGACAATGCACTCTGTCGCACAAACTGAAACCTTCATTGTCGTGTTTGTGAATGTATTTCAGCGCATAAGTTCTACTCATCAGCGCTTGCACTTTGTAATATTCCAATTCTTTTCCGCCGCCGCCTTCAGATTCTACAACGCCACTCAAATAATTGTTCATGTCCACCAAATTTACGATGGTCAAACCTTCAGCGCCTGCAGTGATTTCAATGTCGTTTTTGTATTTTCGTTCCTTAACAGTGGGTTCTTTGCAAGAAAGAGAAATGGAAAATCCCGCTTTGGTTTCTTGCAGAATGATTTTTTTGAATGTTCCCAGAGAAATGACTCCTTTTTTGAGCTCAATTTGTTGACTGGATTTGTAAATGACATCCACAAATTCGTTGGGCAAGATTGCGCCAAATTCTGAAGTGTCAGCCAAAATGGAATAACTTCCGTCGTTGTAGGCGAATAAAATACGTTTCACGTCATAGTCACGTAACACTCCGATACGCATTTGTTGGGCCATCGAAAAGAAACCTAACGCACTAAATAGAACAATGAAAAGTATTTTCACAATTGCAAAAATAAAAGATTGAGGTGCAACCTGAAGCGCACTATCGAATAGTTTTCAACAAGGATCGTGCAACTTTTTTGCTCGCTCCTCCTCCACCCAAAGAATTTCTCAATAATTCGTAATCTTCCAACACTTTCTCGCGCTTGCTTCCTCCTACCAAAAGCATTGCCAATTCTTCTTTGATTTGCGATGCATTGCACTCATGCTGAATTAATTCGCGCACAACTTCTCTGTTCATGATTAAATTGACCAAGGAAATAAATTCAATTTTGACCAGTCTTTTGGCAATCGCATAAGAAATCGGTGAAGCTTTATAGCAAACCACTTCGGGCACATTCAACAAAGCCGTTTCGAGCGTTGCAGTTCCAGAAGTTACAATCGCCGCTTCGGAGCAACCTAAAATATCGTATGTTGCACCGTGAATGATTTTTGCATTTCGTCCAACCAAAAGTGGTTCGTAGAAAGATTTATCCAAAGATGGCGCACCAGCGATGAGAATTTCGTAACCTTCCAAATCTTTCACAGCGTCCAACATGATCGGCAATTTCACGCCCACTTCTTGTTTTCGACTTCCTGGCAAAACAGCGATGATTGGTTTGTCGCCCAAATTCCATTTTTGACGGAAATCTGCTGCTGAAAAAGTTGTTTCGCGGTATTGTTCAATCGCATCTAACAGCGGATGACCAACGTATTCAACTTCGTAATCAAACTTTTCGTAAAAAGCTTTTTCAAAAGGTAAAATCGCAAATAAATGATCTACTGAACGTTTGATTTTGTGTACCCGATTTTGTTTCCAAGCCCAAATTTGCGGGGAAACATAATAGTAAACTTTAATATTTCTGGCTTTTGCCCATTCAGCGATTCTCAAATTAAATCCTGGATAATCGATCAAAACAATCGCATCTGGTTGATACGCTTCGATGTCCATTTTACAAACCTTGATGTTGGAAAGAATCGTTCTGATGTTCATCAACACTTCCACAAAACCCATGAAAGCCAAATCTTTGATGTGTTTTACTGGTTTCCCCGCAATTTTCTCCATCAAATCTCCGCCCCAAAACCTGAAATCGATGTTTGGTTCATCTTCCAATAAAGCTTTCATCAGATTTGCACCATGTAAATCTCCTGAAGCTTCGCCAGCAATCATGTAAATTTTCAAACGCTTTTTTTGATTTTCATTTTCCATTAAGCAAGAAATTTAAAATAAAGAATGGCAAATAAATTCAAAACGGTTGACAGAATAATTCCCATCGCCAACGGCCATCTTTCTTGACGCAAAAAGGTGTGAAACCAAATCAAATTAGCGATACTTGCCAAAGAAATAATTTTACTTTTTTCAATGCGATTGACGCTAAATCGGTAAAAATAATTGTCGATTTCATATTTATTCAACAAAGCATAAATCACAATTGTCAAAGGAATTGCTATTGCTGTTGTCAGTATTCCAATGAGCAATCCGATTGAATGTTGTTTAGACCAATTTCTTAAATTCATTTTTATTTATTAAAGTTCTATATTCCAGTTTTTTAATTCATTGATTGCTTGGTAAGCTGTCATATCAAATTGAATTGGCACCACACTCGCAAAACCATTTTCAAGCGCCCATAAATCAGAATCTTCGGTTTTGTCAGCCGCTTCAAATTTACCGCTCAACCAAAAATATGGATTTCCAAATTGATCCATTCTTTTGTCGAAAAAATCCGCCCACATCGCGTGTGCACCACGACAAATTTTAATTCCTTTGATTTCACTTGCAGCGATACTTGGAACATTTACATTCAAGCATGTTCCTTTGGGCATTTGGTTTTCCAATACAGATTGCACCATTTTTTGAACGATGATTTTGGCACCAGAAAAATCTGCATCAGCATGATAATCAGCCAACGAAAATCCAATCGAGGGAATGCCTTCAATCGCTCCTTCAACGGCCGCTGACATCGTTCCCGAATAAAGCACATTTGTACTCGCATTGTCGCCATGATTGATTCCCGAAACGATCAAATCGGGTTTTCTTTTCATCAATTCGTAAATCCCCAATTTGACACAATCAACTGGCGTTCCTGAACAAGTATACGCTTTGATGTCGCCAAAAAGGTTAGAAGGATTCATTCTCAAAATCGAATTGATGGTTATCGCATGTCCCATTCCAGATTGAGGTTTGTCGGGCGCGATCACAACCACTTCGCCAAAAGGTTTTACAGCCTCAACCAAAGTGGCTATTCCTTTTGCAAAAATGCCATCGTCGTTGGTAACAAAAATCAATGGTTTTGGAACTGACATACTGCTATTTTACTTTTGAATGAAATAAAGCACGAAAGTAACAAAAAATGAATCAAAAACGAGAATTCAATTGTCAACAAGCTTTACGCTTGAAGGAATTAAGGTGTTTGATTTCTAACCAAAAGGCCGTTGTAAAAGTGTGATTTCAACGTCTCTTTTTTTCAAGCTTCCGCTTTTCGCTATTGTTTTGACAAGCTCAAATCTAAAACGCAATTTCAAACCATCAAAAATATTCGTATTTTTGCCATTATTATCAACAAATCATGGCTTTAAAACAATATCTTGCTCAAAAACTTGAACAGCGTCTTTCGCCTCAACAAATTCAGTTGATGAAATTGTTGCAAGTTCCGACAATGGAATTGGATCAACGCATCAAACAAGAAATTGAAGAAAATCCTGCGTTGGAAGAAGGCGCTGATGTTGAAGATGATTATGACAACGACGACGAGTACGACAATGACGATTCCAACAACGACGATGACAACGATTTTGACATCTCGGATTACATGGATGACGACACGCCAGATTATAAAACACAAGCCAATAACCACAGCAAAGACGATGAAGAACGTGTCATTCCGCTTTCTGGAGAACAATCGTTTCAAGAAAAATTGACTGAACAATTGCATTTGTTGGATTTAGACGACACGCAATTTTTGATTGCCGACACCATCATTGGAAACTTGGATGAATCAGGTTATTTGAACCGAGAAGTGGAGGCGATTGTGGACGATTTGGCTTTTTCTGCCAACGTGATTGTTAACGAAGCGCAAGTAGAAGTCGTGTTGTCGTTGGTGCAAGAACTTGACCCTGCTGGCGTTGGCGCAAGAGATTTGAGAGAATGTTTATTACTACAATTGGAGCGTAAGCAAGATGGCGACATCACCAAATTTACTGCAAAGAAAATCTTGCAAGATCATTTCGAAGAATTTACCAAGAAACATTACGATAAAATCCAGAAAAAACTGGAAATCGAGGACGAAGATTTGAAAGAAGCCATTGCTGAAATCATCAAATTGAATCCAAAACCAGGCGGTTCGATGAAAGAATCTGCCAAATCGATGCAACAAATTATTCCAGATTTTGTGATCAACGAATTTGAAGGAATATTGGAATTGTCAATCAACGGTAGAAATGCCCCTGAATTGAAAATCAGCAGAGAATATGAACGCATGTTGCGCGGTTATTCTGAAGGTGCAAAAACCTCGAAATCTGACAAAGAAGCATTGACTTTTGTAAAGCAAAAATTGGACGGTGCAAAGTGGTTTATTGATGCCATTCGTCAGCGCCAAAACACTTTGTTTTTCACCATGGATGCCATCATGAATTACCAAAAAGAATATTTCTTGACAGGTGATGAAACAAATTTGCGTCCGATGATTTTGAAAGACATTGCCGACATCGTGAATTTGGATATTTCAACCATTTCTCGTGTGGCAAATAGCAAATATGTGCAAACTGGTTACGGAATTTTCCCTTTAAAATATTTCTTTTCAGAATCTCTTTCTACCGATTCGGGCGAGGAAGTTTCTACCCGTGAAGTGAAGAAAATTTTGTCGGAAGCCATCGAAGGCGAACAAAAAAAGAAACCGTTGACCGACGATCGCTTAGCGTTATTGCTCAAAGAAAAAGGCTACAATATCGCCCGAAGAACGGTTGCAAAATACCGCGAACAATTGAATATTCCTGTTGCACGTTTACGTAAAGAATTGTAATGAGAGCATTTGCAAGATTGATGTCCTGGCTTTTCATTCCTTTGTTTATGCCCGTTTTTGGATTGCTGATTGCGATGTATTATCCTGCTGAAAATGAAAGTACTTTGCGTTCAACAACAAGCTTATATTTCATGCCACCACAATTCAAGCTGCATATTTTATCGCTTTTCACCATTTTGTCTGTCATCGCTCCCGGATTTTCACTCTTGATGTTGAAAAGACAAAAACGCATAGAAAGCGTTGAAATGGACATCAAGGAAGAACGCAATTTCCCAATTGGAATCACAGTCGTATATTGTGCAATGCTGGGCGCTTTTGTTTGGTTTCAAATTCCCCGCGGATTGGTGCCAGAAGCGATTTTCTCGCTTCCTTGGGCAGGCGTTTTGGCTTCTGCAATTGCCGGATTAATCAACCGTTACGAAAAAATAAGCTTACACGCCATGGGCGCAGGAATGCTTTTTGGTTTCATTGTTGCTTATTACAACACGCAAATCATTTTTGATATTGATTTGATAATAAGCATTGCGATTTTAGGCGGACTGATTATGTCGGCAAGAATGTATTTGGGAAAACACACCTTAAGACAAAGTATAATGGGCTATTTGTTAGGTTTTTTCACCGTCTTTTTGATGTTGACTTATTTCCCAAGCCCGAATTTATAAATTTACAATTTAATTAAAATACCATGAAAAGCAGATTTAGAATTTTCCTCGCTCTTTTTTCAATCGCTGTAATTTCAGCATGTAGTTTGGTGAACAACGCCAAAAAAAATGGGGTGAATATTTTCACCATTCAGCAAGACAGAGATTTTGGTGCGCAGGTAGCTGCTGAAATTGATGGAAATCCAGCTGAATATCCTTTATTGGATTCTGCGAAATACAAAGATGTTTACGCGTACGTTTACAAAGTGCGCAACAATATTTTGAATTCTGGAAAAGTAACGCACAAAGACGATTTCAAATGGCGCGTTCGTATCATCAAGAACGACAGTGTTTTAAATGCATTTTGTACGCCTGGAGGTTACATTTATGTATATACCGGAATTTTGAAATTTTTGGAAACTGAAGACCAATTGGCTGGTGTGATGGGTCATGAAATTGGTCATGCAGACATGCGTCATTCTACGCGTCAAATGACAACCATGTATGGAATTCAAACTTTGTTGGACATTTTAGCTGGTGACAGAAAAATGTTGAAAGAAATTACAGCCGGAATTGTTGGTTTAAAATTTTCTCGTGAACACGAAACAGAAGCAGATCAACGTTCTGTTGAGTATTTATGTCCAACTTTATACAACGCGGATGGTGGCGCAGCATTTTTTGAGAAAATCTCCAAATTAGGTGGCGCAAGACAACCAGAATTTTTAAGCACGCATCCCAATCCAACGAACAGAATTGAGCATTTCCACAATGCAAGAACGACACTTGGTTGCGGAGGAACGCAAACATACAAAGCAGAATATCAGCAAATGTTGGTGAAATTGGATCAAACTCCTCCTGGCAGAAAATTTTGATTTTTAAATCTTTTTCAGATGAAATTATTTTTAGACGCAAACACTTTTATCGATACCAACAAAGGATTTGATATTTCCATTCCGTTGACAAACAATTTGGAAAATCCCCGCGCTTGGTATGTGCAACCGCCAACTTTTGAGCCAGTGCGCGCCAATGGATTTATTGGTTCGGTTGCAGAAGGTGGTGGCGTCAATTTCAGAGATATTTTTTTCAATCCACACGGTCACGGAACGCATACTGAATGTTTGGGTCACATAACAGAAAAAGTTCATTCTATCAATCAGCATTTGAAAACTGCTTTTTTCACTGCGCAAGTTATCTCTGTGCAGCCAGAAAGTTGTTGGCACGAAGCAGAGAAAGTGGAAGATTTCATCATCAGGAAAGCGCAACTTGCTTCGCTCTTGGGAGGTGTGCAAACAGAAGCGTTAATCATTCGCACTTTGCCGAATCAAATCGACAAAAAGCACAAGAATTATTCGTCTTCCAATCCGCCATACATTGAATTAGAAGCAATTGAAGTTTTGAACCAAGCAGGCGTTGAACATTTATTGATAGATCTCCCATCCGTTGACCGCGAGCAAGACGGTGGCGCATTGGCTTTTCACCACGCGTTTTGGCAAGTGCCAGAAAACCCCCAGTTTCACAAAACCATCACAGAATTCATCTACGTTTCAGACGAAATCGCCGATGGGAAATACATTTTGAATTTGCAAACAGCTCCTTTTGAGAATGATGCTACGCCGAGTAGGCCGGTTTTGTTTGGGGTGGAGCGTGTGAATTAAGTTTTTCCTCCCCCTTTAATCCCCCTCCAAAGGGGGAAAACTAAAACTTCTGCAAATTTAGCGCTTTAAAACTGGAGTGCAAATTTTACGTTGCTTAGAAAATTGTGCATGCTTCCCCCTTAGGAGGGGGACCGAGGGGGAGGACCTTTTTTCAAAATTTGGGTACACTTAAGGTATTTTTCATTATATTCAGGTAATAATTACCTCCTAAAATGAACCATTTTTACTCAAAAGACCTCTGTGGATTTGCCCACAAACTTCGAAACGAAACCGTCTCGAGGGCTGAAAAATATATTTGGAAATCACTTTTATCAAAAAATAAACAAGGAGTAAAATTCAAAAGACAAAGACCTATCGACCATTTTATTGTAGATTTCTTTGCGCAGGAAATTGGTTTAATCGTTGAAATTGATGGAAGTTCTCATTTTTCAAAAGCGAGTTATGATGCTTTTAGGCAACAAAAACTTCAATCTTTGGGATTTGCATTGATTCGTTTCACAGAAGGAGATGTCATTCAAAATATTGATGCCGTTGGAAATCAGATTCAGCACGTGGTTTATTGTTTAAAGGGAGAATGATTTTCCTCCCCCTTAATCCCCCTCCAAAGGGGGAAACTCAAATTTTCGCCAAGGTTTAAGGTTTTTAAACGCAGGATTGAAATATACGTTTCATTGATTTATTTTAGAATATGCTTCCCCCTTTGGAGGGGGACCGAGGGGGAGGAATAATTAGAGCAAATAATTTCACTCCATCTCCCCCAACATCCCAAATAAATCGGCAAACATATAATCCGCCACCACCAATTTTGGATTGGGCGAATGCGTTTTTTCTGGTACACAAACCACTGTCATTCGAGCAGCTTTTCCTGCGATGACGCCGTTGATGCTGTCTTCGATTACGAGACATTTTAAAGGATTTACTGCCAACATTTGTGCTGTTTTTAGGTAAACTGCTGGATGTGGTTTCCCGTGCGTTTCGTGTTCTGCAGAATGCGTAATGTTGAAATACTCTTTGATTTTCAAAGTTTCGAGCACGCACTCAATCAAGACTTGGTAGGAGGATGTCGCTAAGCCAATTTTCAAGCCTTTGGATTTGAAATATTGCAGTGATTCGATGACGCCAGGCAAAGGTTTTCCGTCGCGACCCAAAAATTCAACCATGCGATTGACAATCATTGCGAGTACTTCGTCTGGTCCTGCGCCTTGCCACGGGGCTACTTTGTACCAAAATGAAATCACTTCGTCTAAGCGCAATCCAACGGTTAATTCGAAATCTTTGCGGGTCAAGTTGCAACCGACTGCTGAAAAAACTTCTTCCATCGCGATTTTCCAAACGGGTTCGGAATCGATGAGGACGCCGTCCATGTCGAAAATGATGGCTTCGAATTGAGAAAGGTTTATTTTTTTTTGATTCATTCTAATTACTTTATAACGTTTTTTGTCATGGTTTTCTATCAAAAACACACGCCAAAAATAAATTCATCTCCCCTTTTACACGATGGACCATGTCCATCGCTACCTATATTTGATACCTAAAGGCATCATTATTTTTGTTGGATTTTTAATTCAACTTAATCTTGTACAAATTTCCGCCGCCGATTACTTTTTGCTTTTCATCAGCGATGTAGATTGTTTTATTGTCTCTAGTTGCAATGGCTTCCTTTTGGGTGTAAGGTTTGAGGTAGATTTTCTTTTGATATTCAAATTTCCCTTTTTTGAATTTATAGATAATCATTCGGTTGTAAGTCAAGATGTAACAATATTCGCCACAAATCGCTGAAGCTGTCACTGCATCTTTGAAGAAACCATTTTTCCCTAAGTACAATTCTGATCGTTTGGTCAAGGTATATTTTCCGGGTTTGGTCGAAACCGCGTATTGAAAACTACGTCCGTCAAAAGGTTTTGAGCGACATTTGGTGAAAATATAAATTGAATCTTTGTAATACGAAATCGCTTCTGCGTCGAAATGCCAATCTTTTTCAGCAGTTGGAATTTCCTTTTGCTCCGCGTAATTGAATTCTATCTCTTCTGCTTTTACTTCTTTCTTTTTCAAAATATTCCAAGTCGAAACAATATAAATACGCAGTTTTTTGCGAGAATTTCCGTTGTTGCCAATATCGCCAATATACAAATGTCCTTTGCCGTCAGCAGTGATATCTTCCCAATCATTGTTCTTGGCTTCCAACACCTCAACTTGGTGGATTTTCTGCCCTTTGAGATTCAAAAAATACAATATCGGCTCATTTCCGCTGTCATTGTGTCCAACCAAAACAGTATCGTTTAAGAAGCACAAGCCTGAAATTTCTTTCATCGAATCGGGCAATTTGGCGATTTTTTCTAATTTTTGAGAGAATGCATTTCCCGCCAAGAGCAAAATAAAGAGGACAAATTGAATCTTCATACAGGATTGTTAAGATTCAATTTCATTGTTTCTAAAAGCGGAAGGAATCAAACTTGGAATCACTTTCAGTACCATAGGCAACAACAAAGCGCCACCGGGAAGCAGAAAAATCGCCAATGCAGGCATCGATTTTGCCAAGTCTAAAAATTGAGATTTTACTTTTTCTTTCTCTTCTTTGGTCAATTCTTGTTTGGTAGATTTTTTAATTAAAAACACCAATTCTTTGCTTTCTTTTAATTCTGCTGCAAGCTTATCTTTGTTTCTTCCTAAGATCTTAATCCATCGTTTCGACAAACTTCCGTACATTTTTTCATACATATTACTGTCCTGCAAAAAGACAATTTGTTCCGTATGATTCAATATAAAGTTCTCCATTAAAGCCAGCGCTTCCTCCATTTCGATGGCAGGAATTTGCAAATGTTCACACAACAATTGAAGGAAATCTTTCTCCTCTGCAGTGGCTTCATGCGTGGCAAAAATGGTCAACGCAGAGATGTCTAATAAGAACCTTTTGAAGAGCCAAATGTTGGTCAATTCTGGAGAAAAATCGGAAAAATTGGCGCCGTTTTTGAACTTCGAAATGGCGTATTCTTTGCGGTCATCATCGAAGTGTGCGGAGGCCAAAAAGACGTTAAAAATCTTCTTTTCTTTCTCTTCTAATTCTCCATCCGAATAGGCAGAAAGTGTCAAAGCGATCAACGCATTTAATGCATATTCTTCGTATTTTGATTCCATCATGACTTGGTTTGTCAAGAGAAATTCTTCGAATAAAATGATGTCTAAATAGACAAATGAGTTGCTCAAATAATTGACCCAAATCGCATTTTCTAGCAAATTTAATCGGACGTCTGTACGCTTCGCCAAGATGTTTTCGAGCTTGTCGATGTTGCTTTCTTTGATGAAAAAAGTGAACATTCTTGACAAAGATTTGGTGCTGTGATGACCATAAAAATCGAGTAAAGAATCTGTAAATTTATCGAAATCTTTGACTGGATCTCCCCCGTTACTTGCAAAAATAAAAAGGTGCGATTCAAACAAAAGCAGCTTCAATCTTTCTTCATTTGTCCACTTCGGATGGGCTAAAGAATTGCAAAAAAGTAGCTCCGAAGCATAGCCAAAAACGATGCCTGAACGGTTCAAAACAAGGTGCTGAAAATGGTCTTTTTTGACATCTTTAGGTTTGTCTATAGATACATTAATTACTCCCTTTTGAAGTAAGTTTTTGTACTTAGAAATCCAACCTTTTGAACCTGGTGACAGTATCATTTCTTTGATTCTTAAACACAAAATTACGGAATAAAAACGTAGGATAAAAAATTCATTTTCTAAATTAAAATACGCTTCATTTTAATTTAATTTCAAGCCAAAGTTGAGTGTAACTTTTGACAAAGTTTTAAGATAATTATTAAGATTATCTGTTTAAAAATTCATCCTTATTTAATTGCTTTTTGAAGTTCAAAAAAGACAAAGTTTCTCCGTAACTTTAACATCGAAATATGAAAGCAGAAGACATCAAATTGAAGTTGCAATTACTTCCAGACAAGCCTGGGATTTATCAATATTATGATATCAACGGTGTCATTTTGTATGTCGGAAAAGCTAAAAATTTAAAGAAAAGAGTCACTTCTTATTTTGCCAAAAATCACGATAATGCCAAAACGAGAATCCTTGTTCGGCAAATTGAAGACATCCAATATTTGGTCGTAGATTCAGAATTAGACGCTTTGCTTTTGGAAAATAATCTGATAAAAAAGTACCAACCAAAATACAATATTGCGCTCAAAGATGACAAAACTTACCCTTGGATTTGCATCAAAAAAGAAGCTTTTCCACGCATTTTTTCAACCCGAAATTTAATCAAAGATGGGTCTAAATATTTGGGTCCATACGCGAATGTAAAAGTGATGAATACCTTGCTCTATTTGTTGAAGGAAATTTATCAATTGAGAACTTGTTCTTTGGATTTATCACCCAAAAAAGTAGCTGAAAAAAAGTATAAAGTTTGCTTAGAATATCATCTGGGAAATTGCCAAGGACCTTGTGTAGGAAATCAAACGGAAGCCAATTACCAAGAATATATCGACCAAATTGAATCCATTTTAAAAGGAAATATTGGCTCTGTTATCATTCATTTACGCAAAATTATGCAAGAATTTGCGGAAAACTACAAGTTTGAGGAGGCACAAGGTATTAAAGAGAAGATTCAAATACTCGAAAATTACCAATCCAAATCAACGATTGTTTCACCTACGGTTGACAAGGTGGATGTGATCACGATGGTGGAAGATGACAAGTCGGCATTTGTAAATTATTTCGTCATTAGCAACGGAGCAATCATTCATGGGTTTACAATTGAAGTGAAGAAAAAACTAGATGAAACCGACGCAGAAATTATTGCTTTTGCACTGCTCGAAATGAGGGAAAGATTCAACAGTCAATCGAAAGAAATTTTGCTTGAAAAAGAAATCGAGTTAGAGATCCCAGGGTTACAATTTTTTGTTCCGCAAAGAGGTGATAAAAAACACTTGGTTGACCTCTCTATTCGCAATGCTAAATTTTACCGATTGGAAAAATTGAAACACGAAAAGATCAAAAATCCAGAAGAGCACACCGATCGAATTTTGAGTCAACTTCAAAAAGATTTGCGCTTGAAAGATCTGCCGGTTCACATCGAGTGTTTTGATAATTCCAATATACAAGGTACGAATCCAGTTTCTGCATGCGTGGTATTTCGAAATGCCAAACCGAGCAAAAAAGATTACCGTCATTTTAACGTAAAAACAGTAGTTGGTCCCGACGATTTTGCATCGATGGAAGAAGCGGTCGGAAGAAGGTATCGCAGGATGTTGGATGAAAATCAACCTTTGCCACAACTTATAATTATAGATGGAGGGAAAGGACAATTGAGCGCAGCACTAAAAGCGTTAGAGACTTTAGGTTTAAGGGGGAAAATTGCAATTATCGGTATCGCTAAAAGATTGGAAGAAATCTTCTTTCCCGGCGATAGCATTCCAATCTACTTAGACAAAAGATCAGAGTCCTTAAAGGTCATTCAACAGCTCCGAAATGAAGCGCACAGATTTGGAATTACGCACCACAGAAATCGCCGAAGCAAAGGTGCATTTGTTTCCGAGTTGACCAGCATCGAAGGTGTCGGTCCGAAGACGCATGAAGAGTTAATGAAGGCTTTCAAAACGGTGAGTAAAATCAAAGAAGCAAACCTCGAAAGTTTGTCGAGTGTCATCGGTCAAGCGAAAGGAAAAATCGTGTGGGAATATTTCCGCGGAAGCGAAAATCCCGAGTTGGAATAATTTGTGATTTTAGCTAGATTTTTAAATTTCATTTTTATGAAAAATCCCTTTTATTTTTTGTTCCTCATTTTGTTTTTTTTGACAGCTTGCAAACAAGAGCCAAAAAATTCTGTTGAGAAAATTCCGGTCTCTGAAAATGAAAAATCAACTTCGAATGACGACACAATTCCAAAAATTGAAAATGCTAAATTGGAGCAAAAAGTAGATTCGAAAAATCAAAAAAAATCGCTCCCATTTCCACCTCCTCCAATTCCAGTTTTTGATGAATATAATCCTCCTTTTTTAGTTGAGAAAATAAACGATTATCAACCTGAAAGAAACATCGATAATCCTGACGGAATTCAGGTGGGAAATGTCGTTCAAGAAGAGCCAATAGGAAGGATAAATTTAAGCGCAAATAATCAAGATGAACCTTACACGATTGCAGACGAAATTGCAGAATTTCCAGGAGGCAAAATAAAATTTTTTGAGTACCTTGAAAAGAACTTGAAATTGACTTCAGAAATGGAAGTTGGGGGAAAATGCTATTTGAGATTTGTGGTTGGTTTAGATGGAAGTATTTCAAATGTGGTGATTTTAAAAGGCGTCAATGATTGTCCTGACTGTGACAAAGAAGCCAAGCGTTTAATTGAAAACATGCCCAAATGGATTCCTGCCAAAATTGCTGGAAAACAAGTTAAATCTTACTTTCACTTGCCAATAAAGTTCGAAGTAAAACCCTAATTTTAAAAGACTGAATTTATAAATGCTGTAATTCCCAAACATTAAATCCCTACCTTTGCACCGAATATTTCAAGTAGAAATAGATAATCTTTTGATTTATAGTCTATTTCTTGATTACCCTTTTGTTTTTTATGAAAAAAATTGACGATTACAGAAAGTTACTTGGTGTTAACAAAACCGCAACTTTAAAAGAGCTTAAATCCGTTTACCGTGGATTGATGAAGGATTTCCATCCAGATAAAATTCAAGACAACGAGGAAGCAAAAGCTGAAGCTGAGGAGAAAAGTAAAAACATCATTGAAGCTTATCATTTCATCGTCAGTGTGTGTCCAGAAACTTGGGCTGGTTACAAAGAAGCTTACGAAACAACAATTTCTTCTTCTTTGATTGCAGACATTGAATACAAAGGAGTGACTTTGCGCATCGATTATGCAGATGGAAACAGCTACGAATATTTTGATGTTCCGAAAAATATTTTCACCAAATTCATCAATGCGGATTCTCAAAACCGTTTTGCAAGAAGACAGATTTGCAATAACTACGTGCACCGAAAAGTGACCACTAATTTGGTTCAGGCATAGATTCTCTTTTCTTTTTGTTATAAGTCAAAAGTACCTCTTGATTTAAAACTTTTGGTATTGTTAAATGTTGTTGATTTTCGATCAACTAACTTTTGGCGTCTTAAATCTTTTTATCTTAGCGCTTTCATGGACGAGACTTTCGGAAAAGCATATAAACTTTGTAGTCAAAAAGCAATTGCTGCTATTTTTGAGCAAAAGAAAAGTGTGAAACAATTTCCATTTGTGATGCATTATGCCCCAATGGAGCTTCCGACAGACAAATCTTTCCAAGTGGTAATCTCTGCACCCAAAAGAATTTTTAGAAAAGCCCATGACAGAAATCGTATAAAAAGATTGATGAAAGAGGTTTTTCGAAAGAATAAATTAATTTTGGAAGAGAAGTTAACAACAAATCAACAGCAAATGGCGTTGTTTTTGGTTTACACCAATAAAGAAGAAATGGAATACACTTTACTCTTGCGTAAGATGGAAAGTTTACTTCTTAAATTTACGAACGAATTATAATTACTTTAAATATGATCAACAAGTTTTCTCGCCTCATTCTGGTTTTTACAATCTCCATTTTTTCATTTCAATCTCAAGCGCAGACCAACGGCTTTGAAGTAATCAAAAGCATGGAGTTGATGGATTTAATCTATCAGCATTTGGATATGTATTACGTGGATGAACCAAAACCAGGAACGCTTTCTAAATTTGCAATTGATGCGATGTTGAAAGAATTGGATCCTTACACGGTGTATTACCATGAATCCAATATGGAAGATTATTTGTTGATGACCACCGGACAATACGGAGGAATTGGCGCTGTGATTCGCAAAATTGGAGATTACACTTACATCGCTGAACCTTACGAAGGAAATCCAGCACAAAAATCTGGATTGAAAGCTGGAGATAAAATTCTTTCCATCGACGGGCGCGACATGAAAGCCAAAAAGAGCGATGATGTTTCTTCTTCCTTGAAAGGACCAAAAGGTTCTACCATTCAAGTAAAGGTGTTGAGAAACAACAAAGACGAAGTTACCATTCCAATTACAAGAGACGAAATAAAAATTCCACACATTCCATATACCGGAATGGTTTCAGAAACTGTTGGATACATCAACTTAAATACTTTCATGCAACCAACTACGGCAACCGATGTAAAAGCGGCGGTGCTCGATTTGAAATCCAAAGGGATGAAAGAATTGGTGCTCGATTTGAGAGGGAACGGCGGCGGATTGTTAATTGAAGCAGTAAAAATTGTCAATTTGTTTGTCAAAAAAGGTCAAGTGGTTGTTACAACCAAAGGAAGAGTGGAGGAAGAAAATCGCGTTTACAAAACATTGGATGAGCCTGTTGATTTAAATATTCCATTGGTTGTTTTGGTGGACGAAGGTTCTGCTTCTGCCAGTGAAATTGTGGCAGGAAGTTTACAAGATTTAGACCGCGCTGTGATTATTGGAAACACTTCTTACGGAAAAGGATTAGTGCAAAGAACTTACGATTTAAAATACGGTTCAAAAATTAAATTGACCATCGCCAAATATTATACGCCTTCTGGAAGATGTGTACAGCGTTTGGAATATTACGATAAAGAAAGTGGTCAAAAACCCAAAGCGATTCCAGATTCATTGATCAAGGTTTTCAAAACGGTAAATGGACGAGAAGTGATTGATGCCCGAGGTATTGAGCCAGAAATTACCATCAAAGAAAAAGAATACAGCCGATTGACAGCGATGTTGGTTGGAAACAATTTGGTATTCAACTATGCAACAGATTATTTTTACAATCATCCAACCATTGCGGAAGCTGGAAAATTCACTTTGAGTGATGCTGACTATGAGTCTTTCAAACTATTGGCTATCAAAGACACGTTTGATTATTCAACTGCTTCGGAAGAAATGTTGAAAAAAATGAGAGAAACCGCTGAGGAAGAAGGTTATTTTGACGATGCCAAAGCACAATATGAAGACTTGATGAAAAAAGTCGTTCCTTCTAAAGAACGCGACTTGGAAAAATTCAAAGAAGAAATCAAAACAATCATTGAAAATGAAATCATTTCACGGTACTATTACCAAAAAGGAAGAACCATAGACTCCTTTAGAAATGATGATTATTTGAAAAAAGCGATTGAAATATTAAAAAACACACAAGAATATAACACTATTTTGAAAAAATAAGCGTTTTGTTTTTTAACGCACTTATGAAACATTTTTGGTGTGTTGTTATTTTATTCTATTTCACTGATTCAATATGCTTAGTAAACATTTGGGTGTAAATACTTATCACAACTTACTTTTTATAGGTTATTTAGGCTTGGCTGTTGGACTTCCATTAAATAAAGTGGTTTTATCTATTTCATCCATGTGGATTTTGTTGATGCTCCTTTTGGAAGGGAATTTCAAAATGTACTTTCAAAATCTGCGTCAAAATAAAACCATTCTTTTTTTGTTTGCGCTTTTATTGATTCAATTAGTCAGCTTTTTGTGGTCTTGGGACATCAAATTTGCTTTGGAAGATTTGAATTCGAAATTACCTCTCTATTCTATTCCGGTCGTTTTTGTGGCGCAGCCGTTAAAAAATGATAAACACAAAAATTGGCTTTTAAGTGCATTTGTTTTGATCATGCTCATCACTTCACTTTACAACTTTGGCAGCTATCAGCACTGGTGGGGAAATCATGTTTACGACGATATTCGTGGTATGTCATTGCTTATTTCACACATTCGATATTCTTTGATGATCACGATGGCTGCAAGTATTTGTATCGTCTGGGTTTTCTATTCTAAGATAAATTATAAATGGCTTGCAATTTTGCTCTTTTTTTGGTTTTTATTTTACACCTATTATGCCCAAATCTTAAGTGGTGTAATGACATTTATTGGGGTTTTAATTGCAGTGCTAATAATTGAAGTTTTTAGAAGAAAAAATAAGATTTTTACTGCTATCACCATTTCATTGGCTGTACTTTTAACAATCTCTTTCAGTGTTGGGCTCTACCTGTTTTTTCAACCTCAAAAATTAAAAATTTCCCTAGATAAACTGCCTTGGGTCACACAAGATGGAAACAGATATTTTTACCATTGGGATAATCTCGAACTTGAAAATGGATATCCCGTATACTTTTTCTTGTGCCAAGAAGAAATGAAAGAAAATTGGAATAAAAGATCCAATTTTCCCTATGATTCATTAGACCGAAAAGGACAAAAAGTGGAGGCGACGATCATTCGTTATCTCACCTCAAAAGGCGTTTACAAAGATGGTGCAGCGATTCGTAAATTGACTACGGAAGATATTCGCAACATTGAAAATGGGATTCCAACTGTTCTAGCAACCAACGGCGGATTCATTGATCGGCTTTCAGGGTTAAAAAACGAATTGTTATATGCCAATGATCCCAACGGACAAAGTATTTCTCAACGATTCATTTATTGGAAAACAGGGTTGAAAATCATTCAAAAAAATTGGTTGATTGGCGTTGGTTCTGGCGATATTCATTTGGCGTTTCAAATGCAATACAACCGCGACAAATCACCCCTGACCAAAGAAAACAGAAACAGAACACACAATCAATATTTGAGTTACGTGATTACGTTTGGTGTTCTTGGACTCTTTATTTTCCTCAGCATTTTGTTTCACTTTTGGAAATTTGCAAAATCACAAAAAAATGTCTTGGCACTTTTATTCCTCACCATCGCTTGTCTTTCCTTTTTGGTGGAAGACACGCTGGAAACCCAAATGGGAGTAACGTTTTTTGCTTTCTTTTTTGGATTGTTTTTGTCGAGTTCCAAAAAAGAAATAAATTAGTTTAATTTAAAAGATTATCTAATTAAAGATACATGTCCTGTTAATCTGACATCTTTATCATTGTCAATTAAACCAAACTGCAACTCCCACACATAAGATCCTTGTTGAACAATTTTACCATTGTATGTTCCATCCCAACCGTAGTCAACATTGTATGATTCAAAAATTAATTCTCCCCAACGGTTAAAAATCTTGAGCGTGTAGTCATTTAAGTCAATGCCTGATGTCATGATAGGTTTAAAAATATTATTATGTTCGTCACCATCAGGTGTAAAGGTATTTGGAATGTAATAAATCACATTCTCTTTTACTTCAATTAATTGAATCGTTGTGTCTTGACAACCAAAATCTGTAGAAACTATCAATTGGACAGAATAATTCCCTGCAATATCATTTGGAAAAGAATAACTTGGGTTTTGTACATCTGAAAAACCACCATCACTAAAACTCCAAAAATTAAAGTCGTTATTAATTGAAGTATTAACAATCTGAATTGTTGGATCGAAGGAATAAAGTTCTGTTGGGCTAAATGTAAAATTCGCAACAGGCAAATCATGCGCACAAATCATATCATTTATTGACAAAGTATTGGTGCAAAAACCATTTGCTGTTATAGTTAAGGAAACATCATAGCATTGAGCAGCTTCATACACATTGGCAACTGTTGTTGAACTATTTGATGTTACTCCATCCCCTAATTCCCACAAATAGGTGAGTGCACCCTGAGGATTACTTTGATTTGTAAAATTAATTTGCAATGGTTGACAACCTTCCACAAAATCTGAATTAAAAAGCACATTTGGAACCTCTGTAATGGCAATGTTTATAGACAAAGCGTCTTGAACACAACCTAATGTTGGAGGAAGAACATATTGAAAAATATAATTTCCTTGACTCAGATTGGATAGATCGAGTATGTTTGTTTGATTATTGAACGAAGTTGACGGTATTGTTACCGGAACAACCCAAGTTCCTTGTATTGGTTCAGCAGGATTATTTATGTATCCTGTAAAATCAATATTTGTTCCAACAGTATTACAAAAACTAAAAGATTGATCAATTGCTGCTTCTGGTTGCTGATTAATTAAAATTGATCCCACCGCAGTATCATTCGGACAAAAAGTGCTATTAACAACATATTCGAAATTATAACTTCCTGTTTGCCCTGCAAAATTCAAAAGACCATTTGCATTTAATGTTCCGCCAAAAGAAGGTGATACTGATGACCAAAATCCACCCTGTGCTGCGCTTGCTTGCAATAAAGTAAATAGATTTAATTGCGTTTGAGTTGAACAAATCACAATATTGGTGTCATTTCCTGCCAACTGAAGATTTTGAAATGTTACAGAAACATTATCAGTCGCAGAACAGTTTTGCAAATTGGTAACCGTTACAGCATAAGTTCCCGTTGTGGCTACATCAATAGTTTGGCTTGTCTCCGTCGTGCTCCATAAGTAATTTAATCCTGGATTTTGCGCATCTAACGTGATCGAAGCTCCTGAACATAAAAACTGATCATTTCCTAAGTTTATATTGGGAGATGGACTATACTGAACGACCACAACATCTTGAGATTCGCAAACTGGACTAAAAGTAATATCATCGATAGAAAAATCATTCTGACTTATCGTTGAAAGTAGATTTACGACGCAAATTTGAGCATTTACTGCCGTTCCAGAAATCCAATTTTCTGTAAATTGAGTCCAATCACATTGATTACCGCTAGGGGAAAAATTAGAACCTAATGGACTACCATTAATAAAAAATTGTAGTTGGGCAGGATTAGGGTCATTATAAACTGCGCTTACCCATGCTCCAAACTGATAGGTAGTGTTGGGTTGTACAAGCACTGTTTGACACCAAATGTTTTGATTGGCAAAATCCGAACCATTTACTACCAGTTGATTAACGCCAGGTGCAGCGGTGTGATCATTGCAAAAAACAAAGTTGTTATGAACTAAACTTGGAGAAGAACTTATTGCATATTGACCTTCATTTGACAATAATCCATAGGTACCTCCTGTTCCTGGACTGTAATCTGTTGAAAAACCAGTATTTCCGAGTTCAAAATCTCCGTTAACTATTAGATTGGCACCTAATGTATTTACTGTTACTGAATACGTTCCTGGAGAATTAACATTTAAGGTCGTTCCAGTAGAACCGTTATTCCATAAATAAGAATCATATCCAAGGCCCGCGTCAAGTAGGAGGGTTTGACCTAGACATAATATTGTATCATTACCGATTTCTACATCTGGTACATTACCTATATTCATTACAAAATTAGCCACATCTGAAACACAACCAACAATTGCAGGTACCGTATATTGAAAAGTGTAGTTTCCTGCACTTACACCGTTTGAGTTCCAAATGCCACTTGCTGTATTCAATGATCCTGATACTGGATTTGTTGTTTCTGACCAAGTTCCTCCAGTTGTTGCTCCCACTGATAAAAAAGAATTTAAATCAATTGAACTTCCCGCTCCACAAAAACCGCCACCATTGTCTGTGCCTGCATTTCCCGGGGCGTTGATAATAATAACGAGTGGTTCTTCATCTGAACAACCTGCAGAACCTGCATACATATATAACGTTTGAGTAGTATTGATTGATGTTCCAATAGGAACAACTGCCCCTCCGCCGTTTGGAGCTGTATGATAACTAACATTACTTGATAAATTGTTACCTGTTATTGCAGGAAGGACATAAAAATTACATGCATTTATTGGTCCTAGCGGATTGATAATAGGATTAGAACTCAATTGCACATTTAAATTTGCCACAGAATCAGGACAATTGCCCACACCTAAAATGGTATATTGATAAGCACCGTTCGTATTTGTGTTTGGTGTAAATGTTCCGAGATAACCATTATTTAAAACCGTTGGTCCTGTCCAAATTCCAGTTTGGGATAAAACAGGTGCGCTTATCAATGGATACAAGTCAATATTTCCGGCACCTGCGCATTGAGTAATGTTATAGTTTACTGGATCAGGACTGCAAATTGAAAGTGTCAAATCATCTACAGCACCGTCATTTCCAGGACCACCCACGGTATTGGTAATAATTTGAAATCTGATTGAAGAAGTTGTTGCTACAAACGCTGGCAAATTGACATTCGCCCATGTTGAATTTGTAATTATATTTTGACTACAAAGAACTTGATTGCTAGAAGACAACACCTGAAAAGTGAAGTTATTGGTTGAAGACCAGGCATCTCTTGTCCACATTGAAAATCTATACGTTGCTCCAATGCATAAATCATCAAACGGTTGATCATAAATCATCCCAATATATCCATCAGCAATATTTAGATAAAGGCCGCGAGATCCAGTATGAATGCACCCAGCAAAAGTTTGGGGAGTATTTTGATATGTAGCACCAGGAACGATATAAGGAATAACTGTTGTATATTCAAAAGAGTCAAAAAAATAGTTTGACCAAGTACACTGCGCTGAAATTTTGTTATTAGAAAGAAAAAAAGTAAGGACTATAATTAATGCTGACTTGATAAGTATATTATGTCTCATTTAATTTTAAATAATATGTATCCATTGATAAGACGATAAAAATACAAATTGGTTTAGTTTTTAACAAATGTGGGCAAAATAGTTCAACTTTTAATTTTATATTTAATTCGTTCCGCTCTTTGAGATCCAAACATAGACTAATAAAATCTTGAAAATAAAACTTTTTCATTCATCTTCATAAAAAGCGGGGTTTCTTCCCTATTGCTCTGATGGACTCCACTGCGTTGCGGCTCGAACCGGGTTCTCTTCCCGCTCTTTTTGGGCACAAAAAAAGCCTTAAAAACTTAAGACTTTTTCTACTATCTGCGGAGAGAGCGGGATTCGAACCCGCGATACACTTTTGGCGTATACACACTTTCCAGGCGTGCTCCTTCAACCACTCGGACACCTCTCCTATTATTTGATTTCCCTTTCGGGGTCACAAAAATACTAATTTTATCTTAATCTAGCGATTTCCTTAACAAGTCATTTCACCATTCAGATCTTGAGACAAAATTTTACGAATTTCACCTGCACTTTGTCCTTTTCCCAATGCGTACATCATTTTCGTAACTGCTGCTTCAGTAGTTAAATCAAATCCGCCGACTACGCCCGCTTTTTGGAAAAACGAACTGGTTTCATAACGTCCTTGCTCCACACTTCCTGTACTGCATTGCGTGATGTTAAGCACAATGCCTCCTTGCTCCAAATATGTTTTGATTAACTCTGTAAATCGTGCATCTGATGGCGAATTTCCTGCGCCAAATGTTTCAATAATAATTCCTTTCACCAATTGAAAATCAAACAAACTTTTGTACACTTCAGCACTAAAACCAGGGAAAATTTTCAATAAGGCAACTCTATTTTCAAAAGCGGTGAATAAACTCAATTCTTTATCTGCCTTCAATGGTTCGTGATGGTAGCGAATGGAAACACCAGCAACAGCCAATTCTGGAAAATTTGGAGAACTAAAAGCTTCAAATTCTGTGGCAGAAATTTTAGAGGTTCGATTTCCACGGTACAAAGAATATTCAAAATAAATCGCCACCTCTTGAATTTTGGACGCGCCATTTTCGTCTTTCGCTGCCGCAATTTCTATGGATGTGATTAAATTTTCTTTTCCGTCAGTTCTAATCGTTCCAATAGGTAATTGTGAACCTGTTAAGATTACCGGTTTAGATAATCCTTGCAACATAAAGCTCAACGCCGAAGCTGTATAAGCCATTGTATCAGAGCCATGTAAAATCACAAAGCCATCGAATTGATCGTAGTTTTCGAAAACAATTGCCGCGATTTCTGACCATCTTTCAGGGTTCATCTCAGAAGAATCAACCGGTTGGTCAAATGAAATGGCTTTCAAATCTACATTCAATCTATCTAACTCTGGAATTTGATTCGATAAATGATTGAAATCAAATGCTTTCAAAACACCTGTTTTCGGATCATTAATCATCCCGATTGTTCCACCGGTATAAATCATTAAAACGCTCGGCTTTTCCATAATTATGAATTGAAAAACAATTTTTCTGCATTCGCAGTGGTAATTTCTCCTACTTTAGAAACTGATATTTCAAAAATATTGGAAATCTTATCTGCAATAAAAGGAATGTAGGCGCTTTCATTTCGCTTGCCTCGGTGAGGCGTTGGTGCCAAATATGGAGAATCTGTTTCTAAAATCAATTCATTCAAAGGAATGTGTTTCACCACCTCATCCAATCCAGACTTTTTAAAGGTTACCACTCCCCCAATTCCAAATAAAAAACCCCCGTAAGATTGTATTTTTTGCACATCTTCGACCGTTCCAGAAAAACAGTGAAAAACACCACGTAATCTTTCGTCATTGTGTTGATCCAATACTTCAAAAATCTCTGGAAAAGAACTTCTTGCATGAATAACAATTGGCAAATTAAGTTCCTTTGCCCAATTGATTTGTCTAATAAAAGCCTCTATTTGTTGCGATTTATAACCTTGCTCCCAATACAAATCAATACCGATTTCTCCAACGGCCACAAATTTTCTAGCGAACAAATGTTTTTGCACAATCGCCAATTGCACTTCCCAATCTTCTTCCACAGAAGTTGGATGTAAACCCATCATTGGAAAACAATTCGCGGGATATTTTTGCTCCAAAGCAAACATTCCTGCTATCGAATCTTTGTCAATATTTGGCAACAACATTTTGGTCACGCCTGCTTCAATCGCTTTTTGAATGACTAAATCTCTGTCTTCCGAAAAAGTATCGGCATACAAGTGTGTATGTGTGTCTATAAACATTGCATTTTTATTTTTGACATTCTGCTTTGCGCTTCAACATTTCTTCTCCACCCATGGTTTGAAAATCTTTGCACCTCTTGTCTTTTTCAGCACGAAGTCGAAACAAATCCTTTTTCTGTTGCTCTGTCACTTCACTTGTCAATAGTTTGGCTGACAGCTGATTTAATTCTTCCCCAACTTCCAAACATTCGCACATTTTAGTGTCTTTGGTGCCACATGAAAACAACAAAAATGCAGACAGGAATAAATAATAGCGCATATTCTTTAATTTTTACCGCCAAATTAGATAAAAATGGCGAATCATTCGTTTGTTGTTTGTAATTTTCGGACTCAAAAAAGCAGTTATGTCAAAACTTCCACATGTAGGAACGACGATTTTCACCACCATGTCAAAAATGGCAATGGATTACCAAGCTATCAATCTTTCTCAAGGATTTCCAAATTTTCCTGTAGACGAAAAATTGACTGATATTTTGGTAGAAACAGCCAAAGAAAACGCACATCAATATGTTCCAATGAGTGGTCTGCCAGCATTGTTGGAGGGAATCGCAACTTTGACCATAGAAAATTACCAAAGAAAAGTAAATCCTGCGTCTGAAATTCTAGTAACTGCGGGAGCAACGCAAGGGATTTTTACTACGATTCAAGCATTGGTAAAATCGGGTCAAGAAGTGGTGATTTTAGATCCTGCTTATGACTGTTATGCTCCTGCAGTAATTTTAGCTGGAGGCACGCCTATTCATATCAATATGAAATTAGATTTTACGCCCGATTGGGAAAAAATCAACGAAAAGGTAAATGACAAAACGGCGATGATTATGGTGAATAATCCGCACAATCCTTCAGGAAAAATATTGCAAGAATCTGACCTCATCGAACTGGAAAAATTGATGGAGAAACATCCGCAATTATTGTTGCTTTCTGATGAAGTTTATGAATACATCACTTTTGAGCAAAAGCATATTTCAGCCAATACTAGAAAAGGTTTGATTGACAGAACGATTGTTGTTTCCTCCTTTGGAAAAACGTTTCACATCACTGGATGGAAAATTGGATATTTAATCGCTCCGGAAAATCTGATGATTGAAATTAAAAAAGTGCATCAATTTTTGGTTTTTTGTGTGAATAGTGTGGCACAAATTTCCTTGGCAAAATACTTGAAAGAAGTGGATGTTCAGAAACTTGGTGCTTTTTATCAAACGAAAAGAGATTATTTCCAACAATTAATTTCTGACAGCAGATTTGAATTATTACCTTCTGAAGGTTCCTATTTCCAGACCGCGAGCTACAAAGAAATTTCCAATCAAACTGACATGGATTTTGTAACTGAAATGGTTCAAAAACATGGGGTTGCGGCCATTCCATTTTCAGCATTTTACCAAGATCATCGCGATGAAAAAATTATTCGGTTTTGTTTTGCAAAAGACAACGAAACACTTGAAAAAGCAGCAGAGAAATTATGCAAAATTTAAATGTTACACTCGTTCAATGTCAGCAGTTTTGGGAAGATAAAACAGCAAATCTAGCACATTTCGATTCTTTACTCGAAGAAGTTAAGTCAACAGATTTAATACTTCTTCCAGAAATGTTTCACACAAGTTTCTCGATGAATCCTGCAAAACTAGCTGAATCAATGGAAGATTCATTGGCGTTAAAATGGTTAAGAAAAACTGCATTTGAGAAAAATTGCGCCATTTACACCTCATTCATCGCCCAAGAAAATGATGCTTTTTTCAACCGTGGAATTTTTATGTTTCCTTCAGGAAATTTTGAAATCTATGATAAGCGAAAATTGTTTAGTCTGGCAGGCGAACATGAAGTTTTTACTGCAGGAACAAAGGAAACAATCGTTGATTATTTAGGTTGGAAAATTCAATTGCAAATTTGTTACGATCTACGTTTTCCTGAAATGGCCAGAAATCGATGGATTTCCAACGAAAATCCTGCTTATGACGTTCTTCTTTATGTAGCCAATTGGCCTGAAAAAAGAGCAACGCATTGGAAAACACTTTTAGCGGCAAGAGCAATCGAAAACCAATGTTATGTTGTTGGTTTAAACCGAGTTGGAAAAGATGGAAAAGCACTTGATTACAGTGGAGATTCAGCTGTAATTGATGCCCTTGGAAATCAAGTTGTAACTTTTGAGTATGCGAAAGAGTCTATTAAAAAAGTTGAGTTAAATAAAGGAAAACTCAATGAGATTAGAAAACAACTTTCTTTCATAAAAGATGTAAGTTGTTAAAAAACGTCTGAACAGTTATTTATTAGTAAATAGTATGTTATATTTGTTTCACTTAAATTAATTTAAAATTATGAAAAACAAGTTTACACTTTTGTCTTTTTTGACGATTGCTACTTCACTTTCTTTTGCGCAAACCGTTCCTGCGTTCAAAACAATGGAGAAAAAATCAAATAAAATTACAATTAGCGACCCTAAAGCAGTTATTTACGGTGCCGCTACTCAAAAAGCTGGTGGTGATCCAGTTTGGTCTGATGATTTTAGCACTGCTGGTGTTTGGACATTAGGTAGTGAAACTGGAAGTACTCAAGGTGCTTTCGTTATTGGTGCTTACCCAACACAAATGACACAGTACATTGGTGGTATGACAAACGGAACAGCTCCTTTAGCTTCTTTCAATGGTATTCAATACTTATTATCTGGACCTGTTGGAGTTCAAAACGCATGGATGGCTTCTCCAGCTATCGATTTCAGTGCTGTTACTTCCGGAATTGTTACTGTTTCTTTCAACCAACGTTATAGAAGATTCAATAATGATGGTACTTTCGTTGAAGTTTCTTTAGACAACGGTACAACTTGGACAACTTTCCAAGTAAATACAACCGCTATTGGAAATGGTAATGTTATCCAAAACACAGAGGTTTTAGACATTCCAGTTGGCGCTGGTGTAACTCAAGGAAAAATTCGTTTTCGTTGGGAAAGTTTGACTGCTGATGACCAATTTGGAAGTGGTTACGGTTGGGCAATTGACAATGTAGCAATCAAAGAAGGTTACACAAACAATGTTGCTTTGTCTCAAACTTTTAGTGCTGTTGGTACTCAATTGTTGAGTTTTTCTAAAATCCCTACAACACAAGCTGCTGCTGCTGGCAAAGTTAGTTTTGGTGCTATCGCTAAAAACGTAGGTTCTGCTTCTCAAGATGTTGTATTAACTGTAACAAACGGAACTTACTCTCAAGCAAGTTCTCCAGTAACAATTAATTCTTTCTCAAGAGATACTTTACAAATTTTAACTGCTGATGGTTATACAATGCCAACAACTGCAGGTGTAAACAATTTTACTTACACTTTGACTTCTAATAATACACTAGATATTACAGGTGATGATTCAGGAACAGTTCCTTTTGAAGTTACTACGAATATTTTTGCTGCTGATTCATACAACGGAAATGTTACTTCTTTTGGAAGCTCTTTCCAAGGATGGCAAAATGGCACAGGAGATCCAGAAATTGGAACTTATTACGAAATTTTTGCAGATCAAACTTTGCATGCGATTCAAATTGGTATAGCTTCTGTTCCTACTGCAAATCAAGCAACTTATATTGGTCGTTCACTTGTAGCTAAAATCTACGAAGTTGATTTAGCTGGTGGAGGTGATCCAATAATTGTTGATGCTACTAATGAGCATTATATGGCAACTGGAGAATTCGGTGGTTTGTTGAAATTATATTTTGCTAGTCCTGTTGATTTACAAGCTGGTAAATTATATTTAGTAACAGCAAGTACTACTTTGGACAGTGAAATTCCAATCGCATTTGCTGGAAATGTTACGGCTGGAAATGTTGCTGGTAAAGATGGTGATACTTTCATCGGTTTGGCTCCAGACGATATTTTAGGAAATGTTGTTCAATGCCCTGTTGTTCGTATGGACTTTACAGATTACACAGGAATCAATGAGTTGGAGAGCCAATTCAATGTGAATGCGTACCCTAATCCATTCAACGCTTCAACTGAAGTTGCTTTCGAATTGAAAAACGATTCACCAGTTTCAATCACTGTTTCTGATATCACAGGAAGAGAAGTTTTGAACCTTGGATCTACAAATTATACTGCAGGAAAACACACTGTTACTATCAATGGTGCAGATTTAAATGCTGGTGTGTACAATTACTCAATCAAAATTGGTAACTCTGTAATCACAAAAAGAATTGTTAAGAAATAATCTTTAATATTTCTTTGAAAGGTCGGCTGAAAAGTCGGCCTTTTTTTGTGTCTCAAAATTATGTTACTTCAGATGTTGAACATTTAAATCTTCTGGCATTTTATCTGGTTTAGCATAACTCAAACGAGCAAGTCTTTGCGTTTTATGATAGCCATCTAATCCCAAACTCGCTAAACTTCCTGCTTTTTCTAAGTCAATCGCGCCATCTTCAAAAAGACAGTCCGCAGGAAAATAAACAGCTTGAATTTCTCCTATTATTAAAACCGTATTGTTGATGGTCAAATGGACTTGTTCTTTAAATTCAACTTCTATTTGAACCTTACTTTCTGAAACAAATGGTGCAAAAAAATCATTTTTATATTCCATCGTTAAACCTGTGGCATCAAATTCTGAAACTTCTCTTGGATAACGTGCAGATGTTTGATGGGCTTGTCTGTAAAAACTTTCGGTTACATGATTAATCGTATAAAAACCAGTTTCCACAATATTTTCCAATGTTTGGCGCTCAACCACTCCAGGTCTTGAAATAAAGCCAACCAAAGCGGGGTTTGCCCCAATGTGAATCAATGAGTTAAATACTGCTAAATTGGTTTGGCTATTTTTATCTTGCGTTCCTATTAAAGCCAAACTTTTAAATCCTGAAAGCGAATTTATAAATGCCGTTCTAAATCTTTTATCAAAATTTTCAATATTTTGACTGTCAAAAAATCCCTTGTTTTTTTCGCTCATCTTAAAGTTGTTGAATTATTTTCTAATTGATAATAAGCCCTTCATTATAGCTCTAAATTGCTATTGAAACTAATAATTCCTTCTGTCTGAGCCCAATTTTCTTTGAAAACCAACGGTAATATAAAATTGATTGCGAACAGTTCCTTCGGAATTAACGATTCTTAGTCTTGGTTCAACAAACAATTGCAGGTTTTGGTTCAAAATTGATTTTGACACTTGGGTTCCAATTTGTAAAACATGTGTGGTAATTCCTCTTCCAATCGTGAAATTATATTCTTCTGGTCTATAATTGTATGATTGATAAATGTCTCCACCAAGAGAAGCTCCCGCACCCTTAATTGAATCCAATCCCTTTAAATATGCTTGCGCCCAAAGTTGAACCTTCCAGTCTTTTCTTTGAAATGCAACTTCTTGGTAAAATTCCACAAAATTTGACCCCAAAGGATGTGCTGCTGTCAAACCTGAATTTCCATAAACAGCATTCTTGTTGACCTGAGAATAAGTAAATGGACGCACTATGTTTAATTCTGATCGCACAAAAAAGTGATTTTCTCCTCTATCAATCCACGTTTTAAATCCCAATTGCACACCAAATTTATTTGCCCACCAGCGGTTTCTTGCCCGCATTTCTTTCAAGAAAAAATCATCGACAATTACTTGTCCATATAACATGCTTTTATTTTTTTGATAAGAGAAGTCTAAGCCCAATAACACATTGTCAGATGAACCCAAATTATATTCTTGAGGTCTAAAAAAGACTAATGGATTCAAATATTCTAATTCCAATCCACGGTTGTAAAGCGTGTCTTTCATATCATAAACAACCGTTTCAAAAAATCCAAAAGACCATTTTTTATTTGCTTTAAAACTCAAATAGTGGCTCGTATTTCCCTTGGGTGCATATCTTTTGTAAATTCCTTCCCTCCAAAATTGTTGGACAAAATGATATTCAAATTTCCATAATTTTACTTTCAATTGCGCAAATGGATTTGGCACACCTTGATTACCTAAAAATAACGACCTATCTCCTTCGCCAATAAATAAATGGTCTATTCCTGTTTGAAATTGCAAATATTTATTGGGCGTATATGCAAATCTTCCTCGGATGTCGTGGTAAATGCTTTGGTCTTTCTTTAAGGGATTAGCAAAAAAAGCTTTTGGCTGTAATACAGATTCAAAAATCGTGGTAGCTTGATTTGAATAACCAACGCGATAATTAGAAATAAAAGTCATTTTAGATTTCCAATTGGCTTGAAAAACAACATTAATTCCTGTTTTTACTCTAAATGCATCTTGCTGATATGCAAAAAGAACATCAGGAGCCACCGAAACATTTATAGACGATGTTGAATCTTTTGCCAATGAATCAATCTGATAAAAAGATTTGATTTTTACGACCGAATGAATTATTGACGTATTAGCCGTCCAAAATCTTTCCACATCAACCTCCTGCGCTTGAGAAAAACGAATAATAAAAATCAATACCAAAAACAAAATCTTTCTCATCAAAAATCTAAATATTGATTAAACAATCCTGTTCTCAATCCTACAAAAAACATTTGCTGTTCAATTTTTTTGTCCGCAAATTCAGAATATCTTCCTTTCCATCCAATGATAATCATTCCATTATATCTTCGGTTAAAACGATATCCTAACTCAAATTCTTGCACCAAAGTATTCGTTGTTTGCGTTCCTACATTATTGTTTACACTGAATATTGAATTCGATAAAATAGGAATTGAATCATTGCTCAATTTTGAAACATAGTTGATTGTTTTGGAATTGATAAACAATCTTTTGTATTCATAATTTAACCTAACAACTATTTCCTTGAAGTTGTTTCCCTTCGGATGAGCTGTTGGTAAATTGTAATTGCTATAACTCAATTTGGGATTATTCGCCGCATAAAAATTCTCTGGAACTAGATTCGTTTCCAATTGAGCATTCAAATTTTTCACCTTTAAAATCTTGAAAAAATGAACTCCAAATTGTCCCGCAATAAGATATTTTTTATTAAACTTATCTATCGCCAATTGACCATATAAACGCACATTTTTTAATGCAAAATCAACATTTAACCCTGAAATTCCATTGAATTTTGCGGAATTGCCAAATAATACATCGTTTTGAAACAATGGAAGTGGTGTCAACATTTGCCATTCAAAACCATGTTTAACTATGGAGTCCCCGCGCAATTGATTTCCTGCAGTAAAGAAACTGATAGATACATTTTCTTTAGGTTTATAAGTTAAGTAAGTAGCACCAAAAAACTTCGATTCATAACTCGCCTCAACGGCTTTTGTCAATGGTTTTCTATATAAATTCTGGTTTCTTCTCACCAAAACCTGATAGGTCCATTTCGGATTAATTTTCCAGTTGAATCTCAAAGATGGAGTTCCATAAGTATTGTCGGATAGTAAAATAGAGCGATAACCCGAACCAATGAAATGTTGATTGTTTCCAAAATCAAATCGCACATTTTTGTTCATCTGATAAGAAACACTACCAATGGAGTAAGCATAATCGTAGGCGCCAATTTTGAAAGGTTTGGTTCTTGCACCACCAGGAACAACTGCGTTTTCAACGTAATAAGAATTGCCTGAAATCCTAATTTCACCTCGCGAATTGAAATAATCAGATTCATATTGCATGAATTTAGATTGATTTTCAGCAAAAATGAAGTTAAACCCGATTTTATTCAATAATTCACCTTCAACAAAAACACCTCTTGTATTTCTGTAAATTGTGCTTCTTGATGAATCTGTTAACTCTTTTCCAAAAGTAAAATCCACCAAAGGACTGATGCTGATATTTCCTTCTGGCTTAGTAACCGAAACAAAATGTTTTTTGAAAAGCCAAATTCCAAGGTCTATATATTGAACTGAAGAATCTCGAATTAAGTGATTTAAGTTCAGTTGGTTTTCGTTCGCTGGAAAAAAAGTTTCTAGAGATCTTTTCCCAGAAATTTCAACAAATTTATCTTTGAAAAAACTATTCAATGGCAAACTGTTTTGTTGTGCCACCAAATAATTTGAGGACAAAAAAACAAGCATTACAACTGATTTATTCAATTTTTTAAACATAAACCTTTCTTTTCCGTGACAAAAATGATTAAGATTTTGCAATAATGCAGTCTTTCACACAATTTTATTTGATTAAAACATAGATTTTCTGCACCTGCATATTAATAAACTTGTCCTTTTTGAGTCAATTCCAACGTTTATTTGTTCATAATATAACAATCATCCAAAATCAATAACTTCAAAAAATACTATCTTCGCCAAATATCAAAGAAAGAATGAAAGTAAATATTATCAATAAATCCAACAATGAACTCCCTGAATATGAAACAATCGCTTCTGCAGGTTTGGATTTGAGGGCTTTTTTGTTAGAAAAAATGGTGTTGTTGCCGTTGGAAAGAAAACTAGTGAAAACAGGTTTATTTATGGAAATTCCGATTGGATATGAAGCCCAAGTGCGTCCTAGAAGCGGTTTGGCTTTGAAAAATGGGATTACTGTACTCAATTCCCCTGGCACTATCGACGCTGATTATCGCGGAGAAATTGGGGTAATTTTGATCAATCTTTCTCAAGATCCTTTCGAAATTCAATCTGGAGACCGCATTGCTCAATTGGTTTTTGCCCAAGTTGAACAAGCTGAGTGGCAATTGACAGATTCACTTAGCGAAACCAATCGCGGTGAAGGTGGATTCGGAAGTACTGGAAAAAATTAAAATATTCATATTGCAAAAATTGCATTTTTAAACTACTAAAATGAAAGTAATCGTACCCATGGCTGGGCGTGGTAGCCGTTTAAGACCACACACTTTGACTGTTCCTAAACCATTGGTTCCTGTTGGTGGAAAACCGATTGTTCACCGTTTGGTGGAAGATATTGCTGCGGTTTGCAGTGAGCCTATCGAGGAAATTGGTTTTGTTATTGGTGATTTTGGAAAGGAAATTGAAGACGAATTAATCAAAGTGGCAGAAAAATTAGGCGCCAAAGGTTCTATTTTCTATCAAGATAAGCCGCTTGGAACTGCACATGCGGTTTTGTGTGCCAAAGAATTATTGGACGGACCTGTTGTTGTTGCTTTTGCCGACACATTGTTCAGAGCAGATTTCAAAATAGATCCAAATGCGGATGGAATTTTATGGGTGAAACAAATCGAAGATCCTTCTGCCTTTGGCGTTGTTCAATTGAATGAAAACGAGGAAATTATTGATTTCATTGAAAAACCACAAACTTATGTTTCAGATTTGGCGATGATTGGAATTTATTATTTCAAACATGGCGAAGATTTGAAAAGAGAATTGGATTACCTCATCGAAAATGATGTTATAAAAAGTGGCGAATACCAATTGCCAGATGCTTTGCGCCGATTGACTGAAGCTGGAAAAAAATTCAAACCTGGAAAAGTAACTGAATGGTTGGATTGTGGAAACAAAGAAGTAACCGTTTTCACCAATCAGCGCGTATTGGAATTTGATTACGAGAAAAAAACACCCATGATTGACCCAACCTCTAAATTGATCAATTCAATTATCATTCCTCCTTGTTATATAGGTGAAAAAGTTATCCTTGAAAATTCTATCGTTGGTCCACACGTTTCTTTGGGGAAAGGTTCTGTTGTAACAAATTCTATCATAAAAAACAGTATTTTGCAGAATTATTCTACCATTTCAGATGGAAATATTAAGAACTCAATGATAGGAAACCACGCTAAATATCATGGTTTGGCCCGAGATTTGAGTTTGAGTGATTATTCAATTATTGACTAAATGACAAATAAACTTTTCTCAATTTTCATCATTTTAGCGATTTCCACGGCATGTGGTTCGTTAAAAAAGCCCAAAGAATCAAAAGGATTTTCGAAGGCTGACTATCCATATATTGAGAAATTTCACGAAGGTGTTCGTTTAAAACAACGTGGTCAATTAAAAGAAGCGATTGAGGCTTTTGAGTATTGTCAAAACATCAAACCAAATGATGACGCGGTGCAATTTGCTTTGTCACAATTGTACTTACAAACGCAACAAATGTCTAAATCGATGATAGCAATTCAAAATGCTGCCAATTTAGACCCTAAAAATCAATGGTATTTGGAGGAAATCGCTTACATGAATTTCCAAAACAAAAATTATGCTGCCGCTGCAAAGCAATTCCAAAAATTAACTGAAAAAGAACCAAAAAATGTGAATTGGTTGTTTTCTTACGCTGAATCATTGATGCGATCTAATGATGCCTCTGGTGCCATTAAAGTGCTTGATAAATTGGAAGATCAAGTGGGTGTGAATTCTGAATTGACTATTGAAAAATTCAGACTTTACCGACAAATCAAACAAGACGAAAAAGGAATTGCCGAAATCAATAAAGCACTGAAGGAAAATCCGAAAGATGTACAATTATTGGCAAATTTGGTTGATTACTATTTTGAAAAAAATCAATCTCAAAAAGCCTTTGACTATTTAATTTTACTTGCAGAAAGCGACCCGAATAATGGAAATGCTCAACTGGCCTTAGCGCAGTATTATGACCAAAAAGGAGACCGCGCTTCCTCTTACATTGCTTTGAAAAAAGCATTTGTTTGTGATGATATAAAAATCGATCAAAAAATGAAAATTTTGTTGTCGATGTATGATTCTCAATCTAAACTTGATCCTGAAATGTTTGAATTGATTGCTGTTTTATCTACAAAACATCCTGAAGAAGCCAAAGTTTATGCAATGGCCGGTGATTTTTATTTGAAAAATGAAAACGATTCTAAAGCATTGGAGAACTTTCAAAAAGCATTAGAATTTGATGAATCTCGCTATGCTATTTGGGACCAAGTATTGATTATGGAATACCAAATTCAAGATTTTAAAAGGTTGTATAAAGACAGCAAACGTTGTTTAGAGCTTTTCCCAACTTTGGTAAATGTTTATTTATTACATGGAATCAGTTGCACACAAACCAAAAAATTTGAAGAATCGATTGAAACTTTAGACTTGGGAATAGAGTTAATAATTAACGATTTACCAATGAAAGCTGAATTTTTAGCCCAAAAAGGTGAAGCCTATTTTAATTTAAAGAATTACAAAGATGGTAAAATCAATTACGAGGAATCTTTGAAATTGAAACCTGAACAAATCCTGACTTTAAACAATTATGCGTACCATTTAGCTTTGGCAAAAATGGATTTGAACAACGCAGAAGCAATGATTCAAAAAGTACTTGCAAAATATCCAAATGAATCAAGATATTTAGATACTTACGGTTGGATTTTGTTCCAAAAAGGACAATTTGCTGAGGCAAAAACTAAATTTACTGAGGCTTTGATTATCAATCCAAATGATAAATTGATTCACGAACATTTGGGAGATGTTTCTTTCAAATTAAATAAAGTTTCGGAAGCCGTTGAAAGGTGGAAAAAAGCAAAAGAACTAGGCGCAACCAACAAAAACTTAGATCAAAAAATTGAAAAGAAAACTTATTATGAGCCAGAATATTAAATACTTTATTGCCGGCGCTTTTCTTACGTTACTTTTGATTTCTTGTTCTAAAAAACTGGTAATCATTAATCCGGAAAGATTAGAAAGAAAAAAAACACCCGAATTGGTTCATACCTTAGACAGTTTGTTTTTGTTGAGACCCACATTTTTCTATTCCAAAATTTCAACCCAATTTCAGGATACCAATCAAAATGTTTCTTTCAAAACTTCTATTAGAATGGTGAAAGACAGCGCGACAAATGCCTTGATTACTTATGCTGCCATCCCTATCTTCAACACGATGTTGACCAGAGATTCATTAACCATATTGAACAAAAGAAGTAAATGTTATTCTAAATCAAAACTTTCTTCCTTGAAAGATAATTTTGGATATGACTTTGAATACAAAAACATAGAAGAAATTATCCTGGGTTTACCCGTGGCTTACGATACCAATCAAAAGTACTTTCAAATTCACGATCCTTTTAACTACATTCTTTCTTCACATCGAAAAAAAGAAATCAAGCGAAACGACAGACCTCGTCCAAATCGTAGAAATGAAACCAATGACATTATTATCAAGTATTTCTTGACAGCAGATGCAAAGGGTTTGAAAAAAATGGAAATTGAAAGTCCTGATGATTCAACTCAAATTTTTGTGGAATACATCTCAAGAGAATTAGTTGACAACTTCAACATTCCAAAAGAAGTAACGGTAAATGTAAAAACACCTAGAAATAACATTTTGGTGAATCTTACGTACGAGAAAATTGAAATAAATCAACCACAACCTTTATTTCTGGTAATTCCTGAAAATTATGAAATTTGTGAGTAAAATATTGGTCTTTCTTTTTGTATTCTGTGTTGGCTTTTCCAACGCTCAAAAAAACAGCGATAAATTACGCAAAGAACAAGAACGCCTAGAAAAGAATATCAATAACACAAAATCCCTTTTAAACAAAGCAAAAAGTTCAACGCAGGCTTCTTTGAACGAACTTAAATTAATTGACAATCAAGTTAAATCTCGCGAAGAATTGTTGCTGAATTTTGACAATCAAATTCGAGGCGCGGAATTAAAAATTGAACAAAAAGACCAACAAATAATTGATTTAGAAAAGAAACTCAAAAAACTCAAAGAACAATATAAAAAACTAATTATTTACGCCTACAAGCACCGAAGTAAAGAAGGAAAAATGATGTACATTTTCTCTGCTTCTACTTATTTTGAGGCATTGAAAAGAAATAAATATTTAGAAAAAATTGCAGAAATTCAAAAAAAACAAAAGCTCATCATTCTTCAACACCAAGGTTTGATTTCTAATGAGAAAAAATCTTTGGAAACAGAAAAAGAAAGAAAAATACGCGTTGCCGAGGAGAAAAGACAAGAAAAAGAAGCGATGTTGAAAGACAAAGTGGTGCAACTAAAAACACTTACTAAATTAAAAGGCGAAGAATCTGTTTTAATGGCCAACTTGAAAAAAGAAGAAAATAAAAAAGCCATTTTAAAACAAAAAATCAAAGAAGCAATCGATGCGGAAATTGCAGCAGCAGAGAAGGCGCGCAAAGAGAAAGAACGCAAAGAAAAAAAGGCAGAAGAAGCCAAAAACGCAAAGAAAACCAGTTCTTCAGGTTCTTCCTCAACACCAAAAGAAGTTGAAAAGAAAACCGTTACAATCTCCGAAACGAAAGAATTGGCGCTCAACAAAGGTTTTGAAAACAACAAAGGAAGATTGTTGTGGCCCGTAGCTTCTGGTTCTATCACTGAAGGTTACGGAAAACATGCGCATCCAACACTTCCTAACGTCACAACAAACAACAATGGTATAGACATTAGCGCCCCAAAATCAGCACAAGTCCGTGCAGTTTATGAAGGTGAGGTAACCAGTGTTTTGTCTATTCCTGGCGCGGGGAAAGTGGTGATTATCAAACACGGAAATTATCGAACGGTTTACAGTAATTTACAAGAAGCATACGTAAGTGTTGGTTCAAAAGTAAATACCAAACAATCAATTGGTTCTTTATTGGCTATTGAAGGTGAATCACTTTCAGTTGCACATTTTGAAATTCACTTGGTGGAAGAAGGACAGGTTATCCGAATTAATCCAAGTTTGTGGATTGCACATTAAAATTTATTAAGCTCGTCCCAAAGTTCAGCAACGGGTAATCCAACAACGTTGAAATAGGAACCTTCTATGCGTTCAATTCCGACAAATCCTATCCATTCTTGAATTCCATAAGCACCGGCTTTGTCGAAAGGTTTGTAATTTTCTACGTAAAAATCAATGATTTCTACCGTCAATGGCTTGAAGAACACCTTGGTTGAAACAGAAAAAGAGACTTTTTTATCCAAATTTCTCAAATGAACACCTGTAATTACTTCATGGCGTTTTCCTGCTAATTTTTGCAACATTTGCTTGGCATTCTCTGAAGATGTTGGTTTACCTAAAATTTCATTGTCAAGCAAAACAATCGTATCGGAAGTGATTAAAACTTCCCCTTGCTTTAATTCATTAACCAAAGCGAGTGCTTTCAACTCCGCCAAATAAGCGGGCACTTCTTTTGGTGCAAGTGAATCTGGAAAATCTTCGTCAGTATCCTTGGTTCGAACTTCAAAATCAAATCCCATTCCTGCCAACAATTCTTGTCTGCGCGGTGATTTAGACCCCAAAACCAATTGGAATCCTAAAGTTTGTTTTGCCATGAATTATTTTGCTGGTGATGTAGAAGCCATGTTTGGCGTAATCGCTGAATTTTCTAAATCGCGGTCAAACATATACATTCCTCCTTTATCGCCGCCAATCAATTTCAGTTTATCCAAAATTGTGCGTGCTTGTGCTTCTTCCTCTAATTGCTCAGCTACGTACCACTGAACGAAATTGTGTGTTGTGTAATCTTTTTCTTGCAAACAAATGTCAACCAAATTATTGATGCTTTCTGTTACAGCAATTTCATGACTCAACAAAGATTCAAAAACACTTTCTAAATTATTGAACTCAACAGGTGGTTGATTGATGAAAGGAATGATTGCTTTTCCACCACGCTCATTGATAAAACGAACCAATTTCAACATGTGAAAACGCTCTTCATCCGATTGACCGTATAAAAACTGTGCTGTTCCGTTTAATCCTTGATTTTCAGACCAAGAAGCCATCGCTAAATAATATTGTGATGATGAACATTCTTTTAAAACTTGCTCATTCAATGCTGCTTCTACCCTTGTGTTCATAATTATGTCTTTTGTACAAAGTTAAAACAAAATTTGTTTGGAAATGTTTTTGCGCTGTTTTCAAATTTTTTCTTTTGTGAAGGTTTGGTTAACATTGCTTCTCACAAAATTCTATCTCGTTTTTTTATCGTAATTTAGCCAAAGATTAATTATACAACATGGCTAAAAAAAAAGCTAAACACAACAAACCAAACAAATTCAAAGGAAGCTTAACCCACATCATTAGAAAGTTATACAACAAAAACCCTTCTAAAGAATACAGTGTCAAAGAAATTTGCGTGCATTTAAGCATCAAAGAAAGTGAACTTAGAAAACAAACTTATACTGTTTTAAAAGACCTTGTTAGTGCCGATTTTCTGCGTGAAACAAGTCACGGAACTTTCAAACTGAATCAAAATACCAAAACGGTTGAAGGTGAATTCCAAATGACACAGCGTGGCGCTGGTTTTCTCTTAACCGACAAATCAGAAGCTGATATTTACATTGCACCACAACATGTCAATCACGCGTTAAATGGTGACCGTGTCCGCGTGGCAATTACGAAAAAAACAGCAACAAAAACGGAAGGACAAATTGTTGAAGTTTTACACAGAGAGCGTACGCAATTTGTTGGAACGCTGGATTTACATGATAAATTTGCCTTTTTTATTCCTGACAATCAAAGAAATGGTGTTGACATTTATATTCCCAAGGAAAAAATCAACGGCGCGAAAAGTCAGGATAAAGTATTGGTAAGAATCACCGCTTGGCCAAAGTCTTCACAAAGTCCTTATGGCGAAGTGGTTGAAGTTTTGGGTGCTCATGGTTCCAACGACACAGAAATGTTGGGGATTTTGATCAATCAAGGATTAGAAATTAAATTTCCTCAAGCGGTTATCGCTGCTGCTGAAAAAGTGACGATGGAATTGGATCCTGAGGAGGTTATTAAAAGACGTGATTTTAGAAATGTTACCACTATTACCATCGACCCTGTTGATGCCAAAGATTTTGACGATGCGATTTCCATCCAATGGTTAGAAAACGGAAATGTTGAAATTGGTGTTCACATTGCTGATGTAAGTCACTATGTGCAACCGGGAACACCAATGGATGAAGAAGCGTTGAAACGTTCAAATTCGGTTTATTTGGTTGATCGTGTGATTCCGATGTTGCCAGAACAATTGTCCAATATGGCTTGTTCATTGCGACCAAATGAAGATAAATTTAGTTTTTCTGCTGTTTTCGAAATGGACGAAAAAGGAAAAGTGTTAGATCAATGGTTTGGAAAAACGGTGATTCACTCTAACCGTCGATTTACTTATGAACAGGCACAAGAAATCATTGAAGGCGCTGAAGGAGATTTCAAGAAAGAAATTTTATTTTTGGATAAAATTGCCAAAATCATGCGTAAAAAACGCTTGAAAGAAGGCGCGTTGAATATTGAATCTGAAGAAATGCGTTTTGAATTAGATATTGCTGGAAATCCAACAAACGTGATTCTAAAAACATCCAAAGATGCGCATAAATTGGTGGAAGAATTTATGTTATTAGCCAATAAAAAAGTGGCCACATTCATTGCGAGACCAAACAATAAACAAGAGAAAATTCCTTTCGTTTACCGTTGTCACGACAAACCAGACATTGAAAAAATCGCACTTTTTAGGGTTTTTATCGACAAATTTGGATATGAATTGAATTACACAAGTCCTGATGATATTTCAAAAGCAATCAACACCTTGCTGCATGAAATCAAATCCACAGGTGAATATTCTTTAATTCAAACCATGGCGATTCGTTCCATGGCGAAGGCTACTTATGAAACAGAAAATATAGGTCATTACGGTTTGGCTTTTCCTTATTATACACATTTCACATCGCCTATTCGTAGATATGCAGATTTATTGGTTCACAGAATCTTACTGGAAGAATTAACAACCAAACAACACCGTTATGGCGCTGATTTGAGTGATATGTGTAAACGTATTTCAAGAAACGAACGCAAAGCAACTGAAGCAGAAAGAGAATCGAATAAATACTTCCAAACTTTGTTTATGAAAGAACGTGTGGGTGAAGAATTTGAAGGAACTGTCTCTGGAATTGCTGATTTTGGGATGTTTGTAAAAATGGATGAAAACCAATGTGAAGGGATGATTCCAATTTCTGAAATTCCTAACGATCGTTTTTACTTTGATGCTGAAAAGTATAAAATTGTGGGTCCAAAAACCGACATGGAATACAATTTTGGTGATAAAGTGAAAGTAAAGGTCAAAGATGTGGATACGAGAAAACGACAAATCAATTTAGAATTGGTTGATTTTTAATTTTTACAAAAATGGTTCTTTATCAGAAATTCAACGTTCAACATGACGCGCTCGAATTAGGGCGTATTTTAAATGAAAATGGCATTGAATACAAACTAGAAGTGGGTAAACCTGGCTTTAATCCTGCTTTTGTTTTTGATGCTGAATTTCGCATTTTATTGAATGAATCTGACTTTGAAAAAGCCAATGATTTGTTTGTTTCCAATATTCCAGAAGATTATTATTTGCTCACTTTTTCTGACGATGAATTATTAGAAATCATCACAAAACGAGACGAATGGAATGATTTTGATTTCAATTTAGCCCAAAAATTACTCAAAGAAAGAGGAAAAGAAGTAAATCCTGATTTGGTTAAATTATTGGAAAAACAACGTTTAGATTCCTTAAAAATGCCAGAAGTAAGTCAAAAAACTTGGATTTATGCTGGTTATATTTTGGGAGTTGTCAGTGGTTTACTAGGTTTGTTTATTGGTCTGAGTTTGATGTCAAGTAAAAAGGTTCTTCCAAACGGCGAAAAAGTCTACGGGAGTGTTCAATAAACTGTGTCAAGTTCCTATTTAATTCTTTCACTAAAGTAG
>JBBALI010000012.1:0-64883 GCA_040403095.1 Crocinitomicaceae bacterium
TCTTTGTACCATATTAATTGCTTTCAATAAATTAAAGTCGCTCCATGAAACTCATGTCTGTGAGGGAATATAAAAATTCAATCAAATCATTTTTCTCCTTTTTAGTTAAGGTAAAAGGCTGAATGATAGAAGACTTATTTTTGTGATTCTTTCCACCAGAGGCATAATGATCGATAACTTCCGACAAAGATTCATAGGAACCATCGTGCATGTAAGGATTTGTTATTTCAATGTTTCTCAAAGTCGGAACTTTGAATTTTCCCATTTCGGTAGAATCGTTGTTGATTCTGAATCGGCCATTGTCTTGATAGGTTTCAAACAAGCCATTATTTTCTACCTTATAAGTTGTAAAATAAGGCGCTGGATGACATTTTGTGCAATATAATTTTTCAGAAAAAATCGTCCAACCACGCTTAGCAGAAGCACTCATAGCCATTTTCTTTTTTCCGTAATAGAATTTATCGAAAGGTGAATTATCAGATATCAGACTTCTTTGATAAGCAGCCAAAGAACGAGAAAGAACCCAAACATCCATGTCGCGATTGAAAACCCGTTTGGCTGCAGCCTGATATTCAGGCACAGATTTCAATCTCACGATTAAAGCTTTCATTTCCATTCCCATTTCATCGTGGTCTTGAATCGGAACAATTGATTGCATTTCTAGCGTTGGAATTTCACCGTCAAACATCACTTTTGGTAAAAAAGCAACGTTCAATAAAGTAGGAGAATTTCTTGCTGATTTACGACCTAAAACGCCATCACTGACTTTTAAACCATCTGTGAAAGCCAGACCAGGTTTGTGACATACAGCGCAAGAAACAGATTCGTCTACAGACAATCTTTTGTCAAAGAAAAATTCTTTTCCCAACGCAATCTTGGCAGTATCTAAAGGATTATCAACAGGAGATTTTATAGCGCCTAAAGGACTAATAAACTCAGATTTGGAAACTGAACATCTGAGAAAAAATAAAACTGTTATTGAGAAAATCAATAATATAGTCCAATTGATTTTTCTCAACAAAATCATGGCTGCACTGCTTTAATTTGATTCAACAATTGACCAGATTCACTAACGAAACGAACAAGGTAAACACCGCTAATCAAATTAGAAATTTGCCATTGTCCGCTTATTTCTTTGGAAAAAAGTTCATTTATTTTAGCTCCTGAAAGATCAAACAATTCAACTTTTTCTATATTTTTCATTCCTTTCCAAGTGATTGAAGATTCTTTTCCATTTTGTAGAAATAAGACTTCTCCAATTAAATTGGTGATTTCATTGACATTTGCATTCAAAGGCGCAGTAAAAACTGGATAGTTTTGCACATTCATCAATACATCCGCATTGATTCCTGTGCTTCCATGTTGAATATCTAAAGTCGATAAATTCACATTGCGCAACCATTGATCTATATTAACATCTTGAAAAATTTCTCTTCTTCCATCAGCCCAGACAGTTGCGGTATTGACAACATGAACTTGCTGCACATTTGAATCACCCAAACAATGTAATTCAAAACCAACATCCATTATATTGTCTCCATTGTTATCCGCATCACCATCTATAAGTAAAAATGTATATCCAGCAACCCAACCCCAATGCATTGCTGGAATTTGAAAATACAAAGGATGATTTTCTGGATAGGCAGAAATATCTGAATGATTGACTGAAGCGGGAACACCAACTTGAAAATCAATAGCCTCTACTAAATCAACATTTTGCAATCCTAAATCAAAAATACTTGCTCTTTTGTTAACATAGAAAACAGAATCTTGAAAATCTAAAATTTGACCGCCGTCATGCGTTATTTTTAGCCTAGAAATGTAAAAAGCAATGTCTCTGGCTTTGTAATATGTTCCATTTAAATCTTGAATAGCTTGAACAGCCGAAAAAGTTGAATTACCGTTCAAAAATCTGAAATTCAAATGTAAAGGATTTTGCGCATTGACAAAATAGGTCAAAAACAAAAATAGGACTAAAATGCGTTTTTTTATCATGCGTCTATTTACTAACAATGTATAAAATCTCTTTTCTCATCAATCTGTAACGGTCAATTTGTTCGTCAGAAAAATGTTCAGCAGGAATGTATTCTTTAACCTCAAAACCAGCTTTTTTCAACCATTCTGGATAATCTCTACCGAATAATCTAACATGATCATATTGCCAGTAGTGTTTTTCTCTGTCTTCTGGAGTCACAATCGTTGGATCTTCATAGGTTACTTCACGTGTCATGTCTTGCGGAACTTGCATGATTCCCCAACCTCCTGGTTTCATCACTCGGTGTAATTCTCTCATACATTGCAAAGCATCATCCACATGCTCAAGCACGTGATTGCAAAAAAACACATCAAAACGATTGTCCTCCAAGGGAATACTGTGCAAATCAAAATGCATGTCTGCGATTGGAGAAAGCAAATCTCCTGTCAAATAGTCTAAATTTGATTGTGCTTTGAAAGTTTTGTGAAAGCATTGTTCTGGTGCAATGTGCAAAACATTCAATTTGTCTGCAGTGAAAAAATTAGATTCATTTTTCAAGTACAACCACATCAATCGATGTCTTTCAAGCGTCAAATCATATGGACAAAGTACATTTTCTCTGTGTGTAACTTCTGAACCGTACGATAAAAACTTACTGAAATTGCGCTCACAAACAGGACAAGTAACGTTATTCCCTTTGTATAACAATGGTGCAACTTTCTTGAAAGGGTAACTCAACCTTATCAACAAAGGACGTGGTAATGTATTGATTAAAAACTTATAAAGTTTCTTCATTTTCTATAATTGTAAGTCAAAAAGTAAAATGACATGAACTTTCGACTTGATTTTTAATTAAAATAATTCCCAAATATACAGAAAGTCAAAGAGCTTAAAAAATGGTTTTTTTAATTTTCTTGATTAAGTTAAATATTTGGTAACTTCGCTTAAAACAAAGAAACATTTTTCAACATGAAAGTAACTGGTAAAACGTCCTTCATTTGCCTTTCAATTTTATATTTTTGCAGCCAAAATAATCATTCAATGAGTCAAGATCAACCACAAGCAATTCAAAAAAACAAAACACTTGTAAACCTAGGACACGAGCGCGTTGACCCTTATTTTTGGATGAATGAAAGAGATTCAAAAGAAGTGTTGGACTACATAGCAGAAGAAAATAAATACAAAGACGACTATTTTGCACCGCTAAAAAATTTGCAAAATACTTTGTTGGATGAATTTGACAATCGAATTGACCCAAACGACCAAAGTTCACCTTTTTTTATTCAAGGAAAAAAATACCAATATCAAAATATCGAAGGGAAAGATTACCAGCAAATTTTGACTTTTGAGAAAGAGAAATACACTGTTTATTTTGATCAAAATGAGCGGTCAAAAGGAAAAAGTTATTACGACTTGGGAGATTGGTCTCCTTCCAAAGACAATTCCATTCTGGCTTTCAGCGAGGATCACGTTGGACGTAGAAAATACAGCATTTTCTTTCGCATAGAAAAAAGTGGCAAAATGCTGAAAGATGAAATTAAAAATACTGATGGATCAATCGTTTGGGCAAATGACAATAAAACAGTTTTTTATGTCAAAAAAGACACGAAAACATTGCGAGAATTTCAAGTTTATTCGCATGTTTTGGGAACAGAATCTGGCACTGATAAGTTGATTTTTGAAGAAAATGATGAAAGATTCTCCGTTTTTATTAGCAAGACAATTACTGATAAATATGTTTGCGTTCATTCTCAAAGTTCGACTACTTCAGAAATTAGTTTAATCGATGCTGATAAACCAGCAGAAAAACCTGTTGTCTTTTTAAAAAGAAAAAGTGGTCATTTGTATGAAATTGACCACCATGATAAAGGATTTTACGTGCTTTCTAATGAAAATGCACCCAATAAAAAAGTAATTTTCTTTGCAAACATTCCAAATCAAAATGAAGTTGGAAAAGAAATTATTGCGCACGATTCAAAAAAATTAATTGAAGGAATTTTGACACTTGAAAATCATTTGGTCGTGCAAAGTAGAATTGAAGGATTGCAACAAATTGAAATTCAAAACTTCAATGATAAAAAGGTAAATTTCATTCAATTTCCTGAGCAAACTTTTTCTGCTGGTTTGGGATTTAATGATGATTATTTTGCCAAGTCACTTTATCTAAACTATACCTCACTTTCAACTCCTGCAACCATTTATGAATATGATTTGAAAAGCAATTCAAAGTCTGTTTTCTTTCAAAAAAAATTGATCGACCCGACATTTAGTCCTTCCAATTATGAAACTAAACGAGTTTGGGTTACTGCCAATGACGGAACGAAAATTCCCGTTTCAATGATTTATAAAAAAGGCATTGATTTATCCAAAGCGCCGCTTCTTTTATACGGTTATGGTTCTTATGGAATTACAATTCCTGCAAGTTTTAGCGCTTTGAGATTGAGTTTAGTTGACAGAGGATTTGTTTATGCCATTGCCCACATCCGTGGAGGAAAATATTTGGGAGAAAATTGGTACGAAAATGGGAAATTCTTAAAAAAGAAAAACACATTTACAGATTTTATCAATGCAGCAGAATTTTTGGGAAAACAAGGTTATTGCGATCCTGAAAGAATTTATGCCCAAGGCGGAAGTGCTGGCGGTTTGTTGATGGGTGCTGTTACAAACATGGCGCCTTATTTGTGGAAAGGAATTGTCGCTCAAGTTCCATTTGTAGATGTTGTGACAACGATGTTAGACGACACTATTCCATTAACTGTGGGAGAATATGAGGAATGGGGAAATCCAAAAGAAGCTGATTATTATTGGTACATGCTTAATTATTCACCTTACGACAATGTAAAAAAAATGGATTATCCTGCGATGTATATTACAACTGGTTATCATGATTCTCAAGTTCAATATTGGGAACCTTTGAAATGGGTTGCCAAACTTCGCGCAATGAAAACAAACGATAATCCGCTGATTTTTGATTGCAACATGGATGCTGGTCACGGTGGTGGTTCAGGAAGAAGCAATGAAAGATTGGAAGTTGCTAAAGAATTTGCGTTTATTTTGAATTTGGAAGGAATTGAAAAATAATATTTTACTTCTATTTTGTGTTCTTATCTCTTCTGTTTTTTCTCAAAAAAAGTCGGAAACAAATGACGATGCCTATACTTTGTATAAACAAAAAATTGTGCTTTATTCCGATTTAGGTTTCAGTACATCACCTTATTCTATCCACTTTAATTCTTCCAAGACACCAATTACCAAATTGAAATATCGAAACAATTTAGGAGTTGTAATGGGAATTGGCGGATCATATAAATGGTTTGCTGCCAGACTTGCTTTTGCTTTGACCAAAAATTTAAAACCAATCAGCAAATATGGTAAAACATCTTACATCGACATTGGACTTGATTTTCCTTTAAAGAAAATGTATTTTGAATTTGATTTTAGAAATTACAAAGGTTATTCAATCAAAAACGCCGATATTTTTAATCCGAATTTAGGAGGTGATAATACAAATGAAATCAGAGCCAATGCCACAACCCTTTCAATTGCCTTGAATGGCTGGTATTTTCATAACAAAGATTTCAAAATGCAGGCAATGAAAGGAAAGGTGGGACATTTCAATCGTCAAGTAATCACTTGGTACTTGAAAAACACAATCAATGTGCAAGGAATTGGTGATGTAGAAAGTATAATTCCTTATGAATTAACAGACAGTTTGAACACTAGAACTAAAGCTACTACAATTTCGTCCTTTGATTTTGGATCAATTCCAGGAATTGGTTATGCTAACAAATATAAAAACTGGCAATACGCTGGAATGTTTGGATTTGGACCAGTGATTCAGTCTAAATTTTACATTGTAAATGAAACAGCTAGAGGATTTTTCGGTCTCGCTCCAAGATATGATCTTCGATTGATAGCTGGTTACAATGTGCCAAAATGGTTTGTGATGCTTTCAACTGAATTTGATAACAAATCAATTCGTTTTAATGAACTGAAATACAAAAATAATAACTATACTGTGAGACTTTTGGCTGGTATTCGTTTGGACAAAAAAGAAAAAAAGGAAGAAAAGAAGAAAAAAAAGACTAAAACACTTTAAAATAACGCTATGAAAATCAAACTACTCACATTAATACTAGGGCTGTTCAGTTTCATGCAAATTGAGGCGCAAGTTCCCGAAGATTTTAAATTATTCGGAAATTGGACTTATCAAGGATTTGAATTTTCAGGCACTTTTTATCCATCAAATTTTTGGAATTCAGAAAAAATTGCCTTTACAGATGATTACACTTTCACCAAAACAAATATCAGAATCAAGGATTATCAGTTTGATACAATTATTCATTACGGAAAATGGAATTGGAATGAAGAAACCAAAACTTTGAGATTATACAGGGACGAAGAGAGATACTATGCCAATGGGAAAATTTTTATTTTTGAAAAAGAATATCATTTAAATTATTTGAGTTCTGGATACTATGCTTTCGAAGATCAAAAATTCAGTCAAACCGCGCAGTTGCGTTATCATAGACAAGATAATAATCAATCTTTTGAGGAAAATATAGCATTTGAAGCAGAAAAAAAATCATTTAAAGATGTGAAAATTGATTCTTTGTCTACGCATTACTATTTGGTCAATGCGCTAAATCCGCTGAAACGAAAGAAATTGTATTTCGATGAATTTCAATATTATATCGGTTACGAAGAAAGTAAATTGGACAAAGGAATATTCAAGCAATCTGGCTCATTCGACGGCGCAATCAAAGATTTCACAGATTCTTCTATTCGATTTATATTTCAGCAAGAAAATATCGATATTGACTATGAAAATGGCAAAACTGCTTACATCGAAAATAATTACTACAAAGAAATTACCAATGACGATGATCTTTTTATGCGAGACGAAAATCTTATTGAAAAAGAGATTTTAATAAAAAATATTACATATATAGAAATTTCTCGCAAATTCAATACTTCTGGAATTAGCCCTACAATCGTTTTGTTTTCAGCAATTACGACTTTGTTTGTCGCACCTTTGATGAGCATCAATTATAAAACTGGTGATTTCAATCAAAGTAAATATTATACAACTGCAGGCATTGGATTGATAGGCTTGGGCGCTTCTATTCCTATTTATTTCATTTTCAGAGACAAAGAAATAAATATTTACAAAAACGATGGAGTTGTCACCAAAAAAACTTGGCGTCTGGAAAGAGTGCGTCTATAATTTAACGCACAAAAAAAAGCATTGCTAAAAAACAATGCTTCAAATATTAAGAAATAAAATATTTTAGTGTAATCCGTTGATTTTATGAATGAAATCAACCGCTGCATCTTCTACTTCAGCATGCAAAGCTTTGAATGCTTTTTTATCTTTCGCTGCATGGATTTTTTCAGTCATGCTATTTCTAAACTCAACCGCTTCATCAATCAATAAATTCGATGCATCTGTTTTTGATTCATTGTATAATTGAACACTGAAACATTCTTCAACAACATCAAAAACCATTTTATTTAAGTCTCTTTTGAAAATTCTTTTACTAGCCATTTTAATAAATTTGAGCACAAAGGTAATTAAAAATCAAGCGATGAAACAAAATATCTTTATTCTACGCCATAATCGAGCCTTGTGGCTTTGATAAATCGTGGAACGTAATATTTACTTTTATTGAAGGTCGTAATTTGTACGCCACCATTCGCCGAATGAATGAATTTTATTTCGTCCGGATTGACTTCTACCACCAAACCAACATGACCGACAGAAGTGGATCGAACATTACTTCCTTTGAAAAACATCAAATCACCAGGTTTTAAATCCGCAAGTTTTACTGTTTTTCCATATTCGGCCATATTGTAACTCGTTCTGGATAAACTAATTCCAAAATTTCCCATGACATAATTAATGAAACCAGAACAATCGAATCCTGAAGGAGTCATACCTGCATAGCGATAAGGAGTTCCCATGAATTTTTTTGCATAGTTAATAATATTGTCAATTTTCTCAGGATTTTTCGCTTTGACAATGGTATCTGCAGGCTTTGATTGCAAAGAATCTCCTGCGCTTTGTATCACTTTTAAAGTATCTTGCACCAAATTTTCTTGAGAAATTGCTGTCAAACTCGAACAGAAAAAAATCAAAAAAAGGATGCTATTTTTATTTAAAATCAAATACATGCGTTGCAAAAATAGCGATTTTAAGACAATTTTCGATCCTATTCAATCAAACGTAAAGGTTATCAAAGCGACCTTTTGGAAACAATTTTGATTCTATAATTATTTTTCAATCCACTGGAAACGAATAGTACACGAAGAAATTGATAATCATTATTCCGAATATTTGATAATTTACTCTGTTACATTTTTCACATTTTTTGGCAGAAGTTTTCGTCTATTTAGGAATTATTTAACAAGTCAAATTGTTGATTAAAAGCCAAAATTGTGAATTTTTTCAAGGACAAAAACTTTATATTATCAGTAACTTTGCCACTAAATCAAAACTAAAAAAATGTCTATCATTATTTCTCCTTCAGTATTGTCTTGTGATTTTGCAAATATTCAACGCGACGTTGAAATGATTAACCAAAGTGATGCTGATTGGTTTCATGTAGATGTGATGGATGGGGTTTTTGTACCAAACATATCATTTGGTTTCCCAGTGATTCAAGCAATCAAGAAACACGCTAAAAAGCCATTAGATGTTCATTTAATGATTCAAAATCCTGATCAGTATATTGATGCCTTCAAAGAAGCTGGAGCTGATATCTTGACTGTACATTATGAGGCTTGCACGCACTTGCACAGAACTATTCAAGCAATCAAAGCAGCTGGAATGAAGGCTGGAGTTGCATTGAATCCGCACACACCGGTTGATTTATTGCAAGATGTCATTGAAGATTTAGATTTAGTTTTGATTATGTCTGTAAATCCTGGATTTGGTGGACAAAAATTCATCAAAAATGCCATTTTAAAAGTGGAACAAGTAAAAAACTTAATTCACATGAAAGGCTCTCGTGCGCTTGTAGAAGTGGACGGAGGGGTAAATTTGGAAACTGGTAAAGAATTGGTTAAAGCTGGTGTAGATGCTTTGGTAGCTGGAAGTTTTGTGTTTAATTCTGAGAATCCAGCAAAAACGATTTCGGATTTAAAAAATCTATGAATTCATTTCAAGCATTTTTTAAGGAAAAATTTGAATACGACTTACATTCAAATTTAGGTTGGTTAAAGTTTTTAGAAGAAAATGAAGCCGCTCTATACGCTGATAATTTAAAAGAATTGTCAAAATGGATGTCTCACATTATCAACGTACATCATATTTGGAATGCGCGCTTGACTCAAAAAATATCAGAATCAGAAGATTGGGATTTGCTTCCACTTTCCTATTTTGAAAGATTTCTATTTGAAAATTACAACGAGACAATTCAAATTTTGGAACAACAGGCATTAGATCAAAAAGTTGATTACCATGATTCTGAAGGAGTTCCAATGGAAAAGGAAACGATGGACATTTTATACCATCTATTGAATCATTCAAATTATCATCGGGCACAAATGGCAGTCAAATCCAAAGAATGGGGATTCAAAATTCCATCCACAAACTTTATTGTCTTCAGGTAGTTACTCTTTGTGTGAGTGATCTAATAAGTCTAACACAGTTTTCACTGGGCTAAAAGTTTCAGATGGGATTTCGACAAAAATAGAATTCCAATGAGCCATCGAACCATTCCAAAGTCCAGGTAATTCCGAGAAATAAATGTCTTGACCTTTGTAATTTTTCTTTACAACAAAATACTTATTTTCATCTCTAAATTCGAGTAAGTCGAAAGGTTTACCATTCATATCTTTATTAACCGCCGCAATCATTACTGGATTGAAATAAGTACTTTGAACCATCAATCGATATTGTTCTCCACGCATTGAAATTTGTGATTTCTCAACAATTTGCTTCGTAACTTGACCGTTTTCTTCCACCCAAAAAGGACCACCACCTGGCTGTCCTTCATTGCGCACCATTCCACAAACCCTAAATGGTTTATTCAAAATTTTAAAAATATCTTCAACTTTTAACTTTTCAATTTCAGAATCAGCAATGAATTGAAAATGCTTGTTCAACTCGATTAATCCTTCAACAGAGGGATTTTGCATGATTTTATTTTTTTCTGCTTCATACCAAATCGCAACACCACCCAGATACTTCCATGTTTCAATAGCCAGATTTGCTTTTCCAAAATGCTGAATATTGTCAATGTTTTTGATGAAAATAATATCACCAGAGATAGAATTCAAATTTTCTAATAGCGCTCCGTGACCAGCTGGTCTTGTTAATATTTTATTCTCCGCAATTTTTATCGGTTGCTTTTGCTCATCAAATGCAATCGAATTTGTTGATTCATTTTGAACTGAAAAAGTAACATCATATTTTCCTCCTGAAAGTTGTTCTGTACTTTCAATACCGCTTTTTATGGCCTTTTCATGTTCAGGTTTAATTGAATAGTGAAAAGAAGAATTTCCTTCATTCACTTTTATTCCTTGCAAAATTTGCTCTTGAAATGGATTTAAAACGAACGGTCCAATTTTGTGAAATGGAATCAACCCCTTGGGCAAATCTCCAAAAGACATGCCTTCCTTATTTAGAAGATAATCTACAAATTCATCTAAGTTGACATCGTGAGATTTCAATTTTTCTCTTATTTCTAATGGGATTTTTTGAAAGAATGCAAAATCTTCCATGTTATTTAAAAATCTTTCCACTTGACCTCGATTTTCTTCGTTTGGTCGCTCTAGAAACTCAAAAAGAAAATGAAACATGCGAGAACCAGAGCCAGAAGCAGGGATAAAAAATGTGGATTGAACGCCTGCTTGCTCAAATTTTTTGATCAAATTATCTCTTTGAACTTGCAAAAAATGAATAATTCCGTCGCCTATTTTACAAGGAGCAACCAATTTAACTTCTGGTTGTTCTCCAAAAACCTTCGCACTTTGACTCTGTAAATAAGAAGTATTCATTTCCATTTCCCCTCCAATTCGTTTGTTTTTTATTTCTTTGTGTCATGAATTTCGTCAACGAATATATCAAATACTTCATCAAATCCAAAGGAAGACATGGAATTCATTCGCCATTTGTTTATGAACTTTTAGATAAATGTCTAAAAATCAAAATCTCTAGTGATTTTATCTCCAAATTTAATCAACTACAAAAATCGCTTTCCACCAACAAAACGCTGATTCAAATTGAAGATGCTGGTGCAGGTTCCAAAAAACTAACGAACGAAAGAACAATCCAATCCATTTATAAAACAGCTTCATGCAAAGGTATTTATGCTAAACTACTTTTCCAGTTAACAAATCACTATAAACCTAAAAACATACTTGAATTAGGCACAAGTTTGGGCATAGGAACAGTTCATCTAGCTGCGGGAAATCCGGAAGCAAAAGTAACGACGATTGATGCATGCAAGAACACACTAGAAATTGCTGAACAAAACTTTTCAAAGCTGCACCTTGAAAATATTGAAGTCGCGAATGCTAAATTTGAAGACTATTTAAACAAAGAAAACCAAACTATTTTCGATTTAGTTTATATTGACGGTCATCACGACGGAAAGGCATTGAAAAAGTACTTGAAATTGCTATCTAATTTCACAGACGAAAACACAATCTTTCTGTTAGACGATATTCGCTGGAGTGAAGATATGTTTGAAAGTTGGAATGAAATCATATCTTTGGAAGAATTCCATTTGACGATGGATTTATTCAGAATGGGAATTATTATTAGAAGACCGCAACAAGTCAAGGAACATTTTGTTATCAAACTAAAGAACGTTTTATCTGGGTTTTAAATCCACAACCAAAAAGAAATGAAAATTTACACCAAAAACGGAGACAAAGGAACAACATCATTGATCGGCGGGACAAGAGTTCCTAAACATTCACTTAGAATTGAATCTTATGGCACAGTTGATGAATTGAATTCATACATCGGATTGATTCGTGACCAAGACATTGACGAAAAATATAAAACACAGTTACTTGAAATTCAAGACAGATTGTTTACCATTGGTTCATCATTGGCTGCTGATCCAGAAAAATCCAAAATGAAATTGCCAGACTTGATTGACTCAGATGTACAATTTTTAGAAGATAAAATGGATGAAATGGACGAACAACTTCCTGAATTAAAATTCTTCATTTTACCAGGCGGAAACACTACTGTCTCTTACTGTCATTTAGCAAGATGCGTATGTAGAAGAGCGGAAAGAATTACGACTAATTTAGATGAACACGAATTTGTGGCACCAATCGTGATGCAATATTTAAACAGATTAAGCGATTATCTTTTCGTTTTAGGACGAAAAATTGCGCTTGATTTGGGAGCAGAAGAACAAGCTTGGAGACCTAGAATTTAGGTTTTAGGGATTAGGATTTGGGATTTAGTGACATATTTCTACATAGCAGTTTTGAGCCAACTAAAAAGTTGATTATAAACAGTATCTCTTACTAATTTCTTTGATAAAATTAGATCGTGCATACCGTTTTCAATGCATTGAATCTGAACGTTTCCTTCAATCTTTTTGGCATACTTTTCAATATGCTTCACATTTAGAACGGCATCACCTGTTAACATTTCCTCTTTCCATTTTTTGGTGTAAACCGAATTGTCAGAATGCATTACCAATGTTGGTTTAGAAAGTTCGATTCCTCTGTGAATTTGTTTTTGTCCGTCGTAAATTGCTTTCAACCAACCATAATTTACAGCAGGTGCATTGTGTGGTTTCCATACTAAATTATATTGCCATTCTCCTTTGTCTTTGTAATAAATACTCATTCCATACCAAGGAGAAAGGCCACCTTTCATCAGTTTTTCTGGCTTTTTCGCACCTTTTTTTACTACCATGGGCAACACAACTTTTTTCAAAATTGGATTGAGATTCATATCGTAAAATGGACTGTTCAAATAAATCGCATCAAACAGTTCTTTTCCAATGCGTTGATTTGCATAGAGAGAAACAATTAATCCACCGGTGGAATGACCTGAAAGGAGAATTTTATCAATGCCTTCCTGATGCATGATACTGAGTGCTGTATCGATGTCTGCAAAATATTCGCTTAAATTTCGAACGTTGCAAATTTTTTGATGTTCTAAATGCGAGCGTCCATATTTCCTCAAATCAATTGCATAGAAAGCAAAGCCTTCTTTGGTAAATTTATCAGCCATTTCAGTTTGGAAAAAATAATCACTGAAGCCGTGAATGTACAGTACTCCAATTTTAGACTGGCTATCTTTTCTTTTCACCAAAGTACAAGTCACTTTTCCTTCATAATCATCAGGTTGTTGGATAATTGCTTGCTCATAGCCATCTCCTAAAACATCTGTCTTGTAATCAACTTGGGCAGCCAAATTAAAATGTAAGCCAAGTAATAATATGACTTTTTGTTTGTTTAAACGACTGATTAACGACATTTTACTTTATTTTAAAGAATAAAAAAACGGTCAAAATAAAATCCTGACCGTTTACAAGAATTTTATTTTATTATTTTAAACTGGTCGGACAAACAAAATTAGACGTTTGCATTCCCGTTTTCTTGATTGCACCAAATCCACCGGCAACATCAATTAAATTATGAATTCCACGACTTTTCAAAATCGAGGCAGCTATCACAGAGCGATATCCGCCAGCACAATGTACGTAAAAAGTTTCATCTTTTGGGAATTCAACTAGATGATCATTCAAGGAATCCAAAGGTGTGTTTTTGCCATCGTTCAAGTGCTCAGCTTCAAATTCGCTGCTTTTTCTTACATCAAAAATTGGATGATGATCGATTTCTACTTTTGATTTAAAATCTTCAGCAGAAATAGATTCAATGGTAGCTATTTCTTTTCCAGCATTCTTCCAAGCATCAAAATTGCCTTTCAAATAGCCAATAGTATGATCAAAACCAACACGAGCTAGTCTTGTGATAACTTCTTCTTCTCTTCCTTCTGGCACTACCAATAATATTTCTTGTTTCACATCTTTTATCAAAGCGCCAACCCAAGGAGCAAATCCTCCATCAATTCCAATAAAAATTGAATTTGGAATGTGTCCTTTGACAAAATCTTTTTCGTTTCGAACATCTAAAATCATTGCATCTGTTTCATTCGCCGCAACTTCAAATTCTGTTGGATTTAAAGCCAATGTTCCTCTTTTGATTACTTCGTCAATACTTTCATAGCCGTTTTTATTCATCATCACATTCAACGGAAAATATGCTGGCGGAGCCATCAAACCATCTGTTACTTCTTCTACAAATTCAGCTTTGGTCATATCAGCACGCAACGCATAATTAATTTGTTTTTGCTCACCAATCGTTCCAACGGTTTCTTTTGACATGTTTTTCCCACATGCAGAACCAGCACCATGACCAGGATAAACAATTACGTCATCTGCCAAAGTCATTATTTTTGTTCGAAGACTGTCGTATAAAATTTCCGCCAATTGTTCTTGCGTGATTTCAGCCGCTTTCTGAGCTAAATCTGGTCGACCGACATCTCCTAAAAACAAAGTATCACCACTAAAGATGCAATGGTCTTTTCCATTTTCATCGATCAGTAAGTAAGTCGAACTTTCCATCGTGTGACCTGGTGTGTGCAACACTTTAATTTGTACATTTCCCAACTGAAAAATTTGTCCGTCAGCAGCGATCGTTGCTTTAAAATCTGGATTAGCTGTTGGTCCGTAAACGATTTCAGCACCTGTTTTTTCGGAAAGTGTCACGTGTCCACTCACAAAATCGGCGTGAAAATGCGTTTCAAAAATGTATCTTATTTTGGCATCGTCTGCATTTGCTTTTTGGATATAAGCATTTACTTCTCTTAAGGGATCAATGATTGCTACTTCTCCATTACTTACGATATAATATGCTCCTTGCGCTAAACATCCTGTGTAAATTTGTTCTATTCTCATCGTATTTTTTGATTATTTGTATTCAAAGATACAATTATTGTTTTTTAAATCCTTGTAACTAAAGTCACATTTATTTAATTATTAACTAATTCTGATTTCCAACCCAACTTTCCCATGCTTTTTCAAGTGTTTCAGAGAACACTTCATCTGGTTGCGCACCAGAAATAGCATATTTTCGGTCCAAAACGAAAAATGGAACACCTCTCACTCCTATTTGTTGTGCTCCGATAATGTCGTTTTGAACCGCTTCTTTGAATTGATTGGAAACCAACATATTTCTAATTTCAGTTTCATCTAATCCGACATTTTTTCCCAATTCAACCAAAGTTTCAACTTCAGAAACATCCTTTCCTTCAGTGAAATAAGCTTTGAAAATCAATTCTTCTAAGTCATTTCCTTTTCCGCATTTCTTTGCCAAATGTGACAACCTGTGTGCATCAAATGAATTTGCAATGATAGCTTTGTCAAAATTATATTCCAAACCTTCTGCTTTAGCTTGGTTGGTCACATTTTCATGCATTTCAAGAGACCATTGTCTATCGCGACCATATTTTTCAGCTAAATAATCGTAAGTTGATTTTCCTGGTTGAGATTTTGTCGTTGGGTCTAATTGAAAACTTTTCCATTCGATTTCAACTTTTTCTTTGTTTGGGAAATCATTGAGTGCATTTTCAATTTTTCGCTTCCCGATATAGCAAAATGGGCACATTACATCTGACCAAATTTCAATTTTAAGTTTGTGATTTTCTGACATGATTGTAAATTTTATAAAATATTTTTGAGTGAAGTAAAATTACAAAAAACCAATTATTTATGCTTCTTGTTTCTGTAAAAAAAACTTAACAAAACTTTATTAGGAATATTTTTAACAGTCCTTAACTTTTGAAAAGAAATATTATTATTTTTACTGCATGACAAAAATCTGCTTAATTGCAATCATGCTAATCTTTTATCAATCTTGGAATGCGCAAGGTTGGCAACCCGTTGGTGCTCGATCAATGTCGATGGCTAACAGTACCGTTGCAGTTTCTGATGTTTGGAGTTTTCACCACAATCCTGGGGCATTGGCTAATTTGAAACAAACTTCAGCAGGTTTAAGTTATGAAAATCGTTATTTATTAAAAGAATTGCAAACTCAAGCTTTTGTAGTAGCGATACCGTTGAAAGTTGGCGTTCTTTCTGCTGGCGCACAATCCTATGGTTACAAGGTTTACCGCACCACAAGAATTGGATTTGGTTACAGCATGAAATTGGGAGAGAAATTATCCGCTGGTGTACAATTGAATTACCAAGGTTTGCGCATTGAAAATTATGGCTCCAAAAATAGCGTTACTGCAGAGGCAGGAGTTTTAGCTAAAATTAACGAGAAAATTTCCATTGGTTTTAGTATTTTAAACTTCGGGAGAGCGAAATTATCAGAATTTCAAGATGATCGATTTTCAACTTATATGCGTTTGGGAATTAACTACCAACTTTCCGACAAAGTAATGATTTTGGCTGAAGCTGAAAAAGAAATTGAATCTCCTTTGAGAGCAAAAGCAGGTTTAGAATATGAGCTTTTAGATAGATTCTATATGCGTATTGGCGCAGCTTCAAATCCGATGGAATTGACTTTTGGATTTGGTTATTGGTTCAAAAATAACTTCAAACTGGATTTGGGTTCAGCTTGGCAGCAACATTTGGGTTGGTCGCCACATTTTGGTTTGACTTATGATTTCAAATCTAAGGTGCATGAATAAGCAAATCTTTTTGTTCTTTTTGCTTTTTGTACCTTTCTTATCAATAGGACAAAGTCGCTCGGAATTGATTCAGCAACGAATTGAATTTATTTCTGAACAACTTGAATCAGAAGAAATTGATTTGACCAATGTCATTGAACAGTTAAATTACTATTTTGATCGACCATTGAATCTCAACAATGCAACCACAGAAGATTTGAAAAGTTTGGAATTGTTGACAGATATTCAAATCAATGACTTAATCCTACACATCAAGCAAACTGGAAAGTTAATCAGTATTTATGAACTTCAATCTCTGAAATATTGGGATTTACAAACCATTCAATTAGTGCGTCCATTTGTGCAAGTGGATGATAAATTGGATCAATTGCATGTTTCTTTGAAAGAAGCGTTGAAATTTGGGAAATTTGAAGTTTTTCTCCGATATCAAACAGTTCCGGAGCCAAAAAGTGGTTACGATAAGGTGCCAGATTCTGTGAAACTTTTGAGTAATAAATATTACTATGGAAATGCCGATCGATATTATACTCGCTTGCGATATAGTTACAGAACGAATTTAAGCGTTGGAATCACTGCTGAAAAGGATCCTGGAGAGCAATTTTTCCGTGGAACTCAAAAAAATGGTTTTGATTTTTATTCTATGCATGCTTATTATAAGGGTGGGAAATATTTGAAAGGAATTGCTTTGGGCGACTATCAAATTCAAATTGGTCAAGGATTGAATTTTTGGTCGGGATACGCTTTCGGAAAAACAGCTGATGTCACCAACATCAAGAAAAACGCGCAAGCTTTGAAACCTTATACTTCAGTAGATGAAAACAGATTCATGCGCGGGGCAGCCATAGATTTAGGATTTAAAAGCTTTGCTTTGACACTTTTTGGCTCATACAAAGCTGTTGATGCGTCTGTCACAGCTGACTCTTTATTCGATGATTTAGAATTTGTTTCAAGTATTAATGTCTCAGGATTTCACCGTACGACTTCAGAAATTGCGAAGAAAAACAATTTAATTGAAACAGTTGGTGGAGGAAATTTGCGTTACGCCAAACGAAATTTGACTTTAGGTTTGGCGGGTGTATATCAAGGATATAACAAAGATTACACGAAAGATTTACAACTTTACAATCAATTTGATTTCAGAGGAAAAACAAATACAAGTATCAGCGGCGATTACAGCTATGTTTGGCGAAATGTGAATTTATTCGGTGAAGCTTCTCGTTCAGGATATTCTGGTCAAACAGCTTTGTTGCAAGGTTTGATTTTTGCCCTTGATTCAAAAGCTTCATTGAGTGTTTTATACCGCAATTATGCGCGAGGTTACCAAACTTTCTACAATACTGGTTTTTCTGAAGGAAGCAATACACAAAATGAATCAGGATTATACCTTGGTTTAAAAGTTCGAATGAACAGCTCTTGGTCTATTAATACTTACATGGATTTTTTCCAACAACCTTGGTTGAAATACCAAGTTGACGCTCCATCTTCGGGTCACGAATTTTTGTTTCAACCAAGTTACAAGCCTAACAAGCAAATGGAAGTTTATGGACGATTCAGACAACAATTGAGACAAAAAAACAGCCGAGATTCTGACGGAACAGTCACTCAAATTGAAGATGTTTTTCAGCGTAATTACCGCTTAAATTTTACTTATCAAGTGACCGAAGGAATTCAATTGAAAAGCAGAATTGAATATGTGACGATTAATCGCAAGAGCAATACGCCAGAAACTGGAATGATGATTTCACAAGACATTTTGATCAAGCCGAAAAGTATGCCTTTCGACATTGCACTTCGATATGCCTTTTTTGATACTGATTCATACGATACAAGACTATATACTTTTGAAACCAATGCGTTGTATGTTTTCTCCGTTCCCGCATACTACTATCAAGGAAGTCGCGCTTATGTGATGGTGCGTTATTCTTTTCTTCGAAAATTTGATTTGTGGTTGCGCTACGGCTCTTTCATTTATTCAAATAGAACAAGCTTAAGTTCAGGAAGCGAAGAAATTTCTGGAAATAGAAAACAGGATGTTACCGTGCAGTTGAGGATGAGTTTTTAATTAGGAGATATTAGGATTTTAGGATTCTAAGACTTGAGACATTAGACTGAAGACCTAAGACATTAGACCTCAGTTATGCGTAATGTAAAGACCAAAACATAATGACAAAAATTCTGACATTATTATTATTGCTATCGTTTGTTGCTTATGGGCAAACAAATACTAAGAAAGAATCTGGAAACAATCTTCTCCAAACAAATAACGAATGGGAAACATTGGACAAATCAAATTATTCTATTCAGTATCCAGCGACATGGGATCTTAATCAAAGTGGACAAATGGGGACAAGTTTTATTTTATTTTCTCCATTAGAATCTGATTTAGATAAATTTAAAGAAAATATTATTCTATTAGTACAAGATTTATCTGGCAGAAATATTGATCTTAATCAATACTGTGAAATATCCGAAGGACAAATTAAAACAATGGTGACTAATTCCAATTTGATAGAAAGTAAAAGAATAAAAAATGTAAAAGGTGAATATCAAAAATTAATTTATTCTGGAGACCAAGGAATATTTCATTTAATATTTGAACAATATTATTGGGTAATTGATGAAAAGGCATTTGTTCTGACAGTCACGAGCGAGCAAGACAAATTTGCTGACTTTAAGGAAACAGGTGAGAAAATTCTAAATTCATTTGTTATAAATAAATAAACTTCGCAAGACAGCACTTAAAACTTGTGCGTGCGACATCAAAGTATTTGTTAATTCAAAATCGATCGACGAGTTATTCTTATTTTGCAAATGCTAGAAACAATGTAAATTAATCAAAACGTTTCGGTAGACGAGTGTAATCAAGCCGCAAAAGTTCTAGATACAAAATTACATTTCGGTTATTTCGTGATAAAAACTCTCTTAAATCTAAAAATCCAAAAGTCTAATAATCTAACAATCTAAAATTTGTCTAAGAGTTGCGTAGCAAAGGTTCTAACATCTTTTGTCTAATAGCGTAGCGGGTCTTTCTAGTAGTTTTTCAATTGAATCAATCGACTCTTAATTGTTTCCAATTTTTCGATAACGTCCTGTGAGGTAGTGGTTTCTTCGGTAGTTTCGATTTCTTTTTGTGCGGGGCTTCGGCGTTTCAGGGCTTTTCTTGCTCCTTCCAATGTGAATCCTTGATTTTTAACTAAATCGTAGATTTTATTGAAATTTTTTATGTCTTTTGGAGTGAATAAACGATTGCCTTTTTTGTTTTTTTTCGGGGTAATAATATCAAATTCTTTGTCCCAAAATCTTATCAAAGAAGTGTTTACCCCAAACATAGTGGCTACTTCACCGATGGAGTAATACAATTTTGTCAATTCGTTTTCAGCTACTTTGTTCAAACCCTTATTGTTTAAAGTGTGAAAATAGTTATATTTTTGCAACCGCAATGCAAAGAATAAGTCTGAAATTGTATTTTTTATTCATTTTTTCGTTTTTATCAACGATTCAATTGCGTGCGCAAGAACAAGTTGTAGATACAATTAAACCAAAAATTGCTTTATCGACACTCGATTCATTGGGTTTAATTCAATTTGATACAACGGTGCGCAGGAACAGTGAACATGTAGATAAAATTATTGATTACGCCAAAAATTTTCTTGGAACGCCCTATCGCAGTGCTGGAATGACGCCTTCAGGATTCGATTGTTCTGGCTTCATTTTTTACGTGATGGGAAATTTTGGATTAACTTTAACGCATTCAAGTTACGGAATGGCAGAATTTGGAAAAACAGTAAAATTGGCTGACATTCGTCCAGGCGATTTGATGTTTTTCAAAGGAAGTAGCACCAAAAGTTCAAGAATTGGCCACGTTGCTATGGTAGTGGAAGTAGGTCCAAATTCAATTAAGTTTATTCACTCATCTACCTCTCGCGGTGTGGTAATCGATAATTTTGTTGGAAGTAAATACTATATTCCGCGTTACATCACGACCAAGCGTTTGGATTATGGTGTTGAAGAATAGCTTTTTTTAGACCTAAGATATTAGACTGCAGACATTAGACCATAGACATTAGACAAATGTACTTCCCTAAATAGAGTTGATCGTTTTGATTTAAAATTTAAAGTTTCACCTTGAGACCTTCATTTTTGGGCAAAAAAAAGCCACATTGCTGTGGCTTTCAATAATTATGAAGTTTGTAATTAAGCGATAACGCCCATTACTTCTGCCATTTTCTTTCCGATTTCTGCTGGAGAATCAACTACGTGAATTCCGCATTCTCTCATGATTCGTTTTTTAGCTTCTGCTGTATCATCATGTCCACCTACAATTGCACCTGCGTGACCCATAGTACGTCCTGCTGGAGCAGTTTCACCTGCGATAAATCCAACCACTGGTTTAGTTCCATTTTCCTTGATCCAACGTGCAGCGATAGCTTCTAAGTTTCCACCAATCTCACCAATCATTACGATTCCTTCAGTTTCTGGATCATTCATCAATAATTCAACTGCTTCTTTTGTAGTTGTTCCAATAATTGGATCTCCACCAATTCCGATTGCAGTTGTGATTCCTAATCCTGCTTTCGCCACTTGATCCGCAGCTTCGTATGTTAATGTTCCTGATTTAGAAACAATTCCGATTTTACCTTTGTGAAAAACGAAACCTGGCATAATACCTACTTTCGCTTCGCCTGCAGTAATCACACCTGGACAGTTTGGACCGATTAAACGGGCACCAGAACCTTTCAAATATTCTTTCGCTTTCACCATGTCGTTTACTGGAATTCCTTCAGTAATACAAACAATCACTTTGATTCCTGCATTCGCCGCTTCCATGATTGCATCTGCTGCAAAAGCTGGTGGAACAAAAATAATAGAAACATCAGCACCTGTTGTGTTCACTGCGTCAGCTACTGTATTAAAAACTGGTCTATCTAAATGAGAAGAACCACCTTTTCCTGGAGTTACACCTCCTACAACGTTTGTTCCATATTCAATCATTTGACCTGCGTGAAAAGTACCTTCACTTCCAGTAAAACCTTGAACAATTACCTTTGAATCTTTATTAACAAGTACGCTCATTTTTGCGGATTTTATTTTGCTTATTTATTTGATGTCAAATTTAGCTTTTTGATTTCGGATAGACAAGAGAAAATTTATAAAATATCAAATCAATTTGGTAATTTGGAATACATGAAAATGGAAACTTGAAATTTTAATTCAAGCATGTGACAAAATAAATAAAAAATGAGCGTGAAATTGCTAAATATCTGCGTACTTTAGCTGAATTAATGTACACCTTAACTTTATGAAAAAATCACTTATTGCATTGTTAATTCTTATCAGTTTTCAATCTTTTGGTCAATTAAAATATTTGAAAGATCAATCGGAAACTGAAAAATTATCCACCAAAGTAACAGAACTTTTCATTCAAAATAAAATGAATGATTGCTTCAAAGAATTGCAAAAATACTGGCCCTTACCAGAAAATGAGATTGAAGCATTGCAAGAAAAGACTACGAGATATATGAATATCATCGAAGATAGATTTGGCAAAGCGATTGATTTTAAAAAAGTTAAAAATGAGGTGATCGCTGATTTTGCAATTCGTGAATCTTATATTATTCGTTTTGAAAACACAGCAATTCGTGTGATTTACACCTATTACAAAAATAACAATGGTTGGATTTTAAATGAATTTAAGTGGGACGATTCATTTGCTGAAGAGTTTAGGGAAAGTGAAATCAAAAAATAATAAGTTCCAAATTACCAGCCCAATAACAAGCTCGCGAACCAATTAGATAATTTCCTTTTTTGAGGTTTGAAATGTCCAATTCAAAATAATATTTCATTGGATTTTTTGGATTTGATTTTCTGACCGCTTCTATATTTAATTTGTTTTCTGCAGGATTCAAAGTTTGAACTAAAAAAATGCGGTCTGCATAAATAGCATCAATTCTGATTTTTGAAAACTTATTCGCTTTTAAAACCAAAGAATTTAACATTTCTGATCCACTACTGTAAAAATCTTTACCACCAATTTTTTTGGTTCTCTCAACTTTAAATGAAGTTGTTAAAATCAATAAAACAAAAAAGCAAAATTTCATGTTCAAATTTTTTTCATTGTTTGAAAATAGCTAAGATTGGCAATGCTTTGTTTTGAAAATCCCAAAAAGCTTGATTTTCAACAGCGGAGCCATTACTTGCTGTGGAACCTTTGTAACTAATCCATTCTCCCCCCCAATAACAAAAACCCAAGCCCTTGGGAACCTCTAATAAAATCGATTTCAACTTTGCTAAATATGCTTTTTGTCCTTCAGGTGTTGCCGCAAATTCAGGCAAAATCTGTGAATTTAAACCTACGATATTATTGGTCCAATCATTATAACCAAAGGTAAAAGGATAAGATGTTTCAGCCAAGAAAATTGGCTTATTCTGAGTGCTCGAAATGGTTATTAAATTATTTTTCAAAGAATCCAAATTTTTTCCATGCCACATTGGATAGTAACTTAAACCAATAATATCATAATCTAAACCAGCCAATGAAGAAAAAAATCCGTTGGCATTGACATGACCTGCATAATGAATCACAATTTTAGTTTTACTGCTTGATGCCCTTACTGCTTCAATACCTTTTTGCAACAAACCTTTCATTTGCGAAAGATTTGAAAAACTTCCTTCCGGCCACAATAAACCATTATTGATTTCATTTCCAATTTGAATGTAATCTGGTTTTATTTGTGTCATAATTTTGGTTGTAAAAGCGTATACACTGTCTTTCAAATCTGCAAAATTCAAACTTTGCCAAGCAACTGGTTTTGTTTGCTGAGAAGGATCAGCCCAAGAATCTGAATAATGAACCGTCAGCAACACTTTCATTCCCAATGAATGCACTTCATCTGCAAGAATTTTTACCGATTCAAGGGAGGAAGTGGTTTCGGCTGGTTGATTCCAAACGCGCAGACGAATAACATTGACACCACTGCTTTTTAGCGTTTGCAACATATCTTCTGTTTGATTATTTGCATTTTTCATGCTAAGCCCCGACAATCTGATTTCTGGGAGTAAAGACATATCAGCGCCTTTAATTTCCAAATCTTCTGAAACAACAATTGCAGGAGTTTCTGATTCCTTCTTTTCACATGAAAAAAGAATTGCGGCAAGAAGTGAAAAAAGGATTAAAATTGATTTTTGTAAACGCATTTTTGTATTTTTAAACTATTGATTTTTTAAAATCAAATATTCATAATTTGTTAAACTTAGCGTTGTCCCCAAAGTTATATTGGAATTATCCATGGCGTTAATCCAATTACTTCCTTGCAAAACTGCAGGAATTGAATAATCAAGTGCATTGTTTCTTGCATTCACCATAATCAATACCTTGTCTGTACCTAAAGATTTTTGAAAACAAAGTACATCTGTGGAACCTGTAAAAGTAGAAATTGTTCCTCTTCTAGAAGCGGCAGAACCCACATAAAATTGCAACATATTTTTATACGCCAATAACATATCTGGATTCAAATTCCAGTTGATGGGTGATTTTGTAAAAAATGGCAAAACACTTGTTCTTCCAACTTCCTGTCCAGAATAAATTAAGGGTACTCCTCCCATAAAAATGGTTGGAACTGAAGCGGCTAAAGCGCCCAGTTTTCCGTTAAACATAGTAATTGGTGTACTTTCCCATGCCGATTCATCATGATTGGTTGTAAAACGAATTTTGTGCTTTCCTACTGGAACGGAAGTATATTCCGAAATGTTCGTTGCGATAAATCCCGAGGTTGTTGAACCCGCCCAGCAATTTTGTGCAGCTGTATAAAAATTCCATCCGTAAGTCATATCAAAACCAGCAGTATAATGATCTGCTCTGGTTCCTTCAGCTAAAAAAGTTAAATTCCGATTTGGCAAAGTACGCAGTTCAGTAATAGCTTCGTTCCAAAAAGTGAATGGAACACCATCCGCATAATCGCATCTAAAACCATCCACATTTGCTTCCAAAACCCAATATTTCATTGCATCAATCATGGCAGCACGCATGTCAGAATTAGAAAAATTTAAATCAGCAACATCATTCCAATTGGTGCCAGCCGGAATAACAATATTTCCAGCGACATCTTGAGTATACCAATCCGGATGTGCCGCAATCCAAGGATTATCCCATGAAGTATGATTTGCTACCCAATCCAAAATCACTGTCATATTTTGAGCGTGTGCAAGTGTTGTAAGTTGCCTCAAATCTTCTAAACTGCCATATTCAGTGCTAACTTCTTTGTAATTTTTGACACAATATGGAGAGTGAACTGAATTTAAAACTCCTTCCGAGTAAATCGGCATCAACCAAATTGTATTGACTCCCAAAGCTTTAATTTCAGACAATCGACTAATTACACCTTGCAAATTTCCGGCATTACTGAAAGCACGTAAATTTATTTCATACATCACAACATCTTCCGTTGCAGGCATATTGGCATAAGGTGTTCCATATTGGACATAACCAGTTGGAGTATCTACCACAATTGGATCTTTTTCTTTTTTACAAGAAAGAAATCCGAATGTGACAATGAATAAAATTGAAAGTTTTAAATTTATCATAATAAAGAATTCACTAAAAATAAAGGGGTTTTAATTTTCGAGTATTGACAATTTTGAAGCAGAGTAAAGGTACAAAATAAAATACTGACACAACAAGAATTTCAATATTCTACTTTTATCAAACCAAATTTGGAAGCAATCCAATAAGTACTGAAAAAATCTTTGTCTTTTGAAAATAATCCCGTTTTTCCACCTTGCTTCTCTGCTTCCCCAGGATCAACCATCAATTCATGCCCTAAAAATCGTACTTCCAAAAATGAAATCAACTCGTTTCCAGACGAATCTTTGTAAATAAAATTCACAAAGTCGCTATGTCCATCGAAATTATAAATTGTGTCTGTTGGAATACTTGATAAATGATGAATGGTAGACCATTGCAAAATTAATTGCCTTGAATTTTCAATGTTTACCACTTGGTCACTTTTTCCATGAATAACAATTAATTTAGGAAACTTTTCAATCGAATCTTTGTGTTGATTGAAAATTGGTTTTGCCCACGCTGCACCCGTTTTTTTTTGCGGTGACAATAAAGTTGCTAAGGCTTTCACTGGATTTGTAGCACTGTAAAATGGACCACCAGCAAGAATAGCGCCCGATTGAAAAGTTTCTGGATAATCTGCCATTAGTGCAACTGCCATTGCTGCCCCTGCCGACAGGCCGTAAACATAAACAGAATCTCGATTCAAACTCAAAGAATCAACTGTAAAATCAATCATTTGTTTGATGGAAAAAACTTCCCCTTTGTCCTTATCAATGTCTTTTTTTTGAAACCAATTGTAACAGTCATTTGGATTATTCAGCATTTTCTGTTGCGGGTACAAAATGGTAAAACCATGTTTATCAGACAAATCAGTCCAACCTGATTGAGAAGCTATCGTATTAGCATCTTGAGTACAACCATGCAAAACAACGACTAGTGCATTTTTTAAATTTTGCATTTTAGGAACATGTAAAAACATTTCCAAATTGCCAGGATTCGAGCCAAAATTTGATTTCTCGACCAAATCACTTTGACCAAAAACAGTAGAAATTTCTACAAAGAAAAAAAGTACTAAAATCCTTATAATCAAAACTATCAATAAATATTATTTAGAAGGGGTTGTCATTGTAACCAAATATTTCAAGATTAAATCTTCTTGTTTCGGACTGATTGTCAATGTTTTTTCATTGGCCATATTGGTCATTTCAAAAACAATTTGGGGCCATTTTTGAGAAGATTCAGAATTTGGATCTTTCAACGAATGACAAAGTGTGCATTTTTCACTATACAAGGTTTTTCCCTCGTTTAACTGGGCCAAAGTATAATTTGGATATAATGTTTTTACTTTATCCACATCCTGTTGCGAAAGCGTTGCTGTCTTGATTGTTGAACAAGCAACAAGAACGACAATGCTACATATTAGAAGAAGTGTTTTTTTCATACTAGGTTATATTTGACTTTAAATTTACATTTTTTTTCTTGGTAAATTCATATAATAATTTTCGCTGCTAAATTTTTGAAATAACGTGAAATAATTGCTGAAAATCAATAGGTTTTATCAATATATTTGTATTCAAAATTTCTGTAATTTCGATATTTGTATGTTCAAATGAATTCCCAGTGGTGAAAATAATTGGTGTTTTGATTCCCGCAGCTCTTATTCTCTGAGCCGCCTCAATTCCTGAAGAGTTGTATTTCAGTCTAATATCCAATAAAATCAAATCAGGTTTAAATTCAAATGCTTTTTCAAAAGCGCCTTGAGCATCTACCACACTTTCAATTTCATATCCTTTTTTTTCAAATTCAATGCGCATCACTTTCACGAAAAGTAATTCATCTTCAGCAATGAGTATTTTCTTAATATTTGTCATTAATTAATATTTGAATTTTATATTTTGGTGGATTATTTTCTACTAATTCTAATGAACCATTCAATTGCTCTGCGAAAGTATGGGCTAAAATCAATCCAGTGGTTTTTGCGTTCTTAAAATCAATTGTCGTTGGAAAATTACCTTCAAATTCTTGCATAAATATAGTTAACTGATTTCCCTCCAGAGATGTACTTACTTTAATTTTACCTTTGCTTTTCTCATTATATGAATATTTAAATGAATTCATAAATAATTCATTCATAAGTAAACCTAATGGCATCGCATTGTCCATTTCAACTGAGATTTCTTCACCTACATATTCTAATTCAATCTGATTGTTTATTTTTAAATAGTCAAAAAGCTCTGTTAAGTAATCCTTGATTTTAATGTCGTGCAGTGATTCACTTTTGTACAACATTTCATGAATAGATGCAGTAGATTTAATGCGCTTTCTGCTTACACTCAGCGCATCTTTGACTTCTTGATTATTTGAATTCATTTCTTGCAATTGCAATAAACTCCAAATCAAAGTCAAATTATTCTTTATTCGATGGTGAATTTCTGCCAATAAAATCTCCTTTTCTTTTAAAGAAGCCTTGATTTTTTTCTCAATCTTAACCCTGTATGTGATATTTCTCCCAAAACAAGCAATCCCAATTAAATCATTCCCTTGGTAAATTGGAGACATCTTCAATTCATACCATTCAGCATCATTGAATTGACCCTTAGGCATTTCAAATTCTGAAATAATTGTTTCACCTTTTAAGATCTTATTGTAAAAAACCAACCAGTAATCAATCACATCCTGCCCATATAAATCTTTTTGAAAAAATGGTTCATTGATATTCAATGTTCTTCCGTAAAGCGAAAGTGTATTATTATTAAAAGTTTCATTGGTTGTTATTAGATTTAAGTCACAATCCAAACTCCAAAAAAGATCTTTACTGCTATTGAAAAATACGTCTTTGATACTAATTTCTCTTTCAATTTGCTTCTGCAAAAATTTTCTTTCTGTGATGTCGTTGAAATTAATTACAATTTCGACCAAATCTCCAGCTTCACTTAGAACTGGATAACCATTCACTGTGAGCCAAACAATATCTTTTTTAATGGGTCTATAAACACCAAAAGTGACAGGTTTTAAAGTCTCCTTTGTACTTTTAATTTGTTCAACGGGATAATTTTCAACTGCAATCGGAACATAATTTTCATCCACAAATTTCCATTCCGGATGAATGGCTAATCTACCCAACATTTGATCTTCAGTTAAATCAAGTAATTCTTCAGCCTTTGGATTGCATTTAATAACAGAGGAATCATAAGAATGGACAACAATTCCAGTATCCAAATTATTCAATAAACCACGAAATCTTTCAGTAGTTTTAATGTTATCAATCGAGATTATTTTTTGATTTGTAATATCTCTAACTACTACTATTTTATATTTACCATTTGATTTTTCAAGCTGATTTACACGTATATCGACGCATATTTCAGTGTTGTTTTTTTTAGTAAGTAAACATTCTCTATTTTCAATTTGCGCATTTTTACTAGCAATTTTTAAAGCAGAAAATAAAAAACTGATATTTTTTCCTATAAAATCCGATTTATCCATTTCAAACATATTTTCAATGTTAGAATTGGTTAACTGTATAAAATCAAATTCATCCAAAATGATAATTCCATCAGGAAAATCATTGATTACAATCTTGTATTTTTCGATTTCGAACAAAGTGAAAATATTTTGCAAAAAATATAACTTGATGCAGTCGTTTAAATCAAATATAAGAAAATCTAACTGATAAACTTTAAATTAAGAATAAATTTTAAAATCAAATTCCCGCTACTGCTCATAAATTTCAATCGGCAAGAAATCTGGATCATCAAAAAAAGTGAACTTTTTATTCGTAAATTCATCAATTCTAATCAATTCGACCGCAATAAATTTTGATTTTAGGGAACTGACAGCATTCACAATATCATCAACTTCAAACGCCAAGTGTCGCAACCCAGTTGCCTCTGGTCTTGACAGTCTTTTTGGAGAATTGGGAAATGAAAAAAGTTCAATCAAATATTTGTCATTCAATGCTAAGTCAACCTTAAAAGAATCTCTTTCAGCTCGATAAACCGATCTAATAATCTCAAATCCTAAAATTTCAGTATAAAACTGTTTGGAAATTTCAATGTCACTACAAATAATTGCAATATGATGAATATTTTTGATTTTCAACATATTAACTTATTTCAAGTAGCACATTTCCGATTTTTTGACCTGACTCAACAAAACGATATGCCGCCACAATATTATCCATTTTAAATGTTCTATCTATCAAAGGCTTAAACTGTTTTGATCCAACCAACTCAGCTAAAAATTGTACATCTTCCTGCTTGATAAACGGAATTGGAAACAACACTTTCTTTTTACTAAATATGGGAGTTAACAAAGCCAACCAAATATTTGCACCATTTTTTCCTAATTCTGTGGAAATGTAAATCCCGTTTTCTTTCAATACTTTTTTACCTATCTTGAATGAAGTCTTTCCTACAGCATCAAAAATAAAATTATACTTTCCAGTCAATTCTGAATAATCTTCTCTCTGATAATCAATCACTTTGTTAGCGCCAAGGCTGTAAATTAAATCAACATGCTGCGTATCGCAAACTGCAGTCACATGCGCACCAAAATGTTTCAAAAGTTGCACTGCTGAAGAACCAATCGCCCCAGTTGCGCCATAAACAAGGACTTCATCTCCAGCCTTGACTTTGGCAGCACGAATATCACAAAGTGCATAGTGCGCACCTTCACAGATTGCCGCTGCAGCATTAATTTCTATATTTTCAGGAACTAACGCAATATTAGATTTTTCATTTAAGCACAAAAATTCAGCATGCGTTCCAAATGTTTTGTCATTGTATCCAAAAACTTTGTCGCCTATTTTAAAATCAGAAACATTTGTTCCAATCTCAGCAACAATTCCAGCAAATTCGTTACCCAAAACATGATTCTTTGGTTTAAAAAGTCCACTAAAAAATCTTGAGACAAAATATTCAGCACTTCTAAAACCACAATCTGTGCGATTCACAGTTGCAAATTTAACTTGAATTAAAATCTCATTTGATTTTGGAATAGGTTTGATAACCTCTGAAAAGCTTACTACTTCTGGTGGTCCATATTTGGTATTAACACAAGCTTTCATGATAAAATATTTTAGATAAAAATAAACAATATTAAAGTAACTCCATTTCCATCAGATACATATCTAGCCCTTTCGACCAAAAATCAGGATGAATTTCTTTCAATTCGAAGCCGTGTTTTTGATAAAAAGGATAAACCAATTGAGAAGTTCTGACAATGATTTTTTGTAAATTGTAATTATTTTTGAGAAACGAAATTCGATGTTCCAATAATTGACTGCCGAGTTTTTGTCCGAAAAAATCAGGGTGAATCATTCCCCAACTGATGATTCCTAGATGTTTTTCTAAATTCAAATTAATTCCACCGCAACCAACTATTTGTTGATTTTTTTCAATGACGAAATATGATTCAATTTCACTTTCCAAATACCGAACGAAATCAATTTCTTCTTCAATTCCAAAATATTTGGGTGTATTGATTCGCAATAAATCAATTAAAATCGATCTATCCTTGGTTTCGTAGCGTCTAATTAAAGTTTGACTTTCCATACATTGAAAATCAAATCAATGTACATCAATGATCTCGATTTCGAAAACCAAAATCGAATGAGCTGGAATGTCTGGCAAATCATTGTCGCCATATCCCAATGTTGGAGGAATGATCAATTTTACTTTCCCTCCTTTTTTCAAATACATAAATGCTTCTTTCCAACCTTCAATTAATTTCGAAACCTCATAAGTAACCGGCGTCCTTTTATGCATGCCGTCAAAGGTTTTTCCACTAAGTAGTTTTCCAGTGTAGGTAAAACTCACTTCGTCATTGAATTTGATTAAATCGCCCTCTCCAATATTTTCTATGAAGTAATACAATCCAGATTCAGAACGCTCATATTTGATGTCTGATTTCGCTATAAATTTCTCGATTTTTTGGTCGAACTTCGTTTTATCTTCCTCAGAATAAGTTTTGCAACCAACTAACAATAAAGTAATTAATGCGAAAGTAAAATATTTCATTTCTTTTAATTTGTGTTTTTAAAACTTATAATTTGACCGGAGTTACCGTAAAACCTTCTTTTTCTAACAATCGAATCACGCCATTTTCTCCACCCAAATGTCCTGCACCTACAGCGATAAATGCTTTGCCTTGTGAAACGTAGTTCTTGATTTTTGGAATCCAATTTTTGTTGCGATTGTCTAAAAATGCATTTTGTTCAGTTGCCAAAACTCCACCTTCAGAATGAATCATATTATACAAAGAATCAATTTGTTGACGTCTGTAAATTTGTTGCATTTGTGCACTCATTTCATTTGAATTCGCTTCATCTCTGATTCCTTCCATCACCATTTCAGCTTGCTGCTCTTTGGTCAAATCATCAAAAATTTTCATTTGATCAGCGATTGTTTCCAATCCTTCCAATTTGACTTTGTTTTTGTTGGCAATATTTTGGAAGGTCATTTCGTAAGATTCCGTTTTACCCATGAATTGCATTTGCGTTGCTGTTTGTACCAAAACAAAAGGTTTAAATTTAGAAAAAGTCGTTTTGAAAGCTTTCTCGTCCATCATCATTTTTGATTTTGTCCATGCTAAAATGGTATCCATTTGCTCTGGTGTGAAAAAATCGTAAAAAGTTCCTTCTTTCAGTACCAGATATTTCATCGCTTCCGCTTGATCTGGAATTCCTGCTATTTCCATCACTAATAAATCTGATTTTTTGACCAATTTCTCCAAACTTTCAGGAAAATAGAAGTATTGCTTTTCAATCAAATGCATAGTTCCAAACAAATATGATGGCTGTTTGAGTCCATTTCCTTCAATTTTCCACAGCAACGAAGTTTGTTCTGTAGCGACTTGATTACTTTTCCAAAGGAATGAAGATAAGGTGATAAATAAACTTAAAATCCCAAAGGAATAATACCATTTTCTATTTTTCATGAGGCAATATTATTTCAATTTGAGACAAAATTAAGGCAATAATTTACTCAAATTATAAATTAAGTATTAACTAAAATATTTTGAGGACAAATGGTTAATTGACAATTTCAGCCAAGTAATTGTCGTCCACATTGTAGATTCTCGAAGCTTTCAAACCAGCATTTTTGGCCGCTTGAAATAAATTGTCAAAATCGACATACAACCAATCAAACCATGGACCAACTTCCTTTTTGTATTTCATTTGAAAGCGGAAATTGCCGTAGTATTCTGTGTTTAAATCAACCCACATTGATCCGTCTTCATCTTCATACAAATATTTGATATCAGAAGAATCACAATACAATTTACCACCTGGTTTCAACAGTGTTTTGGCATGAGCAAATGTTTTTTCCAAATTCGACAAAGTCCCAGCAATTCCAATGCCATTCATCAGCATCAAAATGGTGTCAAATTGTTCGCCTTTTAAATCAAAAAAGTCAATTTTAGAAGCTTTCAAACCATTCGATGTCATGAATTGAACTGAACCTTCGGAAATATCAATTGTTTGCACATTCAATCCTTTTTCTTGCAAATATTTTGCGTGAAATCCAGCACCAGCGCCCACATCTAATACATCACCTTTTGCCAAACTCAATGCCAATTTTTCCAATTCTGGCATTTCGTCGTATTGTCTAAAAAGTACTTCTAAAGGAATAATATCATCTTCACAAATTTCGGAAGAAACAATGATATCGTCTGGTTTGTTGGTTTTTGCATATTCCAAAATGGCTTTACCAATTGGATCTCCAGTAAATTTATTCATGCTAATTTAATATTCGTCATATCCAGCCAAGTCCTCGTCTGAATAACCATCTTCAAAATCATCGTCAGAATCAAAATCATCTTCATCCTCGATTCCAAATTCTTCCTCTTCCTCCAAATTCACAATTCTTGAATCCTCCGGAGGCGCCATTCCGATTGACAAGACGGTAATTGGTGTTTCAACGATTTCTTCTGTTCTCTCCAATAATTCAATCAAGAAAATCCACATTCTTAAAAAATCGTACACCAAAATCACCTTTTGATCAGGCTCTTCCATGAAATCGCGCAACTTCGCACCAGACATCACGGAAGCAACTTCATCAATAGATTCATCTCCATAATTCATATCCATCAAGCTGATCTCATGACCTTTGTCCCAGTTTTCATTGGAAATATAAAATGATGCCATTTGATCTCCTTGAAATCTGAACGACGAAATTATCGCATGATACAAGGATTCGAAATTGTCGTTTTCGTCTATTAAAATGTCTCTGAATATTTCACTTTCTTGTTCTGTATCTAATAAAACACGAAATTTTAATGTACCCATGGGTTTGAATTTTGTTCTAAATTAAAAAGAATCTTTAAACGATTAATTATTTACTGGTTTTAATCCCATTTTTTCTGCTAAAATGAGCAAATGTTCATAAGCTGCTTCAAAATTATTCTCGATTGTACCTTCCAGAATGGAATCCTTGATTTGCGTTTTCAATAATCCGATTTCTGCGCATGGTTTTAAATTAAAAGTACTCATAATCAATTCTCCAGAAACAGGAGGCTGGAAATTTCTAATTTGATCTTTGGCTTCTACATCTTTCAATTTCTTGGAAACAATGTCGAAGTTTTTCTTGAACTTTTGGACTTTAAACTCGTTTTTTGAAGTAATATCCGCGTTACAAAGTGTCATCAAATCTTCGATGTCATCGCCAGCTTCAAACAACAATCTTCTTATTGCTGAATCCGTTACATGCCCTTTCACCAAGGAAATTGGACGCAGATGCAATCTTACCAATTTTTGTACGTACTTCATTTTGTGATCTAAAGGCAATTTCAGATTTTTGAAAATCCTTGGAACAAAACGCGCACCTAAATCTTCGTGACCATGAAATGTCCAACCAATCACAGGATCAAACCTTTTTGTGGGTGGTTTTGCGATATCGTGTAATATTGCAGCCCAACGCAACCACAAATTGTTTGTGTTTTCACTGATATTGTCTAATACCTCTAGCGTATGGTAAAAATTGTCTTTGTGAGACTTTCCTTGAATTACATCAATGCCATACAATGCAACCATTTCAGGAAAAAATTGATGCAATAATTGGGTTGAAAACAACAATTTAAATCCACGAGAAGGTTCGTTTGACAAAATGATTTTATTCAATTCATCGCTGATTCTCTCTCTTGAAATGATTTCTAAGCGAGTAGAATTGTCTTTGATCGCTTGCAGACTGTTATTTTCAATGGTGAAATTGAGTTGTGTCGCAAACCGAATGGCGCGCATCATTCGCAAAGGATCGTCTGAATAAGTTTTTGCTGGCTCTAAAGGCGTTCGAATAATTTGTTTTTCAAGGTCTTCCACTCCACCAAAAGGATCTATTAATTCACCAAAATTATCAGGATGTAAACTCAAAGCCAAGGCGTTAATCGTAAAATCACGGCGATTTTGATCGTCGCTCAATGTTCCACTTTCAACCAAAGGCTTGCGAGAATCTTCTCTATACGATTCTTTTCGAGCGCCAACAAATTCAATTTCTAAATCTTTGTACTTGAATTGTGCTGTGCCGTAATTCTTGAAAAACGACACTTTTTTGACGCGCAAGGTTGCTGCACATTTCTCTGCAAACTCCATTCCACTGCCCAAAACCACGATGTCAATGTCTTTGGAAGGTCGTTCTAAAATCAAATCTCGAACATAACCACCAATCACAAAAGCCTGAATTCCTTGTTCTTTGCAGATTTGTGAAGCAACTTTGAAAACAGGATGTTTTAAGTGATGTGCGAGATTTGAATTTTTCATTGCGGGTGCAAATATACGGGATTAATCGGTAATTGAAAACTCAATAAGGTGGCATTTCCTAAAGGCGATTTTCTATTCTTTTTTAAGCTTATTTCTTAAACTTCGATTCAGCTGTTAAATCAATGATATTTACACTTTAAAATTTCAAATTTATTTTATGAATTTAATTACATAAATTAGTTTGAGTTTAGCTTCTAGAGCTTATAATTGATTACTTATAAAGCTTAAGCTATCGAAAAAACAGGTCTAACTGAAATACGAAAACTAATGAAAATAAAATTACTAGTCTTGAATATTTGTCTACTAGGTTTTTCAACCTTTGCACAAGAAAGAATTAATAGAGGTAAACTTGAATTCTCCAGTGAGAGCATGGTTTTAAATAAATCAGTTGGTTGGTCCTATAATAATGCCATTGGTGAATGGGTTGATTACGGTAATGTAATTTGCTCAGATAAGAACTATAAAAGTTCTGATAAAGAATATACAGTTAAGTATAAATTATCAGGCGCAAACATGATGTCAAGAGCAGAACAAAACTTCAACTCACTGCAAATAAAATCTTTGACTTTTAACGATGTGAAATATTATGTTTTAATAGTTGACAAATGGGATGGAAATTACAAATACCCAACTTTAAATCAAGATTGGACATTTTTCAGAAAAACTTGTGGTTATATATTTAACGAATTAGAATACAATAAATTAAAAAACATTAAATCTGATACCACAACAAAAATAAATATTACTCACTTTATTGAAGACATCAATGTTTACAAGGAAAATAAATTTTTAGAATTAATCGAATTTGAATTAAAAAACACCCCTAATTGTGATCCATATTCATTTAATTTAATAAAGTCACGTGATGATATTAGATTTTTTATACCAAGTAAAGCCGATTACATTGATTCATTTCAATACAATTACTTTGAAACAAGCTTGGATAATTTTGAAAAATTATTAATCTTAAAATAGCTGAATATCAAGATAAAATGGATTTCAATTCTTAAAAAGCTGTGTCAGGTTACCAATGAAAGCTGACTTTTACAATTGTCAAATTAGTGAGACATTCACTGATAATTAATAAAAAACAGTAAATTTCCTTCTTTCAATGATAAATCTCTTCACATTTCTTATTGCATTTTAATGAATGAAATTTAACGCATTAATAGTTAAAATTTGGTTTAATGAATGAAATTTCATACATTCGTACCAAAATAGTTACATTTCTTAATAATGAATGAAATTTAACGCATTGGACACGAAAAATAGTTATTATGAATGATATTTCATACAATAAGGAAAGTAATGATCAACTCATTTTGCAAGAAATTGGAAATTTCATCAAGCAACGACGCATTGACCTGGGAATTACGCAAGGTGAATTGGCCAAACAAGCTGCAGTGAGTCGTTCTACAATCAGTTTAATCGAACGCGGAGAAAATATTGCACTTTTAAATTTAATCAAGATTTTGCGCATGTTGGATGCTTTGTATGTTTTCAACGAATTTAAATATTACGAGGAAATCAGTCCGTTGAAATTGGCGAAAGGTGCCACCGAACCTCGCCAGCGTGCTTTTGCTCGACCAAATGACAAAGACAAAAACGATTTGGGATGGTAACAACAGCATTTGTTAAATTGTGGGGACAAATTGTAGGCGCAATTGCTTGGAATCCTGAGAAGGAAGTCGCTTCTTTTGAGTACGATCCTAAATTTGATTTAGAAAAGTATGCGGTGTCGCCTGTCAAAATGCCTAGTAAAAATCGAATTTACTCATTTCCTGAATTGCGGAATGTGGAGACTTTCAAAGGACTTCCTGGTTTATTGGCCGATTCTTTGCCTGATAAATATGGAAAAGAATTGATCAATGTGTGGCTTGCACAAAACGGTAGACCAGAAAATTCATTGAATCCAGTTGAATTGTTGTGTTTCATCGGAAAACGAGGAATGGGTGCATTGGAATTTGAACCGAATGTTCAACCAGACACAAAATCCTATACATTGGAATTATCTGGGTTAATCGAAACCACCCAAAAACTTTTGCAAAAGAAGGAAAATGTGCAATTGCATACCACCAATAAAATGCGTGACACCATGCTCGATGTACTCAAAATGGGAACATCAGCTGGAGGCGCTCGACCAAAAGCAATCATCGCTTACAACGAGCAAACAGGAGAAATTAAATCTGGCCAAGCGCTCACTGAAACTGGTTTTGAACATTGGTTAATAAAATTTGACGGCGTAAACGACACGCAATTTGGCTCATCAACGGGTTATGGACGTGTTGAAATGGCTTATTACCAGATGGCGACCGACTTTGGAATTGAAATGATGGAATGCAAACTGATAGAAGAATCAGACCGAGCGCATTTCATGACCAAAAGATTTGACAGAAATAAAGTCAATCAGAAGTTGCATACACAAACATTTTGCGCCTTGCAACATTATGATTTTCAAAATATTTATGGTTACAGCTACGAACAACTTTTCCAAACGATGAGGGCTTTGCGTTTGTCATATGCAGAAGCTGAACAAATGTTCAAACGTATGGTTTTCAATGTAATTACAAGAAATTGTGATGATCACACCAAAAACTTTTCGTTCATGATGGATCAAACTGGAAAATGGAAACTTGCACCTGCTTATGATATTTGTCATGCCTATCGCCCCGGAAGCGATTGGGTCAGTCAACACAATTTAAGTATTAATGGAAAAAGAAAAGATTTTGTTTTGGCAGATTTTATAAAGATTGCAGAACAAAACTCAATCAGAAATCCTAAAAAAATACTTACTGAGTGTATAGAAATTGTTGGGAATTGGGAGAAATACGCCAATCAATGTAATATTGAGACAAAACTCAAAGAAGCCATTCAACAAACCCTACTTCAAGAGATTAACTGATAAAATAGATAAAGTATTATCAATTAAGCAAACTCAGCCAATTCCATCCAACGCTCAGTAGCGGTTTCAATTTTCTGAACGATTTCAGACAATTTGGTCCCTGCTTTCATGATATCGTCATTGGAAGAATTTGAATCAGACAGTACATTAGTTAAAGCATTTTTTTCTTCTTCTAATTTTTCTAAATCTTTTTCCAATTGTTTGAATTCTTCTTTTTCTTTGAAAGAAAGTTTCTTCTTTTCAACTGGATTATTGTTCGCTAATTGCGTCACTTTTACAGCTTCAATTTTCTCTTTTTCTTCGTTTGGCTTTTTGTCGCGTTTGGCATCTTGCGCAATTTGCTTGCGGTATTCTGTATAATTACCAATGATATCTTTAATCGCGCCTTGACCTTCAAAAACGAAAACATGGTCCACCATTTTGTCCATGAAATAACGGTCGTGAGAAACCACGATCAAGCAACCTTCAAATCCGCGCAAATAATCTTCCAGTACACTCATTACGAAGATGTCCAAATCATTCGTTGGCTCATCTAAAATCAAGAAATTCGGGTTCGACATCAAAACGGTCATCAATTTTAAACGGCGTTTTTCTCCTCCGCTCAATTTGTACACGTAATTGTAGTGCATGTCGCGGTTGAACAAGAATTTCTCTAAAAATTGTGCTGCAGAAAGTTGTTTGCCTTTTTCCAAAGGAATAAATTCAGCGATATCGCGAATGATGTCGATTACTTTTTTGTTTTCATCTACTTGAATCAATTCTTGGCTATAATATCCAAAAACAACTGTATCTCCAACAACCACTTTTCCAGCATCTAAAGGCTCTCGGTCTTGAATCATGTTCAAGAAAGTTGATTTTCCAGTACCGTTGTTCCCCACAATTCCCAAGCGTTCTTTGCGCTGAAAATCGTAAGAAAAATTGTCGATGATTTTTTTCTCTCCGTAAGATTTGGAGATTTTATGCAACTCCAAAATTTTGGTACCCAAACGTTCCATTTTAACTGGAATGTCCATTTCGGAATCATCAATTCGTTGACTTGCTGTTTTCTTGATATCTTCAAATGAATCAACACGCGCTTTCTGCTTGGTTCCACGCGCTTTCGGCTGACGACGAATCCAATCCAATTCTTTTTTGAATGTGTTTCGCGCTTTGTCAATCGTAGATTGCAATTGATCTTGTCTTTCGGCTTTTTTCTCCAAATAATAAGAGAAATTTCCTTTGTATTTGTAGATTGTTTTATCGTCTAATTCTAATATAGTATCACACACAACTTCCAAGAAATAACGGTCGTGCGTCACCATCAAAATTGTGGATTTAGATTTAGAAAGGTATTCTTCCAACCACTCAATCATATCTAAATCCAGGTGATTTGTTGGCTCATCTAGCAACAAGAAATCAGCATCAGAAACCAATACTTTGGCCAAATTGACGCGCTTTTTCTGTCCACCAGACAAACTTCCAATTAACAAATCCGTATTATCTAATTTCAACACGGAAAGAATTTGTTCAACACGCAATTCAATGTCCCACGCATTCAAATCAGTCATTTCCTCAAAACAAGCATTAATCGCTTCTTCATCGCCATTTTTCATGGCGATATTGTATTTTTTAACCGCTAAAATCTCTGGTAAATCATGAGAAAAAACCGCTTCCAGAATCGTTTGATTGTCGTCTAAGTTCTCCGTTTGCTCCATGAAAGCAACGCGGATATCGTTTCGGTATACAATTCTTCCTGAATCATATTGCTCCAATTCCATCAAACAACGCAATAACGTTGTTTTTCCACTACCATTTTTAGCTACAATGGCTACTTTTTGTCCAAGGTCAATACCAAAATTGAGGTCAGCAAAAAGTACTCTGTCACCAAATGATTTTGTAAGATTTTCAACGGAAAGATAATTCATGAATTGTTTTTTTCTTGAGTAATGGAATGAATGCTATATTTTGCAATTCAGGCGTGCAAAGGTACAGGAAAGTTTTAAATAGGAAGACGGTTTGCTTCTTTAAGTGGCAAATAAATGAATCTCACAAAGAAAATTTGAAACTGAAAATTTTGTAAAATCAATAGCTAAAATCCAACAAATTATCTCAAACGATTCACTGAATCAATGAGTTTTTTGTCTTTATTGATTGATCTGACAGCGAGCAAAATCAATGGAAATCCCAAAACAAGTAAGTAAAAACCAAGACCTAAGGAAACTGTTACTTTGTCTTGGTCAGTGAAATATTTCCCCAAAAAAGCACCAAATCCTACAAAAACCAAAACAACAAAATAAAACATGGCAGCAAATCTTGCAACTGCAAATTGGGTTTTCAAATTTTTGAATAGAATCAAAGCGAAGAAACAAACAATCATCAATAAAACCGGTCCCACATAAAAAGGAAGAGAAAGTAAATCACTTTTTTCACCGTCTGCTTTTATTTGTTGAAGTCCCATCACATTCAATCTGAAAATAACATCTCCAACCACGAAATTAAAAATGCTCACTCCCAAGGAAATAATTGTCAAAAAAACCAAAACGATGGCTAGATAAACTGTTTGAATGCGTTGAATCATGGTATAAATTATTTATGCAAAGATAAAGTTTTGTTTGGATTATTAAAGCTTGATATTGAAATCAAAAATGTTTTAAATTTTCACTTTTTAACTGTAAATACATTACAAATTGGATTTTTAACAATGCCATCATTGTTCTCAATAATCACCTCCAACGAATCAAAATCGGCATAATTGAATTTTGAAATCAATCGTGCATCAATTGGATAGAATTTGTTCAAACTTGCAACACGCGTTCCAATGTAATCTACGCACAATTCTTCTCTTTGCTCATTTCTGTATCCAAATAACAAAGCTTTTGGAACACTTTTTTCTGAACTGATTTTCTGAAAATAGTTCAATTGAATGGCAATATGAGAATCTTTGTTGTTAAAATCATTCGAATCAAGCATTAAACTGGGTAACATTCCAACTATTTCGTAAGAATGATTGGCCCCATTCACTTTCAGCCAAGTTTTATTTGTTGGGTCAAAATCGAAACGAACTATTTTACTGCAATTTTCAACTTCAAAATCAGGTTGTGTCACATGGAAAACCCATTCAAATCTGGCGCCTTTCTGTAAAAACACTTGTTCAAATCGCGCTTGATTCATGTCTGCATAATGCAAAATAGCATGTAACAATTGATAATTCAAAATTAAGTTGAATTGAATCATCAAAATGGTAAAGACAATTATCATCGATTTAAAAAACCGATTTAATCGCTGAATCATAAAAATAATTGGAATGATCAAGACAGGAAAAACATCTATCATGGCACGCATCCCCAAGCTTCCGCCATAGTACCAACACCACCATGACGCCAATATATAAATATAAATTATTGAAAATGTCATGAACCAAACAAATGCAAATCGATTCGAACGATATAAAAACCACAGTGAAGGAAAAATCAAAAACAAAAATGGAGAATAAATGAAAAGTCCTTTGCGGAATCCAAATAAAACTTCAGGGATTTTTGGATTCGAGAGGAAATCAAATCCTTCGGTATTGTAGGCATTGAATTGCCAAATTCCGTGCTGTGAATGGATATTCCAAAATTGTAAGAAAATCAAAAAACCAAAAATCGAAATTCCTATCAAGAGCGCTAATTTTTGAGTAGAAAAAATATTTATGATTTGACTCCAAAGTTGATTGAATGACTGGAAAAAGAACGGAATAATAAAAACTACCAAAAAGTTCGTTGGTCTAATGATTGTAATTAATCCCAAAAGAAAAAATAGCCAGATTAAATCCTTTTTAGATTGATTTTCAGCATAATTCTTAACTTTCAAAAGGAAAAAAGCAACCAATCCAAAAGTATAAACATGTGAAAATGAAGGGTCATAAACAATGTAATAATTCAAATTTGTTCCAAAAGTCAGTCCGATAATTCCAATCAAAATGGCGCTTCTAAAAATTTGAAATTTCTGCAACAAACTCAACAAACTTAAAACGCCCAACAACCAAAAAGCCAACGCAGCTGCAAACAGCGAAAATTGATAACTTATAGAATAACCATCTGCTTCACCTCCAAAAACTTTGGTCAGCTGATGATTGATCCAAAAAAATGGTGAAATGCAAATTGCTGTTCCGATGAAATATTTGTCTTGAAATTCTTTTTCATTTTTAGGCGAAATTCCTTGAAAAAACTTTCCGCTTTGATATTTTTTTTGAATAAAGTGAGCAAATTCAAAATGTTCAGTTTTGTAAATCAAATATTGAGGTAAATATGCGTAATAACCACCTCCATCGCTTGTTATGTTATTCGTAACTTCATATCTCTGCTGATTATGATTGGTGTATTTATAATAATCATCACCTTGTGCTCCTAAAATATAAGTCAACACAATCAGTATGATTACTGTCGCAGATTTATGATTAAACCAATTAAAAAAATTGAAAATAAATTTCATTTTTGTGCATTTTGTCTCAGCCAAAAATCCATTAAAACAATGGCAGTCATTGCTTCAACAATTGCTACAGCGCGCGGAACAACGCAAGGATCGTGTCTTCCTTTTCCGTCCAAAGTAATTTCATTTCCAGCTGAATCAATGCTTGGTTGCGATTGCATCAATGTGGCCACAGGTTTGAAAGCAGTTTTGAAATAAACTGGCATTCCATTGCTTATTCCGCCTTGAATTCCACCACTGTAGTTCGTTTTGGTTGAACCATCACTATTAAAAATATCGTTGTGTTCTGAGCCAAACATTTCAGCGCTAGAAAATCCTGAACCAATTTCAAATCCTTTAACAGCGTTGATTGACAACATGGCCTTTCCTAATTCTGCGTGTAATTTATCAAAAACAGGTTCGCCCAATCCAGCAGGAACGCCATTGACAATACATGAAACACAACCACCAATCGTATCGCCATTTTTGCGTGTTTCCAAAATTAAGTTCTCCATTTCTTGGGCTAAATTCAAATCTGGACAACGAACAGCATTGCTTTCAATTAAATCAAAATCAACTCCTTGAATGGCTTCATCTGACATTTTTATTTTGCCCACTTGCGAAACAAATCCATGAATGGAAATTCCTTTTTCTTTCAAAAACAATTTTGCCAAAGCGCCAGCCACTACTCTACTGGCAGTTTCTCTTGCGCTAGATCTTCCGCCACCTCGATAATCTCTATGACCGAATTTTTTGTCATAGGTGAAATCAGCATGAGATGGGCGAAATTGGTCTTTTAAATGATCGTAGTGATTTGATTTTGCATCTTCATTTGGAATCAAAAATCCAATCGGTGCACCAGTAGATTTTCCTTCAAAAATTCCAGATAAAAATTGAACTAAGTCAGATTCTTTCCTTTGAGAAACAAGATTTGATTGTCCAGGTTTGCGTTTATCTAATTCAGCTTGAATAAACTCCAAATCAATGTCAATATTTGCAGGAAAACCGTCAACCACCCCGCCAATAGCAGTGCCGTGAGATTCGCCAAATGTTGAAATCGTGAATATTTTACCGTAAGTAGAACCTGCCATTTTTGAATTTTGATGTTTGAAAAATCTGAGTAAAGTTAATGATTTACGAGAAATTATCCCATAAAAAAAGAATCAATCCATTGCTGAATTGATTCCCTTTAAAAATGAACTATAATATTATTTACAGATTGTTTCTTCTGTCATTTTCAATATTTTGCGCACTTCTTCCAAAGTTGGTGCTTCAGCATAGGTTCTCAAAACTGGTTCAGTTCCAGATGCACGAATCATCAACCATCTTTCATCATCGAAGAAATATTTCCAACCGTCAATCGTTTTCACTTCGCGAATTTTGTAGTCACCAAAATGCGTGTACACATTGTTATTACAATTTGCAATAATGCTTTGTTTCAATGATTCTGTGATGTGCAAATCATTTCTTTCAAATTTGAATTCACCCACAATTTCGTAAACCTCATCGATTAATTCATCCAAAGATTTCCCAGATTTTGCCATGAATTCCCAAATGATCAATCCCATCCAAATTCCGTCTCTTTCAGGAATGTGTCCTTTGGTAGCGATACCTCCTGATTCTTCACCACCCAGCAAAACATCTTGCTCAACCATGATCGTTGCAATTTCTTTGAAACCGATTTTGGTTGTAATGTGCTCTAAACCATAATGTGCTGCTAATTTCTCAATTCTCGGTGTACAACTGAAAGCAGTTACCACTTTTCCAGACATTTGTTTGTATTTCACCATGTAGTGAATTAACAATAAAATAATGTGGTGTGAATCAACAAATTCTCCTTTTCCGTTGTACAATCCAATTCTGTCAGCGTCCCCATCAGTTGCCAAAGCGCAATCAATTTTACCGTCAGCGATGATGAAATTAGCCAATTCCTGCAAATTTTTCGCGATCGGTTCTGGTGCTTGACCATAGAAAGATGGATTGTGTTCGCAATGTAAAAATTGTGTTTCTGGCAAAATTCTTTTCATTGCATTTTGTCCAGCACCATACATCGCGTCGTAAGCCAATCTCAATCCAGAATTTTTAATTGCTTCTAAATCAAAATTTGCTTTTACGTGATCAACATAACGCGTTTCTAAATCAACAATTTCCAATTGCCCAGAAGCGATTGCATCTTGCAAGGAAATACTATTTAAATCCAATGAATTTGTTTCAGGAATAATATCTTCCACCTCTTGCACGTGCGCTGGAGACAATGGTCCTCCGAAATAGGCTTTCAATTTGAAACCATTGTATGCAGGCGGATTGTGACTGGCAGTGATTACAACACCAATTCCACAATTGAATTGATTTGCTGCCAACGAAATCATAGGAGTTGAAACAAAACCTTTCGCCATTTTGACATGAATGCCTTGACTCAAGAAAACTTTTACAGCAGTTTCAACAAACAATTCACCAGCAAAACGACAGTCATGACCAATAACAATACTTGGTTTTTCATAATTTTGTTTTGTCCAGTTACCAGTTGCAATTGCCACTCTAGCAACATTTTCCACAGTGAATTCATCTGCGATGATTGCTCTCCATCCGTCAGTTCCAAATTTAATTTTTTGTGCCAATGTATCTTGTTTTAAAATTTTCAATTGCAAATATAGGAAATAAGGTTTATCAATTTATTATATTTTTTCTTGACTGTTTTAAAAGTCAGGTTGTTAATTCGTTCAATTTCAAGCTTAACAATTTTTTAAAAAACAAAAATTAAATTCAGAGATTGTTTACTTACTTTTGTTTCATGCAAAAAATACTATTTTCATTATTTATAGTTTTGGCTTTAAATTCTAAAGCGCAAGAGTATAAGATTGGTTTTTACAACGTTGAGAACCTTTTTGATACAATCAACGATCCGAATAAAGACGATGAAGAATTTCTTCCAAGCGCTGAAAACAATTGGAATGGAAAACGTTACATGGAAAAAATCACGCACATCAACCAAGTGTTGGGTGAAATGGGAAATGTGTTGGCAGTGGGAATGGTGGAAATTGAAAACGCACATGTATTGAAAGATGTGATTCGTTTTTCTCCAACGATGTCTAAAACTCATGGTATTGTTCATTACGAAAGTCCAGATGAAAGAGGAATTGATGTTGGTTTGATTTATGACAGTATCCGCTTGAAATTGCAAAAATCTGGTTCTATCAGATTTACTTTGCCAGGAATGGAAAAACCAAGTTCAAGAGATATTTTATGGTCAAAATTTACAACTAAAAAAGACACGATTTTTATGATGGTCAATCACTGGCCAAGCAGACGTGGTGGTGAAGACAAAAGTGAACCAAATCGATTGGAAGCGGCCAGAAACGCAAGAGTTTTTATTGATTCAGTTTTGAATGTAAATCCAAAAGCGAAAATCATTTTCATGGGTGATTTAAACGATTATCCAACAAACAAAGCGCCGATGTTGATTGCTGAAAAGCTACAACCACAAATTATCAAAACATCAGGAGAATTTGGTGGAAGTTATTTTTACAATAACACTTGGGATATTTTGGATCACATTTTAGTTTCACCAGGAAATTTTAGCAAAAAATGTTTCAAAGTAGTTCCAAATTCTGGAAAGATATATTCTCCAAAATATTTGATGGAAGAATACAAAGGAAATATCCAACCTTTCAGGACTTATGGAGGTAAGAAATATTTGGCTGGTTATTCAGATCATTTGCCTGTTTCGATTACAGTGAAATTGAAATAAGAAAAAGCTCTAAAATGAAAAAAGTATTCTTGAAGGAATACTTTTTTTTTGCTCTAAAAATAAAAACTATCAAGGCAATTGTGTCACGTACAAAAATTTCTTTTGCGCGGATTCAAAAGGTCTGTAAATGTAATATGCCTTTCCACCGTTGATGGCAACTTTGTCAACGTATTTGTGCTCAAATTGAATTTTATCTCCCAAAATGCCAGTCCTCAAATCTATTTTCTGAACAGAACAAATTCCCGCTTTTTCAAAAAACGCGTAAACTTCACCCGTGATTTCGTCTTGAAGCAAATTCCTTTTCCAACCAGTTTGCTTGGGCTGATAGTGATGGAAAATCGGAATACTGTCTAGTTTATTTCCTCTAGAATCAAATGAAAAAAGTAAATCTTTGTAATAATCAAATACATAAATAGAATCATTTTTGCGAAACATCGGTGCATACAATTCTTTGTAGTAAACTGTATTCGTGAAATAATTCGCACCAACCCAAATTTCTTTGTCAATACCTGTTTCAATCTCTTTATTGGCAGCCCAAAGTTTGGTTCTCACATCAACCCATTTGTATTCAGCGCGATACAATTCCATCATCAATTCATCTTTGATTTCCATGATTTTAGAATAGGTTGAATCCAGTTGGTCAAAAGCCAAATAGTCGAAAGCTGGATAATTAGGATTGAAATTTGAAAAGAACAATTTCGATTGGACTGTGTCCACCACAGGAAAGATGTATTTCATGTAATACGCTTTATCAATGGTTGAAATCTCGATGTTCTTCTTTTCTCTGTGGATTCCATAAACACCATTTTCACAAACAACGTGCACATTGCCACGAAAATCATGAATCAATTCTTTCGGATTTTCTTTCAATTTGAAACTTTGTAATACTTGTTTTCCATCGTAAATCAGCAATTCGCTTCCTTTGTCTAAACGCTTTGGATAAGCTAATAGCAACAATTCGCCATTGGGCAAAATTTCAAAATCAGAAACACTTAATTTTTCGGATTGAAAAAGCACTTGCACTGCGCCCGGAGCTAAAACAACAACTTCGTTGAGCAGCTTAACTTTTGTTTTGGTTAGGTAAACAGTTTTCCTAATTGTATCTTCAGAAGAAATTGATTTTGGAGGAAAAACAGTCAACGATTCAGAATCATAATATCCATGATCCATAGAAATTGTAAATTTTTCTATAGAAAGCAATTTAACAATAATTTTACCTGAAAAATTGGACTTCGTTTTAAATGAAGAATCTGCTAATTGAAAAAGTGAATTTACATTGGGGATGTTTTCCTGTGTGTTTTTGTCCTTGCAATTCAATTCAAAAACAAAACCCGTTTGTGCGTTTACTTTTACTACTAGCAAAAGCAAAACAATGAATAGCCATTTTTTCATAGTTTGTCAATTTCTTAGAAGATGCAACTTTGCGCAAAATTCCATAAAAAAAGCTCCCAAACTGAATTGGAAGCTTTCAAAAAATAAATATTTCAAATTAAGCTTTTAAAATCCAACCGAAAGTATCTTCTACTTCCCCAGATTTAATTGAATCCATAAAAGTGCTAACTTTATTTGAGAAAGTTCTTCCATCAATTGGTGGCAATTCTAATATCTCATCTCTGTAACCAATTTTAGCAATGTGTGCAATTGTGGCTGCAGTTCCAGCACCAAAAGCTTCTGTCAAACTTCCGTCTTTGATTGCCCCAACCAACTCTTTCACGCTTACTTTGCGCTCTTCAACTTCCATTCCCCAAGATTGAGCAACCTCGATTACACTTCGCTTGGTTATTCCTCTTAAAATTGTATCGCTGTCTTCAGAAGGCGTAATTAATTTTCCGTTGATGACCAACATGATATTCATTGTGCCAGATTCCTCTATGTACTCATGTGTTTTGGCATCGGTCCACAACAATTGGTGGAAACCTTTCAACTGACCTTGTTTCGCAGGATACAATGAAGCACCGTAATTTCCAGCAGCTTTTGCTCTTCCTACTCCACCTTCAGCAGCTCTCGTGTAATGCTCTTCAATTTTTACATTCACAGGCTCTGAGTAATATGCTCCAACTGGACAAGTAAAAATAATGAATTTATAAGTTTCAGAAGGTCTGATACCAACAAATTCATCTGTACCAAACATAAATGGACGTATATATAATGAATATCCAGGTCTATTTGGAATCCAATCACTATCAACTTCTGCTAATTTACGCACACATTCTACGAATAAATCCTCGGGAACGATTGGCATACACATACGTTCGCAAGACTCATGAAAACGACGCGCATTCATTTCAGGACGAAAAATCAACACATCACCTGCAGCAGATTTATTTGCTTTCATTCCCTCAAAAATCGCTTGTCCGTAGTGAATTGCTGAAGTTGCAGGATGAAATGGAAAACTTCCAAATTCCATAATCTCTGCTTCTTGCCAAGCTCCATCTCTGTACTCCATCATTAACATGTGATCAGAAAATACTTTACCAAAAGGTAAATTTTCCCAATCTACTTGACTGATTTTGGAATGTTGAGTTGGGGTCACTCTAATGTTTGTTTTTTCTTGTAACATAATCTTTTTTTCGATGTGCGAATATAATTGAATTATTTAGGGAATTCAAGTTTTTAGCGATATTCTCACTATTTATTTTGTTAATTTTGACGAACGGTTATAATCTGCACAACGTTGGAGCAAAGTAGAAATATTTTAAAAAAATACTGGGGATTTGATCTTTTTCGTCCCATGCAAGAAGACATTGTAGATGCTGTAATTTACGGTAAAGATACCTTGGCACTTCTTCCAACTGGCGGAGGTAAATCTATTTGCTTTCAAGTGCCTGGAATTGCGCGTGAAGGAATCACAATCGTTGTTTCGCCGCTCATAGCATTGATGCAAGACCAAGTTGAGCAACTTCAAAAAAGAGGCATCCGAGCAAAGGCAATCACCAGTGGTATGTCTTACCGTGAAATTGATATTACACTCGACAATGCCCGTTTTGGCGGATTGGATTTTCTTTACACTTCTCCCGAAAGATTGCAAACTTCGCTTTTCATCGAAAGATTCAAGCGCATGAATGTTGGTTTAATCGTAGTTGATGAAGCGCATTGTATTTCTGAATGGGGACATGATTTTCGTCCTCCATATAGACAAATCAGTGAACTTAGAAATCACCACCCAAATGTGCCAATTATTGCATTGACGGCAACCGCTACGCCAGAAGTAAAGGAAGATATTATTGCGCAATTGAACTTGAAAAATCCTGAAATTTTCGAGGGACCTTTTTTAAGACCAAATCTGAGTTACGAAATTTATCCAGTAAACAATAAGGTAAATTCAATTCTCAAATTAGTCAAACAGTTTGAAGGAAATAGTGGAATAATTTATTGTCAAAAAAGAAAAAGCGTCAAAGAAGTTGCGAATTGGTTGATAAGTGAAGGCAATAGAGTCGGGATTTACCATGGAGGAATGGATGCCAAAAGCAGATCTGCGATGATGAGCGCTTGGTTGAAAGGAGATTTACCGATTATGGTCGCCACCAATGCGTTCGGAATGGGAATTGACAAACCAAACGTTCGCTATGTAATTCACTATGAATTCCCCAACAACATTGAAGCATATTTCCAAGAAGCTGGCCGCGCAGGCCGAGACGGTCTAGAATCTCGCACTTTTGTATTTTATGAAACGAGAGATTTAGAAGAAACAACCTTACAAATCGACAAACAATTTCCTGCTATAGAAACGGTGAAAAACACTTACAGTTCACTTTGCAATTATTTAAAATTGGCTATTGGTTCTGGAGAAGGAGAAACGTATCCAATCAATTTGAAAACATTGACAGATAACTTCAAATTGGATTTAATTGAAACTTATCAATCATTGAAAATATTGGAAATGAATGGTGATTTACAATTCACCGAAAGTGTTTTTCATCCCACTAAAATCAAATTTTCTGTTGGAAATACGGTGTTATATAGTTTTCAAATCAAGTACGAAAATACTGCCAATTTAATCACCTTGATTTCTAGAAGTTATCCTGGAATTTTTGATCAATATTTTGAGCTACACGAAGCAGAATTTTGCAAGCGCTTGAATATTTCTCCCGCTGAATTAGAAAAACAATTGAAATTCCTAGAACAAAATGGCATTATTGATATCAATTGGAAAACTGATTTGCCTTTGGTAACATTCTTAAGGGAAAGAGTTCCTGATCAAAACTTTAGATTGGTTGAATCTGTTTACCATAATCGCAAAGATTTAGCTGAAAAACGGTGGTTCAAGATGCGTGAACTTCTGACTTTACCAGTTTGTCGCTCACAATACATCATTAAATATTTTGGTCAAGATTCAAAACCTTGCGGGAAATGTGATCATTGCCGATCTTTGAAAAGAGAGGATTATACGCAGGAAGAAATTGGCGAATTGCTGCTGGAAAAACTCCATGAACCGCATTCTTTGGAGGAAATCAAGGCAGAATATCTGCACATCAAACAAGATCAAATTATTCGAGTACTCAACTGGTTGATGCAAGAGGAACGGATTTTTTATAAGGATGGAAAGTATTCTTGGTGAAAAGTGTAGGTTTTAAAAACACAAACATACTTTCGTTAACTTTAAATAAAATAAACTTCAGTTTAGTAAATTATACGAAATTCTAATAGATGACACAACTAAACCAACACTTTAAACTTTTTCTAGCAAAAAACATTAGAATTTCTCTATTTTTGTATTGAATACACTTTATATATCCTGATTCTACAAGCATGAAAAAAATATTTTTACTCGCTTTTTTAATTATTTCTATCCAATCTGTTGTTTCGCAAAATTTTGCTTGGGTGCAAAGTTGGGGTGGTCCGACTTGGGATTATAGCCGTTCTGTAGCCACCGATATCGATGGAAATGTTCTCGTTACAGGATATTTCCGTAATACAATAGATGCGGATCCAGGACCTTTAGTTTTGAACCTGATATCCAGCGGCCAAAGAGATATTTTTGTAAGCAAATTTAATGCTTCTGGTAGATTGTTGTGGGCAAAACAAATCTCAGGACAACTAGATGAAACAGCAAATGAACTGACTACCGATTCAGATGGAAATGTTTATGTAACCGGTTTTTATCAAGGAACAGTCGATTTCGATCCAAGTCCATCGGTTTACAATTTAATAACAACTTCTTCAAATGCTTACATATTAAAACTCGACAACTCTGGTAATTTTATGTGGGTTAAGACATTCGACGGGGGTGCTCCGCTGGCATACGATATTGCTGTAGATCCAGATCATAATATTTATACTACTGGAAGATTCAATGCACTGACAGATTTTGACCCAGGACCAGGCGTTTATAATTTAGATGCTTACGATTACACTGACATGTTTGTTTGTAAGATGAACGAGATGGGTGAATTATTATGGGTAAAACAAATAGCGGAAATTGGTGACACTGCGTCAATCAGACCTATATCCATTGCAGTCGATCTTCAGGGAAATGTTTTAACAACCGGTTTTTTTAATGGTACAGTTGATTTTGATCCAGGTATTGGAACGTTCAATTTGGTTTCTGCAGGAGAACTAAATGACGTTTCTTTCCCTAAAAACGTTTTTGTGAGTAAGTTAGACACTGATGGAAATTTTATGTGGGCAGGAAGTATTGCCCAGGAAGCAGATGCGCAGAGCACTGGTATTGCGGTTGATGAAAACAACAATATTTACACAACGGGATATTTTACAGGAACTGTAGATTTTGATCCTGGAGCAAGTGTTTTCGAACTTAATTCGAATGCTATGGGGGCAAATAGTTTTGTATGTAAGTTGGATCCTCTGGGCGATTTTGAATGGGCGAAAGCTTTTTCTGGCTCTACAGCAGTGCTAGCCCAAGGAATTGAGATTCACGGAAACGATCTTTACACAACTGGATATTTTATTGGTACCATTGACTTTGATCCAAGTACTACAACCACAAATTTCCAAGTTTCATCTGGAGGTTCTGATCTTTTTGTGAATAAACTAGATTTGGATGGAAATTACCAATGGGCACAAAAAGCAGGTGGTTTGGCCGACGAAAATGCCTACGGTGTCGCCATCAATCCCACAAATGGAAATGTATTTGTTACGGGAATTTTGACAGATACAACTGATTTTGATCCATCAGCAGAAAACTGGGGTGTGAATTCACACGGAGAATGGGACGCATTTTTAGTAAAGTTTAGTGAATGTACTCCAAGTATTGGGATCACCGAAGTTGCTGATGCTTGCAATCAATATACTTGGATGGAAAACGATGGATTATATACAACATCAGGAATCTACTGGAATATATTGACCAGTGTTTCTGGATGTGATTCAATTGTAAAACTAGATTTGGATCTCGCACATTATGACAGCGAAATTACATTCTCAGGCGGCTATATGAGCCCTCTTCCAAATTTGTTTATAGACCAATTTCAATGGATTAATTGTGAGACTTTTGAAGTAGTGGAAACAATTGGTTCGTTTCAGCCAACTGTTACTGGATCATACGCATTGATTAGTTTTGCAGGCGATTGCATTGATACTTCAAACTGTATTCATGTTACTGCTGGAGAAACTGGAATTGAAGAACTTAAATCCCTAGGTTTTTCGGTTTACCCGAATCCAGTCTCTGATCAGTTAACCATTCAATCCACGAATACTTTACTCTCATTTTTGATTGAAGTAACGACAGTTGATGGACAGTTGATTTACACAGAAACTCATTCAAGTGGGGATAAATTATCGACACAAAGATGGAACGCCGGATTTTACTTCCTAAAAATTGTTTCAGGGGAAAAATCGTATGTGACTAGAATAGTTAAAGAGTAAACTACTATTTTCAACATACATTGATGGAAAATAAGTAAAAGCTTGTGGAAGAGAGTTTTAAAATTAAAAACTAGTTCTCCCCTACCTGCTGTCTCCACATGGCGTAATACAATCCTTTCAGTTCAACCAGTTCGTCGTGTTTTCCTGATTCGATGATTTTTCCTTTTTCCAAGACGTAAATTGTATCGGCATACATGATTGTCGACAAACGGTGCGCTATCAAAATTGTCAAGTGATTTTTTGAATCTGAAACTTCTCTAATAGTATGCGAAATTTCCATTTCTGTCAATGAATCCAAAGCACTTGTAGCCTCGTCGAAAACCAATAAACGCGGATTTCTGATTAATGCTCTAGCTATTGACAAACGTTGTTTTTCTCCACCGGAAATCTTGATTCCGCCTTCGCCGATTACAGTATCAATTCCATTTTCAGCTCTTGCTACTAATCCTTGACAAGCTGATTTTTCCAACGCAACCATGATTTCTTCGTCTGTTGCATCTGGTTTCACAAACAACAAATTTTCTTTGATAGTTCCTGAAAACAATTGAGATTCTTGTGTCACAAATCCCAATTGATGGCGCAATTCATTTTTGTCGATTTGATGGTGCGGAACATCATTGTAAATTACTTCTCCTTCATTTGGTTGATATAATCCGACCAACAATTTTACCAAAGTAGTTTTTCCACTTCCGCTTGGACCAACAAATGCAATTGTTTTACCAGTTGAAGTTTCAAAATTGACGTCAATCAAAGAAGCTTGTGTGGCACTTTTATGTTTAAAAACTACATTTTTGAAAGCCACCTTTTGAATTCCACCCATAGGAGTTGGTGTTGCAGATTGTGGTTCCACTTCTGTTTTCAACAAGTCTTCGAAATTTTGTAAGGACACTTCACCTTCGCGGTAAAGTTGAATGATATTTCCGAGTTCCTGCAAAGGATTGAAAATCGCAAATGAGAAGAAAAACAAGGTGAAGTATTGACCTAATGTGATTCTATTGTCAAAAACTAAATACATAAGCAAGATAATCAAAGAATTTCGCAATAAGTTAATGATTGTTCCTTGGACAAAACTCAAAGAACGAATAAATTTCACTTTCTTCAATTCCAGTTTCAATATTTTGTTGGTCGTAGTATTCAAACGCTCTATTTCCTGATCAGCCAATCCTAAACTTTTCACCAATTCAATGTTTCGCAAAGATTCAGTGGTAGAACCAGCCAAAGCTGTCGTTTCGCCCACGATGACTTTTTGAATAACTTTGATTTTTTTTCCTAAAACAAAACTGATTCCACCAATGATTGGAATGGTTAGCAAATAAACGGGTGCAATCAGCCAGTAAATTCTGAATGAATAAATTGAAACGAAAACAATGGAAACCAAACTAGTGAAGATAATTCCGATAAAAGCGGCGATTAACCTTTCAGAATCTTGTCTTGTTTTTTGAAGTTTCCCCAAAGTTTCTCCACTTCGTTGGTCTTCAAAAACTTGGTAAGGCAAAGCCAAGGAATGCGTGATTCCTTTTTTGTAAATATCAGCACCGACCCGCTGCGTTATAACATTGGTGAAATAATCTTGAAAATTTTTGGCAATTCGAGAAATCATTGCAACACCAATAGCAATTCCAACCCAATACATTACACCCCAAATGAATCCTGAGAAATTATTTTTGTATGAAGCGACTTTACTTCCGTAATCATCAACAATGTGGCGAATAACGACACTGTCCATCAATGAAAAAACTTGATTTACAGTAGCTAAAATGAGTGCTAAAAAAATGTATTTTTTGTAATTTTTAAGATAACTTAATAAAATGCGCATTTGTAAAATTTTGAAATGTATGTAAATTTTGAGATGTAAAATTACTGCTTTTAATTGAAAAACCGCTCCGCCAAATAATCCCTAAATCCTATTACTTAGACCCTATTGCCTAATTCCTAATCCCTGTTACCTAATTCCTAAAGCAACGGAGCAATATGTCTTTCTTTCTTGTCTTCGAAAATATCTGAAATTGTAACCAAAATTCCTGTTTCCTCAACATCACCAAAGTCTGCATTTACAGCGGTTCCAAAAGTTTTCATCGTAGGTGAAAGATTCATGTAAATATTGACCAAAGGCGGAATATTTTCTCCATGTCCACGAACAAATGAATTTAAAACTTTGAAACCATCTTTGAAGTCTAAACCTTTCAACTGACTCTCAACAAAATCTCTATCATAACTTTGTAGCAAAGGCTCAAACGGTTTCATCAAATTTTCATTGTCAGGAAAATAGGTGTGCATGAAATGCAACAAGAAATCCCTCGATTCACGATCATAATTGGGATACATCGTTACTTTACCGAAAAAATATTTGATTGTTGGATTGAAAACTACCAATGCGCCCAAACCATCCCAAATATTGTCCAAAGCAAACAAACCTTTGCGCGGATTTACTGATGGTTGGAAATTTGGTTGCACAAAACTTCGTCCCAATTCAATTGTGTGAGGTAAATAATCTTTTACAAATTTCTCAGAAAAGTCAAAATAATGACTCGTTGATAATTTGATTTCATCAGCACCTGTGACAATTGCTTTATCGCACAAAATATATCGATAACCACCAACAATTTCCTCATCTTCTGGAGACCAAACAATCAATTGTTCGTAGCAAATATCATCAGTATCAAATTCATCTAAATCGACTGGCAAACCAGTTCCACCGCCAGCTGCGCGAAAAGTAACTTCTCTCAATCGTCCAATTTCTTGAATTGTATTCGGCGCATTGTGCACGTTTACAATGTAAATTTCATTATCGCCTTTACGCGTTTTACGGATAAATCGAGCTTCGTTCAATTCACTTTTAAGGATTGATTTATCTATTGGATCGATTACTGGTAAAGTATTCATTTTGTTTGTTTTAATTTGATGAAAAGATTATTTGGACATTTCATAAACCGATTCTCTGATCCACGCAGCACATTCTTTTTGATTCTTGAATGCTTTCATTTGCTCTGGATAAATCGGTTTGCCGACAATCAATTTCATTTTCACGTTTTTTTGCTTGAAAAGTTCGTTTGCTAAATACAACATTTCCAAGTTTACTTTGATTCCTAAAAAGGTTCTTAAATTCGATAATCTGTAGAAAAAATTCGACAATTTTCCATCGATGTAAATCGGAATAATTGGATTATTGTGCTTTTCTGACAGCGTTACAAATGTCTTTTTCCAAGCTAAATCTCTCACTAATCCTTTTTTCTTGCGGCTGACCAATCCTGCTGGAAAAATGCAAACTGCTTTATCAGAGCTGAATAAATCATCAATCTTGGAATGTGTGCTATCAGAATTTTTTCCGTGTTTATTGACACCAACAAACATACCACGCATGCCTTCCAAATTCAACAATAAATCATTGACAATGAATTTTAAATCTGTTCGGTGATGGCGCAAAGAAGAAACCAGCGCCATGGCATCCATCCCTCCCAAAGGATGATTGATAGCCAAAGTTACACCGCCAATTTTAGGAATATTTTCGATTCCTTCGATTTCCACATCAATTTTGAAAAAATCAATAACAGCTTTGCAAAAATCTTCGTTTTTTTGTGTTGGGTGATCTATCAGAAATTGGTTGATTTCGTCTTGATGCAAAATTCGCTCAAGATACTTAACAACAAAACCAGGCAACCATTTTAGTAACCTAGGATTTTTGCTGTGAATCAAATTCCTAATATCAATAAACTTTTCCTTTTTCACCTCTGCCATTTGTGTCACAAAAGTAAGTTTATTCCCTTAATTTTCGAAACATTGATTCAATTGAATTTTCAAATCAAGGTTAAGGAACGCAAATTAAAGTATCATAAAATGTTGAAAAACCTGCCCAAACTCCCAATGCGCCACCTTTGATATTGGTTTGAATATTCGTTGGTGAAGCAAATGGATTTCCGCCAGTTTGCATTTGTAAATATTTTCTTTCCATAAACTCAAAAACGGGATAATCCATTTTAGAGAATTTGATGACCACTGTGTCTCCAAGCTTGTAGTAACCTTTGAATTCACCGGGGATTGAATCATTGTCATACGATTGTGGATTTTCATAGAAAAATTCAAATGTCAAGCCATTGAAAAATTCATCATCTGTCACTGGATTAAAAGTTTCAGCAAAGTTGGCATCTCTTGGTGTTCCGTCAGCATTTTTATTGATACATTTCGCTTCCCATTTGTAAGCATCTCGCAAAGGCAAAGGATCTGACAACCAAGCGTGCGCATATCCATATTCTGTAAATCCTGGTTCTGTCTTCCAATAAAGACTATTTAAGGGAGTTGGCTGTAAAATGGATGTTGAAGATGTGTATGTTTTTCCTTCAAATACAACCGTTAAATCATACGTTTTTCCTACTTGACCAAAAATCGCGGTGTTGAAAGAAGTGTATGCACATAAATGGTAATTCGCCAATTCATCGACCGGAATTCCAAAAAATTGAGCTGCTAACTCTTCTGTTCCAGCAGGCAAATTATCTGAACAAATTTCTTCAAGCACGACACTTGTCGTTCCATCACTGACTGTGATCACTGCGCCAGAAACAAAGCCGTTTAAAAATGCATTCAAATCAGTTGTGGCGTAAATGTCTTTTGATTTTGACAACAAAATAAATGGAGGCTGCCCAGTTTCAATAAAACCATCGATAACCAATTGTTCTTCATGACCAGGAATATCGATTTTCACTTCTTTCTCGCAAGAAATCAAAATCAAGAAAACGGAAAGCAATAATAATAAATACTTTTTCATAACTAAAATTCAAAATTCCAAGTTGCGCTTGGGATGATTGGAAATAAAGTAACTTGTTTGACAGAAATTTTAAAGTCGTTGGTCAACAATCCTCCTTGATTGTCGATGTAGAGAAAATATGGATTTGCGCGGTTGTAAACGTTGTAAATCGAAAAATTCCAATTGCTTCTAAATTTCTTTTTCACTTCAATTGTTTCGCCCGTTTGCGGATTTGTTCGCTTCTTTGTTGGTCGATCATACAAAGTCGCTGAAAGATCCAAGCGGTGATATGGTGCCATTCTCGTTGAATTTCTTGCTCCATAATTGAACAAAATATTTTGATCTTGCACGTACCAAGAGTTTGGCAAAGTCAATGTATTTCCAGAAGCGTAAATGAAACTTGCTCCAAAAGTCCAACGATCGTTCAGTTTGTATCCTGCCACAATAGTCAAATCATGACGTCGGTCGTATTTTGCTGGAAATACTTCTTTTTGTAAATCTGGAAATAAACGCTCCGTTTTTGCCCAAGTATATCCAATCCAACCAGTTAATTTTCCAGTGGCTTTTTTGATAAAAAATTCAGCGCCGTAACTCCAGCCTTTACCAAAAACAAGTAAATTATCAGTATTGTCATTCACATTATCAGAAGGTAAAGCACCTTGTTTATATTCAATTAAATTTTTCATGCCTTTGTAATACACTTCTACAGACGCTTCGTATTTGTTATCCTTGAAATTCTGAAAATATCCCAAAGAAGCTTGCCAACCTTTTTGAGGTTTTGCAATGTCAGTGGTAGGAAACCAAATGTCTGTCGGCAAAGAAACGGCGCTCAGTGAAGTTAAGTGAACATACTGATAATTATATGCATAACCCGCTTTGATTGAACTTTTTTTGCTCAACAACCAACGACCAGAAATTCTTGGTTCAAAACCTTGGTAAAATTTGATTAAATCTCCTTTGTTGTATTGCACAACAGAGTCGTTTCCATTGATTGGATTATTGATAAATCTTTTGAAAGGTCCAACAAATTGATACATACTATAACGCAAACCGGCATTGAATCTGATTTTTTCATTCAAATCAAATTCATCTAAAAAATACACCGCTGATTCATGGCTATACAATTTTTGTGCTTCACCGGTATCAAATTCAGTATCGTCTTGAGAAGCTGAAACGCTTGTTGGTGTGAATGTATGATACAAATATTCTGCGCCCCACTTTAATTTGTGTCGCGTGCTAGGAAAATAAGAAAAATCAACTTTTCCGCCGACATCTCTGATTCCGGATTTCAAGGAAAATTTAAAGTTGTCTTGTTCTGAATTGAAGCTGAATAAATAATCTGTAAAAGTACCAGTCAAATTCATGAAAAGCTTGCTGTTAAAAATATGGTTCCAACGAATGGCAGCAATTGCATTTCCCCATGGCATTCTGACTGAAAAATCGTCCTTTTTATTTCCGTAGATGAATTGGTCTTTGCCGTAATATCCGCTCAAAAAAAGTTTGTCTTTTTTTCCCAAACGGTAATTTGCTTTCAAATTGAAATCATAAAAATAATAACCTGAACCAGCAAAAGGCGATGATTTTGGAATGAATGATTTCATTAAAACATCGATGTAAGTTCTTCGTACTGAAACGATAAATGAACCCTTGTCTTTCACAATTGGTCCTTCGAAAGTCAATCGAGAAGAAATTAAACCCAAACCACCTTTAACCTTAAATTGCTTGGAATTCCCTTCATTCATTTTAACCTCCAACACAGAAGAAATTCTTCCTCCAAAATTCGCTGGCATTCCGCCTTTGATCATGTTTACACTTTTAACAGCATCCGAATTAAAAACAGAGAAAAAACCGAATAAGTGCGATGCATTATAAACTTGTGCTTCGTCCAATAAAACCAAATTTTGGTCTGGTCCGCCACCACGCACGTAAAATCCTTGTCCGCCTTCAGAAACGGAAGAAACGCCTGGTAACAACTGAATAGTTTTGATGATATCCACTTCGCCCATGAATGCAGGAAGTGTTTTTATTTTTTCCATTTCCAATTCCATTTGCCCCACTTTGGTGCTCGTCACATTTTCACCACGTTTGGCATTCACTTCTACTTCCTCCAAAACTTCCGTTTCATCAGACATTTCGAAGTTGAACATTTGATTGGCATTTAAATCCATCTGTTTGGTGATTGTTTTCAAGCCGTATGCTTTGAATTGCACTTCATAAATTCCTTTGGGAACAGTCAAAGAATAAAAACCATATTCGTTGGAAGTTGCACCGAGATTTAAAGATGGAATGGAAATTTTTGCTCCAACAACAGATTCACCTGATTGTGCTTCGGTAATCGTGCCACTCAAAGTAAATTTCTGTTGAGAAAACAAAACGTTTGGTAAAATGAAAGAAACAGCAATAAGTAGTAAAATTCGAAAAAAAGGATTCATTTTCCTTTGAGTTTATTAAGTTTCATTGACTATTAAACAATTGCGAGTAAAATTACAAATATTAAATGTAGTTGGCATTGCTTAAAATGAAGAAATCTTTAAATTTTTTAGAAAATAAATTGTCAAAACTATTTGAAAGTTCTTTACTTTTGTTTCATAGGTACTTTCTTACGAAGAAACAGTGACCTTATTCGTTTTCGAACGAAGCCCATGCAGTATATTTTGAAGCTTAACAAATTTGACCCTAAGGGAAGCCTTCGGTTGACAATGGCGGGCCACAACAATCTTGTATTGTTTTGATTTTCAAACAGTGGATTACAAACGTCAATCAGTGACCCTAAACGTTTTTCTGAAGTCTTCAGAAATTCAGCTGCATGGGTTTATTTTTACCCGTGAATCGTTTCCCCTTTTCCGTAATTGACGATGATAGAATCTTCATATTCAATCCATTCTTTCCATCTTTTATTGACATCTACACCTTCTCCGTATTTTCTTGCAAAACCTAAAAAAGTGGTGTAGTGTCCAGCCTCGCTGATCATCAATTCTCTGTAAAAATTAGCTAATTCTGGGTCGGTGATATTTTCGGAAAGTACTTTAAAACGCTCGCAACTTCTTGCTTCAATCATCGCTGAAAAAAGTAGACGGTCTGTCAAAGATTGCATTCTACTTCCATCTTTTTTCATGAATTTATACAATTCATTGACATAGTTGTCTTTGCGCTCGCGGGCCAAAGTCAAACCTTTCTTTTTGATTAAATCATGAACTTGCTGAAAATGATCCATTTCCTCTTTGGCAATAATCAACAATTCGGTAACTAATTCTTCCAACTCTGAATTATGCGCAATCATTGTAATCGCATTCGTCGCTGCTTTTTGCTCGCACCACAAATGATCCGACAAAATTTCTTCGATATTTGATTCTACAATGTTCACCCAACGTGGGTCTGTTGAAAGTTTTAATCCTAACATGATTCTAATTTTAAAGTTCGGCAAAAGTACGAAAATCAGTTCGACTAATTTTAAAACGATAGATGCAACTTTTTGTTTTTTTTTGCTATCTTTCGAATATGAAACTATTCATTTTGACTATTTTTAGCTGTGTTTTCCTTGGTATTTCTGCCCAAGAAATCGAACATCAGCATTCTATACACCACGCTTTTATTGAAAATAAAGGCCAATGGAACAAAAATATTTTATTCAAAACCCATTTCCAAGGTGGAAATTTATGGGTTCAACAAGGAAAATTACTTTTTCATTTGCAGGATTACAGCCAATTTCAAAAAGCGCACGGAAATCCTCTTTACACGGAAAATTCAAACACTTTCAAGCAAGATGTTATTCACCTGAATTTTGCAGGTGCAAACGAAATAACTTCAATTGCCAAAGGAAAACCAACTGATGAATACTACAATTATTTCATCGGAAACGACAAATCAAAATGGACCAGTGACGTGCATGGTTACAACGAAGCAACTTTGGTTAATTTGTACAACGGAATAGATTTAAAATTGATTGAAGAACAAGAACAATTGAAATACGAATTTCATGTCGCGCCACTTGCAAATCCGGCATTGATTCAACTGGATTATGCTGGACAACAAAAAATTTCAATTGACAAAGAAGGAAATCTTTTGGTGACTTCAAAGCTCGGAAATATTAAAGAAAATAAGCCTTACGCCTACCAAATTGTCAACGGGAAAATCAAAAGTGTGAATTGTGCTTTTGAAATCATCAACAACAAGGTACAATTCAAGTTGGGGAATTACGACTCAAAAATTCCATTGGTAATTGACCCAATTTTGGTTTTTGCGACTTATTCTGGTTCTGTTACAGATAATTTTGGAATGACAGCCACATACGGATATGATGCAACCGCTTATTCTGCAGGAACGATTTACGGTAATTCTTATCCTACGCCAGACAACAGTGCTTACGATGTAAACTCAAATTTTACAGTTCAAAACGTTGTGAATTCTGTTACAACTGATGCTTTTGTTTCCAAATATTCTCAAGATGGAACAACGATGATTTGGACTACTTTTCTTGGTGGTGGAGATGATACACAAGGTACAGAAACTTCCAATAGTTTGATTTGCGACAAACAAAACAACTTGTACATTTATGGAGTTACTTCAAGTACTGATTTTCCGATTCAAGGCGGCTATCAAGCTTCGCATGGTGGCGGAACGAGTTTATTTATAAGTTCTAATGGAGCCAATTTTGGTTTGACAGGAACAGATATTTATGTTGCAAAATTTAGTGCTAATGGTCAAAATTTAATGGCTTCAACCTACATGGGAGGAAGTTTAAATGACGGCGTAAATTATAATATTTTTGGTGGAAATTACCCTGCAAACGCTTATGATTCATTGACTTCAAACTACGGCGATCAATTTAGAGGTGAAATCATGTTGGATTCCAACAATAACGTGCTCGTTGCTTCTTGCTCAAGATCAACAAATTTCCCAACCCTGAATGCCGTGCAACCAAACAATGCTGGTATGCAGGATGGTGTCATTTTCAAACTAAATAGCACTTTGTCAAATCTCTTGTTTTCGACTTACATTGGAGGCAGTAAAAACGATGCTTGCTACTCTGTAAAAATTGATTCCAGCTACAACATGGTTTTTTCTGGTGGTACTTGCTCTTCCAACTTGCCAGCAACAGCAGGCGCATGGCAAAGTGGCTACAATGGTGGAATCTCTGATGGTTTTGTCGGTAAATTAAATCCCGCAGGAACAGTGCTTCAACGCATATCTTACATTGGAACAACCAATTACGACCAAGCATTTTTCGTAGAAATAGATAGAAATAACAATGTCTTTTTGTTGGGACAATCACGAGGAGGCGCTTTTCCTGTTTTGAATGCTGCATTCTCTAATCCAACAAGTGCGCAATTTATTGCCAAACTTTCTCCTAGTTTAACGACACTCTTAAATTCCACTGTTTTTGGAAATGGAAATACAAACATCAACATTTCTCCTTCAGCCTTTTTAGTAGATTATTGTGGAAATATTTACGTCTCTGGTTGGGGGGCAAATTTATTGCAAAATACACCATTAGCTGGTATGTCTGTGACTACAGATGCTTTTCAATCTTCACCGCCAAATGGTTTTGATTTCTATTTGATGGTGATTAACCGCACATTCAGTACTTTGCTTTATGGATCCTATCTTGGTGGAAATCAAGCGAGAGAACATGTTGATGGCGGAACGTCTAGATTCGACAAAAATGGAATTGTTTATCAATCTGTTTGCGGCGGATGCGGCGGAGTGAGTGATTTTCCGACAACAACTAATGCTTGGTCAAACAACAATTTAAGTACAAATTGCAATAATATCATTTTTAAATTTGATTTCGAAATCACTCCTGAAGCTCAATTTACTGCGGATCAAACAAGTGGTTGTGCTGCATTGGAAATTACTTTTGACAATACTTCCACAACGACTGATTCATTTTTGTGGGATTATGGCAACGGAAATGTTGACTCAACAACAATAAATCCAACAATTACATACATCAACCCAGGAGTTTATGATGTCTATTTGTACGTGACAGACAGTATTTGCCAAATTACCGACACTGCTTTGGTAACCATTACTGTTTTTGATTCTTTGTTGGTTGATGTTCCTAATACGATTCAATTGTGCGTGCCTGTTGAAATTTCCTTGACAGGAAACAGTTTTGGAACTGCTGACCAATTTTTATGGTCATCAAATAACCAATTTACAGATCAATTGAATACCAATTTGAATGATTCAACACTAACGATTACACCTCAAGGAAGCACAGTTTATTACTTTCAAGTGTCCAATTCTGATTGCTCGATATACGATAGCGTAATAGTCGAATTTACCAGTTCATCGCTCATATTGGCGGGCGACACAACACTCTGTGCTGGAGAGAAAACACAAATTACTGTCGCCAATCAAAATCCTTCCATCAACTTCACTTATGTGTGGAGTCCAAGTTCAATTATCGCGAGTCAGCCGAATGAAACGACTGTCATCGTCAACCCACCATTAACACAGTATTTATATGTTACAGCAAGTGCTTCTAACGGTTGTTTGATTGAAGATTCGATTTTAATAAGTGTCAGCAATTTGGGAAACATTCCTGTTGTTGCGACTGCTTCCGAATACATTGTGGTTGAAGGAACAACTGTAACATTAACAGGTACGCCATCGGCAGGTTACACCACCACTTGGACCCCAATCACTGGAGTAGCAAATCCAACAATCGGACAAACAACAGCAAATATGACCGCGACAACTTTGTTCAATTATTCAGTAACAGACGGAATTTGTTTGAAATCAGATACTGTTTTGGTGAAAGTATTGGAATTTGTTTGCGGTGATCCATTCATCTTCATCCCAAATGCTTTTTCACCAAATAAAGATGGCGATAATGACATTTTATACGTCCGTGGAATTTTGGTAGATAAAATGATATTTAGAATTTTTGATCGCTGGGGAGAAATGGTTTTTGAATCTACAAATCCTGCGATCGGATGGGACGGTTCTTTCAAAGGTAAATTATGTGACCCAGATGTTTTTGACTATTACCTAGATGTAACTTGCATTGATGGTCAAAAAAACTTGATTAAAGGGAATATTACATTGTTGAAGTAAAACAATTCACAATTTTTTTGCACAGCCCTGAAAGGGCAAAATCGCCACCAAGGATAAGCGTCGCCAATATAAAAAGTCGAATGACACAAATTCACAACCAAGAAAGGACTTGTTCCAAAAAGGTATCATAACATTCGTAAAAATTATCATTCTCAGCCCTGAAAGGGCAAAATCGCCACCAAGGATAAGCGTCGCCAATATAAAAAGT
>JBBALI010000012.1:64983-81350 GCA_040403095.1 Crocinitomicaceae bacterium
CGAATGACACAAATTCACAATCAAGAAAGTACGTGTTCCAAAAAGGTATCATAACATTCGTAAAAATTATCATTCTTAGCCCTGAAAGGGCAAAATCGCCACCAAGGATGTGCATCGCCCATCCGAAAACGCAAATAACACAAATCCAAAGCCCTGAAGGGGCGCAATCCTATCGCAACCCATTCCTTAACAGAAATATGGATTACAAAACGATTACAAAATCCATCTAAACAAACCAAAAAAAAAGGCCGAACGATAATCGCACAGCCTTCCAAACAATTCTATCAACTTTAATTTGCTTCCATCACAATTTTCTTTCCTTCTGGAGTCAATAAAGTTACTTCTTTAGATGAATATTCAGAAACTGTATAGACGTCCGCTGAGGAACTGGAAGTCAAGGTCAATTTTTCATTATCAATATTGTAAATGAATGTGAAATTAGAAAGTATGAAATATCCTGTTCCAACAGATGAACCAGTTCCTGAACCTTTGCTTCCTTTGCTGAAAGTTAAATTCAAAGAACTACCTGATGGCATCACCACATTTTCATAAACTGTCACTTTCCAGGAACCATCCAATTTATTATTGATTCTTCTGTCTTTAGAACAAGATGTCAAGCCAATAGTTAATACTGCAACTAATGCAAAAATTAAATTTTTCATATCTCAAGATTTAAGACAAATATAAATCCTAATCAAATACAAACCAATTTTTGTGTCGAATTATCAATCTAAGCTTTTTAGAAAAAACAAGTCACGAAAGCAGATCAAATTCTTAATGAATTTGTACATTTGTTGCCATGAAATGGATTGGAGAGCGCATCAGTTTTGTAGATGATAAAAAGAAAACAACAATTGTCATTTACCCTGAAAACATTGGTTGGCAAAAAGCCTTGATGGGCGCGTGGTTTTTTATGTGGTTAACGATTGGTGCAACCATGTTTTGGTCTTTGACCTTAAAATTGACCGAACAAGAAAAAATCATCGTTTTTGTTTTCTTGGTTTTTTGGGGATACTATGCCATCAGGGTTGGTCGTGCTTTTCTTTGGTTGATGTTTGGAAAAGAAAAGTTGAAAATCGACGAAACAGCATTCACTTTAAAAAACACCATTAAAAATTACGGAAAAGCTACCCCCTATTTCATCGAAAACATCAAAAAAATCAGGATCCAACAACCAAAAGAAAACTCCATACAAGCGGTTTGGGAAGGTTCTTTCTGGATTCGCGGTGGCGAAAGATTGGAATTTGACTACCTCGGAAAAACCATTCGTTTCGGTAGAAAATTGGAAGAAAAAGACATTAAATTGCTTTTTAATTTGATTACCAAAAGGATTGAAGAGCAGTTGAAGGGGAAGAAGTATTAGATTTTGGATTATTAGATTGCTGGATTGTTGGACTTGGTTATATCTTTAGAACTGACGATTCATTCACATTCGAAATGGATTATTAGATTTTTAGATTGCTGGATTGTTGGACTTGAATAAATTATAAAACAGTTGATCCATTCACAATTGCAAAATTAAAATTGAGCCACAGATTATCTGCGATGCTGCTTCGCTGTGAACGAATTACACGGAATATTGGGTTAGCAATTCGCTTTGCGAATGGATTTTTTAGATTGCGCTAATTATAACAAATCTGTATTGAAATCGAAAAACGCATCCATATTCGCATCAGTCAAAAAGCATACTTTCAAACCATCTAAAAATCTAAAAATCCAACAATCCAATTATCTAGCAATCAAAAACTAGCAACGGACGTCACATATTACACTGATTCTAGCAAAATTTGTATTGAAATCGAAAAACGCATCCATATTCGCATCAGTCAAAAAGCGAGAATTCCAACACCGACGAAGTCCGCCACGAAGTGAATCCAACAATCCAATAATCCAGTAATCGAACATTACCAATGCGTTAATTTTCGCCAATTTGTCGAACTTCAACTTTAATACCGTACCTTTGCACCCAATTATTAATATATTTTATGACCTTTAGTGAATTAGGGCTAAGGGATGAGGTGCTGAAGTCGATAAACGATTTGGGGTTTGATGCACCTACTCCTATCCAAGAAAAAGCAATTCCGCACTTGTTACAAAGTGAAAGCGATTTTGTTGGACTAGCGCAAACAGGAACGGGAAAAACGGCAGCGTTCGGCTTGCCATTAGTGAACAATGTGAAACCAGGGAACTTCCTTCCACAAGGATTAGTTATCTGCCCAACCAGAGAGTTGTGCTTGCAGATTACCAAAGACCTGGAAAATTACGCGAAATACGACAAACAGACGTCGATAGTAGCAGTGTACGGTGGTGCAGATATCCGCAGACAAATTACGCAATTGAAAGGAGCTACAATTATTGTGGCAACTCCTGGTCGTTTGGTTGACTTGATCAACAGAAAAGCGGCTAACTTGAGCGAAGTTGGTTATGTGGTACTGGACGAAGCGGACGAAATGCTAAACATGGGGTTCAAAGAAGACATCGACATGATTCTTCAAAAAACACCAGAGACAAAAAATGTTTGGTTATTTTCAGCTACAATGCCGAAAGAGGTGGCTCAAATCTCTAAAAATTACATGACAGATCCATTGGAAGTTTCAATCGGTCACAAAAATCAGAGTAATGAAAATATTGAGCATATCTATTATTCAGTTAAAGAAAAAGACCGCTATGCTGCCTTGAAACGTTTGATTGATGTCAACCCAGACATCTTCGGATTGGTTTTCTGCAGAACGCGTCATGAGACACAGTCAGTAGCTGAAAAATTAGGTAAAGACGGATACAACGCAGAGCCTTTGCACGGAGATTTATCTCAAGCGCAACGAGACAATGTAATGAAAAGATTCCGTGACCGTACGTTACAACTATTAGTAGCAACAGACGTTGCCGCTCGTGGAATTGACGTAGATGATATCTCGCATGTCATCAATTATCAGCTACCAGATGATATAGAAAATTACACGCACCGTAGTGGTAGAACTGCTCGTGCTGGTAAAAAAGGACAATCTTTGGTATTAATCAATACACGTGAGAATTTCAAAATCCGTGCGATTGAAAAACAAATCAGAACAGATTTCGGTGTTGGTGTAATTCCAAGTTCAGAAGAAATTTGTGGTGTTCAACTTACAAGTTTGATTTCTAAAATCAAAGAAACTGAAGTAATGGAAAAAGACATTGAGAAATTTATTCCTCAAATCATGTCTGACTTTGCTGACCTTTCTAAAGAAGAAGTTATCAAAAAATTCATTTCTGTTGAATTCAACCGTTTCATCGAATATTACGAAAGAGCTGGCGATTTAAACGCTGCTTCTGAAAAAAGAGGTGAACGTGGTGAAAGAAGCGAACGCGGAGAAAGAAGCGATCGTGGAGAAAGAAGAGGTGAAAGAGGTGGAGACCGTTTTGGTTCTGACCGCGGCGAAAGAAGAGAAAGACCTGCTCGCAATGAGGAAGGTAAAACTCGTTTCTTCGTTAGTATCGGAAAAAGAGATGGTTTAAATCCTGGAGGTTTGTTGCGTGTTATCTGTGATGAAGCAGGTTTGACATCTTCAAACATCGGAAAAATCGACGTGCTTCCTTCATTCAGTTTCTTTGAAGCAGATGATCAGCATGCTGAAAACATCATAAGCAAAGTAAATGGTGCCAACTACGAAGGCAACACAATCAGTATCGAAATTACCAAGAAAAAAGCTGAACCAAGATCTGGTGGCGGTGGTTTCTCTGGTAGAAGCGGTGGCGATCGTGGCGGATTCTCAGGAAGAAGCGGCGGATTCGGTGGCGGTGGAGACCGTGAAAGAAGTAGCGGAGATCGCGAAAGAAGCAGTGGAGATCGTGAAAGAAGCGGTGACCGTGGTGGTTTCAGTCGTGGTGGAGACCGTGAAAGAAGCGGCGATAGACCTCGTTCTTCTGGTAGCAGCTACAAAGGAAAATCTGGTGGTGGATACGGTTCAGCATCAAGTTCCGAAGGTGGCGGACGACGCAGATATTAAAAATATTCGTTATGGTTTTTTGGAAGGGTCGGTCGCGACCAACCCTCCAAAACCACGAATATTTTTTTGAATAGGATTAACAAGAAAATATAAAAAGGGATTCATTCCCCCCATTGATTTTTTTTATGGAAATTAGAAATATCGCAATTATTGCACACGTTGACCACGGTAAAACAACATTGGTTGACAAAATGATTGAAGCAGGAAGTATGGAAAATGAAAGAGAACGTCTTACTGGCGACTTGATCATGGACAACAACGATTTAGAGCGTGAAAGAGGAATCACCATCGTTTCTAAAAACGTTTCCGTACTTTATAAAGGTACTAAAATTAACATCATTGACACTCCTGGTCACGCCGATTTCGGTGGTGAGGTGGAACGTGTTTTGAACATGGCCGATGGAGTTTGTATCCTTGTGGATGCTTTCGAAGGACCAATGCCTCAAACGCGTTTCGTATTAGGAAAAGCGTTAGCACTTGGATTGAAACCTTTGTTGGTAATCAATAAAGTGGACAAAGACAATTGTACACCAGACGAAGTACACGAAAAAGTTTTCGATTTGATGTTCGAATTGGACGCAAACGACGAACAATTAGATTTTGAAACCATTTATGGTTCTGCAAAAAATGGTTGGATGTCAACAGACTGGAGAAAACCAACCACTGATATTTCAGCTTTGTTGGATGAAATATTGAATTATTTTCCACCAAAAACCATTGAAGAAGGAAACACTCAAATGTTGATCACTTCATTGGATTACTCTTCTTACGTTGGTCGTATTGCGATTGGTCGTTTGACAAGAGGCACAATCAAAGAAAATCAACCTATCATTCTTTCTAAAGCTGACGGTTCTCAAGAGAAACACAGAATCAAAGACGTTTTCGTTTTTGAAGGCATCGAAAGAAGAAAAGTATCTGAAGTTCAACCAGGAGATATCTGTGCGATCACAGGAATTGAAGGTTTTGAAATCGGTGATTCAATTTGTGATTTCGAAAATCCTGAGCCTTTGGCTAGTATTGCGATTGACGAACCAACGATGAGCATGTTGTTTAGTATCAATGATTCTCCTTTCTTCGGAAAAGAAGGAAAAATGGTTACTTCTCGCCACATTCAAGATCGTTTGAACAAAGAATTAGAGAAAAACTTGGCCATGCGTTTGGCTGATACTGACAAAGCTGACAAATGGATCGTTTTCGGTCGTGGTGTATTGCACTTGTCTGTATTGATCGAAACGATGCGTCGTGAAGGATACGAATTGCAAGTGGGACAACCACAAGTAATTTTGAAAGAAATTGACGGTGTAAAATGCGAGCCAGTGGAGGAATTGACAATCGATTTACCAGAAGTACACAGTGGAACAGCAGTAGATGCAGTGACACGTAGAAAAGGTGAAATGACCAACATGGTTCCAAAAGGAGAACGTATGACAATCACTTTCCAAATTCCATCACGTGGAATTATCGGTTTGAGAAACTACATGTTGACACAAACTGCTGGTGAAGCGATTATGACTCACCGTTACTTGGAATACCAACCTTACAAAGGTGACATTCCTGGACGTCAAAATGGATCGTTGATTTCAATGGAACAAGGAACTTCTATTCCTTTCTCTTTGAACAACTTGCAAGAAAGAGGTAAATTCTTCATTGCACCAAACGAAAACATCTACGAAGGACAAGTAATTGGAGAAAATTCTCGCGCTGGTGACATGATTGTAAACGTTACCAAAACGAAAAAAATGTCTAACATGCGTTCTTCTGGAGCAGATGAAAAAGTACGTTTGGCTCCACCAAAAATCTTCAGTTTGGAAGAATGTTTGGAATACATCCAAGGCGATGAGTACGTGGAAGTAACACCACAAAACTTAAGAATTCGTAAAATCCTATTGAAAGAAACTGATCGTAAGAGAAGTGGGAATAAATAATTGGATTATTGGATAATTAGATTATTAGATTTTTAGATTAATAGAATTATAGAAAGCTAGGGAAAGCGGTTCAGATTTGAATCGCTTTTTTTTGTATTGGATATTTTGTGTGAATAAATTGTTTTTTTAGGGGAAATGATTAGATTTGAGGGAATTAAATTTGTTTTGTAAAACTGATGATGAAGGATCTAAGAGAAATTTTTTTTTATTTTGTGAGATTTGAAGTTTACACAATAGATATTGGTAGAACACAAAGGAGCAGCGAAGCTAATTGCGCTTCGTAAATAGTTACCTTTTAGGCTTACTGACTGACTAAATATCAACAAAAGATAAAATAAAGTATGAGTTTAAAAATATTAGTTGACGACCAAATTGAAAAATTATTTAAGGATAGCCCTGAATTATCTTCAATTAAGAAAAACAAGTTTGAAATATCAGTTGCTTCATTTGCAAACTTAAAATACTTGAATGGACTTGAGTTTGACGACTTAATCGACGGTATTATGGGAGAAGGTGGTGATGAAGGAATAGATCTTTGTTATCTCTATTGTAATGGAACTTTAGTAAAAGACGAACAACATCAAATAACGAAAGATAGTACAATAAAAGTTAAGTTTTTTCAAGTAAAAAAGGAAGATGGATTTTCGACGGATGGATTTAGAAAACTCAAAGAAGGCATAGAGGAAATTTTCAACCTTGAACTACCACTTGACAAACTACAAAATATTGGTGCCAATCAAGACATTCTAGAAATGGCTGATTTAATCCGTAAAATTTTTCGGAATTCAAGATTAGAAAGAGCCAAATTTTCTTGTGAGGTTTATTATGTAACTGCTTCACCAGACACAAATATTTCAAAAAAAATTAAGCACTTAGAAGAAGAATTAAAAAAGAATAGTCTTGCAATCCCATTTGAATTTGAATATTTGGGAGCTCAAAAATTATTAGATTTAACTAGTAAAAATGATGAACAAATTGAAATAAAATTTGATAGTCAACCATTAAATATTTCAGAAAAAGACATTGAAACAGCAGGTTTTGCAGGTTTTGTTAATGGAAACGAATTGATAAAAAGCCTTTTAGATAAAGATGGTAATTTCAAAAGTCATTTAACTGAGGGTAATGTTAGATTTTTCCTCGGAGAAGATAAAAAAATCAATTCATCAATTATTGATACTGCAAATGATAAAATTAAAGCATCAAATTTTTGGGCAATGAATAATGGTCTTACAATAATTGGCGATACAATTGCGCCATTAGACGCTAAAGGATACAGTATAACAAATCCTCAAATAGTTAACGGTTGTCAGACAATTCACTGTTTGTATTTAGCCTATTCAAACGAAGCAAAAAACTCATTACCTGAAACATTAAAGGTATTTGTAAAACTTGTAAAAACAGAAAATCTAGATACACAAACAGATATTATAAGTGCTACAAATTCGCAAAACCCAGTAAAATCTGCAAGCCTAAAAGCAAATGACCATATTCAAAGAAATATTGAAAAACATTTACTTGAAGCAGGAATTCTGTATGAGAGAAGAGACAATTTCTATAAGCGACAAGGATTTACGGGAAATAAAGTTGTCGGACTTTTAAAAATGGCTCAAATTATTCACACAGTTGTTAATAAAGAAGCTGTTCTTGCAGTTAACGACACAACTACGTTGTTTGATACAGAAACTAAATACAATTCAATTTTTAACGACAAAGCTGATTTTGATTTGTATAAATTTTCAACAGTTCTTTATCAAAAAATATGGACAATTAAAAATTCGGACATTAGAGCAAATGAATATCAAAGTGAACAGAGGGATTTAATTTCTAAGGGTGGTTTTATCTTTTTACATATAATGAGTTCGCTATTACTAACTGACGCAGAATACAAGGAAGAATTAGTAGTCAAAAAATCAAAACTTATTAAAAATATTGTAATTGAAATGCCGGCTAGAAAAAATGAATTTACTAAAAGAAAAAAATGGCTTTTTGACAATGTAGAAAAGGAAAACTTTTTAGAACCATATTACGAAATAGCTAAGGACATCTTTTTTAAATCGGCAGACGAATATGTTAAGACGACAAATAAGTCTAAAAACAGCTTATTCAAATTAAGAGGTTTCGACAAAGATTACATCAGACCCCAAATAGAAAAGTATTTAACTGAGCAAGAAGAAGCCCCGCAGGTAATAGCGGTTTAGCAAAAGTGGTAGTGATTTTGCTAAACCCTAAAAAAAATGACAGATAAAAAAAATCAACATTACATACCAAAATTCTATTTGAGGAAATTTTCTATTGAAAATAACGAAAAGCAAATTGGAGTATTTAATATTGATAATAAAATATTTATTCACAAAGGTAAACTCAAAACCCAAGGTTCAAAAAATTTCTTTTACGGACAAGACGGTATAATTGAAGAACATTTATCAGAAATTGAAGGACATTTAGCAACAACTTTAAGGAATTTAATCACTGAAAAGAAAGTTCCAAATAAACTTTCAAATGAACATATTAAACTTTTACTTTTTATTGTTTTAACTGATTTAAGAAATCCTGTTAAAATAAGTTTAATGAGAGAATCGTTTCAACAAATAAGAAACCATATCAAAGAACTTGACCCGAATGCAAATCTCGATGATTTTGTTCCCAATGTGACACACGAAGATGCAATACAAATGTCACTTAGTAATATACAGGAAGTCTTGCATGAAATCACAGATTTAGAATATAAAATTCTGACAAATACAACTAATAAACCATTCATAACATCTGATTTCCCAATAGTTAAATATAACCAGTTTCTAGAATTGAAAAACTGGATTGGCACTAAATCTGGATATAGTTTAGATGGACTCCAAATATTTATTCCAATTACTTCTGAATTAATTTTGGTTTTTTATGATTCAGCTATTTACAAAGCTGGTAATAAAAAACAAAAGAATATTAACATAACTTCGGAGAGTGATGTAAACAGTCTAAATATTCTGCAATTTATAAACTGTTTTGGAGCGATATATTTCAATGAAAGAGCAAGTGAAAGCTATATAAGATACCTTGATTCAATAGCCAATAAATTTGCTCGTGCCAATTCACCAAAATCAAGTTTGAACTTTCTATATAAAGAAGGGGTTGATACTGAATCACTAATTAAAGAAGGTAAACCTAATTTAATTGTAATGGGGTCAACTGATGTTGAAACTAAATTAAATTTATCCTTTATGAAAATACATTCAAAAGGAAAAGTGAAAAAATTAAATAATTCTATGGCACAAATTAGAAAACATTCACAAAAATTAAGTGAATCAAAAAACCTCCGATAACAAACTCTATTGTACTGAGCTTGTCGAAGTGCCCTCCTCTTTAGAATACCTAACTCTCTTAGAAAGCCTCAAAAAAGTCCGCTCCACAACATAATAATACAACGCTGCAAACGCAATCGCATTAAATAAAATGTACACCAAAAGCACCGTTCTCGACATTCCTACCTTGGTGAAAATCACAATATTTCCGCCGATCATTCCGTGGGTTAAATACAATGAAAATGAGATGTTTCCCAAAAAAGTGGCTATTTTGTGTTCGTAGTTGAAATACAAAATCGCAAGTACGGTTATCGCAACAAATGGCAAGGCTTGCCATTCTTTGAAAATGGCGATAAAGGCGACCGAAAAGAGCATTGTGAGCAAAAATTCCAGGCTTTTAATTTGTTTGGTGTAAAACATGAAAGTTTGAAAACCAATGATGAAATAGATGTAATAATTCAACACCGTTTGATAGCTTTCTGGAATCAAAAATCCCAATGCAAGCAGCGTCGCGAAACCATTGAATTTGTAGCGTGTTCTATTCACAAAAGTATTGTAAACCAAACCGGTAAGAATGTAAAATTGAAATTCAACTGCCAAGGTCCAAAAGATAACAGTGATCCATTGCACTTTAAAAAACGGCGCCAGATAAGTAATATTTAGAAAAAATTGCTTCACAGTTGTAGGAAAAGGAAATCCCCATAAATGAACAAAAGTGTAATAATTAACGAGTAATAAAACAAAGATAAAAATGATGTAAGGAGGCTCGATGCGAATGGTTCTTTTCAGCAAAAATCGAAAGAAATGCTTCAATTGATAATTCTTAACATACATCGAATAAGGAATGACAAATCCCGAAATCACAAAAAACATGATTACACCTAAATAACCATAATTCAAAGATTTAACAAAAATATTCGGATTTTCACCGTGCCAAATATATCCCCGAAAATGAAACAAACAGACCATCAAAGCAGCGATTGCCCGCAACCAAGTCAAACTGTGAATTGTCCCTTTTTCTTTCATAATTCCCGCAAAACTAAAAATTTATTCGAGTCGAAAAATTAGAGTATTACTAAAACGGCAATTTGAATTGTAAATAAATGCTTATTCCATTTTTTTTTCTACATTTGAGTATACTCAAAAATAACTAATTATGAAAAACCAGTCATACATCCTTTTCCTATTCACTGCGCTATTTGCGATAATCCTTACCAGTTGCAACAAAGATTCAACGCCAGAGGAAGTTACAAAGACAGGTGAAATTTCAATGCCAGATGAGGCATCTAAATTGCTTTTTGGTCAGTGGGTATACCAAAGCAATTCTGGTGGTTTTTCAGGAAATGGAGGCAGCAATCAATTCAATGCAAACAGTTGGGTAGAATTTAGCAATAAAGGTGTTTATACCGTTTATGATGGTAATATTGAAAAGCAAAAATTAAATTTTACCGTTAGCTCTTCTACTGGATTTTATAAATATAAAATCAATTTTACTGAAAATTTTGATTTCAATTATACGTATGTTGTGGAAAATGAAAAATTGTATTTTAGTGAAAATGTTGCAGATGGTTATCTTTTTGTTTTTGTTAGAAAGTGAATTTGAGAAAACTTTAAATCAATGTGAAAAATTCACGTACCGATGAATTAATGAAAATTACTTGCGCCAATTTTGAATTCTACATTCTGAATTCACAATTAATAATTCCCCCAAAAACCCAATTTTTGTCAACAAAACCCAAAAGAAATCAACGATTTTTTTTTTCGCCCGATAATTATCCTTAAATTTATATTCAAAGTTGAAATTATGTTTAACGACGAAGAAGACGAGTATTATGAGGGTAATTTCAACGAAGACCTGGAACGATTCGAAAAATCTTTGAAAGGAGAAACAGTTGGATTTATCGATAGTGACAGATTGGAAGCCATCATTGATCACTATTTAATTAACAGTCAATACCATAAAGCGAATTTGTGTGCTGAGAGAGGCATGCAACATTTTCCCTATAACATGCTTTTCAAATTGCGAAAAGCGCAAGCAATTTCTGCAACTGGTCAGTTGAAAGAAGCGCTTAATCTATTGGCACAAGTGGAAAAAATCGAACTTCCTACTTGCGAGTTTTTGCTGACCAAAGCATCCATTTTCAGTCAGTTGCGCGATTCAAAAACGGCGATTAAGTTTTTTCAAGAAGCCTTGAAAGTTTCTGAGCCAGAAGACAAAGACGAGATTTTCTTGGACTTGGCGATGGAGTTTGAAAACTTGAGCGAATACAACCAAGCGATTGAAGTATTACACGATGCCATCAAATACAATCCCAACAACGAAGCAGCGATTTACGAAATTGCGTTTTGCTACGACCAAATCAACGAATACGAAAAAGCGATTCAATGTTATTCCAATTTCATTGACGAAAATCCTTATTCTTTCACGGCTTGGTACAATTTAGGAAACGCATATTCCAAGCTAGAAGATTGGGATCAAGCGATTTGGGCGTATGAATATTGCGTAGCAATCAACGAAGAATTTTCACCCGCATATTTCAATTTAGGGAATGCCTTTTTGTCGCAAGATAAATTTCAATTGTCAATTGATCATTTTGAAAAATGCATGGAACTAGACGGTGAAGATGGATTGGCTTTGTGCTACGTTGGCGAATGTCACGAGCAACTTGGACATTACGAATTGGCGCGTCATTATTACCACCGAAGCATCGAATTTTTCCCAGAATTACCAGAAGCTTGGCTAGGCCTGGGAATCGTGAGTGACTTGGAAGGCAAAACCAATGAGGGGATCATTTTGATTCAAAAAGCCATCAATTTAGACCCAACGAACGGTAGTTTTTACCACGTGTTGGCGGGTGCTTTTGAAAAAATCGAAGAATGGTCAAATGCTGAAAATGCGTATTTGTTGGCGATGGAATTGGATCCAAACAACGAAGAAATTGTTTGCGATTACGTTGAATTTCTGATTGACTTAGAAAGAGTTTTGGATGCGAAATTTTTCATGGAAAACATGGAAATTCCCGAAAATCTGACTTTAATCACAGACCTTATTAAAGTAAATTTATACTGGATTTTAAACCGAAATCAAGAAGCAATAAATCTCTTAATTAATTGCATAATCGAAGATGAAGAAAAATCGAAAGAGCTTTTTTCACTGTACCCCAATTTAAAAAACGAGCAAAAAATAGTAGATTTGTTCTCAAATTAACAAAATTATGAATTTCGAATTACCGTACATTCCAGAAAGACCCGCCAAACCAAGAAACAAAGGAATCACCATGATGATGGATAAAGGACTCAGCTTAAGAGAAGTGGAGAACTTTATCGAAGCAAATGGACATTTAACAGACATCGTAAAATTCGGATTTGGTACTTCTTATGTAGCGCAAAATCTAGAAGAAAAAATAAAACTTTATTCAGAGAATGGCATTCGTCCCTATTTTGGAGGAACGTTGTTTGAAGCATTTTTTGCCCGAGGAAAATTTGACGATTACTTGCGTGTAATGGACAAATACAAATTGGATCTGGCAGAAATTTCTGACGGTTCAATCATCATTAACCATGACGAAAAATGCGAATTAATCGCTAGAATGGCGAAATACAGAACTGTTTTATCTGAAGTAGGATCGAAAGATTCAGGAATCTTGATTAGTCCAAACCGTTGGATCAAAATGATGACCACGGAATTGAAAGCTGGTTCTTGGAAAGTAATCGCAGAAGGCCGTGAGGCAGGAAACGTAGGCGTTTTTAGACCAAACGGAACCGCGCACACGATGTTGATTAACAAGATCATCGCAAAAGTAAAACCAGAAGACATTTTGTGGGAAGCACCGCAAAAAAATCAGCAAGTTTGGTTCATCAAATTATTTGGTGCAAACGTAAACTTGGGAAATATCGGTCCTCACGAAATGATTCCACTAGAATGTTTGCGCCTAGGATTGCGCGGCGACACTTTCTTCGATTTCCTCCCAGCCGATTACGCAGAGCGCTTGAAGCAAGTGGATAGTGATTCTGAAGAAGAAGACATGTAAGCAAAAGATTTTAAGATGTTAAGATATTAGGAGCCGTTGCTACACAACTTTAAGACTTCAATTTTTGTTGTTGCTTTGCAGCTTTAAGATTATTTCAATCCGTACAAAAATGCCAAAGTCTTAACATCCTAATATCTTAACATCCTAATATCTTAAAATATGATTACCAAAAATCTCGAACTAAAAGGCCATTCCGGTGCGATTTACGCCATTGACGGCGTGGACGATTCCGTTTATTCTGGTTCGGGAGATAATTTTGTGGCGCGCTGGAATTTGACTTTAGGCACGCAGGATGCTTTTTCAATCAAAGCTGATAAAAGCATTTACAGCTTAAAATTGATTCAAGACGATAAAATCTTGGTTTTTGGTACCTCTTCTGGCTCTTTACACATCGTTAATTTGGAAGAAAAACGCGAGTTGAAACACTTCGTTCAACACAAAAGTGCCATTTTTGCGATTGTGGAGAATTTCCATAAAAATCACCTTTACACGACAGACGCAGATGGAAATCTAGCCATTTGGAATACACTCAATTGGAATTTACTGATCTTCTTGCCCTTGCAAGTAGGGAAAATCCGCGACATTCACGTGAGCAATGACGGAAAAATAATGTTCGTTGCTTGTCAGGACGAAAAAATCCGAATTTTTGAAACGAGTAATTACAATGAAATTCAATCTTTTCACGCGCACAATGATGGCGTCAATTGTTTGCATCTTTTTCCGCTCAAACCACAATTGTTACTAAGCGGCGGCAAAGATGGACATTTGCGCATTTGGAATTGGAAGGAAGAAAAATGTTTGTATGAGATTCCTGCGCACAATTTTGGGATTTATAAAATCATCTTCCTGCAACAAGGCCGCGTTTTTGTGACTGCCAGTCGCGACAAAACCATTAAAATCTGGGATGCATTTTCAGCTGAAGTGTTAAAAAGAATTGAACGCAAAGATGGCGGACATTCCCACGCAGTAAATAATTTATGGAAAAAAGATGAAATGAATTTCGTCTCCACTGGAGATGACAAAAGGATTATTTGGTGGGAGATGAACGAGGTTTATTAATCGCTTGCTTTTTTACTTTTGCATCACTTTTTGTACTCAAAAATCCTGCTTGTTTTCGAGCCATTTCTAGTTTAACTGGTTCCTGTTTTGACAATTGTTCAAAACCCAATCTAGCTCTATCTTCGAAAGATAATTTAAAATTCACTGCTTAAAAATTAAAAATAATTAATTCAATTCCTTCTCATCATCGACCTCCGCTAAATATTTCACTTCAACGATGTTCAATTTATTTCCAGTTCTTTCAAGAACAGTGATTTCGTAATCATCGATGGTGATTTTCTCTTGCACATTAGGAATTTTCCCGAATCTTTGAATGATAATTCCTGCCAAGGTATCGAAACGTTTGTCTTCCTTGAAAGGTGAAGGCAACATATTATTTACATCGTTAATTGCCGCAGTGGCCATCACTTTGTAAACAAAGTCACTCGTTTTCACCACAATCGGCACTTCGTTGTCATCTTCATCTTGAATTTCGCCAACTAATTCTTCGATAATGTCTTCCATGGTCACCAACCCTTCCATTCCACCAAATTCATTGACGATCACCGCCATGTGAATGTGTTTTTGTTGAAATTCTTTCAAGAGAATCCCGATTTTTTTGTTTTCAGGAATAATGATTACGGGGCGCATCAAATCTTTGATGATGATTTCCTCGTTTTTTCTCATTTTTTTGAGAATATCCTTGATGTAAATAATTCCTGTTGTGTTATCAATTGTTCCTTCATAGCAAGGAATTCTCGAATAACCTTCGTTCAACATGCGTTCCAATTCGCTGTCATTAAAATTATTGACATTCAAAGAAGCCACTAAATTTCGAGGAATCATGATTTGTTTGGCCGTTCTTTCAGAAAAATCGAACGCATTTTTGATGATGTCGTAATCGTTGGTCTCAATCGAACCACTTTCACTACTTTGTTGAATCAAATATTTTAGTTCGTCAGAACTGTGAATCTCAGATCCGTGTACCGTTTTGATTCCGACCATTCGCAAAACGATTGATGCAAAACCATTCAAAACCCAAATAAATGGTCTGAAAATTAAGTAAAAGAAATTCAGCGGGTAAGCCACAAACAAAGTAGTTGATTCTGCTTTTTGAATCGCGATAGATTTGGGTGCAAGTTCACCAAATACGATATGCAAAACAGAAATAATGGCAAATGCAATTGGCAAAGCGATTTGGTGTGCAAGATGTTCATTTTTAATAATGTCCATCCCAGTCATATCCATAATTCCTATAATGATTTTCGAAACAACAGGTTCTCCAACCCAACCTAATCCCAAACTTGCAAGCGTAATTCCTAATTGTGTGGCAGCTAAATACCCATCTAAATGATTGACAATGTGTGCAGAAAGTTTAGCTGGTCTGCTGCCTAATTGTGCTCTGATTTCAATTTGCGAAGCCCTGACTTTAACGATTGCAAACTCAGCTGCAACAAAAAATCCATTCAATAAAACTAAAAAGGTGGTGATAAAAATATCAAGTGCCATTAAAAAATTTGTTTTTGCAAAGATAAAATTATTTAAGTCAATAGAAACGAATTAATTCAGGTTCTTATCATTTGTTGTGAGAGATTCAAAATCTACATTTCAAATCGTGATGCAAAAAAAGCGAAATCTGAACACGAGCTGATAGATTTAAGAATTACCGCAAAATGTCACCCCTTCAGGGCTCCTTTTCTTCCGCAGTTTTGCAAAAATAGGGTTCTACCCTATCTTGCAAAAGATCAGCCTTTCAGGCCTTGAGTGAATAAACTAAGATAAATTGATTTTATATTTCTAAACCATGAATGAGCCAATTCAGCCAAGGACAGATAACACCTATCACCTCACCAAACATATCCTCCAAGCCCTTAAAGAGCTTGATTCCGCCAAGGATGGGCAAAGCCCATCCGAAAACTAATAAATGTTATTCAAAAGCCCTGAAGGGGCGAAATCCCCGCAAAACTCAAAAAATAAAATAAACTCAAAAAAAACTTAAAAAGGATAACCAATCCCAAAGTTCAAACTTGGAATAAACGGTTTTGGCATGATACTTTTATAATCAGGACCGAGAACAGCCAAACCTTCGTCGTA
>JBBALI010000013.1:0-81225 GCA_040403095.1 Crocinitomicaceae bacterium
GCATCTTCTACTGTTTCAACTCCATCTCTTTCGTTGATTGCAGCTTTCAGTTGACGACGAACTCCCCCTACCGCTAAAATGATTGTTACAAACACAACTGCCAATAAAATCCAAATCAAAGATGAACCTGAATCTTCTGCCTCAGCATTTGGATCCATACCTTCATCACCTGGGCCTGGTGTTCCAGCAGTAGCAGTTACTTCTGGTTGCGCATCAACGTAATCAAGAATCGAAATAATTTGTTCTTCCGTTAAATCAGGAAAAACATTCATTGCGGTAGCTTTCACTTTAGAAACGCCTTCAGCATAAGGGTCAGAAGCAGCGGCAGATTGCCAGTTGTTCACCCATTTGATGATTGAACCTTCCTTAGCACCGCCATCAGCCCATTTTTTACGAACTCCGAATAATTTTGGACCTGTACCATCTTTATGTGGTTGGTGACACGTGGAGCATTTTGCCTTGAAAAGTCCCTCACCTTGCGCTTGCGCGTCGAACGTTCCGGCAAATAGCAAGAACGCTATTGCACCAAAACACCATTTGTTAAAGCTTCTAAACATCTGATTTATAAATATCTTCATTTAAAAAATTGTTTGTCGAGTGATTAATTAGCACCTCTTAACGAGGGCAAATTTAGAATAATAGCTATATTTAATGACAGTTTTGTGACAAAAATAAAGGGTATTTTTTTAATTTAAATTGATTCTAAATAAGAGTATGTGAGATTTTTGATTTAACCCTCTTTAAATCTTGCATTTTGGGAATTTTAAGCACGAAAATCGAATTCTAATTTTTTATCTGAAAGTCTCGTATAAATCAAAAAAATGTACATTTGTTGCAATTAAAAATTCTATGAAAAAGATATTTGTTGCAGCTTTCATTTTTTGTGTTCAATATAGTTTTGGACAGCAGGGAAATGTGGAAATTAAAAAAGACCCAAGAATTGAGAATTTAATTAAACAAGAAGGTACAATAGTGCCACCAGCAACCTCGCCGCAAATTACGGGATATAGAATACAATTATTTTTTGATATCAATAAGGATGCAGTTAACGAAGCACGTTCAAAATTTATCAGTTTATATCCTAAAATCGATACTTATGTGACTTTCACTGCACCCAATTTCTTTTTAAAAGTAGGAGATTTTAGAACCCAAATGGAGGCAGAAAAAATCAAAACGAATATTGATGATCAATTTCCAACCAGTAATATCATCAAGGAAAAGATTAATCTTCCTCGAATCGATCAATAAGCATTTCTTACCTGATGGTAATTTTAAAAGCACTTGAATTTGCCCTAAATTGCGGTGCATACAAACACTCAACTTGTGCAAATCCAACAGACTGAATACCTGTTGAAGTTACAAATAAATCATAGCTCAAATTGTGTTTTCCTTTTGGTAAATAATCAATGAAAAAACCGGTACTAGCGTCTTGATTGATTTGATAAAAATTCAAATTTCCCACCGTTTTGCTACTTGAGATTCGATCAATATTTTCTGTTCCAGCAGCACGCAAATCTTTAAGATGCACAAATTCTAAATCTCTATCGCATGTTACTTGTAATCGCACTCTGATTTGATCTCCAACCTTCAAAATAGTATTTGAGGTGATTTTAATTTCTTGATTTGATTGAATTACATATAACTCTTTTGTCAACTGTAAACCATCGACATTCTTTGTAACTTTATCCATTTCATCAGAATAGACCAAGGTCAAAGATCCAAACGCAGGTTGATCAGAAGATTTTGAAACGGTAATTTTCCCTAAACTTGGAATTATATCATTGTTCACCCAAGTTTCTTTGTAATAACCGACTGGTGCATTTACCTCATCGATGGAAACAACTTTATTTCCTAATTTCATTTGAGTTGGAATGGCTGATAAAAAAGTTGGCTCAGAATCAACCAACAAAGCAAAACAAGCCATGGCCGTCGTTTTTGTCGATTCCCAAAATTGTCCTTGCTTTTGATTTAACAACCACAATTTCATTGGGCTCACAATAGTCTCATCCATTCCCATATTATGAAAGAAATCAATAATTGCAACCTGAGTTTCAATGGCATTTCTATCCCATGAATATGCATTTTTGTTTTCATTCCAATATGTTCCGAAGTTAGGCTTCGTCGTTGACCTATTTTTAATTGACATTAGAATATTTGACGAAAGTTTATCTTCACTAATCAATAAAAAATAATTTCCAGCTAATGCTTGAATTTGCAGAGGGAATTTCGTCCATTGTTTCTTCAAACATTCAGCAAAATATGTAGAAACTGGAGATTCTTCGATTCCATAATAAGATTGCAAATTGAGCCATTGAATTTCCAAACTCGTTAATCCTTCAAAATTCGCTTTCTGAACTTTACTCAGTGATTTAAATTTTGAATCTACCAATTTATGAAGGAAATTGATTGTTTTGGTTAAATCAATGTATTCAGCACCTTCCAAGTTGGCGGATTGAATTTTACCAATTCCAGTTGCAATATATTGAGTGATGTATTGATTTGATTTTCCTCCTTCAAACCAAGACCATCCGCCATCTGGGTTTTGCATGGACATCAATTTATTTAATAAAATCTCATTCCGTTGAAATACAGCATTTTCATCCAACAATTCAATTATTCTTTGCCTTTGTTCGGTTTCATTTTTTGCATCCAAAACCCAAGGAGTCTCCGCTAAAATAATCGATTTTAACTCTTCATTTTTTTCTAATTGAGAAAGAAATAAATCAGGTGTATTAATATTTTGATTTTTTAAATATGTTCTAATTTCAGGATTACGTTTGATGATTTCATGCGACAAAACGTTCGCCAAGAATTTGCTGAAAGTTTGTTCTGCACAGTCATAAGGATAATCACTCAGATAAGGAATGGACATCACCACCGACCAAATTGGATTAGAATTATATTCAAGCACCAATTTATTGGCTTTAAATGTTGGCGAATTTGATTGGGTCAGTTTGGTCAATTCGAAATTGTAAACTCCTGATTTATCTAATGAAATTGGCAAAGATTCAATTACTTGCATTCTATTACTTAAAATCGGAATTACTTTCTCTTCACCGTCAGAAAAATTCGCTGAATTAGCTTTAATTCTGTATGCAATTAAATCAAGACCTGAAGAGGGAATTTTTAGATTCCATGAAACAGCAGACATTGATTTAGGATCAACATTCACCATTTGTGGTTTCATTTCACCAAAAACATTATTCAAACCTTCATTCGTCATTGGGTTAAACCACTCTAATGTTACAGTTACATTTTGAGTTATATCAGTTAAATTGGCCACATTAGCCACCCATACAAATTCATCGCCTGCTCTGAAAAATCGCGGTTCATTTGGATCAACCATCAAATCTTTTTGTGCGATGAAATTCTTGGTAAAGTAACCCGTTTTCATTTCTTTGTTGTGCGCAAAAGCTTGAAATTTCCATGCTGTTAAAGCGTCTGGAAGTGTAAACTCAAGTTTATATTCCTTTTCATTTATTGGAACGATCGAAGGATAGAAAAATGCCGTTTCAGAAAAATTTGTCCTCATTTTATCTTGTTTTGAACCTCCAAGATCTTTGGGTACTTCCACTGGAATATCTTCACCGCCTTTGGTTGATATCGCATCATTTAAAGTATAAACAGTATTCGCAGTAGCGGAAGTTGAGAACGCGTAAGTTTTGAAAGATCCAGTTTCAGCATTCCCATAAGTTGCACCAACCCTTGTTTCACCTAGCATCAATTGCCCTTCTAAACTTTTATAATCATAATAATCTTTGTGAAAATTCCAAGAACCATGAACGGAAAAATATGCCATTCCATTATTTGGATTTTGCCAAGTGTTGTAGGTATAATTGTTTTCGTACATACTATAATTCCAGTCACTTGACGCAAATTGATCCAAGGAAATATCTGTCATTCCGACCAACAACTCAGCCATTGCAGGATTACCAGTTGGCAAAACGACCGACATTTTCCATTTGTCTTTGATTCCTGGTTGAAGCAATTCTCGCATGGTTTCAAGTTTGACATTCAATTTCTTCGATGTAAAAGGAACATTTAATGTCGCTGAAGTATTGTAAAATTGACCATTAACAAAAGTCAAAACATGAAAACTTACTCCACCCATATCGGCATTTTCAACTTGATATTGAAGCATTTTTCTAGATTTCAAACTCATCCATTCCTGCTTCAATAGAGAATCGCCTCTAAAAATTTCGAAAAGCACTTGAGATTTTTTAAATCTCGAACCAACCACAATATGAACCAAATCTCCTGGCTGAGAAATACTTTTTGAAGTTGCGATCCAAAGTGGTTGTTTGTGTTGGCCTTTGGGAGAATCCATTCGAATGAAATTAAAGAAGTGAATCGAAGAAGTCCAGTTTTTGTCGATGTCTAGAAATTTAGCTTCTAATTTATAATTGCCCGCTAATCCGTTTACTAAATTATTGATTTCTAAACTATCCCAAGATGAAACTTGGAAAGATTTAATCAGCTTATAATTCAAAGAATCTTCTGGTAAGGCACCATAATGTGTATTTGGAAATGATTTCTTAAACTGTTTGGAGTTAAAATCTTTGAATTCACTCTCGTCGACATTTTGTTCTTTCCAGTATGCATCGTCTTTCTCTCGGTACAAATTGACTTGAATTTTAGCATCATTCTTCTCACTCAAATAAATGACTCCGAACGATTTTTCTCCCGCGACGACTTGTGCTGGGAAATCAACTGTAAGTTCAGCTTTTTGTTGCCCGATGAAAATGGAATTGGAAGCTTGCTGCGTTTCACCGGAAAGTGAAGTTGCATCAATCGTGTAAGAAAAATTAGACCCAAAAATCAAACTTTTTTCGTTTTTCGCTAGAAAATTAAATTCAAAGTTACCTTTAGTATCCGTTTGAAAAATCGTATCTAAAATCAAATTAAAATCTTCAGAATTGTATCGATAATCATAAAAATAAGGATCATACACATTCACCTTAACGTGTACATTGGTTTTTGACATTCCATATCCAGCGAAAGCAGTAACTTTTCCTTTCACTTTGACATTTTCACCCAATTTATATGCTTGCTTTTCAAAATCAGCTTCAACTTCAAAAGATGGACGCTTATATTCTTCCACTTGGAAATAGTGTGAATTAAAACCATTGATCGTTAAATACACTGAACCCAATATAAATCCTGATTTCGGCAAAACAAAAGATCCAGAAAAAGACCCAAAATCATTCGTGATTCCTTCAGCTTCTCCTAAATCAGTGCTATTTTCATCTTGAAGTTTCAGACTCAAACTGAATCTTTCAACAACCTTAAAGTCAGGCGATTTTCCTTTGTAAGCGATGATTTTATAGTTAACCGTTTGCCCTGGTCTGTAGATACTTCGATCTGTAAAAATTTTGTATCTTACATTATCTAAATCACTTCTATTTCTTGAATTGTAGGCATAATTTGAAATGCTGTCATTTTTGTATCTGATTTGCCAATCCAAGCTCTCGGTCACAACTTGCGTTTGAAATTTTCCATTAGAATTGGTTTTCCCAATCAACGTTTTTTCAGAATTCAAACGATTCGTTTGATAAATCTCAGCGCCGCTGATCGGATTTCCTGACAAAGGATTCAATGCGAAAATTTGAAACGAACCATCTCTGTTATTTGAAATCACTTCTATCCCAGCAACATTAAAAATACTGTAAGCGAAGTTTATATTGGCCTGCAATGAATCCAAATTTAGAATGACATTTGCACTGTCTTTCGTGGATGAAATCATTAATAAATATTCTCCAGATTTTTTCCATGCAGGAATCAAGAAATCTTTCGAATGCATGTTGTACAATCCATTTTGATCGAGTGTCAAGGCCTTTTCGTAAATGGTGGTCAAAGTATGTCCTTTCAAAGCATTGTTTGTAAAGATATTTTCAGGATTTTTTTCAATGTGATAAACATGTAAATATGCTTGTGAAATATTTTTATAGTTCACAGAAAGCAAATTGGCTTTTCCCACTACATTTTTGGACTTGAAATGCACATTCATTTCTTTTGATTCAATGTCAACAATCAATTGTTGCGTTGATTTTACATAAATTGAAGTTGGATATGTTTTCGCTCCGTTTATCAACACTTGATGCAATAAATAAAGTTGATCTTTCGCTTTGGGATTTGAATTCCAACTATAAACTGATTGATTTTGAATTAGTTCTGCTTCTCTCAAAATCACACCCAATGACGACGGATGTTTTTGAATTTGCAATTGTAAACGTGCCAATCCTTTGAGCATTTTATCGTTGCGTTTGTCGTCGAAAAAGAATTGATTGTAAACAAATTCCAATCTTTGCAAATTCCAATAAGTGAAAGCTTCCCAATTCTTATTTTTTAAATGCACCAATTCCAATTGTTGATACAACTTTAAAACTGGCGTTGAATTTTGTTTCAAAAAAGTTTCTGTTTTATCGTACCAATTTGAATCAAGCGTTGCCAAATTGTAATTGTCGGTAAATGTTTCGAATGCTTGAAAATTACTAATCATTTGATTGCCTAAAATATCAAATAAAGTTCCTTTGATTTTGGGAAATAAGTAATTATCATCGGCATCCTTCAAAAACATTCCCATTGGAAATTGTTGCAAAACCTCAGGATTCTCAATTGATTTTTGATAGTGGTAAGCAATTATCTCATCGTTCAATTCAGTATTTTGATTGGTGAAAAAAACCTGTTTTCCATTCATCCAACATTCAATCGCAAAATCATTTTCCCAATTATTCAATTCCCATTGATAACCTTCGCTCAATTGTGCAGCTAAAAAAGCATGAATCAGATTTGAAATCGGTGCTTCAGTTTTGGTTGCTAAGACTTCAAATTTTGAAAGTATGGCATGTTTTTCATCAACTTCCATCATGCTCTGTTCCACAGTTATTGGGTACAAATTCAAAACATCAAAGACCTCTGCTACATTTTTTTCTTCGATTGCATAACCAAAAACCTTTTCCAAATGGTCAAAAGCATCTCTTCCATATCCAAAGTTTATCAAAGAATCAGTGATAACTTTAGCCTTTTTGAAATCGTAATTGACTTGACTCGGGTTGAATTGGGCATCTAGTTGGTTAGCAGAAATAGCTAGACCGCAAACGACGAAAAATAGTGTTTTGATAAATTGCATTTTAAATGTTTTTGATGGGAATTTTAGTGAGTTTTGGTCATGTTTTCTGGAACACAGATAATAAAATCTGCTTTTTCTTGATTTTCTTCGTCCAGCGTTGAAATATCTAATTGCGAAACCGTTGAGATTGTAATCATTTCGTCTAATTTGGCACCGTTGTATCGTTGCAAGTACCATAAAATTCCTTGATGAAAATCGCTGTGGTAAGCACCATTTAAATGATAAAAAATGGTGTTTCGGTTAAGATTTTCTTTGATTGAAAACGCCATGGTTGCATCTTTGATTGCTTGAGCTCGCACAAAATTGGGTCCCATGTGCATTTCTCCATCGCTTAGCACTGAATATTGCGAAAGCGATGTGTCCAAAGGAAAAGGAAGTGGACAAATCCATTTCCTTTGTTCGATTGACAATGAGTCTAAAGAGGATACCCCTTTTTTAAATACTTGTGAAGCAAATTTTCTTGGAATATTCGTTGCGATCCAAGGAATATAGTTTTGTTTCGCAAAATCAAGCATTGGTTTATAATCAGTTTCAAAATTGATCCAAAGTCGGCAAGAATCTTGGAAATTTTTCTCGTCGATTTGACTATTCAAATATTGGTTAATGATTGCTTGATTATCTCTTTCAAACATTTCGGAGCCAGCCACTAAATTTGCTTTGTGTTTTTCAAAAAGTGATTCTAAGATTTGAAATTGAAGCCAATGTGCAATCGGAACATTGTGTTGTTCACCAAAAAAAACATACTTTTTTGAGAGAATAGCCTTTTCCATTTTGGCGAAAGAAACTTTTTTTCCTGCCTTATTGTAAATCACATAAGCAGGATTGTCCTGAGAGAAACCAAGAACCAAAAAAGAAAAAATGAAACTTATTATTAGACTACTTTTCATCAAAATACGTTAATAGAATACAAAGTAATTAAATATTCTCATTGGAAAACAAAAAAGGGTTGCCAATAAATGACAACCCTCTGAAGATTTTAAGTGAAAAAAAGCTAATTAGTCTATTGAACCAGTTACTCTTTTCATGAAACCATTGAGCGCATCGCGTTTTGGCGTTCCATTTGCCATTTCTTTGTGCACTTCAACTGCCCCTGAGAAGTTGGATAAAAGTTCTCCGATTACATCTAATTCTTCATCTTTTAAACCTGGCGCATCAATTAAGTGTTCCAAGGTTTCAATTGTTTCGTTTACATAATCTTCATCGTTTTGCTCGATGAATTCAATCATGTGTTTAATTATTGGCAACCGCATGAACAACTTCTTGAATGATTTCTACTTTGTTTCCTTGATTTTGTTTTACCAAATTTCCATCCACAAAACCAGCAAAAGTTGGTAAATTAGAGACATCAGCAAATTTGCGTGCATTAGGCAATTTCTCAGCATCTACATAAACAAATTCCATGTCTGGATTTTCTTCTGCTAATTTCTTGAATTTTGGTTTGGTAATTTTACAATTTCCACACCAGCCAGCTCCAAATTGAACCATTACTTTGTGGTTGCTGCTCAAAACTTGATCCAGCGTGTCTTCAGTTAATTCGGTAAACATAATTCTTAGTTATTACTTAAATAATCAGCAACACCATCACGTGTAGCGTTCATTGCTGTTTTTCCTTCTTCCCAGTTTGCAGGACAAACTTCACCATGTTTTTGAACATGCGTGTAAGCGTCAACCAAACGAAGGTATTCATGTACATTTCTTCCGACCGGCATGTGGTTGACTGATTCGTGGAAAACCAAACCAGTTTCATCGATTAAGTAAGTTGCACGGTAAGTAACATTGTCACCTGCTGAACCTTCTTCATCAAACATGTCGAAATCCAAAATATCCAATGCTTGAGACAAAACGCGTGTTGAATCAGCCAAAATTGGAAATTTAACACCTTCGATTCCACCATTGTCTTTCGCAGTATTTAACCATGCAAAGTGAACTTCTGCAGTGTCACAAGATGCACCAATTACCACTGTATTTCTTTTTGCAAACTCTTCTGCTACTTCTTGAAAAGCGTGAATTTCTGTTGGACAAACAAAAGTGAAATCTTTTGGATACCAGAAAAGAAGTACTTTTTTGTTGTTATCAACTGCGTGTTTTAACACATCAATTTGAAATGTGTCACCCATTTCATCCATTGCATTTACTGCGATTGAAGGGAATTTTCTACCTACGATACTCATAATTATGTTTTTATTTTTTGTTAAAATTATTGCTTATTTTTTATTCAACCAAGCGGTAAACATCCAATTGGTTTTTTCTTTTTCTCTAATTAGATCACTCATCATTGAATTGGTTCCATCATCCTCCAAATCATTCGAAATTTTAAGGATTTCTTTCTCCAATAAAATTAGTGTTTTTTGTGCAGATAGAATGTATTCTATTCCATTATTTCCGTTAAAAATTGTTGCATTTTCTTTGATTTCACTGACAGTCAAATAATCTTGAAATTTATGTAAAGGTGTTGATTCCAAAGTCAAAATTCTTTCCGCCAAATCATCGATAACAATTTGAGTTCTTGTATATAATTCTTCGTACTTCAAATGCAATTCGAAGAAATTGGCACCTTTCACATTCCAGTGCAAGGCTCTTAAGTTTTGATAGTGAATTTGATAAGTTGCTAAAAGTGAATTCAATTTATCAGTTAATTTCCCTTGATTTTCCATGATATTTATTTTCTACAAAGGTATAGCATGTTGTTCAATAAGAATAATTGATTATTTTTATCCTTTGATAAATTTTATCTATATGCTGTCAAGTCAACAAATACAATATATTTTGGCATTGAGTGAAACATTGCATTTCAGTCGCGCTGCAGACGCTTGTTTTGTAACACAGCCAACGCTTTCGATGCAGATCAAAAAAGCAGAAGAACTTCTAGGGTTTTCAATCTTTGATAGGAATAGAACGCCTATTGAACTTACAAGTGCTGGAAAAGAATTAGTTCCAATATTGAGAGAAATTTCAGCAGATTTTCAACAAATTGATAAGCTCAAAAAGCAAAAACAGGGAAATTACTTGGAGGAAATCAAAATAGGAATCATTCCAACCATTTCAGCTTATTTGATTCCTGTGCTTTACACCAAATGGCAAAAAGAGTTTCCTTCAATAAAACTGATTATCGAGGAACAAAAATCCGAAGACATCTTAGAAAGTTTACATCAAAAGAAAATTGATTTGGGAATTATGGCTGGACCGATAGATGAGCAGAGTTTTAAATCTATTCCTCTTTTTGCCGAAGAAATAAAAGCATATATTCCACAAATAGGATCTGCGGAAATATCGCTTGAAACATTGAGAAATCTTCAACCTTGGTTGCTCAACAAAGGAAATTGTTTGCGTACACAGATGATTCATTTTTGCAAAATTCACAATGAAAATACAGAACAAAAACACTGGAATTATGAAGGAGGAAATATAGAAATGATGATTAGAATGGTTGATTTAAATCAAGGTTATACTTTGGTTCCAGATTTTTATAGTCAGATTATTCCTGAAAAATCTGCTCATTTTAAGACAATTCATTCGACTCAAAATCAAAAACCAGCGAGATCAATCATTGGGATAGTTCCACATAAAAATTCAAAATGGAAAAGCATTGAGCAATTAATTCGCAGTATTCAGTTAAATTTCAATGAAAATAATGACAGAAATTTGTTAATTCTTGATTGGAAATAATATCATATGGCATCAATATGTCTTCTAAAATCGCAGGCATAATTTATAAATTGTTTATATTTGAAGCAATATACTACTTAGAATTTTTTCGAGTAAATTTTATTTTTAAAAACCTCTTTTAAACATTTCATTTCAAGATGAATAGATTTTTATTATTAATCAGTCTTCTACTTTTCAAATTAAGCTCTTTTGGACAAACAACCTTATTTCAGGACAATTTTGAAAATCCCTTACCAGGTTGGTCGACTTTTGGTGACCTTACTCCCAATTATTGGATTACAGGTGTATGTGCAGGAAATGGTTCAACTTCAGGTGGTCAAACTTCCATGTATGTTACATTTGGTGGCGCTTCGGCAGGTTGTGGACCAGGTGGAGCGAGCAATTATGGTTACATCAACTCAGACAATATTGGAACTAAATCCACCATTTATGCACATTTAATTGATGCAACTTGCGCTTCCGATCTTCAAATTTCATACGAACAACTAATAGAAGTTGATGGAATTGAAGATTTTGGAGAAATGGTATATAGTATCGACAATGGGATAAATTGGATACCTATTGGTGGAAATTTAAACTCAGGTATTCTATGGCAAAATATCACAACAAATCTCCCTTCATCATTGAATTATAGCGCTTTTTTACTCGGATTTAGATTCACGTATAATGAAACAAACATTGGTTCAAAACCATTGGCAATTGATAACATTATTATTACAGGAATCGATAGTGAAAACCCAATTATAACTTGTCCATCGACACAAATGCTTTACACAGATGCAAGTTGCTCAGCAATCATTGGAAATTATATCACGCTAACTTCTGCATCTGACAATTGTACGTTTTCCAGTGATTTGGTATTTACCCAAACTCCACCAGCGGGAACAACGATTTCTGTGAATACCAATATTCAAATTACAGTAGTTGATTTGAGTGGAAATATCGGAAGCTGCACATTTACGGCGAATGCCTTAGACACAATATCACCCACCATTGTTTGCTTAGACACAATTTCTCTCAATGTGAATGCTTCATGCCAATATCAAGTACCGAATTTAATATCAAACTTTGTTTATAATGACAATTGTACCTCAAATTCAAATTTGATTTTTACACAAAATCCAGCTGCTGGAACAACAGCTACAGGCTTTTCAACAATTACAGTGACAGTTACTGATGCTAGTGGAAATGATGTGACCTGTTCAGTCGCATTGGCTCCAAATGACACACAGGCTCCAACAATAACTTGTCCAACAGACATTACAATCCAGAATGGAACCCTTTGTTCATACACCATCACTGATTTTACTTCGCAAATAGTGGTAGTTGAAAGTTGTCCTAATTATACCATTCAACAAGCACCGGCTGTAGATATAGAAATAGGAACTGGTTCTCACAACGTAGGTTTTTTAGTAACAGATGCTTCCGGTAATAGTTCAACTTGCACGTTTATATTGAATGTTTTGGAATCAATTCCGCCTCTATTCACAAATTGTCCTACAAACATCATTTCTTGTGAACCTATGGTAAGTTATTCAGCATTATTTGCCACAGACAATTGTGCGACGATTGATATACAGCAAACAGATAATTCTAATTTAACTTCGGGTGACAATTTCCCAATTGGAACTACACCACAACAATATACTGTAACAGACTTATCTGGAAATACTGCTGTATGTAATTTTAGCATCGAAGTTTATGCTTATCCAAGTGCCGCGATAATAGCAATGGATAGCGCTGAGATTTGCTCGAATTTGACTTATAATTTAATGGCAAATCCAATTACAAATGGTGTTGGAATATGGACACAAATAACCAGCTCAAGTACAATAGCAAACCCTTCTAACCCAACAACAAGTGTTTCAAACTTCTCTCCTGGAATCAACACTTATGTTTGGACAGTTTCAACACAAAATTGTGGCGTTAAGAAAGATACAATTTACATTACAGTTTATAATCAACCAACAGTTGCAGCGATTCAATCAGACTCTGTTTATATTTGCAATGCACAATCAACATTGCTTTTAGGATCTTTTCCAACAAGTGGATTTCCTCAATGGACAACATTAGAAGGAGCTACTATTGTGAGTCCAAATCAACACAACACAGTTTCAAACACTTTAACTCCAGGTTGGAATACATTTATTTACACCATTTCAAATGGAACATGCATCGCATCTGATGACACCTTGAACGTTTATTCCAATAATTTGGCGCTCATTCAATCAAACGACACCACAGTATGTGTATCCGATCTTTTTCAAATAAATGCAGAAATTCCCGTTGCAGGTCAAACTTCAGCTTGGTATTTTATAAAAGGAAAAGGTGATATTTTATCACCAAATAGTCCAACCTCACTAGTTGACAATATAATAGCAGGTGAAAACATCCTTGTTTACAGATTAACGCATCCAGTTTGTGGATTTAGTCACGATACTTTAAGAATTACTGTAAACAATTGTTCAGGAGAAGAATTTATCATTCCAACAGTGATTACACCCAATAGTGATGGCAAAAATGATGCGTTTTTTGTGGACAACTTGAACGTGCTGTATCCAAAATGTGAAGTAATCATTGTCAATCGTTGGGGAACACTTGTTTTTGAATCAGTTGGATACAACACACCATGGAATGGTACATTTAAAGGAGAAGAACTTCCAATGGGAACTTATTATTACAAAATATTATTAAACGACAGTGAAAAGCAATCATACACAGGACCAATCAGTATTATCCGCTAACAGATATTAGACATGAAAAAAACAATTAAAAATTTGGGTTTTCTTGGGATGATACTTTTGCTATCAACACCAATTTTAGCACAACAAGAAAGTCAATTTGCAAACTATATCCACAATCCATATATTTTCAATCCAGCAGCTGGAGGAATGATGGATTTAATCCAAGTTGATTTAGGATATCGCAACCAATACACGGGCACAGATGGAAACCCATCCACTGTTTATTTAACAGGACACGCGCAAATTGGTGCTAAAAACGCTGGAATTGGCGAGTTTAATTTAAACAAAGAAAACTTATATCAAACACCTGAAAGAACGATCGGCAGTCTAAAGCATGTAGTTGGTGGTAAATTTAGTAGAGACGGTATTGGACCATTTCAAAAAACAAGCATGTATGGAAGTTATGCTGTTCACATGCCGTTGATCAAAACATTGAATATTGGTGTAGGATTATCAGCAGGTTGGTCCAATTTTCAAATTGACCAAAACAAAATTATTTTACATGACGATAATGACAACGTATACAATCAATTTTCAAGTAATTTATCAAAACAAAACAATTTGGACATTCAAACAGGATTAGTTTTGTACAATAACAAATTTTTCTTTGGGTTGAGTGGAACTCAATTATTAAACAACACCGTAAACATTGAGCAAATAGAAACTGCTAACACTTTGAATAGGCATCTATTTCTGATAACATCTTACAGATTTGGCATATCAGAAAAAATGGAATTAGAGCCATTTGCAATGATAAAAGCGGCACAAAAAAGTCCTACAAGTTTTGACTTAGGAGTAAGAATGAAATATAACAAAGCAATTTGGGGTGGAGTTCAATATAGAAAAGGAAACGCTTTTGTTATTTCCGCAGGCATAAATATTTTGAAAAACTTCAATGTTTCTTACGCATTTGAATATGGTGCAAAAAGCACAAGAATCGGAAATGCAGGTTCACATGAATTGCAACTTGGGTTTTTAATTGGCAACAACCGCAATGTTGATAAAGAAATTAAAGAATCTAAAAAGAATAAAAAAATTGAAGAGAAAAAAATTGAAAAAGACCCTGAATTAGACGTTGAATAGAAAAATCAAAAGTATGTTTAAAAATCAAAATATTACCTCTGATGAAATAACGATTGAACTGGTTCAAAAATTCGTTCAATTATCCTCTGCTGCAGATAATTTTGAATCAGTTTATCTGTCATTTATAACTGTTCTTGAGAATTTTTTAGGGATTAGAAATATTTCAGTTTATGATATAATTCCAAGTGAAAGAAAGTTGATTTCTTCTATAAAGCAAAACTTAATAATCCCAAAAGACCAAAGAGAAACTGTTTTTTATACCGATGAAATTATTGGAGTTGTTGCAAGAACTGAGACCTCAACATTAATTAATTCAGAATCCGATAATTATTCGATCCTTTCAGTTCCAATTTTATCCAATGGAAAATTGTTTGGAGTTATCTCAGCGTATGAAAAAAAATACAATTTTTTTAATTTCAAACACCAAAAATTATTTGAATTAATAGCGGAGATTGCTGGCTCATTGCTTTCAAGAATTTTGCAAAAAGAGGAATTAAACCAATTAAAGCAAACATTAGAAAAACATTTAGAAAGTAAAAAAGTTGCGCTTGATGTAGCAATAGAAACGGTTTCAAACCAATTTGATGAGCTAAGACAACATCGAAATAGAAAAGAATTACTGTTGAAAGAAGTTCACCACAGAGTTAATAATAATCTTCAAATTATATCAAGTCTAGTAAGCTTGTATTTGAATGAAACGCAAGAACCAAATATTCAAACTCTAAAAGAAATTCAATCTCGAATCCAGATTTTATCAACTATTCATTTGATTTTACTCAAATCGATAGAATCCAATGAAATTTCTTTAGAACGATTTTTTGAAGATTTAACTGCTGCTTTGAGATACAATATTCAAAGTAATTATCTAGTATTAAATTTTGAAATCAAGGAAGTCAAAAGTAATTTCAATTTCAACACACTGATTCCATTGGGAATGTTGATGAACGAACTAATTCAATTATCTGTGGAAAAACATTGGAAAAAAGATATTACCATAGAAATGGATATTGAAATCTCAACCTTATTTTTTGGAGAATGTTATCAAATTGAAATAATCGGAAAAACACCTATAAATCATACCATTTTACCTCAAAATGAACACGTCAATCAAACCATTATAGAAGCTTTAAGTGAGCAACTTGAAGGAGATTTGGAAGAAATACTTGGTGAAAATTGTGGATGGAAATTTACTTTCCAAGAGATCTAAATACTATTCATTTGAAATGATGAAAATATCTTCATCATCCTTTTTAAATAGCTTCTCTTCTCTGGCGTAGCGTTCTAGTTCAGAAGTATAATTTAATTGTTTCAAGACTTTTGTGGTTTTTGCCAACTTTTCATCCATTAAAACTTGATCAGCTTCAATTTTCTTGAGTTTGCTTTTTTGTACAATTAAAGTAAACATGTCTTGGTCATCCAAAAACAGCGCATATAAGGTAAAGAGGGTAAAAGTCAGAAGATACTTATTACGAAAATATTTCAGGAATTTTTTAACTCCGTCCATTTTCGATTTTTTCACTTCATTGATTGTTTCCTTTGCGGCCATTTCACAAAGATAAGCACAAGCTATTTATCCTGCACAAAACAATTTTGAAATTGTCAAAGGTTGATTGTTTAAAAAATTGAAAGCAAAAAAAATGCCCTATCTAAAGGGCATTTAAAATAAATTATTTTGATATCAAAGATTCAAACTATCAAATCTTGTTTTAAATTCTTCATCATCTTCAAACCAAGGAGCCACTTTGTCCAATAATTTTTTGGCTTTATCAACTTGTTTTGAACTGATCCAACATTCAGCGGTTTCGAAAACACCTGTTCTGAAAAGTTGTTTGTCTATTTCTGTGAAACTATCTAAATTCATCATAGTAGCCATTTTTTTATCTGTTTCTTTCCAGATATTATTGGCTCCACTTTTGTCTCCGTCTCTAAATTTACACGCTGCCTCTAGAAATTTAGCGCCGACATCATCTGGTGAGATTTTATAATATTTAGCTAAAATTGGTGTTGCTTTTTTATAGGCTTTTGCATCTATCTCATTGGTAACTTGCTCCAAAACAGCAGTCTTGATTTTATCTACATACTCAATGTGTTCTTGAAAAAGTGAACCATCTTTGTCTTTCTTTCTGAAATTTCCCAAAGCAGCAATTGATTCTTTAAAAGCATTTTTATACATAGGATCTTTGTCTCCTTGTTGAGACATGGCATACAAACCTTTGGATAACCACAAATACGGCAAAGCGTCTTGAGATGTTGATTCTTTTTCAGTATAACGTGTTGCCGAAGATATCAATTTTTCATATTTTGCATCAGCAAACAAAATGATTAAATCGTTGTAATCTGGCGCTTGCGCTTTTGCACTTCCGCAGTAAATCAACAATCCTAAAATGGCAAATATTTTCTTCATAGGTATTTATTTTTCTAGTAGTTTTTCAATAACTATGCCGAAAGTATGAAAATATTTTCAAATTTGAATATTCTTCTACTTAAAAAAGCATATTTCTATCTTAAAATCAATTGTTTTCTGCACTTTTTATTAATAATTCTAATATCGAAATTGCAGCTTTAGAAATTTTTGTTCCTGGACCAAAAACACCAAAAACGCCAGCTTCATATAAGAAATCATAATCTTGCTGAGGAATCACTCCTCCAGCAACAACCATAATGTCTTCACGACCATACTTTTTCAATTCTTCAATCACTTGTGGAACCAACGTCTTATGTCCAGCAGCCAAAGACGATACACCTAAAATATGTACATCGTTTTCAATTGCTTGTCGTGCTGCTTCTGCTGGTGTTTGAAACAATGGACCAATGTCTACATCAAATCCAATGTCAGCAAATGATGTTGCGATAACTTTAGCGCCGCGATCATGGCCATCTTGTCCCATTTTCGCAACCATGATTCTTGGTCTGCGTCCTTCTAATTTGGCAAATTTTTCTGCCATTGCTTTCGCCGTTTCGAAATCTTGATCATTCATAGATTCTGAGGAATAAACGCCACTGATGGAACGAATCGTTGCCTTATATCTTCCAAATGTTTTCTCCATTGCCATGGAAATCTCACCTAAAGTTGCTCGATTGCGCGCACATTCAACGGCGGCTTCTAATAAATTTCCATTTCCTGTTGCAGCAATTTCAGCCAAACGATTCAAACTTGCTTCCACTTTCGCAACATCTCGGTCTGCTTTCATTTGATTGATGCGCTCAATTTGACCCAAACGCACTTTGGTATTATCGATGTCTAAAATGTCCATTGGTTCTTCCTTTTCCAACTGATATCGATTTACACCTACAATAATATCTCTTCCTGCGTCAATTTTTGCTTGTTTTCTCGCTGCGGCTTCTTCGATGCGCATTTTTGGAATTCCAGTTTCAATCGCTTTCGCCATTCCGCCCAATTCTTCCACTTCTTCGATCAATTTCCAAGCTTCTTGAATCAAATCTTCTGTCAATTTCTCGACATAATAACTTCCACCCCAAGGATCGATGATTGAAGTCATTTGGGTTTCTTCTTGCAAGAAAATTTGTGTATTTCTAGCAATTCTCGCTGAGAAATCTGTTGGCAAAGCAATCGCTTCATCTAACGCATTCGTATGCAATGATTGTGTACCACCAAAACCTGCTGCTAACGCTTCAATGCATGTTCGCGCCACATTGTTGAAAGGATCTTGCTCAGTCAAACTCCAACCTGAAGTCTGGCAATGTGTTCTCAAAGCCAAAGATTTAGAATTCTTCGGATTAAATTGATTCACCAATTTCGACCAAATCATTCTTCCTGCACGCATTTTGGCAATTTCCATGAAATGATTCATTCCGATGGCCCAAAAGAAACTCAATCGCGGGGCAAATGCATCTACATCCATTCCTGCTTTGATTCCTGCACGTAAATATTCCAATCCATCTGCTAAAGTGTATGCCAATTCAATGGCAGCAGTAGCTCCAGCTTCTTGCATGTGATAACCTGAAATGGAAATCGAATTGAATCGAGGCATATTTTTGGCCGTGTAATCGAAAATATCAGAAATGATTTTCATCGAAGGCGCTGGCGGATAAATGTACGTGTTGCGGACCATGAATTCTTTCAAAATATCATTCTGAATCGTTCCTGAAAGTTGTTCTTGTTTGACACCTTGTTCTTCAGCTGCCACAATGTAAAACGCCATAATCGGAATTACTGCGCCATTCATGGTCATCGAAACCGACATTTCATCCAAGGGAATTTGGTCGAATAAAATCTTCATATCCAAAATCGAATCAATGGCAACTCCTGCTTTTCCAACATCTCCCACTACCCTTTCGTGGTCAGAATCATATCCGCGATGCGTGGCTAAATCGAAAGCAACTGATAGACCTTTTTGTCCTGCAGCTAAATTTCTTCGGTAAAAAGCATTGGAATCTTCCGCTGTGGAAAATCCTGCGTATTGACGAATGGTCCAAGGACGAATCGCGTACATCGAGCCGTATGGTCCGCGTAAATAAGGTGCGATTCCTGAAACATAACCCAATTGTTCTGCTTCAGCAATGTCAGAAGCTTGGTAATAATTTTGCAAGACTATTTTCTCTGCAGTATCATAAGCATCAATTGTTGTTCCCGATTGACTTTCAGCTTCGATTTTAAAAGAATTTGAAACAGTTTTGATTTCAGCTTTCATGGAAGAAACTTCCTCTTTTCCTGCGTGAATTTCAAAGGCCAATTCCAAGTTCAAGGCTTTCAATCCAAAATACAAATTTTCGTCCATCACCCAAGTTGTTTCCGTTTGTTGCGGATTGGGAAACTTATTGATTCCGATTAAAATCTGAGATTTATTGACAATTTTTTCAATGCGATTTTGTGCGATTTTCGAAACTTCCGTTTGAAACCACGCTTTCGCCGAATGATTTAAAATTCCACCTAAATTGGAAATTTCTGTATAAATATCCCAAGCGTTTTGACACAACGAATTGGTCAAAGATTCAATGGCATAACTTCCTCCTGCAGCATCGATTACTTTGTCTAAATACGATTCATCTTTCAACAACAAAGAAATGTTGGTCGCCATGCGTTGCGTGAAATCCGTAATTCCTTCATTGGATTGTGCATTGTAAGGCTGAATCCACAAATGGTCTGCGCCACCGATAACCGCTGACATTGCTTCTGTTGTTTGACGCAATAAATTGGTATAAGGATCTTTCAAAGATTTATTGACAAAACCAGATTTAGCTGTAATCAAAGTCGTTTCGTTACAAAAGTGTTTCGGTTTGTATTCTCGAACCAATTGGGCCCATAAAGTTCTGAAAGCACGAAATTTAGCAATTTCAATCAAGTAATCTGTGCCAATTCCAAAGGTGAAATGCAAGTTTGCCAGCGCTTCATCTAAGTCGATGTTTTGTGCAAGTTGTTTTTCTAGGTAAGTTTTCCCCAATGACAATGCAAAAGCCAATTCTTGACTTGCATTTGCTCCCGCTTGTTGCACGGAATATGCATCCACTTCAAACAATCTCGCTTGAACAGAAGAAGTAATTGCAGGAATTTCCTGTTTCGAAGCCAAAGGATTGAAATAAAAACCAACAAAAGCTTTCGGTTGATTTTCGAACCAACTCAAAATGGACTGTATTTGCGATTCTGAAGCTACAATGAAATACGTGCGAATGTATTGAACGCCAATCTCTGAAAGCAAAATATCCAACGAAATTTCAGATTTTTGGGTCACATCTAAAATCAAAGAATTGGTTCCTTCATTTAAGATTTTCAACGCTTGTTCATTGGTAGCTTTTTCTTCTTTTACCAATAAATAAGTTCCAATATTCCAGTCATTATTTTCAAAAACATACCCTCGGGTGTATGGAAATTTCCCTGGAACTTGTTGGATTTTTGGTGCATCTTCTAAATGAAAATAACTTGGAAACGTCAATTGTTCAATTTCGTCGTGCTTGTGTAAATTGCTTTCAAAATCAGCACCTTTCAACTCTTTGGTTAAAAGATCAACCCATTGTTGTTTGGATGATTTTGCGAATGCTTCAAAAAGTTTTTTCATTGGTTTTTGACCGTTTGTTTATAAATTTTGGGGAATTTTTTGATTCATTTTCGTGTAAACAATCGTGCTTAATATTGTCACTAGAAATGGCGCAAGAATTAATCCTACTACTGGAATCATATAAATCAAACTGAAAACAGAACCTGTAAGCAGCATGTACAACATTCTTTCAAAACCAAATTCAACTGTTCCAAAAAATCCAACGCCGTATCTTTCCAAGCTAAAATCGTAAAATGAAAAACCGATAAAGAATGCGCCAATGACAAAATAAATGATGTTGTCAAGAACATGAAAATTAAAAATCCATGCTAAAATATACCAGATAAACATTACCAAAAAATTGAGCATCAAAGTGAAGAAAAGCAAGAAAATCGCTCGTCCAATGTCTTTCATCACGCGGACAAAACCGCCATCAAATTTAGCGCCTGTGACTTCATTATCCACTTTTTCTGACAACAAGCAATTGATAGGCGAAAGCAAGGTGAGAATGAAAAATTTGTAAAATTCGTCCGTGATCCAAACCATGAAACCGATGGTTTTTTGAACGCCAGTAGTGACATATTCTCCCACCCAAGGCAATTTTTTGGCTACTTCTGCGCCTTCTGAAATGTTGTGAAAAAAGGCGAAAATACTGTAAAAGAAAAGCGCCACCGCTACTGGGGGAATGATGTATAACCAAATTTTACCTTTAGCCAATTGCAAAACTGACAATTTCAGGGCAAAAAAATGATCATATATCGCATTCATTCCATCGATTATTTAGAGGATACGAATATAAGAAAATTCAAGCAAAGGAGAGAAAAAATCCTTGAAAAACAGAAAATCAGATTTTTTTCAAAATCATCACGCTTAACGCATAAAACGCCATTGTTCCCAAATAAAACAAATGCCAACCTTTGTAACCCTGTTTACGCCAATACCAACCGTTCAAAATTCCAAGAACCAAGGCTGGAATCAAGGAAAATATTAATGGATTTTCGATAATTGTTTTCATTTCAGGTGCAAAAGAAATGATTTTTTTGAAAGTGTTGTGTTAGTGTTTTATCTTTGGTATCAATTCTAAAAAAAGAAATTAATGAATATTTCATTTAAAACATTGTTAATAAGCATATTTCTGATTTTGGTAAAAAACTTGTGCGCACAACAAGACACCCTAAAATACTGGATTCAATTCACAGATAAAAACAATTCACCGTTCTCCATCGATGTACCGCAACAATTTTTGTCTTCTAAAGCCATTGCGCGCAGGGCAAAGAGTCAAGTTTCAATTTCTGAGCAAGATTTACCTGTGAATCAAGCTTACATTGACCAAATTACGGTTTTTCCATCTGTTCAATTTCTCAATCCATCCAAGTGGTTCAACTCGATTACGATCAGTTGCTTTGATACCAACGATGTCAATCAAATTATGCAATTTCCTTTTGTGCAACAAATTGAAATCGTGCAAAAACTGCAACTTTCAAACACTAAAAATCCAATTGAAAATACGTTCGAAATAGAGCCGAAAAACAATATCGAGATAAGCAACAATAGTCACTTTCCTTATGGTTATTCGTACAACCAAAATCATTTGCACCAAATTGAATATTTGCACGAATTAGGTTTTAATGGTGAAGGCATGACTATCGCGGTGATTGATGCAGGTTTTGAAACCGTTCAAGAAATGGCTTGTTTCAAACATTTGTTTCAAGAAAATCGCATTCTTTCTACCAAAGATTTTGTAGACCACGATGGAGATGTTTATTGGGATCATTTTCATGGTGCGGCGGTGCTTTCAACCATCGCTGGAAAAATCGACGGCGTTTACTATGGAACAGCAACCAAAGCCAATTTTCACCTTCTGCGAAGCGAGGATGCGGATACAGAAAATATCATCGAAGAAGACAATTGGGTGACAGCCGCTGAATATGCAGACAGCGCTGGCGTTGACATAATCAATTCAAGTTTAGGTTACACCCAATTTGACGACAGTTTACAAAATCACACCTACGCGCAACTGGACGGAAACACAACGCGCATCGCCAAAGCAGCTGACATCGCAGCATCGAAAGGAATTTTGGTTGTTGCGAGTGCTGGAAATTCTGGCGCGAATGATTGGAAATACATTTCAACACCTGCCGATGCAGACAGTATTTTGACCGTTGGCGCAGTGGACAGCTTGGGAAATTATGCGTTTTTCAGCAGCGTTGGTCCTGCAAGTGATGGTGATGTAAAACCAAATGTAGCGTCAGTTGGATACCATACCTATTTGTATATTCCATACAACGAAAAAGTGGTGCGCGCCAATGGTACTTCTTTCAGTTCCCCAATGATGGCCGGAATGACCGCTTGTCTGTGGCAAGCATTTCCAAATTTAAACAACATGGAAATCATAGATTTAATTCAAAAATCAGCGCATCAATATAGCAATCCAGATTCATTGATGGGTTATGGAATTCCCAACTTTCGCAAGGCTTACACCGACATCCTGGGAAACCAAGAACAAACATTGAATTTTGAAATCATCGCCTATTATCCAAATCCGATGGATGAAAATGGATTGAAAGTATTGCTCAACAGTGACGTTTCGCAAGTGATTGCAATTGAAATCAGCAACACGCTCGGTCAATCTATTTACAGCGGAGAAATGCAAATCGAAAAAGGACAAAATTTGATTTCCATTGGGAAATTTTTTACAGCTAAGGGGATTTATTTTTTAAAGTTGATTGCGAAAGACGGCGGCGAAGATTTTAAGATGTTAGGATTTTAAGTCTTTGTGATGGTAATTTCAGTTGGGGCGCAATGCATTGTGCCCCAACTGAAATTAAATCTTGATTTTCGAAATTTAACTAGTCTAAAAATCTAGTAATCCAATGATATAAAAATCCATTATATCTTACAGCGAAGCGGGTCTATTTCAATTGTCTTTCTTCCAGTGGAATCGCTTTGTTTTTGTTCGCCAATTGTCCGCAAGCGGCGTCGATGTCTTTTCCTCTGCTTCGGCGAATGTTCACCACCAAATTTCGCTCTTCCAAATATTTGGCGAAAGCATCGACTTTGATTGGATCGGCTTGTTTGAAACCACCGTCGTCGATTGGATTGTATTCTATGATATTGATTTTGCAAGGCACACATCTGCAAAAAGCTGCTAATTCTTGCGCGTCTTCCAAATTGTCGTTGAAATCCTTGAAAATAATGTATTCGAACGTAACACGCGAACCTGTTTTTTCGTGGAAATATTCCAAGGCTTCACGCAAAGTTTCCAAATCATTGGAGTCGTTGATTTCCATGATTTGACTGCGCTTTTTGTCATTTGCAGCGTGAAGCGAAAGCGCCAAATTGAATTTCACTTGGTCGTCGCCCAATTTTTTGATCATTTTGGCAATTCCTGCTGTAGAAACCGTAATTCTGCGCGGAGAAATTCCCAAGCCTTCTTCGGAAGTCAACATTTCGGTAGAACGCAGCACGTTTTTGTAATTCAACAACGGTTCGCCCATGCCCATGTACACGATGTTTGTGAGCGTTTGACCGTAACGATTTTCAGCTTGATCGCGCAAATAAACCACTTGATCCACAATTTCTCCAGCAGTCAAGTTGCGCATTAATTTCAATTTTCCTGTGGCACAAAAAGTACAAGATAAACTGCAACCTACTTGCGAAGAAATACATGCCGTGGTGCGACTAGAAGTTGGAATCAAAACGCCTTCAACCACTTTTCCCGGTTCTACTTCAAACGCACATTTGATGGTTTTGTCTGAACTGATTTGTTGGTCGTCGAGTACGATTTTATCGATGTAGAAATGTGTCTCCAATTTCTCGCGCAAATCTTTGCTCAAATTGGACATTTCCTCAAAAGTTCCTGCATTTTTCTTCCACAACCATTCAAAAACTTGCTTGGCACGAAACGATTTTTCACCCATCGCTTCGAACTGTGCTTTAATTTCTGGTAAATTAAGATTGCGAATATTTTGTTTGGAATTTTGCATGAATCACTTTTCGAAGTACAAAGATACGAAGTTAATTAGATGTTTTTATTCTTATAGCGACTTATAATACCCATAAACCTCTGTCAAAAACGCAAAGCAATTTTGATGTTCTTTAAAACGCACATTTTTCGGGAAATTGTCTTCTACAAAAACCGCTGATTGCATTTCATAGGTCATGTTTCCTTTGGGCGTAATCCAACCATAACCTCTTGTGATGGTGTGCAAGGCAAACTCTGGAACATTTGGATTCATCAAATCTTTGCTCCATGGATATTGGTCAGAATTTCCACCCATTTGATACAATAATGTTGCCGCGATATCTGCTTGAGAACCCAAAACATTCATTTTCTTTCCACGGTATTCTTCTTTGATGGCATTTCCCCAGAAAAGCAATGGAATGTGGTTATAAATCGAACTCGATGGATTGGTCACTGTGGGAGTTGGATGTCCATGGTCAGCTACAAAAACGAAAAGTGTATTGTCGAACCAAGGCTGTTTTCTGCAATTTTTAATGAATTTTCCCATCGCTTCATCGGAATAAACCAATGCATTCATGAAATCAGATTCAACACCTGAGAAAACTTGTCCACGCTTGGCTTTTGGCTGATCGTAAGGCGAATGTGTACTTCCCGTAAAGGCGCAATGCATGAACGGTTGTTTGGATTTATTCATCGCATCGACCAAAAATTTGTATAAATCTTCGTCGTAAAAATTCAACTTTCCGCGGGGCAAATCTGATGGAAAATCACTTTCATCTTTCACGACATCAAATCCGTGATCCATGAAATAACCGCCAATGTTTCCATATTTTAAATCGCCGCTAAACATGTAATTGGTATTGTAGCCCCAAGCTTCCAAATCTTGATTCAACGATCTCAATTTTCGATGTTTTTCTGGTTGCATGGTGATTGAAACTTCTGGAATTCCAGGAAAACCACTGAAAATGCTCGAATTGCCAATTTCAGACGTTCCGCTAGTGGCAAAAATGTTGGTAAACAAAATTCCCTCGTTGGCGATTTTATCAAAATTTGGTGTTGAATTCACTCCGTGGCTGACTTCGTCGGTGCTGGTTTTGCTCAAACAGCTAATTGCTTCGCCAGACCAACCTTCCAAAACGATGAAAACCACATTGGGACGATTTGTTTTCAAAAAATAATTGTCGTGCTTTTTAGGGTAACCCATCAAATCATCCGTGATTTTCTTTGCCAATTTCGGATTGATTTTCGGCATGTATTCATCGATTTCACTGCGGTTGTACAACAAATAACTTTTTCCGAAAAAGTACAATGAATTGATCGACAAATCATTCGACACAGGATTATTGGAATAAGTTGCTGCATTGATATTCATTGGAATAGGCTGTAAACCACCACGAAGAAGCAAAAAGGAGCTTGAACCCAAAACACTAAAAGCTAAGATAGCAACTGGAAGTGCTATAAACCATTTCTTGAATGAAATTTGATTTTGAAATTTGAATAAAAATCGCATTAATTTCCAAGCAAAAACCAATTCCAAGAAAAGGAAAACGAAATACCAAATCGTCATGCTGTAATCAGCCGTTCTGAAAACCTCATCAGGATTGCCTAAATGCATGAAAACACGGGAGGTCAATTTGTGGTTCCATTCGCCATAAGCGTTTACTTCACCACTGTGAATGAGCGCAACAAAAAGTGCTTCGAAAAATAAAATCCCATAGAATAAACGTGTAATCCATTTTGAATCAGAAATCAATCTCAAAGTCAAAAGAAGTGCAGGTAAAACAACCAACGCTCCAGCAGTACCTAAATCTAATTTCAAAGAGTAAAAAAAAGCGCCCAACCATTCACCGAAGGAAACGCCCTCAAACTTATTCCAATTGTGGATCGAAAAAACAATTCGCTGAAAATCAAATACTAAAACCCAAAAAAGAAATAATTTGAAATATTGGATGAAAAGCTTTTTAACCATGGAGACAATTTGTTAAGGTAAAATTAAGAAATAAAATTGTCCACAAGTGCATTCCAATTTAGTATTAATCTGTAAATTGGTTTTTTGATTCAAGAAAACGGATGGACAGACGAAAATTTTTGGGTATCACAGGAACTGTTTCAGCAGGAATGCTCTTCGGCGGAATGCGATTTATGCAATCAAATAAGGTCAAAACGGTTTTACGAGGTGGCAAGTGTTTTTATCAAAATCAGTGGCAAATCTTAGATGTTGGTATAGACGATGAAGGTAAATTGATTTTTGCACCAGTAAATTCATTAGAAGGAAATTCGGTTTTGGATATCAGTGGAAAAATTGTTTCTTCTGGTTTCATCGATATTTTGGCTGACAATGGTACAAGTCCAGGTTCAACTTATAAAATTTTCGAAAAATACAAAGTATCTGACGGCGTAACTACTGCACTTCAAATGCACGGTGGAAGTCCAGATTGTGCTGCTTATTACAAAAGATTTGGTGCTTTACCACATTACATCAATTTTGGTGTTTCCACTTTTGTAATGCAGATTCGTTACAATTTAAATGGGATTGCTGAACGCAAAAAACAAGTAGAAAAATGCTTGAAAGAAGGTGCTTTAGGTGTTTCACACAGCATTGAATATCAACCAACTCCTTTTGAAGAAACAGTTGAATATGCGAAACTTGCCAAAAAATACAACCGCCCATTTTTTATGCATTTGCGACATTCTTCAGAAGCGAAAGAACTTGAAGGCGTTGACGAAGCAATCAAAATTGCGAGAGAAAGCGGCGCCAATGTGCACATTGACCATTTGCATTCAACAGGCGGAACTTACAAAATGGCTGAAGCGTTGGACAAAATAAAATCCGCTAGAAAGGAAGGACTGAATATCACTTGTTGCGTTTATCCATATTCATTTTGGGCGACGTATTTACATTCGATGCGCTTTGCTGAAGGTTGGCAAAAAAGATACAACATTACTTACAGTGATTTGCAAGTAGTAGGAACTGGCGAAAAATTGACAGCCTCCACATTTTCAAAATATCGAAAAGTAAAAAAATTGGTCGCTGTTCCCGAAGGTACTATGGCATTTTCTGAAACCATTGATTTGGCGTTGAAAGAAGATTTTTGCATGATTGGATCTGATGGTGGCATTGAATTTGAAAAAAATGCGAATTCTCACCCTCGAGGCGCTGGATGCTTTGCTACGGCAATCAATCATTGTCTTTCAATCGGAATTCCGCTGGAAAAAGCCTTGGATAAAATGACTACTTTACCTCGAAATTTGATTTCTCCGGCTTTGCAAAATCGAGGCATTTTGGAAAATGGTGCAATTGCTGATTTAACAATTTTCGATGAAAAAACCATCAATGGAAAAGCAACTGTTAACAATCCAAATCAATTTTCAGATGGAATTGAGCATGTTTTTGTAAATGGAAAATTGACTTTTTCAAAAGGACAATTGATTGGCACTTTTGGAGCGCCAATCAAATATCAAAATATTTAAATATTTTCCAAATCGGAAGTTCGCATGGCGATAAATGCTTTCACGATTACATCCCCAACATCTGGAACATTCACATGAATTAAATAAACACCACTTGCAATTGGAATTCCAACGTCATTTTTCAAATTCCAATCTTCGTAAGTATTTGTATTCGCTTTCTTGATCGTTTTTACCAATTTTCCGGTAACATTGTAAATCTTGATGGTACAAATCTCGGGTAAATTGGTGATTTTCACCCTTGCATCCAACCTGCTTTTTTCATACTGTGAATAGGCATAATATGGATTTGGTACGACATTTATCAATTTCAATGATTCTGCCAATTGATCTTGACTTCCTGTCACCGTTCGGATACCATCCATGTTCCACGAATACATTGGTTTTCCTCCATTGTCGCCGGTTGCAGTAAATTCATTATACTCTTTATTTACACGGATTCTAATTTTTACTTCGGTTGAAAGATGCTTTTGTCCCTCACTTAAAATTGGATTTCCTACCCAACTCAAACTTGTGTACACAGATTTTAATGATGCAGCTGTATTTTCAAAAAACTTATCGTACACCCAATTTGAACCATCATAAAATGGACAACCTTCTCCATTGATATTGTAACCAAAAACATAAATTGGATGCTGTCCAGCCATAATTGGTCGTCCATTGTTGTCCACGACTCTATCTGAAGGATTCCAAATCATGTCGTTTCCATTGTCGCTACCCAAAAACGAATTTTCTCCAAAAGCCATGTGCAAACGCATTCCAGTTTCTAAATCAATCGCATAACCAGGAAACCATCCCATTCCATAACCAGCAATAGGATTTCCATTGATATCCACGCTTTGACTCTTTCTCAAAGTTCCAGGTTTCGCCTGACCAACATTCAACACCTCGTTTCTTCCCAATTCAATCACAGCACATTTCGTCCATTTTGATTTATCAGAAGTAATTACGATGTTGACGCTTGGAAGTCTTGAAATACTACTTCTTGCTCTGATGGTGCTGATTGCCCCTGTCGTTAAAAGTCCTGTTCCAGTTGGATAGCAAAGTGGACTAAATTCATTGCGATATCCTGTTAAGTTATGTGGCGCAAATCCACCTGACAAAATTTTCTCATAATTTTGATTTGGATCTTTCCCCAATTCATCTTTGTAAAATTTGGGGCTAAAATATGCTGGCGATTGTGTCACTGTATCGGCGCCAATCGGATTATAAACTCCTGATAAAATCCAATTTGTTGGAAAATAGTTGTCGTTGTCGTTGATAAAAGAAAGCCATCGTTTGGATGAATCTTTGAATTCAATGGTCGATTCAATTGGCAAAGTATAGCGGTCATATTCCAATGACTGTGCTACATCTGAACCTGTTGGATCTGAAGCTTTGAAGTATTTGCTCTGAATAATTTCGACTGAAATCCCCCATTTAGCTATAATTTGCTCATTTTGATTCTTGATTGTTCTTTCAGACACAACTGAATCTAACAAATTTACCTTATTCGCAGAATCATATCGATAAATTACCCAAGAAGCAGTATCCGTTCCATAGTAATTGATGTGCTGCTCAGCTCCCACGTTTTGGTAATTTCTGAATTTACACTCAAAATATCCTCCAACCACATTCAGCGGATCAACTACTTTCACATTTAATGGACCTGAACCATAATCGTATGTCGGTGAAGCAACAAAACCGTTGATTAAAATTTGATTTAAAGTGCTTTCGGTAAATTCTAGTGAATTATTGCCATTTCCAGTTCCATCTAATCTTGTAATTTGCGGAGTAGAACCATAAAACAAACTTTGAATGGTTCCTCCTGCTTCTGGAATCGGATTGTGTGGAATCGCCTCAATTGTTTTAATCTCTCCGATTGTTGCTTTTCTACTAGCCAAAAATGGCTTTTTCTGTCCATCTAGCTGTTGAGGATCCGTTGGATCATAATTTTTATAATTATTATAGGCGTATGAAACAGCCAAATAATAATAGCGTTTGAAATTAACTAAAGTTCTATTTCCCTGCGCAAACAAATCTTCGTTTACACTGAAACTGTGTTTGATACCCGTATTTGCTCCTTGCACTTTTTTAACTGGTATTGGTGTTTCTAACTCTTCATCATAGTCAAAATTAATGAGCGTTGAAACATTGTCTTTTATATCACATTGAGCCACCAATCGAGCTTTCGATACATCTTCAGTTTGAGAAGCGGAAACCGACGAACTGGTAACTTGATAAATCATGTAGCCTTGAAAATGATAAAATTTATCTGCGGTCGAATCTGCTGCCGAAATGAAAGGATCGAATTCTTTGTAATCCTCTTTCGCGTTATTTGAATTTATTGGATTTGAAAGTGTTAAAATCAATTCGTTTTCCAATTCTTGAATTTTCAAATCTGGTGCGTAAGGGCCATCCAGCACTTTGAAGCAGTTTTCGAATAATGCTTGCGCTTTGTCGTCCGCCCTTCTCAACACTTCTACTGAAGCGAAAGGTCCGCCACTGTTTGCGCGCGCCCACACTACTCCAACTGTGATATTATTTACAGCGCCAGGTTTCAAAACGAACGGTCCTGCTGACTGCACAAATCTTCTATCGTAAGGTTGATTTCCAGCGGTTTCTTCTGTCCACGGAACTTGAGGATTTCCACCTGTACCCCATCCCAAAGGATCTGTATCACCAGGAAACATGAAATCGCAAGGAACATTTGGATCGGCTTCAGCATCAGCAATATATCCACTTCCACCATAATAAAAAGGCGTACCATCTTTCCAAAATCCACGCAAATAATTGTAAAAATCTGAACCTGTTATTGGATCAGTTTGATTCGGGTTTCCACCTCCTCCAGAATTCACATAATACAAAAATCGTCTCATTCCAAAACGTTCATTGTCAACAATTCCGTCACCGTAACCAATTCCGTTTAACGCTTCATTCAACCCAATTCCAAAAGCGTTATCGATATTGTCATTGTCTTGGTATGGTCCTTCGAAGAAATCTACCCCAACAGATGGAGGATTTACTCCATATCCTTTGAATCCGCTATTGTCTCCGTCATAAGAATCACCATTGTAAACATACGCCAAACCACGATTTACATCACAACCCACATAGTCATCAAAAGGATCTCCCAATGCAGCATCGGCGAAAAAACCAAAATAGGTGTTGTATAAAGTTTGTGTTCCGCGATTGATCAACTCATAGTTGTAAAAAGTCATGTTGTTGATTTCGTCGTTGGTTGCAAAAGCAAAAGCTTGCGCACGAATTTCCATGCCAATTGGATCAGCGCCCGTTTCAGTGTGGATGTTCCCTTTGTCATTCATGATCCACCAAAAGTTTTCATCGCCGTAAAGACTTACTTTTCTATCAACACTACAAACTTTGTCTTTTTTAATATCATACCAAGGGAAATCGCCATTTTCCCAGCGATAATCACCATCATTGTCTCGGTCATAAAAGGGCGCTAAATAATAATCTTGACCTAACGATACATCACCGTGCGCAGGCCATTCTTTGATGATTTTGGGGACAGAATAATTTGGAAAATTCTCTGACTGCGTATTGGTCCCATTTTCTAAATCATACAATCCAGATTCATACCAAGCATCAAATTCTCTAACCATGTCTTGGGTGGTCGTAAAATGCCTATCGTACTTTTGACAAGTCGCAAAGTCCGTAATTGCTGCGCCCTGCGAAATTGGTCCTGTCCAATAATCTTGACCATTTCGATAACGGAGAGCCGCTAATTTTAATTGTCCATTGATGTCTGTACCACCCAACCACAGAGCAGCTGTAAAAAGCGCCATGATTCCTGAATTTTTAGGAACTTCATATTGAGAATAATTTTGTCCAGGAACTTGCCACAAATTTCCTGCAGTATGAACCATTGCTTTCACATTATTAGTCTGCAAAAAAGTCGTGGCTGTTGGCGGCGCACAATTTGCAGCGCGTGATTCAATAACTTTTGGTGCTTTTCCAAGATAGTATTGCGCCATCAAGGAAAATGGAAATAAAAACAAGATTATTTGAAGTAGCTTCATAAGTCTTAGCATCTTTGAGCGCTAAAGATAGTGATTTTCTCAAAAATATTCTAGCAAACTTACAGTGCTTCAAATTAAAGCATTATAAAATGAAAAAGTTAAATCAATCATCAAACATACGATATTGCCTTTCATCAATTTCCTCCAGCTTATCCCAAGTGGCTGATTGGTTGTAAAACTCAACAGTTCCATCAATGTAAATTATCCAATTAAAAGAACCAGCCTGATTGCTGTAATCGACTTTGAAACAACAATCATTCAATTTGTAAATGGAAAATTGAACATTTCTATTCCACTTAATGAATGGTTGTACTTCTATTTCTTGTTCAACTGGAAGAACGACAAATCCATTTTGCACATACCAATTAAAATTCGATTCAAAAAAGTAGTTGGTATAGAAGTGATCATCAAAAAAGGTAAACGTATAGAAGTTACCATCTAATTTCATTTTTGATGGATACTGCCAACCAAGTTTTTGAAATGAAAGAAATAAATCTTTCACATATTTATTGGTTGTATCGCAAATATCAGCGCCTTGAAAAAGATTTTTTTGAAGCTTGAAATCTATATTTTTTGAAAATTTTCTGTTTGTAGCAAAAGGAAAATCCAATCCACTTTTCCAGTTTTTTTTGAAATAATAAATTGCTTGTGCAATCGAGTCTATTTGCTGGCTTTTTAACTTTTGAATTGTCTTATTTCCGTATCGATTGAGATACGCGTAAGTAATTTGGCGATATTGTTCTTTGTTTTCCAAACCATTCCAATCTAAATTTTCAATTTTTGCTTCTTTAAAATTTTTATCAATACAACCATTCTCATATTTCTGCTGAAAAAGTAGGTTTCCTTTGGAATCATATTCACTGCAAATGCCATCACGCAATCCTTTTGAATAATTGTAGCGAATCAAAATATTCCCTAAACTGTCAAATGTTTGATAATCTCCATTTAAAAGGCCATCCAAGCGCTGCAATAATTTTACTTTTATACCATTACTCGCATAGGTTTCTTCAAATCTCTCTTTATTCTTTGAAAATATAAATGACTCTAATTCTCCATTTTCTTGAAATATCTTACCTGAATATTCATTGAAATCTTGCCCTGAGGTACTGGAAACGTCAGACATTAATATACCATTGTAGTTCCATTCTTTCGATGACACAGTTGTACGTTTTCCAGCGGGATTAGTAGACTCGACAGTCATATTCAGCCTTGCCATCTTTCCGTTATTAAAGTATTCGACGTATGTCGTATCCTTTTTGGGCTGATTATATTTAATAGATTGCACTTTACCATCTTCAAACCATTTTTTATGGAAAGTCCCATAATCTCGTTGCGCCAGAATATCAAATTCTTCAATCAAAACTCCTTTGGCATTCCAAACTTTTTGGAAACCGTTTCCTTTTTGATCCATGAAAACTTCCAAGGTTTTAACACCATTTTCAGACCATTCTAATTTATTTGGTTTGAAAAGATGATCAGACAAAGTATCATATGTGTGCTGATACCTAAGCGCACCTGAAGGATAATAGCCTCTCCAAACATCTACCTTCATATTGCGTTTATAGTGCAATTCCTCGTATAATTTGCCATTGAAATCATAGACTAACAAATCTCCATCTTGATCATCGCCATTAAAGTAACCTTGTTTGAATATTTTTCCGTTTGCATGAAATTCTGTAAACTTTCCTTGCCTAATTTCACGGACAAAAAAGTTGGATTGGAAAACTGCTTTGTAATTCACTTTTTCTTTCAAATTGCCTGCATCGTCGTAACTCATATAATCACCAAATTGGGCGGTTAAATAAGTATAACCTTCCTCATCTACCGTATGTGGCGGGTAGTTTTTGTCGTTATATTGATCTATTTCAATTCTACGAATAAATGCATGATGACTAGAAAAACGAATATTTCCATTTGCCCAATATTCTTGTCGAAATTCACATCTTCTGCCTGATTTATCTAAGTAATATTTAGAACTATACTCAATTTTACCATTCTCATAATAAACCACCAAAGTAGCAATGGTAGAATCTTTTATTTTATCAAGTCGATTAAATCTTACTCGTGGTTTAAAATTTGCAAAATTCAATTGCTCTTCAAGTAATTTTCCTTTTTCAAAAACGCGACGCTCGTAAAGGTTTCCTTCGAATCTTGCTTCACAAACTCCTTCCAAAGGCGTTTGCATATTATCTTGGTAAAAAGTGCTGAAATAATAATTCCCACCCTTTTTATTGTGCGATTTGAAAGTGCAATTATCTTGTGCCTCAATAGCAGAACTCCAAAAAAAGAAAAGAAAAATTAGGTATTTCATGCTTGTAAAATACAACCAATAGTTCAATTGGTTCAATCCATTGATTTTACAAAAGTTGAAATCAAAGTCACAATATCTACATATTCATTGAAAGATAGCGCTTGATAAGTGTCTAAAACATCATGGTAATGCTTGTTTTCACCCATTGTATAAATGAAAAACGCTGGTACATTGTTTTCTGAAAACCAATAATGGTCTGAATTCGCAGCTTTTCCTCGGATTTTGATTTCTTTCAACAAACGTTGTTCTTCATTTATTTTGATCAATTGATCAAATTGGGTTTTGAAAACGCTTCCATTTACCACAGTTACTCCATCTTCACCACTTCCCATAATGTCTAAATTCAAGAGAAATTTTATTTTCTTTAGCTTAAAAAGTGGATGTTCAACATAATATTTTGAACCAATCAATCCTGCTTCTTCTCCCGCAAATGCGATGAATACCAAATTGTAATCTACTGGATTTTGCTTGAAATAATCCGCCAATGCAAAAAGCATCGATGTTCCACTTGCATTGTCGTTTCCTCCCGGAAAATAGGTGGAACTTCCCATTCCACCCAAATGGTCGTAGTGTGCAGAAAAAACAATCGTTTTTTTAAATAAACCTTTCGCAGGGATTTTCGCAATTACATTGTTGGCAAGATGATTCTTTTTGAATTTTGATTCAATGTTGGTTTGGATGATTGAATTTTTCTCAAAAACAGCACTTTGAATGGAAAAAAGTGAATGATTGTACTGCTCGTTTTCTACCGAAAAAGTAAATTTCTCGTCAGTAACTATTACCACGTCAAAAAACTCAGCAAAATACCGTGATACTTTTTTTATCTCATTCAAAGAATCTTTGGCAAAGTTGGAACAATCAAAAACAACGGCATTGTTAGTTCGATCTCCTTTCATTTCAGCCATTGCGGCGCTCCAAAAATTTGGGTTTTGGTAATCTTTGCGAGATAAATACTTGTATTTCAAAATTCTGTTGCTACTTCCCGAAGCTGGATCTACCAAAAAATCGATGCCTGGTTTCAAGATTTTGTCACCCAATTTCACTTCCATCTTTCCAGGAAATGTATTGACATCAAAAATAAAGGGTTGTAGATAGGAATTGGAAATCGATTTTAAACCGCGCTTTTGAAATTCTTTGACTAAAAACTGCGCTGCAAGCGAATCGCCTGATTTGATATATCCGCGGCCAAAATAAGTTTCAGAACACAATTCTTTCGTAATTCTTCTCCCTTCTTTCAGCTCTTCAGACTGTATAGTTGGATTTGATTGACCTATCGCGATTTGAAAAAAAGCACATAATATAAAGACAATTCCAACTTTCATTTTCCTGATTTTTACAAATATCTTCTTTCTACTTTCTGAATAAATTCAGCAGTCAAATTGCTTTCTAAATCCCAACTGTATTGCTGTGCGAATTGTGCCAATACTCTTTTCGCAGCTGAAAAATCTGCTTGATTGTCCAGTTGCTCAATGGCCTGATTGAATGCTTCACTTGAACCTTTGAAAAGCTCACGAATACATTGTAATTTGTCATTTAATCCAAATGAACCAACCAAAGTTTGCAGTTTGGAAGACATCAATCTTGAGCTCAAAGAATCGTCTGAAGTATTGCTGTATCTATTAAAAATATCCGTATTGACCTCAGCTGCTGGCTCTTCAATCGGTTCCGGTTCACTAAAAATTGGTGTACTTTCTACTTCGAAAGATTCGTCAGCCGTTGGTTCAGAAATTTCAGGCTCTGTGTGTACTTCTTCTACAATTGGTTCCTCGAAAATATTGGATTCCTCGATTTCAATGGTCGGCTCGATAATCATCTCTGGAGTAAAAATTTCTTCTTCTGCTTTTTCAAACATATCGAAATCAAAAACTGGCTCATCGTTCACCACTTCTTCTTTTTCATGTTCCAAAATCTCTTCTTCGACTTCCTCAAAAGATAAAATATGTGGTTCTTCAGAAATTTCTTCGACTTCAGTTGCTGCTTCCATTTCTTCGAAAGTCTCTTCCATTTGCACTTCAACCTTAGTTGGAGCGATTCCGAAAATCTTCTCTTCGTAGGATTTGTAGCGCAAAATCAATGCACGTTCATGCAATTCACGCGTTAATTCAACCAAAGATTCCATTTCATCAGCGGTTAAACTTCCTGCTTGAATGTTTTCAAAAAGTACTTGAATGGACGATAATATTTCTTCTTTTGAACCAAATTTTGACATCTCTTTTTTCTTAAAGTAATTTTCAACAAATAGACCAAGTTGCTAACCAACTTGGACAGTTCGGTTTTTTAAACACGTAACTTAGCGTTAAAATTATGAAATGTTGTGCAAGTGAAAATTCATTCATTGAAAATTTCTCACGGGTAGAATGTTGATAACCCTATAAATTAGCGTATGTATTTGGAACACTTTCCCATGGAGGGCAGACAACAAGGTTGGATCGAAGTAATTTGCGGTTCGATGTTTTCAGGAAAAACAGAAGAATTGATTCGAAGATTGAAAAGAGTTGAGTTTGCCAATCAAAAAGTGTTGCTTTTCAAACCAAAAATTGACAATCGCTATGCAGAAAGTGCTGTCGTGAGTCACAAAGGATCTAGCCTCGATGCAATCGTGATTGAAAAAGCGAGTGAAGCGTTGAAAATCTGGAAAAATGAAAGGGTCGTTGCATTCGATGAAGCGCAATTTTTTGACGAAGAAATTGTAAAAATCTCCACAGAACTAGCGCGCAAGGGCGTCAGAGTCATTTTCGCTGGACTTGACATGGATTATTTGGGGAATCCATTTGGACCGATGCCGCAATTATTGTGTATCGCAGAATATGTAACCAAAGTGCATGCAATTTGTGTTTCTTGTGGGAATTTAGCCTACGTTTCTCACAGAACTGTATCTGAATCAGGACAAGTTTTGGTTGGTGCCGTTGAAAAATACCAACCGCTTTGTAGGGGGTGCTATAATAAAATTGCCCGGTAATACCGATTATGTTTTCAATTCAGTCCTTCAATGCTGCTATTTTAAAACTATATCGGCATTATTCAAAGTACTAAATGAATTAATGGAATTCGTACTTAGAATAAATTTAAGATACTTTGTGATTCTTGAAAAAGCTATTTTTAAGAAATCTCGAAAAATAAAATACATTTGTACACCTAAAATCAAATGTTTTGAAAATCAATCTTTCTATTGAAGCATTCGCTGATATCATTGGCGCCAATTTGGAAAATGAAAATCATGAAATCATTCAATTGATTGCATTTGACTCGCGTAAAATATCTAATCCTACCAATACTGCTTTTTTTGCTTTTCAAGGTGAATTTAGAAATGGACATGATTTTATTCACGACGCTTATGAAAAAGGAATTAAAATTTTTGTAGTTGATCAAAAATTCGACGCAAAAGACTTTCCAAATGCGACTTTTTTATTTGTTGAAGACCCTTTGATTGCGCTTCAAAAACTGGCAAAATTTCACCGGTCAAAATTCAATTATCCAATTGTTGCGATTACAGGAAGTGTCGGAAAAACGATTGTTAAGGAATGGATTTATCATTTAATTTCTGGAGAAAAAAAAGTGATTCGAAGTCCTAAAAGTTACAACTCCCAAATCGGTGTGGCGCTTTCACTTTTGGCTTTGGATGAATCAGCGGACTTGGCAATCATCGAAGCAGGCATTTCAAGACCAGGAGAGATGCAACTTTTGAAACAAATGATTGAACCAACTATCGGAATTTTTACTGCATTTGGTTCTGCACATCGATCAAATTTTGATTCTACTAATCAACATTTAAACGAAAAATTAGCACTTTTTGAAAACACGTTTCCAACCTTAATTCATGAATCGATTCAATTGTCCAAAACCAACTTGGAGAAAATTCATGGAAAAATGGTTGAAAATCAAAACTTCCATTCATTTTTAAAACATTCGCCTTACCAAGACAAAGCAAGCTTAGATAATTTATCGATTTGCATTGCTTTTGCATTAGAAATTGGGATCAGTGAAAATACTATTTTAGATAGAATCAAAGATTTACCCCGTTTGGCGCTTCGCATGGAAACCTTTGATGGAATCAACGAAAACTTGATTATCAATGACACTTACAATCTTGATTTAGATGCACTTTCACAATCTTTAGAATTTCAATTAAGCATTGCAAAAGGGAAAAAACGAGTAGCGATTTTAGCTGTTGATGCTTTGAATGAAACGCAAAAAATGGAGGTTCAAAATACTTTGGATAAATTTAAATTGGACGAAGTTGTGTTTGTTTCGCATGAAAAAATCCCTTCATTTGATAAAATTAGCCAATCTGTGGTTCTGATTAAAGGCACAAGGTCAGCACAATTGCAAAAGATTGCGCGCGTATTTCAATTGAAAAAACACAAAACGCGTATTGAAATAGATTTCTCAGCAGTTAAAAATAACCTCAATTATTTCAGGTCATTGACTAAGACTGGAACCAAAATATTGGTGATGGTTAAAGCATCTTCCTACGGTTCAGGTGCTGAAAAAATGGCTGAATATTTAGAAAAATCAGGCGTTGAATATTTAGGTGTTGCGTACGCAGATGAAGGTGTAGAATTGAGAAAACATGGAATCAAACTTCCGATTTTAGTTATGAATGCTGATGAGGAAGGTTTTAACGATATCATTCAATATCAGTTAGAGCCAGCGATATTCTCCTACAAAATGATGGATGCCTTTGTGAAAGCTTTGATCATGGAAAACATTGAGAACTATCCTGTTCATCTAAAATTTGACACCGGAATGAGACGCTTGGGTTTTGCGCCATCCGAAGTAGAAAAAGTGGTTGAATTATTTCAAGCGCAACCAGAGATTAAATTGAAAAGTGTTTACAGTCATTTGGCTGATTCCGACAATATGCTCGATGCCTCTTATTCTTTGGAACAAATTTCCATTTTCAATAAAATCAACCATTTTTTGAGTGAAAATTTAAATTACCATTTTGACCGACATTTGTTGAACACAGAAGGAATTGCAAGATTTCCTGAAGCTGATTACGAAATGGTCAGATTGGGAATTGGGATTTACGGTTATAGTGCCAATCCAACGATTCAGAAAGAATTACAACCAGCAATTGCTTGGAAAAGCATTGTTTCGCAAATTAAAACGATCCATCCAGGTGAAAGTGTAGGTTACAGCAGAAAATTTATTGCTTCAAAAATTACAAAAATTGGCGTTGTTCCTGTTGGTTATGCCGACGGCTTCAAACGTTCATTAGGAAATGGAAAAGGTGGATTTGTAATTCAAGGAAAATGGTGTCCTGTTGTGGGTTCGGTTTGTATGGACATGACGATGGTGGATATCACCGGAGTCGAAACTTTTGAAGGAGATGAAGTTGAGATTATTGGAAAAACTCAAACCTTACAAATTTTAGCTACAGCGATGGAAACCATTCCCTATGAAGTTTTAACTTCTATTTCAAAAAGGGTGCAACGAATTTATTTGGAGAATTAATCCAGCTATCAATTCAAAACTAAAATCAGTATTTTTGTTTTAAACTAAAAAGTAAAATTTATGATGAGTTACACTTTATTTCAATTCGGCCCGTATGCGGTTTGTCTGTGGAATTTAATTGCGCTTTTCATCATTTTTTTTGTGGCTTTTATTTTGAGAAAATTGATTCATCAATCGATGAAACGCTATTTGATTGGCGCAAATATCAAATTGGAGGGACGAAGAGCAACTTGGTTAAAAGTACTTAGTCAAAGTATTTATATTTTAGCATTTTACATTGCAATTTATAGCTTTAATATTAACAATGAAGAAATTACTTTCACTGAATTTTTAGAATACGACATCCTTAAATCCAATAAAATTCGAGTAAATTTTTCTCAAATAATATCCGTAATTGTCATAATAATTGTGGCAAGAATGATTTTAAATTTCTTGAAACTCTATTATAACAAGAAGTTTAGAGGTAAATCAGATTACAATCCGAGCACTGAATATGCCTATGTACAAATCAGCAAATACGTCATTTACATCATCGCGTTTTACCTTTGTTTGCAAGAATTGGACATCAACGCTGGCGTATTTTTAGGTGGATCCGCTGCATTGTTGGTTGGTTTAGGACTTGGATTGCAAGATGTTTTCAAAGATTGGTTTTCAGGTTTGATATTACTTTTTGAGGGAAGTTTGAAAATTGGAGACATCATTGAGCTGCAAGATTCCAAGTTCAAAGAACCAATTGTAGCAAAAATCTTAAAAATCAATGTAAGAACTACTCAAATCGAAACGCGAGATGGTAATGTACTTTTGATTCCAAATGCGAAGTTGACACAAGAATATGTTGAAAACTGGAGTCATGGAACAGATCTTTCCAGATTCATCATCAATGTAACTGTTCAATATCAATCGAATACAGAGTTGGTTTGTACACTTTTAAAACAAGCTGCAATGAGTCATCCTAAAGTGAATAAATCTGAACCTGTGATGGTTCGAATGAAAGACTTTGGTGATAAAGGGTTGGATTTAGAATTGATTTTTTGGGCAGATCAAGGTTGGGAAGCGAACAATTACAGGTCTGAAATTCGTTTTGAAATCGACCGCCTATTCAGACAGTATGGAATCGTCATTCCTTTTCCGCAGCAACATCTTTTCATTGAAAAAAAAGGGGAATGAAGTTAGAACTGTGTGCTGGAAATGAATTAGCTGTTCGCATCGCGCATCAACTTTCGTTTGCGCGGATTGAGCTTTGTCAACAGTTAGAAATTGGCGGAATCACTCCTTCATTTGGACTTCAAGAATTTTCAAGAAAAATCATTGAAACACATGTTTTAATTAGACCAAGAGGTGGAAATTTTGAGTATAATTCTGACGAAAAAGAAGTGATGTTGAAAGACATTCAACTCTCAAGATCCATTGGAATTCATGGCATTGTGGTTGGCGCGCTGAATCAAGAAAATGAATTAGATGAAACATTTTTAAAAGAAATAATCAAATTTAGTGGATCCACTCCAATTACTTTTCACAAAGCATTTGACGAAGTAAAAGATTGGAAATCGAGCATGGAAAAACTCATTGAATTGGGTTTCCGACGAATCCTAACTTCTGGCCAAGCCATTAATGCGACAGAAGGAATAGCGCAATTAATTGAAATGAAAAAATTTGCATCAAACCGAATTGAAATCATGGTTGGTGGAGGCGTAAATGCAAACAATATTCTTGAAATAAAAACAAACGTAAATCCACATGCCATTCATTTTTCGGGAACTTCCATGAAAAAACTCGGAGAGAATCCAAGATATTCAATTGAAACCTTGCAACCAGATTTGGTCAAGATTATTGAAATAATGAATGTTTTTGAAGGGAAATAAACTACTTTTTATTGACTTCTTTGATGAACAAGAAAGATTGAACACTCAATAAAAAAGCAAATAAAGTGATTGCAGTTAAAGCCCAATAGCGCGGTTCAGAAAGATTTCCAAAAATTAACACAGCGATTAATGTCATCATAGATAACATTTGTAAGGTTGTTAAACCAATAAATCTCATGGCAAAATACTCCGAATCTTTTTTCAAACCAGGTAAAATGATAAAAATCCCGACCCCAAAAATCCCAGTTAAAGAAGCATCAACAATAATTGCTTGCAGTACTTCACCATGAATTTTTTCAGTCAAAACCAATAAAAAATGAGTTAGTAAAACAATTACCATCACAAAAGGAAAGTATTTAAAAAACTGCGTATTCATTTTCATTCCTTGTCAATTTTACGTACTTCTTTGATGACCAAATAAAGTGATGCTGTAACTCCAAATAAAGATAAAACAATTGTCCAAACGGGCGTTTCATTTAATTGCTTTTTATCTAGAAATGTTCCTAGCCAAGTGAAAAAAGCAATGATTCCTCCCATTTGCAAACCTAATGAAGAAAACCGAAGATAAACTTTTGTTCTATTTTTTTCCTTCGGAAGTTCTGACATAAGCTTGTTTTAATGCAAAAATACTACATTTCAATAAAACTCTAAATAGAAAGTTTCATATTCTTCCAATTTCTTGGTTTCAAATAAGATTTTCAAATTGTCTTTCGAAATAAAAATCAATTTGGCGTTTTGCATTTCACCCAAATATTTTTTGGTCTTTTTAAACTTACTCATGTAAGTAGTTCCGTCTGCTTCTTTGGTAAACGTTTTTACGACAATTACGCTTTCATCATTTCCAAAAATCTTGGAATCAGTTGTTAATTTATTTCTACTGAAAAATTCTTTGTTAAAATCATTAACATTTGACTTCGCCAAACCAATGTTTTTAGATTCTTTTTCCCCGGGGAAAACAACAATCCAATACTCATCGTCTTCCTTGTAGGTATATAAATTAGATTTTGCAAAATTTGCTTCAATATTTGCAGAATAACCGTTTTTAATGATTCCAATCATTTCTTTGGCTCTAGTTTCTTCTGGTGTGCCAGGATATTCTGCCACAACGAGTTCTAAAACGGGAATCAATCCTTGTTTGTCTTCACTCAATTGTCCCATAGCCAATGCCTTCAAAAGCATATATTTTGACCTGTAAACATTCTCTTTTTCTCCTACGATTACCTCGTCAGCTCTAATAATTACTGGATAATATAACCCGCGATTGTAACGATCCAAAATAGTGATATAATCTTGTTCATTGAGTTTTTCTCTTTCTTTTCTTTTTACAAAAAAGTCAGGATCTCTCAGGTAATTGGCATAATCTGAATTGGGATAATTTGCCAGTATATAATTCTTGTGAATATCTGATTTTGAAGCATCTGTTTTCTCATAAATCAAATACAATTGATAGGCAGACATCAAATTAAAATCACTTTTTAAGTTTCTTGCCAACACCTTATCAAACTGTTCAGCTGCCATTTTATTTTCATTCAACTGATCTTTGTAGATAATTCCAGCATCATATAAAGCGGTCAGCAATCTAACATTTGATGCAGCAATTGCAGAATCTCCAAAAGGTAAATTGGCCAATAAACTCTCTACAGAAAGTGTATCTTTTTCTTCTACTTTCTTGTTTTCACTTGGGATAGAATCATTTCCGTCTTCTGGTGTAAATTGCACCAAAACAATCTTATCGCTTCTTCTCCAATTATCTTCATTGTCTCTTGGACCCCATTGTTTTCTAAATTCTTCGTACCCAGATGAACGGGTTTTTGCATTGTTCCAATAACTTTTATTTCCAGAAATTTGATCTTGGTTGGCAAGCGCTTGATTTTGCAATTCTTTCAACTTTTCGGCTTCACGACGTTTGTTCAATGCTTCTTCTTCCTTCATTTTCTTAATCAAATTCTCTGCGAATTTCTCTTGCTCTTTGGGAGAAAGTTGGGCAATACGTTGAACGCTATCTTCATAATTTGCAGCTTCAACAGCAGTAACCAAATCTTGTAATTTCAACGCTTTGTTCTTAATTCCTTCTGCATTTGGATAATTTTCTGGAATTACTTTTGCGCAACTATCATAATATTTTTGTGCTTTGATATAGTTTTTATCTGTGAAACTGATATCACCCAAACGCTCATACGTTTTACCTTTTTGTCGTGGATTACTGGTTGAATAAAATGCTGATTTATGTAACAGTTGAATACCATTGTCTTTCTGTCCTTCTTGCAAAGAAATATCAGCCAAAGCATAGTAAATTTGATCTTTGAACTCAACATTTTTCTCATCGCGCAACATTTTATTCAGTTGCTTCTTGATTTTTCCATCACCGCCCATGAATGCACGGTTGATGCGCGCATTGAAATTCATTTCAAAAGGAACATTGTATTTTAACACCTTTGAATAATGATATTTTGCCTTTTCTCGAGACCCTGAAACAGCATTTATTTGGGCTAATACAAAATGAATTCTTCCTTTATCAGCAGATTTCTTTGCCACTTTCAATGCTTCTTCCAAAGATTTTATGGCTTCTTCATTTTCTTTTTTAATCAATGACAATTTTGCCTTGGTCTTTTCATATTCCAATCTAATTGATTCAGGAAATTCGGCTTTCTCGTCTTCTTTGTCTTGCTCTTTTTGTTTCTTCTTAGCCTTTTTAGCGCGCTTCTTGGCGGTTTTAGTCAGTTTCTTTCCATCCTCACTTTTTTCCTTTTCCCAAAATTTCCAATTAAACGATTTTTTATTGGCTTCTGTTTCTTCAATAGCCAATTGCAAAATATCTAAATTAATTTGCGCTCCAGAATAATCTTTGATTTCAATTTGAGATTTGGCAATCCATAGTGTTGCTTCGTAATTCGCAGGATCTTTGGCGAAAAATTTTCGGATAAACTCAAAGTTTTTAATTGCGCCATCATAATCTCTTCTATAATAACTTGCACGACCAATAGCCAGCCAGTTTTCATCAATCCAACGATTATGCTCCTCTTTCTTCTTCGATAAATTTTCAACTGAAGGCATGCTGTGATTAGAAATCACTTTGGTACATTTTGAAATTGCGGTATCAATTGCTGGAAACATTCCCATAACTTCTTCTTCATTGGGAAGTGGCGTAATAGGTAAAATCTCGTAATAATCTTCTTTTACATTATTTTGATAGGATTTCATTGCTTGATTCAACAATTCATTGGCATTGAATAAACCGTTGTATTTTGCAGTAGTACCGTGGTAAGTTCTATTAATAAAAGTGTTTTTTTCAGTTGAACATGCAACCAATAACAATAAAATTACACCCGTAAATATATTTATTAAACGAAAAGTCATGTATGTCAATCTTTTATATTGAGTCGTTAAGCGAAAAATGAAAACGCTTAATCCACAAATTTATTTTAAAAAAGCCGTTATTTAAGCATTTTTAAAGATTATTTTTCGGAATTTCTGTCGGATAAAACGAAGAATAGTAATTTTCGTTAAAATTGAAGTCAAAATCTTACAAATTCAAGGCCGTTTCTACTGCTGCACAAACTTCAAGGTGATCGTATTTTTTGGCAGTTTCCATCAATACAGAAGCTGAAATTTGTCCGCGATTATTGAGAAAATCATCTATTGAATTCGCCAAACTTGTCGCATTAAGCGGTTCGAAAAGAAATCCCAATTTTCCGTATTGTAAAATCTCTGGTGTGCCACCTGCATTGCTACCAATTGTTGGGACGCCACTGGCCATTGCCTCAATAGTAACCATCCCAAATGTTTCAGCTTTTGAAGCCATCACAAAAGCATCAATTGCTTTGTAAAATGTTGCGATATCTTCTCTAAATGGTCGGATGAAAACCCTGTTTTGCAATTGATTTTCATCAATCGTTTTTCCAATTTTTTCAGTATAAGTCATTCCTTCTCCAAGCGTTGGTTCGCCCAACAAGCAGACGCACACTTCCTTGTCATTGCAAGCATTTAGCGCTTCCAATAACAAAACTTGTCCTTTCTGGGGATCAAATCTTCCTATTAAACCAATAATCGCCGCATTTTCTGGTAAACCGAGTAATTTCCTCGCTTCCTTTTGATTTTCAGCGTTTTTTGGAACTGCCTGAAATGGTGAAAGATCAAGTGCAGAAGGAATGACAACAGTTTTATTAAAATCAAACTTCGTTTTTGAAAGCACCTGACTTTGCAACCAAGCCAGTGGACAAGACCACAAATCAAACTGACTAAATCTCAAAGTATGTAGCCAATTTGTTTTATTTACACCCAATTGCATTTCCATGAAATAGGACAGATGAAAACGAAAGCCAAATGACCAAAATTTTGCCATTGCAGCGATACTCATGTCTCGTGTATCTCTTACAATCAGATGAGAAACACCTTCTTTTTTAAGCAATTTTATCAATTTAAAAACAGCACCAAAATCATAATATTTTCGGTGCTTTTTGATTGCTATAACAGGAATATTAGAACTTTCTGCTTTCCTATAAATGGGCGAATCATGCAAAGCGAACATCAAAACCTTGTGTCCACGTTCTTGCATCCATAAAGCATTACGCCATTGGTTCATTTCCAATCCTCCCCAACTCGAGGAACTACAGATGTAAGCCAGTTTTGTCACTTTTATGTTAATTAATCTCTATTACGCCCCTTCAGGACTTGAGAAAGAGAGAGAATGAGAATGAGAATGATGAATTAAAACAGACAGAGAGACAAAATGAGAATGATGAATCACACTTTTAACTCTTACACTCTTACACTCTTAACTTTTCAATCTTACACTTATCACTCTATCACACTGTGCTTGTCGAAGTGAACTATTCCTCTCGTCTTCCTTTTCTCTTATCCTCTACCCGTTTTTGTTCTTGCAAGGGATTTGCGGAAATTTCTTTGACAAATTGTCTTTTTCGATACACATCCATTGCCAAGTAAATCGCACTGCGCATAGATTGTCCAGAAGCTTTGTCTTCACCAACAATATCGAAAGCAGTTCCGTGGTCGGGAGAAGTTCTTACAATCGGCAAACCTGCTGTATAATTTACGCCTTCTTCAAAAGCCAAGGCTTTGAAAGCTGTCAAACCTTGATCGTGATACATGGCGAGAATTCCGTCAAATTTTCCTAGAAGATTTGAACCAAAAAAGCCATCAGCTGGATATGGTCCAAAGGCCAAAACATCTTCACCTTTTGCTTGATTGATGGCAGGATTGATGATTTCACTTTCTTCAGTACCCATTTTTCCATTTTCACCAGCGTGCGGATTTAATCCTAAAACAGCGATTCTTGGTCGAATGATTCCAAAATCTTTTTTCAAACTATTTTCTAATGCTTTGATTTTAGCATAGACTTTTTCTTTGGTTAAATTCGCTGCCACATCTTTCAATGCGATATGACTCGTAACCAATGCCACTTTCAGATTCGGTCCAACCATAACCATCAACGCTTCATCAACACCGGATAAGTGCGCTAAATATTCAGTATGACCAGGAAATTGAAAACCTGCTTTGATAATCGCTTCTTTGGAAATGGGTGCTGTAACCAACACATCAATTTTATTTGCTGCTAAATCTTCTGTGGCTTTTTCTAAAGATAGAAAAGCATATTTTCCACCAGTTTCTGTCACTGAACCCAAATCAAATTTGATTTCGTCATTCCAAACGTTGACAATATTTATCTTTCTGGGAACTGCTTCTTCAGCTGTTTTGCAGGATTGATACAAAAACTCTTCGTCTTTGATTGCCTTTTTGTGGTATGACATGGTTTTTGTTGCTCCATAAATAATGGGCGTACAATCTACTAAAATCCTGTTGTCTCTTAAAGCTTTGATGATTACTTCCGGGCCGATTCCATTAATATCTCCAATGGTAATTCCGACTCTAATTGGTGCGCCTTCTCTTTCCATTATTTATAGTTTTGAAGGTAATTCATTAATAATCTGATTCCAACTCCGGTTCCACCTTTGCCTTTGTAATCTTGTGCCGCTTCTAAAAATGAAGGTCCAGCAATGTCCAAATGAACATAAGGTGATTTAACGAAATGCTCCAAGAATTTTCCAGCAGTAATCATTCCTGCGTATCTTCCACCGATATTTTTCAAATCAGCGATTGAAGATTTCATTTCATCATAATATTCATCCCAAAATGGCAATTGCACCAATCTTTCATGTACATCAACTCCTGATTCAATCAAGGCGTTCATCACTTTTTGATCCGCATTTCCCATCAGGCAAGAAGCCTTTGTTCCGATTGCTACCACAGCAGCCCCAGTTAAAGTTGCCGCATCAATCACCAATTCAGGATTCAATTTATTGGAATAAGCCAAGGCATCTGCCAAAATCATTCTTCCTTCCGCATCCGTATTTAAAACTTCAACAGTTGTGCCGTCATACATCGTAATCACATCGCCAGGTGTGTAAGCATTTCCTCCTGGACGATTGTCAGTTGCTGGAATTAAACCTATTAAATGCACATCCAATTGATTCATTGCAGCTGCATAAATTGTACCTGCCATACAAGCAGCACCAGCCATGTCGCTCTTCATCAAATCCATAGAGCTTGCAGTTGGTTTCAAACTCAAACCGCCGGTATCATAAACCACCCCTTTTCCAACCAAAACAATTGGTTTTTGATTGATTGGTTTTTTAGGTTTGTATTCAATAATCGTGAATGTTGGCGGGTCAATTGAACCTTTGTTCACTGCCAAAAGTCCGCCCATTTTCAGCGCTTCAATTTTGGCTTTCTCCAATACTTTTACATCAAAACCAGCAGCAAGACCCAATATTTCAATTTCTTTGGAAAGTTGCGTTGCCGTTAGAAACGAAACTGGCTCATTGACCATATCTCTTGCCCAAAAAACAGCTTTCAAAGTATTGTTAAGGATATTTATTTTCTTCTCTTTTGCTTCGCCCAAAAGGTAAATTTGATTTAATTCAAACTTCTTTTTTTCAGCATCTTTGAAATACTTCAAAAATTGATAATTAGACAATGCCAAACCTTCTGCCAAAGCCAACAACGTTTTCCCTTGTCCAACTACATAAATTTCCTTAGCTGATTTGGATAATTTGGTTCTCATGTCATGTCCTGCAACACGCATTTTCTCCAGGTTTTCATTTTCTCGAATAAAGAAAATAAACTGTTCACCTAGTTTTAAATAATCTGAATCATCTTTTGAATCGATGAATTTTTTTGCTAGATCAGTCACCATTTTAGAAACGCCTTCAACTTTGGGAATTTCTTTCCCTAAAACAAAAGCGATGTGACTATCAGCAAGGTATGATTTCGTATGTTTGATCATCTCTCGATAGAATTTAATATAGGTTGTAAAGTTAATTGATATATGTGAACTTTGTATGTGATTGGGATTTGAAATGTTTAAAAAGACCCGCTTCGCTTTATGATATTAAGATTTTAGGAGCCGTTGCTGCGCAACTTTAAGACTAGATTATTTTTGTTACTTTGAAACCTTTAGTTTTGGTGGCAAAAATCAAAAAGTCTTAAGATCCTAATATCTTAAAATCTCAATGTCTATTTAAAAAGACCCGCTACGCTATTAGACGTTAGACAATTGAACCGTCGCTGCGCAACTGTTAGACTTAATTTGGATTCGCTGCGCGTCTGCCTTCGGCGGTGTTATATTATTTAATTATTAGATAGTTAGATTTTAGGAATCGTCTTAATTCTATCGTCTGCGGTCTTTTAGCGAATCTCCCAAAAACAGGTAATTCTTGATCAAAATTGTAATCAATAATCAATTTATGTACATTTGTTCATGCACGATTTATTGTCTATCGAAAAATTCTTGCAATTCACGGCGGACGAACTCTTGGTGGATGCTAATGAAATCAATATGAATACTACTTTCAGGTCCATTAGAACTTGGAGTTCGCTTAATGCTTTGGTTTTAATTTCAAGAATCAACGAAGAAACAGATCTTTTAATCTCTTCTCGTGATTTAACTGCCTGTCAAACTTTAGAAGACATTCATTTATTGATAAAATCCAAGATCAATGGCACTGATTAAAACTTTCGGTTCAACGATCAAAGGAATGGTTTCTGTGGTTCCGAAAACTACAGAAGACAATATGAATTTGCCAAACATTTCGACTGAAGATAAAGAAAGTTTGATTAAACATACTGGAATACGATTTAAGAAAATCACAACAAAATCTAATGTTGATGTAAAAGACTATTTCGAAAAAGGAATTGAAGAAATATTGTCAAAATTAAACTGGGAGAAATCTTCCATTGACATCTTAATTTGTGTGACTCAAACTACAACAACATCCATTCCATCAGTTTCTTGCAGACTTCACGGCGACATGAAATTCGACGAACAAACAATGTGTTTTGATATCAATTCAGGGTGCTCCGGATTTGTTTACGGTCTTCAAAATATTCAATCAATTATGCATGGAATTGATAAACAAAATGTACGAGCTATTTTGTGTTGTGGTGATCTTTCGTCTCAATTAATTGAAGAAAATGACAACACAACAAGACCAATTTTTTCGGACGGTGTTTCGATCATCGGAATCGAATCTATAGAAAGTAAAAGTGAAATTACAGGCTATTTTAATTTAGAAACTGCGGGCCAAGGTCAAGGTGCAATTTATACAGCAAAAGGTGCCAACCAAAAAGATTACATGCGGCTAAATGGAATTGACATTTATAACTATTCCGTTAAGTATGTACCAAAAAATATAAGTGACTTGCTGAAATTCTCCGCGAAAGATTTAAGTTTTCCGGATTTTTTTGTTTTTCACCAAGCGAATAAGCTAATCAATGAATCAATTAGAAAAAAACTTGGAATCGCTGAAGCTAGGGTTCCAAGTAGTTTGTACGAATTTGGAAATACAGCTTCTGCAAGCATACCTATCACTTTGAATACCTTTTGGGAAAATCACCAAAAGAATAGCGGGTGGATTTTAATCTCTGGTTTTGGAGTTGGATTTTCAATGGCATCAGGTTTAATTAAATTCGAGCCAGAAATTTGTTTACAACCAATTGAATTCTAATTTTGTTGTATGGCAGATTTAGACATCATCATCCCGCTTTATAAATCACGTGATCATTTAGATTCGTTGATTGAAAGACTCAATGAATGGACTGTTTCTCAGGATTTATTAATTCAGGTAATTTTTGTTGATGATGGAAGCCAAGACGGAACTTATGAGCAATTAATTCAAAAAGTTTTAGAAGCAAAATTCAGTTTTCATCCGATTCAATTGGCTAAAAATTATGGTCAACATACTGCTATTTCAATCGGTATACATTATTCTCAAGCGCCATTGATTGCTACTATGGATGATGATTTACAACATGATCCTTTTCAAATAAATTTGATGTTGCAGACACTTAAAACTGAAAATGCTGATTTGGTTTATGGAATGTATGGGGAAAGGAAACACAATTTCGCAAGAAAAGTAGGAAGTAATTTATTGAAAAAAATATTACTTACAAGCGGAAGTGACTATTCAAACACTAGTTCATTCAGGCTCATGAAATCTAATGTCGCTGAAATATTCAAAACCAAACACTTAAGTGTTGTATTGATTGAAGAATATTTGATAAAGTATTCAGGAAATATACAAACATGTCAAATCAAACATGAAGCGCGTAATCATGGAAATTCCTCCTATTCCAGTTGGAAACTACTAAGAATGGCTTTGCAAATAATGCTTTTCCATTCCTCAATACCTCTGAAATTAATTACTCGATTTGGATTAATTTTATCAATTGCTTTCTTTGGGATGGGTTGCTATTTCATTTATAACAAAATGATTCACAATGTTCCATTGGGATTCACTTCCTTAATTGTTGCTATCTTTTTTTCAACAGGGCTTTTGCTTTTATCATTGGGGATTATTGGGGAATATATTCGCAAAATATGGATCTCTCAAAATCAATTAGACCAAGTAATTGTTTTAAAAAAATGATTTTATTAGAGGGAAATGGAATCACTTTAAAACAGCTGAATACTGAAACAATACAACTTGTTCGCATTTGGCGGAATCAACCTGAAATTCGTTCTCAAATGGAATTTCAGGAAGAAATTTCAGAATCAGCACAATTAATTTGGTTTCAAAATTTGAATCAACGACTCCATCAGTATTTTGTAATTCATATTGAAGATAAACCAATAGGATTGATCCATTTGAAAAACATTGATTTTAAAGAAGGCAACGGAGAAGCAGGATTGTTTATTGGTGAAAAAGCATTTAGGGGAACAGGTGCATCATTGGGTGCATCGCTTTTATTACTAGACTATGCTTTCAATAAATTGAATTTACGAACAATTCAAGCGAAAGTAAAAAATGATAATTCAATTGCCCAACAATACAATCAGTTGTTAGGATTCAAAAAGAAAGATAAAATAAATGACAATTTCTTTATTTGGGAATTATCGAAAAGTGAATTTGAAATTGTTAGAACCTCGTTGGTCAAATTAGTGAATTTATAACAACGAATTTCCTGTGAAGACAAATTTCCTGTGAAGACAAATTTCCTGTGAAGACAAATTTCCTGTAAAGACAAATTTCCTGTGAAGACAAATTTCCTGTAAAGACAAATTTCCTGTGGGGACGCAATGCATTGCGTCCCCACAGGAAATTTAGAGAGTCTTGGGTCTATAAAAAAATCTTAATCAAAAAAAATCCCACTCAAAAATGAATGGGATTTTCTGTTTGATAAACTTAATTTAATTTACAACTACTCTAACTGGATTAATCTTACCATTAACCGTTTTCAAGTGGATGATGTATGTTCCTAATTGAAGATCTAATCCTTCGAAAGTAAATTGATTTTTACCTTCTAGGATATTTGTTGATCTTTCATTGATTAGTTTTCCTGTCAAATCAGTGATTTGAATTTGCGCATCGCTGATATTTTCGGCACTTGAAATCTCAACAGTGAAGTTTCCTTTTGTTGGATTTGGGAAAACAATCATGCTGTTTTCATTTTCAGCACAAGAAACACTTGTTGGTCCGTAAATTTTTACAATACCATCCAAATCAACTTGTTTCATTCTGTAGTATGAAATCCCTGAAATTGGGTCAAAATCGTTTACTAAATAATTTAATTCGCTACTTGAATTTCCAGCGGCATCTACTTCAGCAACTATTTCCCAGATAGCCAAATCTCTACTTCTTTCCACGATGAAGCTTTGTGAGTTTTGTTCTGTTGCAGTTGACCATTTTACTACAATTTCCTCCTTGTCGCAATTTGCTGTAAAACTTGTGAGCTGAACTGGTAGTGGTGTAGCATTTTCAGAATTCATTAACCAGAATTCAGAGAATCCAGGAATACTGAATTCAAGAAATGAAGAACCTGCTATTGTTTCAATAAATCCATTGGCAATAGAAATCGTTCCATTAGCCAGTTGAGGAATGTACAAATTGCTTGTTGCGTAGCTCGTACTATCTGCAGGATTGCAATTGTCTTGCCAGCTACCATTTTCATTTAATCCATTGTATTTACTCAAATTGATATCTGCAATTGAGAAAACATCGTCATTTGGATTGACAGCTGTTGTAGCTGATTTTGCAATCAACGCTGTTACTTCCGCATTTGTAATTGGAAGGCGGATTGTCGCTGGAAGATTATTGGTTGGATTGATGTACCAACTTCTTCCCAACACAGCTGTTTGGAAAGTTGTTGCAGCTGGATCAGCACAAGCTGTTGTAACTTGCGCATCTGCATTTACAAAAGAATTTGCTGTTACAGATCCAAAATCAGCTGTTGGTGAAGTTCCTTTGATAGAAACAACCAATTTCCCTGCACTTGTATAGAAGTGAGTCCAGTTTGATCCTTTAACCACACAAGTTGCATTATCAGTAGGTGACAAGGCAGCGGTTGGCACTGGAAGCGTTAAAACGGTATTTCCAGTCAATGTTCCTACTGGACAAGCCAAAGCGTCAACAATGTTGGTTACCGAATAAGTGGTTGTAGCAGTTGGAACAACAGTAGATGACCAAGGTCCACTTCCTGTTCCAGTAACTGTTCCAGAAGGACTCAAAGTCATCGTCCAAGCACCAGATGCAGTAATGTTCCCTGTCAAAGGAAAATTATTCCCAATACAAAGATTCGCTGAACTAGAAGTAATCGTTGCCGTTGGTTTTGGATTGACTACCACGGTTATAGGTGTGGATGTCGTTGTACATCCAAAGTAATCTGCTGTTGCTGTATAAGTGTATGAACCTGGTGTGGAAGGTTTAGAATATACTGTTCCAAGATTTGTATTTACATAAGGTGTAGTTGCTCCTGCATTTGTAAACAAACCTGTAACGTTTGTTGTCCATGTAATTGCAGCGCTCACTGCTGTAGTAATGTACATAACTGGTTTGTTAGCACTGACAGCACCTCCTGTTGTTAGGTTACATTGATTGTTCCCTCCTCCAGATGTTGTCATATTTACGGATGGAGTATAAACATCAACTGTTGTTGCCGTTCCACCTGCACCTTGATGACAAATATTCACCAAAATGTTTGAGGTTCCGTCCCAAGCAAATGGTGTGGAAAATGTGAATGAATTGACACCAAGAACTGGTAAAATATTTGTCCCGGAATAAACGGTTGTAAACGTTGGTGTTTGATACGTTGAAGTCAATGCAGTTAAGGCTGTATTGGCCATACTAATGGTGTAATTCGCCATTGTTCCTGCACCAGCAGTCGTTACATTAAATCCGAGTGAATTTAGATTTACAGCACCACTGATACCCACCGCGTTTAATTCTGCAGCAGTAATCAAATACTGAACTCTCGATTGATTTGGTGCGTTAACCGCTTGTCTGAATGGAGTATTTGCTGCAACCGAAGAGGCTGTGGCAGTTCCTAGCACATAAGCTGGGTTTGCAACCGTTGAAGCTGTCAAAGTGTTGACTGAATTTTCACAGGTTGTTGCCGCTGTTGGAGTAATAGTGAATGCATTTGGATTTGGATTAACTGTTGCTATAACTGGTATACGAGGACTATTACAACTTGATACCGCTACAATACTGTAAAACCAGTAATATGCACCAGAAGAAGATCCAGACCAACCATTTGTGACACTAAAATTACTAGATGAAAAAGGAAAAGAACCTCCTGTTATATCTCTACGAAAATTAGCAGCACCCGTATAAGCTTTCATAATCAGTCTATACCCTGTACCAGCAGGTACTGCAAGATTTAATGAAACAACATTTGGAATTGTCATCCCTGCGTTACCTGTAACTGCAATAGGCGAAGTTACTGCAATTTCAGTTCCTGAGGAATTTTGAACTGATATAGTTACTGTACCGTTAGCATCAGGATAAATAGTAGTGGAAAGCAATGTTGTTGAAATAGACGTATTAAATAAAACTCCCCAGTTCGTTGTAGCAAAACCAGTAGCATCAGCAGGAGTAAGTCTTCCAAATGTTTCAGTTCCTGCACCAGCTATTGATGCATTAACATAATAAGTTGATGTTGCAGTCAAACTTGGAGTAGTGAAGCTTGTACCTGTTCCAAGTACTGTGGTGCTCGAAGCGGTAGCATACCAATTCAAGGTCGTTCCTGCTGAACCAACTGCACCCAATGTAACAGGACCTGAAACACAAACAGTATCAGGAGTTGTACTTGTAACTGTTGGATTATTTAAAGCCACTGTAACTACCGTTGCAGTTGCAGAGGAAGAATTGCAACTCACTAAAGCCTGATAAAATGTAGTTGCTGTGATTGCAGCACCGGGAGTATAAGTCGTTGCTCCTGAACCAACATTTGTCCAAGGACCGGAATTACTGGTTGTTGATTCTTGCCACTGAATAGCACCGCCTGAGGAACCTGCTAAAGTTAAAGTTGGAGCACCGCCCGTAACACAATAACTTACCGTACTTGAAGCAATTGTACCAGCAACTGGTGCCGCAACTGTTCTAGTAACTGCAGGTGAAAGTGCATTGTTTGCAGGAACTCCATCTCCTGTTAGCACTGTAACCGCATTGAATGTGTAAACACCTAAGGTATTCATATTCAAAGTAGTGCTCATATTCACATTTTGTGTAGCACCAGCGGCTAAAGTACCGGAAGTCAAAGTTACAGACAAAGTTTGAGTCACAGCGCCTGTAACATTCACGTTTACAGTAACATTATCTACACTGAAATCAATTGTATTTCCAGATAAATTTTGAATAGTAACTGTAACTGTCTCAGCATTTGAAAAACATTGTGTTGAAGCTGCAGGAGATACCAAAGCAGTAACAGCCATATCCAATGGTGGAACAAAAAATTCATCTGCACCGATATCTGGTTTTGTTGTAGCGCCAGGACATCCGCCACCAGGACAACGAACATCTCCATCAATGTCATCAGAAATTCCAGTACCCAATGACCCTGCATTATCCAACGTTAAGTTGGTTCCTGTTACTAAATGTAGATCAGTTGCAGAAATAAAATTAGGGATAACGCTCAATGAATTGGCATTGCTTCCAAAACCAGTAACAATATCGCTTAATGCAACTCTATCTGAACTTATGAAACCAAGAACACCTTGTGTACCGCCAATAAAATAATCATTATTATCAATCGAAGTGAAAGCAGTATTCGCTGATGCTGAATATATACTATATGTCTTAGCTGCTGCTGCTCCTGAATTTTGAAGATTGGTGAATAAAATATTATTTTGAAGATTAATCCCAGTAATTGTTGTAGTTGATAAGAATAACGCCGCAGATAAAGTCCCACTTGCTGAACCAGCAAAAGTTCCTGAGTTCAAAGCTACTGAATTGTGATAGATATTTACTCCACCAGTAGTTCCACTTAAACGAATACCAACTATTAAATCTGAACTTGTAGCTCCATTCCATCCACTTCCTCGCATCCCAGCAATCATGTTATTGGTAATTGAAATGTTACTTGTTGCACTTACCACATTAATATCAATCCCTTTTCCGCCATATCCACCTGTAGTGGCTCCAACAACGTTTGTAATGATGTTTTTATCGATAGTTAGAGCGGATACAGTTACCGCTGTACCAACATCGCCTACTCTAATTCCCCATGCATTTACTCCTGTTGAAGTACTGTTAGTGATTGTATTATTTCTAATTATTAAATTATTAGATCCTGTACCAACATTTAATCCGTATGCAAAAGATGAAGTTGCAGAAATACCATTTATCGTATTTGAAGAAATAGTGGTATTGGTAACATTAGTTGATAAATTAATCCCTGTAGCAGATGTTGCGCCTTTGATATTTGAAATCGTATTACTAGTAATACTTGAACTATTCAAATTCGATCCAAATAATCCAACAAAACCAATTGTTGTTGCATCTGTCGCATTGCCAATCACATTTTGAGTAATTGTTGTGTTGTTTTGACCTCCAGTCGCACCAACTACTGCAATACCATATTGTGCTGACGACAAGACATTGTTTTGAATCGTCAAATTCGTATTTGGTGTGGCACCTGCAGTACCGACTGTTGGACCTGAGGAAATAATTCCTCCAAACGTCGTTAACGGTGCATTTCCATTTACAATTGTATTTTTTACTACATTGTTTGTCGCTCCATCTGCGGGACTTGCAACACTTGTAATCCAAACTACTGCACTTGAGGTACCTGTGTTTGTATTTGTGATCGTTAAATTTCTTGTCGTACCACCGCTATTACTACCATCAATGATGATGTTATCAGCACCATTCAATCTGATTAGCGTTGCGGCGTTGGAACCTGAAATTGCTGCTGTTACGCCTGTAGCAGGTCTAATTGTCAATGTATTCGTAGATGAACTTCCTACCAATTGATTGATTGCAATTGGGAAGGTTTCACTTCCTGAATAAGTTGCATCAGTTAAACTAAACACAGTTGGTCCGCACAAACCATTTGTGTTTGCTGATGCCACAGCAGCTGTCAAAGTTGCGAAGTTTCCACTTACACCAACTGTATAAGTTCCTGAAAGACCAGTTTGGAAAGTAGGTGTCGTAAATTGATCATTGGCTGCATTTGCATCCGTGTTGCCATTTGGCAATGACGTGGATGCTACTAATACATAGTTCGTTGCACCAACAAAAGGAAAAGTACCCAATGTTACAATACCAGTAGCTCCTGACGCAATGTTTTGAGCTGTAAAGTTTACTGTACCCTGAGAAGCACCATTCACACTCCAGGTAACACTGAAAGTATTTAAAGTTGCTGCTCCAAAGTTTTGAACAGTTGCTTGAACCGTTTGTGTTCCAGGACAAAAACTTGCACTTCCAAATGAAATAACACCTGCATCGTCTTGTGGTGGGTTAAACTCATCTGCTCCCATGTCAGGATTGGCTGTTGCGCCTGGACAACCTCCGCCTGGACAACGCACATCTCCATCAATGTCATCTGTTATACCAGTACCTGTAGCTCCTGTGTTGTTTAAACTTGGATTTGTACCTGCAACTAAGTGTAAATCTGATGCGGAAATAAAATTAGGTGCAGAACTTACAGAGTTTGCATTTCCACCAAAACCTGTTTGAATATCTGTAAGAGCTGCTCTATTTGAACCTATAAAACCTAAATTAGGTGCAGTTCCAACCCAATAATCATTATTGTTTATATTTGTAAATGAAGTATTTGGTGCAGTACTATATATTGCAAAACGATTAGTTCCCAGTGTCTGAGTGTTTGAAAAAATATTATTTCTAATGTCTAATGTTCCTGTTATAGTAGAAACAATATTTAATGCAGCAGGGTTACCACTCACTGTCTGATTTGTGGCCAGAGAAACTGTATTGTGGTAAATTTTATAACCACCACCTAAATCCGCTACCATTCCATATCCATTATCTGCTGTTCCTGCTGATGTTACGTAACCATACGAAGCAATATCATAAATAAAATTGTTTGATACTGTTAAACCTGACGTTGCGCTTGATGAGTTTAACCAAATACCGTTACTTCCATAACCAGTTGTATTTGTATTTTTAATGTCAGAAATACGGTTGTTTTTAATAATAGAATTAGACTGAGCTAAACCACAAGCGATTCCTGAAGCGGTACCAGTAGTTGAAGTGACAACACCATTAATTATGTTATTACTAATAACGGCACCATTTTGATTGAAAAAAGCAATTCCACGTAAGCCCAGTTTGTCGGCAACTACACTAGTAGAACCTAGCGTATTGCCATTAATCAATAAGCCTCCATCCATTGTTGCAGTACCTCTAGCATAAATACCAATCTGAAGTTTAGTAATTAAATTATTTACGATAGTTAAATTGGTACCTGATGATTGAGCATCTGAGCCGATTGTCGCTCCTCCTGATATGATTCCATAACCAGTAGTAGTACTAGAGTTTCCAGTAATAATACAATTCTTAATAGTTACATTTAACGTGCCGTCAGTGACTGATGTACTTGCCAACCAAAAAATTGAAGCAGTTCCAGTGTTGGTATTTATAACTGATAAATTTCGTGTTGTTCCACCACTATTACTTCCATCAATTGTTACAAAATCTGCACCATTGAGTTTGACAATTGCTGACGCATTAGATCCAGTAATTATTGCATTTACTCCTGTTGCTGGTTGGATCGTCAAAGTATTCGTAGATGAACTTCCTTGCAATTGATTGACTGTGATTGGAAAAGTTTCACTTCCTGAATAAGTCGCATCAGTTAAACTAAACACCGTTGGACCGCACAAACCATTTGTATTTGCAGCAGCTACAGCAGCTGTCAAAGTTGGATAGTTTCCACTTGCACCAACTGTATAAGTTCCTGAAAGACCAGTTTGAAAAGTTGGTGAAGTGAATTGATCATTCGCTGCATTTGCATCCGTGTTGCCATTTGGCAATGAAGTGGATGCTACTAATACATAGTTCGTTGCGCCAACAAAGTTGAATGTACCCAAAGTAACTACTGCCGTTGCACTTGAAGCAATGTTTTGAGCTGTAAAGTTGACTGTACCTTGGGAAACACCATTCATAGTCCAAGTAACACTGAAAGTATTCAACGTTGCTGCTCCAAAGTTTTGAACAGTTGCTTGAACCGTTTGTGTTCCAGGACAAAAACTTGCACTTCCAAATGAAATCACACCTGCATCATCTTGTGGTGGAGAAAATTCATCTGCACCCATGTCTGGATTGGCTGTTGCGCCAGGGCAACCTCCACCAGGACAACGTACATCTCCATCAATGTCATCTGCTATTCCAGTACCTGTAACTCCTGTGTTGTTTAAACTTGGATTTGAACCAATTACTAAATGTAAATCCGAGGCAGAGGTGAAGCTTGGTGCAACATTTACTGAATTGGTATTTCCCCCAAAACCAGCTTGCATTCCTGCAATGTTTGTTCTATCGCTAGTTAAAAAACCTAGAACAGCTGAAGCAGCATTGAATGTATTTGAAACGAAATAATCGTTGTAATCTATTGCTGTGAAAGCAGTGTTAGCAGCAACTGAATAAATAGCATAATTTTTTTGTCCAGTATTCGTACCTACCTGTGTATTTGAGAAAATATTATTTCTTACATTCAACGCAGAAGCACCTGAACCGACATATAGTGCCGTCGTAATAGCTGTCGTCGAAGCAGCTCCCATACTTCCAGACATGGCTATTGTATTGTGATAAATATTGATTCCACCACAAGTAGTCGATAATGTTGCTGAATTACCTACCGTTCCGATTGCGATACCCATTGAGGATGAGTTACCAAAATTACTCCAATTCGAACCATTTACTCCACTAATCATATTATTGGAGATGGTAATATTACTTGCAGCAGAACCCGTCCCTAATGTAATACCTCGACCACCATAACCTCCAGTAGCGGTTGCTAAAATTCTTGTTATGTTATTTTTTGAAACTATTGTTCCTGAAACACCTGTTTCAAGAGAGATTCCAACAGGCGCAGTACCTCCAGATGTTTGAATGTCGAGCGTATTACTTGTTATTGAAGAACTTAAGGTATTAGTTATTTGCATACCATAAACAGTCAATGAAATCGAATTCACGACAATGCTATTTCCTGTTACAAGCAAATTATCTACTCCTCCCGCACTTGTTGCTGCCGTTCCATTGACATATATTCCAATATTAGCAACAGAAAATGCGTTGTTTTGAATGGTAATATTGTCGTTATCTGCTCCTGCTGTTGGAATTGTTGAACCTCCCAAATGTATACCATAACTATTATTTAATCCTGTATTACCAGTTGAAATCAAACAGTTTTTAATGGTATTGTTTGTTGCACCTTGCCCCGTTCCTAATGAAATTAAAGCAATTGCTGTCGCTGAAGTTGAGGTATTGGAATTGGTGATTGTTAAACTACGATCAGTACCAAAACTTTGGCTTCCGTCAATAATTACATTATCAGCACCATTTAATTTAATTAATGCTGCCCCGGTACATGTACCTGAAATTGTTCTGGTAGTTCCCGTTGGTTTGATGGTTAATGTGTAAGTTGCACCACAAGCGTAAGCGATCTGGTTTAATGAAGTTAAGCCAGTTTCTGCAGTTAAGTTTGCGTTGATATTGACAATCGTATTGCCACTCAAAGATGAGTTATTTATCGCCTCAAACAAACCACCTGCCAAAGTAATAGATGGATAATCAGCAGGGATATTGATTGTTGTAGGTAATGAAGTTAAAATATTAAAACTGTTAATTGTTCCTCCAATCGCAAAAGCACCTGAAGTTAGGGCAACGGAAGCGGGCGCTGCCGCAAATGTACCGCTATTTAGACCAACATTTGGTGTAGTTGCATTGTCTTGTGCGGCCACGAAGTACTGAATTGTACTTCCAGAGGTTGGAGCACTTGCCAACAAACTATAATCCATTGCAAAAGTGAATGGACTTACAGCATTACTTGCTTCTACGTATTTCCAACCATTTGATGCGGAGGTATTGGTCGCTGCAAATCCATTAGTTTCAGTTGAAAGTTTATAATACAGACGTGGTTTTGTGCCGGCTGTGACATTTACTCCGCTAGGATCTGAGATAGTTGCAGACAATGTTGCACCCGTAGCTGAACATCCTGAATTTGGAATTGCAGTGTAAGAAATTGTTGGTGCGATTAAATCCAATGGGGTAGCATTAAACTCCCATGCACCACAATCCCAGAAAGTTCCTGGTGAAGCTGGACGTGTAATTCCTCCATAATCTGGACTTGTCAAGGCAATAGTAGCTCCTCCACTTTCCGCTTGTGTAACTAGAGTTGTGAGTGGTTTTAAGTAGTTAGTATTTGAACCGATTGTTGAAGTAAAATAAGATGCAGGAACAAAAGTTGACTCAGTAAATGAAGCTGCTTCTCTTGAAGAAGTTACATAAGTTTGAAAATTAGCCATGGTCGAATATGGCGTCGTTAAATCCAATAAAATTGTTCTAGTGGCTGATGGTGTTCCAACGAAATACAAGTTATTATTAGATAAAGTGGAATAGTTACCTAAGGTTGCTGCAGCTGATCTTCTCAAAGCAGTTGTTACACTTGTACCATTTGGTGTACTTGTATTAAATACCATGTTATTGCGTAGATCCAACGCGGCAGTTGTAGTTGTTGCATTCGCAGTATGAAAGATACCTGTCGTTCCAAAGGTGGCACCACTTGAAGATGCATTTAAATAAATGGTATTGTTGTATAATCTGTAGTTAGAACTTGTAGCGGTAGAAGTAACTGCTATTCCACGAATCGCATCAGCTGAATTGGCTGTTGCAGCACGCAAGTCTCCTATAAGATTGTTATAAGCCTGAACTGTAATGCCCAATGTTCCTGACAACAATAATCCAGTCACAGCTGGAAGAGCAGTTGAAGCTCCACTAATATTGCAATCATAAATCTTATTGGCATAAATATTTTGATTAGCTCCTGCAGAAACGCCCATCCCAACGATTGTTGCTCCTGCATTACTACCTGATAAACCAAAAATAGTATTATTGTAAATATTTGCTGGAGAGGCTGCACCCGTTACTAGCAAACCCTGCACTGCTACTCCAGCAGTTGAACTAAGACCACTTACAGTATTTCCATTGACATTCAATGTGGTGGTAGTAAGAGGCGATCCTATTGTAATTCCCGTAACAGCCCCCGCTGAAAGCGTAATGTTACTGACTGTGTTATTACTTACGTTCAATGTTGGAGTTGTACCACCACTGCTTATGCCAATGGTAATTCCTACGCAAGCAGCACCCCAAGTAATGTTACTTACGGTATTATTGCTCACTGAAGATGCCCCTCCCATGAAATTAACAAACATTGGATTGATTGCTCCAGTTCCACCGCTAATATTATTGAATGTATTTCCAGTAATTGTTTTAGTAGGTGATCCACCATCAGTATTATTGATACCCACGAATCCTGTTGCGCCAGTAACAGTTATATTTGAAATATTATTATTTTGAAAGTTAATCACAGAACCCGTTAATGAACTTGCGTTAGAAGTGTAAAAAGTAACTGTACCTCCTGCGCCTGTTTTATTGAACGCTGTTACAATACTATTGGAATTAATATTCATTGAACCGTTTGCAGCCGGCACTGATATAGCATTCGCTACAAAATTTACACTCCCTGTCGTTGTAGGCGCTAAGTTGGTAAATGTATTATTGCTAATCGTCGTGTTCAAGTGAGCCATTGAATTACTGATATAGTTATGCGCTCCAGATGGAGAAGCAACAGTATGACCCATTGAACTGAAATTATTGGTATTAATGGTTAATGAACTCGTAGCAGAACCTGTTGTAGTTTCAACTATAATCCCATTAACTGTTCCAGTTGTAATACCACTTTGAACAGAGATATTATTGTTATTAATAGTACAAACTATTGCAGTTGTTGGTGCATTTGAATAACTTGGTACATAAATCGCTCTTTGTGAGGCCGTTCCTGTGTTTCCGCCCGCAGAACTTGTAATTGTATTGTAAGAAATATTGTAACCAGCACAGTTACGAACCAATACACCATTCAAAGTTCCAGAAACATTTGCATAACCTGAAAAAGTACCTGTTGTCCCCCAATTCGTGATAGAATTACCTTGACTTGCAGTAGTTCCTCCAATGTCAAGACCTGTATTTTGATCTGCAGCGGCAGTAGGTCCAGTAATGCTAATCCCTTGATTCACATTACTTATTGTATTACCATAAATTTTCAATCCAGAATTTCCACCCGCGGTTGTGGTAGCAGTAGTAGAAGTAGTAGCATTAGTAGCAGTATGTGTGGAGTTACTGTATATACCAAATGTATTTTGATAAGTTCTATTTAAACTAATTGTATTATTTTGAATGGTATTATTTTGGGCACCATTTGTAGCGGTTGCGTACAACAATGCCACTCCAAATTCAGTCATGTTATTGGTTCCAGCTGCAGTTGTTGCATTTGAACCATTCTCTTGCATGGTAAAATTCTGAATCGTAACAAAGTCAGCTCCCACTATTTTGAAAATTGCATCCGTCAACGTTCCAGAAACTTGGGGTGTAAATGCTGTTATCGTTGCACCACTTCCTTGAATAGTCATTCTATTAGTGTTGGAAGCGCCTGTTGGAGCGGCAGTAATTGAATAACCACCAACTGGAGTGATTTCATTGGCCCCCAAGGTAATTGTGACAGGTCCTGAAATTGCTGTTGTTGCATTCAAAGCCGTAATTGCAGCATTCAAAGTTGAATAAGTAGCTGCTAAGTTTGGTGTCGTATTCGTTGGATTGGTAACAATTACGTTGGCACCACCTACCGTATAGGTGTAATTTGAACCACTATTGTTGTTTAGATTAATAGCATACAAATCCGCATTGCTTCCATTTGCAGCAACATTGGCTGTACCAGAAGTAAACACATAATAGGAAACGTTCGCACCAACTAGATTACCAGGAATAGAAGCTGAATAAGCAGTACCACTTCCCGTCATTTGAACTACTGTAGAAGTACTGTACGCATTATTTGTATAACGAATATAAACAGCTTGACCTGTACTTAATGCGCCACTTAATGTTGCATTTACTGTTACAGGTCCTGACACAACACTCGCTGCTACAGGAGATTGAGAAACTGAACTAACTGATTGCACAGCACCTTGCACCTCAAAAAATACAAACCCATTTCCACCAACAGAAGTTCCTGCTGCAGAAGTTTTGAAAATGTAATTGTAAGCCGTACTTGGTACGTTGTAAACCATTGTTCCTGTGATATCACAAGCACCATTCACGGTATAAGTTGTATTAGGCAAAACAGCGTTGGGAACTCCAGCAGCTCCAGCACCACTAACAGAATATTTAGATCCACTCCAATCAACGCCAAGTCGAAAGAAACTATTTCCTGTTGCAGTCGCTGTTGTTGTAACTGCCCAACTAGTTCCAGTTGAAGAACTTAAATACTTGAAATTTGAATTGTCATTACAACTTCCATTATCCCACCCTGTGGAAAAACCAGTTCCAACGATTGCGTTTTGTGCAAAAGTGAAATTTCCCAACACAATTTGGAAGAAAAATAGTAGAGCAAAACTCCATTTAGTAATTTGTTTTTTCATTTTTATTTTTTTTATTGCCGCTAAGCTTAAAAAGTATTCTCGTATTTATTTCGTTTTAAGTTTTTAAACTCTTAAAACCTTGTTTTTTTCCTTTTCATTTCAATGGTTTTTAGCCCAAAATGAAGTTTGAAAGTTGTTGTATTTGTTGTAAAATCTAAATCTTCACAATTCAACTTCAATAATGAACGACTAATAACATCAATTGGTTTAATTTTGTTCAATATATTTCATTTTCCTTGTAAAACAGGCTTACAAAACTAGTTCAAAGCAAATTCGCTATGTAAATCAACGAACAAATATATGCTTTTATCGACTAAATTGCACTTTTTAGTGAATATTTTAAAAAAATGGGTGATTTTTGTCATTAAATTTTTAACAATAATTTTAAAAATAAAATTAAGGTTGTTAAATTAATAAAAAGAGAAGTTTTCCACAGATTGTTATCGTGGACGTTCTGTTGGAAATGGAAATTGATTTGATAGGTGAATTAAATACAACTCAATTATTGATAATTCAGGTTTCAAAGTAATTGCGTGTTGGAAAAATGAACTATAAAAGGGAATGGCTATTTCCTGATTGCTAGCTTTTTGATGACAAGAACGTAAATTCAAAGTAGTATCCAAAAATATAGTTCTTATCTTTTGGTTTACACTAGAATTTATGATCTAAGGAAATTCAGAATTGTTGTTGGGTCACTTTAAAAAAGGCAATTTCTGGTTGTGAGGCAAAAACAAATCCATTGAAAATATTACGAAAATTTCAATGTTAAATTTTCAACAAATTGGTAACCCAAAATACTAGGCAAAAAAAATCCCATTCAAAATTGAATGGGATTTTTCATTTGATAAACTATACTTCTATTAATTTACAACAACTCTCACAGGATTAATCTTACCATTACCTGCTTGTAGATTGATGATGTAAGTTCCTAGTTGAAGATCTAGACCTTCGAAAGTGAATTGAGATTTACCTTCCAAGATATTTGCTGCCCTTTCATTAATCACTTTTCCAGTTAGATCTGTAATTTGAATTTGAGCATCAGTGATATTTTCGGCACTTGAAATCTCTACCGTGAAGTTTCCTTTGGTTGGATTCGGGAATACAACCATGCTGTTTTCAATTTCAGAACAAGAAACACTGATTGGCCCATATATTCTTTCAACACCATTGAAGTCAACTTGTTTCAATCTGTAATAAGAAACACCCGAAATTGGATCAAAATCATTTACAGAATAATCTATACTGCTAGTTGAATTTCCTGCAGCATCAATTTCAGTAACGAATTCCCAAATAGCCAAATCTCTGCTTCTTTCAACTTTGAAACTTTGAGAATTTTGCTCAGTTGCAGTAGACCATTTAACAACTACTTCTTCCTCGTTGCAACTTGCAGTTAAGCTTTTAAGCTGCACAGGAAGTGGAGTTGCATTTCCAGAGTTCATTAACCAAAATTCAGAGAAACCAGGAATATTGAACTCAAGGAATGAAGAACCTGCGATTGTTTCGATAAATCCATTGGCAACTGAAATTGTTCCATTACTTGCTTGCGGAATGTAAAGATTACTTGTCGCATTACTTGTATTTGTTGCAGTGTTACAGTTGTCTTGCCAGCTACCATTTTCATTTAAACCATTGTATTTACTCAAATTGATATTTGCAATTGAGAATACATTGTCATTTGGATTTGCTGACGTGGTTGCAGATTTAGCAATCAACGCTGTAACTTCCGCATTCGTAATTGGAAGGCGAATTGTTGCCGGAAGATTGTTGGTAGGATTGATGTACCAATTTCTACCCAATACTGCTGTATGGAAAGACGTTGCAGCTGGATCCGCGCATGCAGTTGTAATTTGTGCGTCTGCATTTACATACGATGTTGCGGTTACAGCACCTAAATCTGAATTTGCAGCAGTTTTAATTGACACTAATAATTTACCATCACTTGTGTAAAAGTGAATCCAATCAGAACCTTTCACCACACAAGTTGCAGATTGAGAACCAGAAACCGCATTGGTAGAAGATTGAATATTCAATGAAACTGTAGTTGAATTAATCGTTCCTGAACTACATGTTCCGCCAGTCACGACAACACTATAAGTTCCAGCATTTGCTGTATTTATAATGTTATTTACAAGCAAAGTATCATTTGTTGCACCAGGAATATTAGTTCCGTTATATCTCCACTGATAGTTAATAGTACCAATACCAGCAGTTACTACATTAAACAATGCATCAGAACCGTTACACAAAGTTACATCAATAGGCTGGGTGCTAATTGTGGTTACTGGATTTACTGTCAAAGTACTAACCGTAGAAGTATCCGCTCCACAAAGACTTGACGTTGCAATCAATGTATATACTCCACCATTGATGGCTTGCGTATTGGAAATAGAAAGTGAAGCACCTGTTGCAGAAGGGACATTCACGCCACTCAATTGCCACTGGTATGACAAGGTACCTGCCCCAGTAACAGAAGCAGAAAGATTTGTAGTAGAACCTGCACAAACTGTCGGTGTTGCAGCTGGTTGTGTTACAAAATTTACCAATTGGTTAACCGTTAAAGCAACGCTGCTCGATGCTAAGCTGTTACAACCTCCTGTTACCAAAACTGAATAAGTAGCCGCATCCGTTGATTGAATATTTGATAAAATCAAAGTATCATTTGTAGCACCAATGATTGCACTACCATTCTTTCTCCATTGAAAAGTTAATGTTCCAAAACCTGTAGCCGCTGTACTAAATAAAGCATTAGTTCCTACACATTGACTTAGCGCGATTGGTTGTGTTGTAATCGCAGTATTTGGATTTAAAGTCAAGGTAATTGTATCTGAATTTGCAGAACCACAAGTACCAGTTGCTCTTAAGTAATAATCTGCAGCACTTCCAGCCACTAAACCTGACAAGGTCAATGAATTGGTAATTGCTGTTGGATTACCTGTAATTAGTGTATTTGATTTATACCACTGATAAGAAATTGTCCCCGTTCCAGTTGCAGCTGCAGAGAAAATCTGAGTTGCTCCTAAACAAGCAGCTGCGTCAGTTGGTTGCGTACTGATTGCTGTTGGCGATTGCACTGTTACAGAAATATTATTACTTGAAGCCGTAGTTGAAGTCAAACAACCTCCACTTATACTAGAAGTAACAATCAATGAGACAACATTGCCATTTGCCAAAGTTGTAGAACTGAATGTTGAATTTGTTGCACCAGACACATCAACTCCATTCACTTGCCATTGATAAGTAGGTGTCGCACCTAAGTTGGCAGAAGATGAAACACTGAAAGATAAAGAAGTTCCAGGGCAAATTGTTGTTGTACTTCCTGCAACTATAGCAACAGTAGGTGTTGAAGGCGAATAACCTAAAACAATTGTATTACTTGGTGTTACGGATGAACTAGTCAAACAAGTTTGAGCCGATGGAGTCATGTTCACTACAACTTCATAATACTTCTTCATTATTAAATTGTTGACATACATATTTCTATTTCCAGAACCATCATTTTGGTTTCCAATGTAGAAATTAATACCATCAATACTCGTTGAATTGGTGATTGTATTGGTATACGTTCCGCCACTACTTCTTGACGTCATGCTGAAAGCATATTGAGAGGCAGAAATTCTAACCAATTTTACGAGCATCGGTGTTGTGCCATAAGTTGTGTTGACAGTTCCTGCTGTAGAGGTAATCGTAGCAGACCCACCATTATTAATATTGAAAACAGTTGTTCCACCATTTTTGAAATCGAACCCTTTGTTTCCTCCATTTGCATCCCAATTGAAAATCCAATAGAAGCTCAAAGTATCACCAACTTGCATACCACCGTTGATTGGTCTCAAGGCATTTAAGTATGCAGAACCTGTCGCATACATACCAAAAGCATCTGTTCCAATACCAGCAGTTCCATTTCCATCATTTAAAGGGTTACCAATGAAAGTACCTGTGTTTGCACCAATAGTCATATTCCAAGCACCAAAACCAGAACCACCATTAGAAGAATTTGACCAACCGCTTGAATATGCTGCATTTCCAGCATTGTCACTAAATAAACTTGGTGTCAATGTATAAGTTGGAGAATTTGTACCAACGTTTACACCATTCACTTGCCATTGGTAACTTGGAGTTGCACCTCCATTGGTTGGAGTTGCCGTGAAATCAATATTACCTCCAGTACACAATGAAGTAGTTGTAGCTGAGTTATCAACAGAAGCTGTAATATTTGGATTCACCAATACAGAAATGGACGCTCTAGTACTTTCACATGTAATTGTTGGAAGCGTATAGGCAGCCGTTTGACTCACATAATATAAAGTTGTTGCTGCTGGAGTTGTTGCTGGCGTAATTGCTGTACCAGAACCTGTACCTCCTGTAGCTACTGTGTACCAATTTAAAGTGTTGGCTCCTGTTGCTGTTGCACTCAAAGGAGTTGCGACTGCATTTTCACAATACGGCCCAGCAGCACTTGTTGTTGGTGCCAGAGGAGTTGCATTTATATTAACTGCAATTAAAGCTCTATCAGACTCACAACTATTGACTGCATCTACTTGCGTTACATAATAATTCAATGTAGTAGCAGTCGTTGTTAGAGGTGTTGGCGCTGTTGAACTTGGTGTACCTCCTGTTGGAACTGTATACCAGTTTAAAGTATTTGTACCTGCAGCTGTCGCACTTAAAGCAGTTGCGATTGCATTTTCACAGAAAGCAATTGGCGTTGTAACAGTCGGCGCAGCAGGTGCTACAGTTTGCGTGTAAACAACAGCTGTTCTAGTTGGACTTGTGCAACCTGTAGTTGTATTTCTTGCCTCAGCATAGTATGTTCCAGCAGTTGTAACACTAAATGTTGCTGTACCTGTGCCGCTTGCCAAAACTGTACCTCCTGTTGAACCAGCGTACCAATCAATGGTGCAACCAACAGGAGCTGTAACGCTCAAAGTTTGAGGAGTAATGTTTGAGCAAGCAGTTACGTTACCACCAGAAATTGGCGCAGTTGGTTTTGGATTAACCGTGATCGTTACTGGCTGTATACTCGCGCACTGAGTCAAAGGATTGGTTGCTGCTACTGAATAAACAATTGAGCCAGGTGAATTTAACTGTGGTGTTGTATATGATGTTGAAGTAGATGCACCGGAAGCATTTGAACCACCCACACTCCATTGGAATGTATATGCGGCACCTGGAACGAATCTGTAGGCTGTATTAGTCAAATTCGCTATATTGTTATAAGCAGTATTTCCAATAGTACCATCAAAATTATTTACACCAATTGCTTTATTAGAAGCAGTTTGGGCAGTATTAGAAGTTACATGCACTTCAACAATACCCGTAGTCTCAAACAATTTGATTTGGAAAGTATTATTTCCAGAACCTAGTCCATTTACATTGTAACTAATTACAAATGCACGTGTTGGAGCTAAACCCTCTGTCCAATAACGGACTGTTCCATTGGTAATTGTTAAATCACACGCACCACCTGCGACGATGTTCATTGGTTCCAACGTAGTAGGAAAAGCATTCGCATATGTAAAATCTGCTAAACCATAAGGTGCAACAGCACCACCATTTGCATTATATGCTCCAAACTGAATTAAACCATTTGTACTTGCATTTACAGAGGTGTAATTAGCACCGAAAAAATTGTATGTAAACCCTAGTGGTATAGCTCCCCAACCACCGTCATCGTTACTTCCAGAAGTTAAAGCTACCACTGGAGTAGCAGTTCCATTTGCCAAAGTTACTGCTGTCCCTGGTGCTGTACTTGGTGCATTTGTAATTGTTGAAACAGTAAAACCGGCTGAAGCTAAATTAGAAGCCAAAACAGAAGTTCCACCTTCACACAAAGAGGCTGGTGTTGCAGTTGGCGTAAAAGCAGCACCTGCAATAACACCTACGTTCACCGTTCCAGATTGCGTTGAACAACCAGCAACATTCGCATTGAATGTATATTGTGTTGTGGTTGTCGGAGATGCTGTTGTTACCAATGCAGTTGTAGAAGTCAAATTCGTACCAGGAGACCAAGCAATTGATGACCCTCCTGTTACATTAGCGCTTAGTACTACATTTCCACCAGTTGTACAGATTAAAGCATTTGTTGGATCTGTTGTGATTAATGGTCTTACTGCTGTAATTGAAGATCCTCTAGTTGAGCTCACGCAAGTTCCATCATCATCTGATGCAAAATAAGTAATGTTTGTATTTGGAGTACATTGCGTTGGCGAAGTAAATGTTGTACCTGTACCCAATACTGCCCCACCTAAGGCAGAACTGTACCAAGAAATTGTACCCCCTACAACGCCTGTAGCTGTATAACTTGAAGTACCACCCACATTGATTGTTGGAGTAGAAGTTACAGTTGGCGCAGCTGGAGGAGTATTAGATAATACATTAACTGTTATTGGAGTTCTTGGACTTTCGCATGTACCAACTGATTCAGAAACATAAAAAGTAGTTGTTGATGAAACTGAATTTGGGTAAGTACTGTTTGGAGTTGGTAAATATTTTATTAAGACATTATCGATTCTATGAACACCAAATACACCGCCTGTTCTTGCTTTGTAAGCAAAAGCCCAACTTGATTTATTTGCAGCTAAAAAACCAGCAGGTAATTGCAGATTTGAGATTACTAATACTCCACCTGCAGTTACTGATATTTGACCAGCAGAATTGATGTCAATCAAGATCGGTGCAAAGGCAGTACCAATCCAAGCTAGATTTGTTGAATTGTAGGCCAATTCAACACCAGCGTATTTTACTCTAATTCCCTGACCAGTAGCTGGTGTGCCTGCTGCATCATAAATATCAAAAGTAACAGATAATTTTGTACCAGAACCAACTTCAGCAGTTGGGGTTACAGATACTGGATCTACATCGTCACCAAAATTAAAGCTCATACCATCTGCACCTCCAGTAGGTGTTGTCAAATCAAAACCAAATTGGTAAGCATTAGCATTTATACCAATCGCTGGGATGGATAATGCACCATTCATACTGGCAGTATTTGAAGTTAAACGCACGAATCCTGTAGTTGTGTTAAGATTGGCATCTGCGTAAATAATTCCAGTTACACCATTTGCTGTTAAACTTGTTGAAAAGTCATTATTATAATAGGTGGTCATTGTATTTAATGCAGTACCTCCTGTAGAAGCGCTATACCAATTATATACTGGTGAACTTTGTGCATTACCAGTTGACATATAAGCAGTTGGAATAGCTGGACCACATTGAGTGCTATTTGAAGCAATTGGCACTGAAAGCGGTGGTGTAACAGTTACTGTTACTGCATTAGAAATCAAAGGACAACCTGCAACAGTTGGTGTACAAGTATAGTTTGTGGTGGAAGTCGGTGAAACAGATAAAGGATTTGTTGTACCAACTACTGATGCACCGTTTGACCAAGAATAAGTAAATGGTGCTTGGGCCGTATTTACAGTAAAAATAAATTTAGGCCTAGATGTACCTACCCCGTCACCAACGGCCATAGCCAATTGAGCAGCTGGAGTAATGACATCGGATTGTTCGTAAGCAGAGCAAGTAAATCCTGGTGCATCTACTTTCATTGTTGTACCAGTTGATGTAGATGCTGTAGGAACACTACTCCAAGAAAAAGTCAAAACTAAATTTGATGTACCATCCCAATTGAAACTACTAGAAGACCCTGCACCTGTACCAAATGCTAAGGTATTAACTGTATTTGCAACCGGCAAGTAACCGTTGTTTGTTCCTGTTGCCAAGTATACCTGCGTACCATTAGGTAAGAAAGTTGTTGTCATTGAAGCATTTGCAGTTGTATTCACCCACAATTGGAATCCAGTATAAGTTTGTCCTGAAGTAGTTGGTTCAAATGCCACGCCGGAAATATTTCCTGCCGTCATTCCCAATGCTGTAAGTTCTGAGGCACGAATAATGTACTGTGTTTTAGCACCACCCCACGCTCCTGGGAAAAAAGACTGTGCAACAGTAACGCTAGTTGTAGCTCCAGCTCCTAAAGTTTTTACTGCATCAGGGATTGTAACGCTCAAACTTGTTGAATTGCCAGAACAAATAGTGGAATTTGAAGCAACAGCTACGGCAGTTAAACCAGTCAAAGGATTGCTAACTATTACACTGATATTAGAAGTGGCAGTACACGCACCATCAATTCCTGTAATCAAGAAATTATATGTTCCAGCTGCAGTTGGAGTGATAATTAATGGTGTACTTAAAGAAGTTGTAGTTGCACCACTTAAACCACTTCCTGTGTAGGATGTTAATGACCAAGTTAAAGGACTATAAGTATTTGAAGTTCCCGTTTTGGTTACTGAAAGTGCAGTTGAACTTCCTAAACAAGCAATATTTGTTACGGTAGCTGCCGCAGTCAAAGGATCAGGCGTATTTACAGTTACTGTAACTGGCGTTCTTGGACTTTCGCAAGCACCAACATTTTCAGAAACATACCAAGTAGTCGTTGCAGAAATTGCTGTTGGGAAAGTAGTTGCAGGAACAAATGCTGCATATTTTATAATTACATCATCAATGGTATGGAAGCTAGTGACTGCACCAGTTCTTGCCAAATAATTAAATGTCCAAGCAGATTTATTTGCACTTAAATAAGCTGCAGGTAATTGAATGTTAGATAGAACCGGAGTGCCATTCACTGAAACAGTGATTTGACCTGCATTGTTGATACTGATTAACATTTGGGCATTGGTTCCTCTCCAAGTCAAGTCTGTGTTAAAGAAACCAAGTGAAGCACCATTGTATTTAACAGTAATTCCAGGGGTACCATAAGTATTGAAGGTTACAGATAATTTTGTACCTGCACCCGCTTCAGCGGTTCCAGATGTTGCAGGAACGTCGTCTCCAAAATTGAAACTCATACCATCGGCACCTCCGGTAGTAGTTAATAATTTAAAACTAAACTCATGCGCATCAACGTCAATTCCAGTGCCTGGGATAGTAAAACCTCCCACTTGGCTAGCTGCATTTGGCGTTATTTGTACAGTGGTTCCTGTATAAGAAGCATTTCCATTAACTAAACCAGTTACACCGTTGGCAGTTAAACCAGTAGCAAAACTATTATTGTAATATGTAGTTGTAACCGCTCCTGAGTATGCTGATGGATTTGCATTTGTACCACCAGAGGAAGCTGTATACCAATTTAAATTTGGAGAAGGCTGACTATTTGCTCCAGCAAAAGTTACGGAAGGGATTCCACTTCCGCATTGTGCATTGTTATTGGTGAAGGTAGGAGCATTTAAAGGTGGAGTTACTGTGAGCACGATTAGACTTGCAGCAACAGGACACCCAGCCACAAGGGCTGAACCAGTATATGATGTAGTAGAAGAAGGCAATACAGACAATGGATTCGATGTACCAACTGTCGATGAACCGTCTGACCACGAAAAACTTGTTGCTGCTGGTGCATTATTACCAGTAAAAATGAATCTTGGTCTAGTTGAACCAGGAGTTGAGGCACTGCCACCAGTTGGAGTACCTACTGTTCCACAAACAGTGCCTGAAGTTTGACTATCAACTTGCCAACCATAGCTACTTACAAATGATACAACATCTGTTTTAACTGTGCTTCCTGTAGAAGTGGTTAAACCTGTACTCCAACAAAATGAAACTACTATATTAGAAACACCATCCCAGTTAAAGCCTGACGAAAATGTAAGTGTATTAACCCCAATCGTCGGAGTATAACTCGCAGATGAGAATACTTGAGTTAAACCTGTAGAAATAAAACTATTTGTCATTACTGTATTGCTCGTAGCTCCAATACTCAAAGCGAATCCTGGATAAGCTTGACCTGATGTTGTAGCTTCAAAAGCCAAAGCTGTAATATTACCTGCGGTTAAACCTAATGCGGTTAATTCGGAAGCTCTAATTATATATTGTGTTTTGGCTCCTCCCCACGCTCCTGGAAACATAGTCACACCCAATAAAGATGATGTACCTGCACCTGCACCAAGATTTACATTTCCTGATTTGGAAACCAATAAACTCAAACTTGATGAACTTCCTGAACAAAGAGGAGTAGGTGTTGCGGTAGAGGAAGCAGTGTATAAAACTACTCCTGACGCAGTTGCCGCAACGTTTTGAGATATACCATCAGCAGTTCCTGTAACAACTATATTTCCGTTGAATGAAGAAGCACTCGTTGGTGTAAATCTAACATAAACTGTTGCACTTACTGAACCTCCTGATTGAGGCAATGCCAATGTTGAAGTGTAAGTACCACCAACTGTTGTTGAATAAGTATATCCTGCTAAAGCACCCACACTAAGGTCACCTGTTAAATTAAGGCCCGCAACAGAAAAAGAGTTAGATGTTGAAGTACCATTTATACATACATTTCCAAAAGTTGCCAATGAACCACATGTAATAGATGGCACGGCCGCTTGTGTTGTGAAACTAAAAGTTGTACAAGTATTGGTAGATGTACCTACGGAATTTTTTGGTACTACTCTCCAAAAATATGTTGTTAATGGATTTAAAGTTGCAGTGACAAAAGATAATCCTGTTTGGCTCAAAGAAACACGAGCTCCTGCGACCTGATTATCAACATCTGCCTGAACAACGGATATATATACATCATAAGTAGAAGTGTAAGTGCCTGCGGTCCATGTTAAATTAACCACTTGGGAAACGCCAGTAGCCGCATTCGCTGGAGCTGTTAATGTTGGACATGTAGGCAGCGGTGTGCTCCATGCATAAAACGTATTATTTGCAAATGACACTGGTCCAGGAGCTGTTGTTGCAGTAACTTTTGTTCCTGTTGCAGCAATTGCGGTTCCACCGCCTAAAGCTGTACTTTTTAAATTCCAAGCACCTGTTAAAGCAGTAGCCTCAGATACAAATACTAAATCTTGCGTAAGTGTTGTAGCTAGGGCGTCTTGACTGTTGTAATTTAATGTAATTGTACGGTTTGTTCCTGCCGTTCCTGCTGCAGCAGTATTTGTACCACTAACGGTAGCAGTATTAACTTTAAATGCTCTCGCACCAATAGCAGAACCTGTTCCATTAGTTGCGTTGGAAGGCGCACCCATTTCAGTAACTTTTACTGTCAAAATATCTGCACCATCAATAAAACCAGCTCCTGTTCCTGTAAAACAAGTAAAGGTACCACTAAATGGAAAGTTGAAAGTACCTCCAGTGGTTCCACCACCTCTTCCGGTTAGTGTCATTGAACCATTGGTAATGTATGTATTGGTAGCACCAAAAGTTGGTGTTGTACCTGCATAACCATTCCACGTAAAAATTAAATCTTTTGTTCCAAGATTTAATACATTTCCAGGTGCATTACCTGATGGATTTAATAGGATTGGCGTTGTTGAACCAAATAAAATTAGGTTATCAGTAACAGTCATTCCCATGCCATTTCCAGCCAATGATAAGATATTTAATTTACGACTGGTAGGGATGGCAGCATCTTCTCCTTGCACTACGGCTGCTGTTGCAGGAGAGAAAAAATTAGATGTCAAATTATACAATGCAATACGGGCTGTTGGAGCAGTTGCAGCAGTAGTAAATGTACCTCCAGTTGCTGTTCCTGAGGTGGCACCAAAACTTAATGTTGGCGCAGCTACGTATCCAAATCCCGCATTCGTAATGGTGAAGCTTAAAATTTGTCTATTTGCACCTATTACTGCTGTAGCAGCTGGCCAGCAATTGGTAGGAAACGCAATCGTCGCGCCAGTTCCACCACCTCCAGTAATCGTCAAAGTTGGTGGCACTGAATAACAAGCGGTTGTACCCACATTTAAATAAACAGAGACTACTCTGCCTTGGTTTACCGTTATTGTGAAATTAGCAGTTGCTAATGCTGTTGCAGATACCAATGTTCCTCCTGTTACTGTCACAGTTGGAGCTGATGTATAACCAGACCCTGAGTTTGTAACCAAATTTAATGCTGTCGGTCCAGCGAAACCAACAGTTGGTGCTACGGTATAATTATTACCACCTGCAGTGGTAGAAATTGCACCCACACCTGAGGAAGATTGAACCAAACCACCCGAAAGTGTTGAAGCCCCTTGATCACTATTGATGGCAATCGTACCTGAAATGGTTGCAGCGCCTCCACTTTTTTGAGTTAGAGAGTTAGCTGGCCCTGCTATTTGTTGAATGTAAACGGCAGTAGCTGCTGCTGCTGTGGTAACTGTTCCACCAGCCACTCCAACACTAAAGACAATTCCAGGAGCAGACACGTAACCAGCTCCTGTTTGTGTAAGATTTAAACTTCGCACTGTTTGTGTTGTTGCATCGAAATTTACTGTAGCTTTTGCAACAGTACCAACGTATAAAAAAGTTGCCGTTCCACTTACAGCTATTCCACTTGTATGTGTTGGTGGTGCTGTATTTACGGGTGTTCCAGCTACTATACATGTGTACAAATTATTTCCATAAAAATATTGGGTTCCTAAAACATGTGCTTGTGCTCCCAAGAATGGAGTTCCAAGATTACCTATTGTACCAATCCACAATAAATTTTGTGCAATTCCAGAAGTATGAACTGGAGCAGATGGTCCGATATTGGCAGCCGCAGTGCAACGATAAACATTACTTCCGGAAACGTACAAAGTATTTAGTACACCTGTAATATTGGTCCATTGTGTAACCGCAACCCCAAAAACAACAGGAGCTGCAGAGTAAGCGGTACCCATACCAGTTACTACTAAACTTGAAACTTGTTGGTTAATTGTTTGACCATACACCTGTGCAGTATTGTCTATTTTAAGTTTATTATTAGTGTTTAAAGAACCGGCAGTGTGTGTTAAACCATTTGATAACTTTAAATTTTGTGTGGTACTTATTACATTAGCGCCTGTGTTTTGAAATGACAATGTTCTTACCAATCCATCAGCGGTACCATCTGTTAAAAAAGAACCAGTTCCAGATACGGTAGCACCAGATCCATTGAAATTTAAAGCTGTACTTGCACAAGCCAAATTAGCATAGCCATTGTTGGTAAAATTTCTCGAAATGTTTATTGTTTGACCTACAAGAGCAGGTGTGTGAGGCAAAAAAGAACCAGTGGAAGAAATAACTAGATCATTATAAACGGCGGCAGCGTTGGAAGTTGCATTCCATTGAAGACGACCGTTAATAGTAAGATTTGTCACGATAATGGCTTGATCAACTGTAACAATAGCCCCAGAAGCAATCGTTACATCAGCCCCCGGATTTGGAACTGCCCCACTAGCCCAAGTAGCTGGTGAAGACCATAAACCACCCAAAGCAGTTGAAGTACTTGTTGGTGGTGTTGTACTTGCAACAACAGAAATATTATCAATAGAACCTGAAGGAGTAGCTCCACCAGAAGTGTCACTTTTCCACATAAAAATAAGGCGCACTGTCTGCCCAGCAAAAGAGGGAGGAATTACTAAATTGGCTGTTTGAGGAGTAGCTATTAACACATGAAAAGCAAGCTGAGTAGCACCGGTCAAAGACGCGGGAATTGGACCAGCAGTTCCACTTCCAGCATGCAATGAGCCAACAGGAGTAACAGTAGTGGGAGCAATATAAACCTGAATCATATCCCATGTTGACTCTCCGTTAGAGACGAATGTATAAGTCAAAGGTATGTAAGTTGCACCGGCAGGAATTGCTATGTCTCGGTAAAAATAACAAGAATTAGAGGACGCAACATCATAAACATTGCTCGTTCCCCCATTGTTTGAAATATAAGCCGATCTTCCTGCAAAGGGAGCGGTAACTACACCAGAACCAACAACCCATTGATTAGTCGAGGTAGCAAAGTTAGCTACAGTCCACCCATTAGACGCAAAAGTAGTACCATTATTAAAACCCCCATCACCAGTTGGATCAACCAAAGTCTGCCCCGACGCAACATTTTGAAACATCAAAAAACAAAACGCCAAGAAACCAACAAACTTCGCAGTAAGTTGGCCAATAGAATGAGCATTTTGCTTGAATCTAGAACTTTTTGTTTGATCTACAATTTCAATCGTTTTTGGGATTTTATTAGAAAAACTGACACCATCAGTATTTCCAGCATAACCACCCAAGTTTGAGTAATTTGTTTTCATAGTTTTTGTTTTTACTGCTGCTAAGCTTAAAAATCGTTTCATTATATATAGCAAAAACCCAACATCTAGTTAAATACATAACACAATGCAAGGTTTGTTTTTAATTTTTAAATCATTAAGGCCAAAAAAAACCATTAATGAAGTATTAATAGTAGCAATGTGGGGGTTAAATAAGTGTTAAAAATCTATTCAATACGATTATGTTCGAATAACGAATATTAACATCAATTGGTTAGAAAAAAAATGAAATAAATCTAAAATGTTAAATTAGTATTATCTCTGTTTTATTTTCTTCATCTAAAATACGGTCTACTAAATTAATTTAAACATTATTTACCCTGACAACGAATGAACAAAAACATAGGTGTATCGAACATAATGTTATTTTCTATGAATATCGATATATTAAAAGTGCCAATTTTACATAAAATGTTAAAAAAGAATTTTTATTCAGAAAAAGTTAATTTTTACACATCCTTGTGGTTTTTTTTCAAAATATAATTATGGGAAAAATAACATATTTGTTCAATATCAAACGATTAAACAGTTAATATTAGGAAATTAAAATATTTAAAAGTTTAATTTTTAGATTTCTTCCAAATTGATCCAAGAACTTCAAAATAATCTTTCTGATTGGTAGCCAAATCAAAGTTAAAATGTAACAAAATCAAAGTCATTTTTGTCTTGGATTATCCGTCAGGTGACATTGGTTTAAATAGAAAATAGCTTTAATATTCACTGCTCTTACAACTGGATGTTTGATACTTAAAGGCATCAAGCGAAAATTGCGAATCTGGGGCTACAAACAATGATCGCCTGAAAAAATTTTGATCGCTGTTTAATCGCTAAATAAGAAATGAAAATAACGCTCAAAAAATAATCTGTGATTAAGAAGATGGCAGTTTGGGCAGGGATGCACAGATTATAAATTCATGTTTGCTTTGTATTCAAGCTTTCTATTTAATACCAATATCTCAATATAAATTGGCAATTACTTTACAGAGACAATGCATTGTGCCCAAACTGATCTCTAAAATCTTAAACAAAAAAAATCCCACTCGAAATGAGTGAGATCTTTTCAATTGTTAACTTATCAGTTAATTCACAACAACCCTTACCGGCTGAATATTGTGATTTGAAGAATTCAATTGAATAATGTAAGTACCTAATTGCAATTCTTGATTTTCGAAAATGGCCTGAGTTTTCCCTTGCATGATACTAATGTTTCTAGTTGAAATTACTTTCCCAGAAAGATCAGTAATTACCAATTGAGAATCGCTTAAATTTTCATCTGTTATGATTTCGACTGTAAAGTTTCCTTTGGTTGGATTTGGATAAACAATCATACCATTACTTTCCTCAGCACAAGAAACACTTATTGGACCATAAATTGACTCAGCACCATTGAAGTCAGCTTGAACCAAACGATAATAAGAAGTACCACCAAAAGGATCAATATCAACAGTTGCATAATTGATGCTGTAATTTGAATTTCCAGCAGCATTCACAGTTGACACATATTCCCATTGACTTAAATCTCTGCTTCTTTCAAGGATGAAGTATTGAGAGTTTTGCTCGGATGCAGTGGTCCATTTTACATCAACTTGAGATTTTTCGTTGCAATTGGCAGCAAAACTTGTGAGCTGAACTGGAAGTGGACTTGCATTTCCAGAGTTCATTAACCAAAATTCTGAAAATCCAGGAATGGTGAACTCAATGTAAGAAGAACCAGCAATCGTTTCAATGAAACCATTTGCAATTGAAATCGCTCCATTTCCAACTTGGTTTAAATATAAATTGCTAGTCGCATAACTTGAACTGTCTGCAGGGTTGCAATTGTCTTGCCAGCTACCATTCTCATTTAATCCGTTGTATTTACTCAAATTGATATTTGCGATTGAGAATACATCGTCATTCGGGTTAAATGTTGTAGTAGCTGATTTAGCAATCAGCGCTGTAACTTCTGCATTAGTAATTGGAAGACGAATTGTCGCAGGAAGATTGTTGGTTGGATTGATGTACCAGTTTCTGCCCAAGACAGCCGTATGGAAAGTTGTACCTGCTG
>JBBALI010000014.1:0-12682 GCA_040403095.1 Crocinitomicaceae bacterium
ATCTTTTAAGTTTTTTTGGCATTTCAGCTTCTATCAAATGGCCCAATGACATATTAATTGGAAATAAAAAAATAGCTGGTGTTTTAATTGAAAATCAGTTGGAAAATACCAAAGTTAAAAGTAGTATCATAGGAATTGGATTAAATGTAAATCAAATCGAATTTGGAGGTTTCCATGCAACAAGTATGAAATTGGAAAAAAATGATGACTTTTCACTCGAAAACGTGTCATTGAAATTGATAGAAACGCTCCAAACAAATTTTAATCAATTGCAAGTCAAAAATTTGGAAAGATTGAAAATAGCATATTTAAATCAACTGTGGCTAAAAGATCAATTAAGCACTTTTAAGGATGAAAAAGGCATTTTTGAAGGCAAAATTATTGGAACAGATGAATTTGGTAGACTCATTGTAGAAAGAGATTCACAATTGAAAATATACGATTTAAAAGAAATTAAATTTCTGGATCGTAATGCTTCTGCAACTTGAAAGACATGTAATTGAATAAATTGGTCAGGGGCTTATCGACCAACATTTTCATAAAGGCATTTACTTCACCGTCAAACGCAATGTAACCTTCCGTTTGTTCACCAACTTCTTTCAAATGAACAGTTAAAGTGAAAGGAAAAGGAGATTTCTCACCCGATTTCATTACAATTTGGGCTGGCGAAATTGCATCAATTTGAATCAAAGAAATCAGGAAACCACCTTGCGCCTTGAAAGAGCAACTTTTTTCATCTGCTTTCCATTCACTCATTTTATCTTGCGGCATGATGTGAAATAAATTTTCAGTATTTATCAAAAAGTCAAAAACTGTTTGAGCTGATGCATTTACCAATGATTTTGTACTTTCAATTTTCATGTGCTGAATATTTAGTTTGTTTTACGAAAAACGACTATTTTACTGATTCCAAGTGGAAGGATTTGCTCTCCATGATTGCAATGATTCCAAATCACTTTCGTTAATATATTCTTTGCGTATTGCTTGTTCCATCAAAAAATCGTAATTCGTCAATGTTTCAAAAGGACAATTTGCATTCTTGAAATTTTCTTTGGCAACATCAAAATCATAGGTGAAAATCGCTACCAAGCCCTTTACTTCACAACCAGCTTCGCGAAGAGCGTTAACTGCCTGTAAACTACTACCTCCAGTTGAAATTAAATCTTCAATTACCACTACTTTTTGGCCCTTTTCAAAATCACCTTCAATTTGATTTCCCAAACCATGACCTTTTGGAGTACTTCTCACATAAACAAAAGGAATACCCAATTCTTGGGCAACCAAAGCGCCTTGTGCAATTCCACCTGTTGCTACTCCTGCTATGAAATCTGGTTTACCGTACTTTTCCAAAATTACTTCAGAGTATGCCTGACGGATAAAAGTTCTAATTGTTGGATACGAAAGTGTTTTTCTATTATCGCAATAAATTGGGGATTTCCAACCCGATGCCCAAGTAAATGGATTTGTTGGTTGCAATTTTATTGCTTTAATTTGTAATAAAAATTCGGCTACTTTTAGTGCTCTGTCGTTATTTAAAATCATGTTGCAAATGTACAAAGTTTTTATTCAAGATAGACCAATCATTTTCATTTCTATGGAGGAAATTTCAAATTATGATGGTTTTTTTATCAGTCATTCAATTGGAGAAAATAATAATCAATACATTCTTAATTTAATGAATGAATTGCCAAAAGAAATACAGTTGTATGTAATTGGTCAAAATCCCAAGGAGGAAATGATTTCATTTTTTAAAAACTATGAAATTATTGAAGCAGCGGGAGGAATTGTGAAAAGAAAAGATAAATACTTGTTTATCAAAAGAAATGGAATTTGGGATTTACCCAAAGGGAAAGTTGAACCAAGTGAAAGTACCATAATGGCTGCCAAAAGAGAAATTGAGGAAGAGTGTGGTATTAAAAATCCAACTGTTAATGATTTGATTTTAATCACTTATCATACTTATGTTTATGCAGGAGTTCCCACATTGAAGAAAACTTTTTGGTACGAGTTGTCATACGAAGGCTCAAAGAAATTAAAACCCCAAATGGAAGAAGGAATCACCAAAGTAGAATGGATTGAAAAAAATAAAATTGACAAAAAATACAACAAAACGTTTGCATCAATCAAAGACGTGATAGATGAATATTTTAAAAAGTAACTGAAACAACAATCACTAAAACAGCTATTTGATTCGAAAATTAGAATTTAATAATTAAAATAATGCCTAATTTTTTGTTAATTAAAGTCATCGAATAAGTAGAAAATTGTAACCTTGTGTAAAAATAAATAAACTATGAAATCAATATTGACAATGATGGTGCTTGCGGCTTTGAGTTTTTCAGCTGCTGCTCAGGATGCTAAACCAGCTGATAAAAAAGCAAAAACAACAAAAACTGCTAAACAAAAATTGCCAATTACTTTTAAAACGTTGGAAATTGTTAGACCAAATATCGCTTTTGGTGCTGACGAAACCTTCACATTTGATTTTAAAAACACTGGCAAAACCCCAATCATTATTAGTAACGTTCAAACTAGCTGTGGATGCACAACTGCTGAGAAACCATCTGAGCCAGTTCAACCTGGGAAAAGTTCAAAAATTGCTGTAAAGTACGACACTAAAAGAGTAGGTGATTTTACAAAAACAATTACAGTTTCAACTAATGTTGGCGACCCTATTGTATTGACAATTAAAGGTAAAGTTGCTCCCGACGGAGGAAATGCAGCACCAACAACGCCAAAGCATTAAAAATATATTTCAATAATTTTGAAACCACTTTATTTACTTAAAGTGGTTTTTTTTGTGTTCATTTTATTCAAATTAAATTAAACACATTTTGAATTAATTGAACAAATTTCTTCATTTTGGGCTTTGAAAGTAATGTTTGTTATCTTTGAACTTTAAAAATAATTCAATGTCAAAAGAAGTATATATAGTTGATGGTGTTCGCTCTGCAATTGGAAATTTTGGTGGAACTCTAGCAGCAGTTCGTCCAGATGATTTAGCTGCACATGTGATGAAATCATTGATTGAAAAACATCCTAATTTAGATTTAAATTTAATTGAAGATGTAATTTTTGGTTGCGCAAATCAAGCTGGAGAAGACAATCGAAATGTTGCAAGAATGTCAGCACTTATGGCTGGTATTCCAATTACTGCTGGAGGAGAAACCGTCAACAGACTTTGTGCCTCTGGAATGGCTGCAACAATCAATGCTGCAAGAGCGATCAAAGATGGTGCTGGGGAAATATACATTTCTGGTGGTGTTGAGAACATGACACGCGGACCTTGGGTGATTTCTAAAACAAGTTCAGCCTTTGGCAGAGACGCTCAAATGTTTGATTCTTCATTTGGCTGGAGATTTATCAACCCAAAACTGGAAGTATTGTATGGTGTTGATAGCATGGGAAATACTGCTGAAAATTTAGCGCAACTTTACAATATTTCTAGAGAAGACCAAGATGTTTTTTCAGCTTGGTCACAAGAAAAAGCTTTTAAAGCGCAACAAAATGGAATTTTAGCGCAAGAGATTACGCCAATTGCAATACCACAAAAAAGAAAAGATCCTATCATATTTGATAAAGATGAATTTATGCGCCCCGAAACTTCTTTGGCAACATTGGGTGGTTTGCGACCTGCTTTTGCAAAAGATGGAACAGTTACAGCTGGAAATGCTTCTGGTTTAAACGATGGAGCAGCTGCGTTGTTGATTGCTTCGGAATCAGCATTAAAATCTCAAAATTTAAAACCTTTGGTTAGAATTGTTAGCGCTGCTGTTGCTGGTGTAGAGCCAAGAATCATGGGGATCGGTCCAGTTTATGCTTCTGAAAAAGCTTTGAAACGAGCTGGATTGACTTTAGATCAAATGGACGTTTTGGAATTGAATGAAGCTTTTGCTGCACAAGTTTTGGCCTGTACTCGTAAAATGGGATTGGATGATCATGATTCTAGAATCAATCCAAATGGAGGTGCAATTGCTTTGGGACATCCACTTGGAATGTCAGGAGCGAGAATTCTTCACGCCGCAGCAAATGAATTGATTCGATCAAACAAAAAATATGCTTTGGTAACGATGTGCATTGGTGTTGGACAAGGTTATGCCACTGTCATCGAACGCGTTTAACTTCAACCATTCATGCAAAACAATCGTTCAATAACATAAATAATAGCCTATGCGTTTTTTAGTTGTTTCCAGTATTATAATATCTTTTCTCTTTATTTCTTGCAGAAAAGAGAAAGCCATTTGGGAATCTGATTGGAGTTTGCCATTAGTTAGTGATACGCTGAATTTAAAAAATTTAGTCACTGATTCATTTTTGGCTTTGAACGGTTCTGGCAATTATCAATTGGAAATCAATAGAAATATTTTAGACTTCAAACTATCTGATTATATCGAAATTCCTGACACGACAATTTCTCAAAAGTATGCGATTGCATCCGGAAGTATAAATGTACAGCCAGGAACGAGTTTTGTCAACAACAACAAAGACCATTTGTTTGATTTGCAAGGAGCGGAGTTGAAGCGAGTAGTTATTTCGGAGGGAAAAATTAAAATCAGTGTTGAAAATCCGATTGAAACAAAAACGATTTTCACTGTTAAATTACCGAAAGCAAAAAAAGACGGTCAAGCGATTTCCAAAACTTTTCAAGCACCTGCTGGATCTAACGCAAATCCTTCTTTGACAAGCAGTGAAATAGATTTGGCTGGTTATGAATTGAACTTGACTGGAACTAATGGTGAAGGATTCAATTTGTTGCAATCTCAAATGATTGTGCAAACTGATGAATCTGGTGTTCCAGTAACTGTTAATAATTACGATACAACCAAGTTCATCATTGAAATGAAAGGCATCAAAATGAATTATGCACGCGGTTATTTTGGCAATTTAATTGTACAAGACACTTCTGATTTATATGTTGAATTTTTAGATAAAATCACAAGTGGAATATTTGATTTGCCAGCGACCAATATTCAATTTATCATTTCCAATGGAATCAAAGTTTCTGCCAAAGCAACTTTAAATTCGTTAGTTAATTCGAATACCTATTCTGGCTACAGTGTATCCTTGAATCATCCTCAAATGGGTGTTCCCTTTATTATCAATCAAGCGACTGGAACCTGGGATTCATTCTTTGCTTCTATCAAAACAATCTTGTTTACAAGTACAAACAGCAATGTTGAGCAATTCATCGAAAATTTGGGTGCGCATCAAAAATTAGATTTCAAATTAGAACTTAATCCCTACGGAAATATTTCTGGTGGTTGGGATGAATTTTTTCCTGACAGCAAATTGCAAGTAACGTTAAAAGCACAGATGCCATTAAGCGCTTCTATGACCAATTTGACAATTCAAGATACTTTTGACTTGAATATCGATTCTGACCAAAACAATACACATATTGCGGCAGGAAAATTGAAATTGAAAGTTTCGAATGCTTTTCCGTTACAAGGAGAAGTGAAAATGTTCTTATTAGACGCTTCAGGTCAATTGGTGGAAACCGTTTCAAGTTCAGATTTAATTCCTTCGTCAGTATTTGGAACTTTGATTTCAGGACAAATTCAAAAATCTGATGCAACTATTTATTTTAATTTGAATTCAAATACATTGACTAACATCAATTCAATCAAAAAAGTGGTAGTGAAAGTTGTTCTTAATACACCTGATGTTTTGACTAACAACTCTGATTTTGTGCTTATTCCTGAAGGCGCTTTTATGGCTTTCAAATTAGGAACTGCTTTTCAACTTGAAAATCGATTTTAAATGAGAAATTCTTTCATATTCCTTTTCGTAATAGGTTTTCATCATGCTTTTGGTCAGTTATGGTTGCCCATTCAGTATGACACGACATTAATAGATCAAGAATTTATTGTTTCAGGCGATAATTCTTATAATTCAACATCGTTGCGCAATAGTTTGGCTGATAGACTTTTTAGAGGTGGCCAAATTTCGGAGGATGTGATAAACAAAAATTACGATGCTCACAAAGGATTGAATCGTTTGGGGAAAAATCTTCAAGCTGAATTTGAATACCGAAATTACAAAGCAAATATTTTCGGAAATGAAAATTGGGGTTTTTTAGTAAAAGGAGGATATTACTTCATTGGTTCTGCTGCCTATTCTGATGATTTATTTGGTTTAGTTTTCAAAGGAAATGATCATTTTTTGGGTTCAACAGCTGAATTTTCTGGTACAACAATGAATCTTACAGGATTTCAAAAAGTAGGATTTGGCATTATTTCAAAAAAAGAAAAATCTTCTATCACTTTTAATTTTGTTAATGTTTCTAACGCTTATAAAGGAAATTTACAAACTGGCTTATTGACCCAAGATGCAGAAGCGAGTTCAATAGATTTAGAAATTGACGGCTCATTTTCATATACAGATAAAAATCAATTTTCGAATGGATTGGGTGCTGCTGTAGATTTGGATTTCAAAATTCCGTTTCAATGGTTAAATGGCAGAAAAGCGTACATACAATTACAAGCTAAAAACTTAGGTTTGGCTTATATGAATCAAGGTGTGAAAAGTTACAGCGCGGATTCAACTTACAATTATTCTGGATTCAATTTTGACCAAATTTTCAATAACAATTCACTTTTTGGAAATGACTTTTCCGTTTTGGATTCATTGCAAATACAAACTGACCGCAAAAAAAACTGGGTTGCATTGCCTTGCGTATTTCAAGCAGCAAAATTAATAGATGAAAATTATCAGGGCAAATTTCAATCTCTATTTGGTTTGCGACTATATCCGACACTGAGCTATACTCCTTTGTTGTATCTGGGACTTAATTATAGACCGATTAAACAGCTAGATTTGGGAATTGTTGGAGGTTATGGAGGTTTTGGCAGTTTCAGAGCTGGATTTTATTCTAATATAAACCTACCAAAAATTCAAATTGGAATAGGAACTGAAGATATATTAGGTTTTATTTCTAAAAACGCATTTGGCGAATCATTAAATTTAAGAGTAAGATGCAAATTATAAAAATCCTTTTCGTCATTGGAATCTTGACAGTTGCTCAAAATATCCAAGCACAAATTAAATTTTTCAATATCTATACCAACAATGGTTATGATTTTGGGGAAGGCGTTTGTCAGCTTTCTGACAGCAGTTATCTCATTACAGGCTCAACAAGCAGTTTTGGGGATGCACCTGCGCAAGCATTTATTTTACATGTAGACAGCCTAGGAAATCGTCTTTGGTCAAATGCTTATGGAGGTGCAGAAAGTGATTGGGGAAGGCGCATTTTCGCTGTAGAAGGCGATGGAATTTATGTCGCTGGCTACACTAATTCATTTGGAAATGGTTTGTTTGATTTTTACTTCTTTAAAACAGATTTTCAAGGAAATTTACTATTCGAAAAAACCTATGGAGGTTCAAATTTCGAGAAATTACACGGTGCAGTAATGATGCCTGACACAACTTTCATTTTAGTTGGAGAAACACTTTCCAACGATACAGAACTTGAAGACATGTACCTCATGCGTTTGAAGTCAAATGGCGATACAATTTGGACCAAAACGATTGGCTCAACAGGAAAAGACATTGCCAAAAATGTGAATATTGTAAACGATTCAACAGTCATCGTAGTTGGAGATTATTTTGTGACCGATTCTTTGATGCAAAAAGGCATTGTGATGAAAATAAACATAAATGGAAACATTGATTGGACGAATTATACTGGCCAAAATGGAAACTTTTCTTTGAATGATGTTACAATAAACAATAACATCATTCGCGCAGTTGGTAGTAATTTTCTTATAAACAATGGTCAGACAGTTTTCACCCACATTTACAGGTATTTAGCCAATGTAGACGGAAGTGTCATTTTTGAATTAATCGAGCAAAATGGAAGTGATACTCGAATTGATTATTTAACTGCCTATGGAAACAGCAACAAATTTTACATCGCTGAACAAGCAAAAAGTAGTACAATTCCTGTTTTTGGAGTCGGAGAAGATTGTTTCATAAGAAGATATTCTGAATATTTGTTTTGGGAAAATTTCCCGGAATTAAACACGTCAAACTTAGGTCAAGATCAAGCTAGCCAAATGATTCCAACTTCTGATGGAGGTGCAATTATTGTAGGGTATAACACTAGTTTTGGTTCTGGAGGAAAAAACATTACCCTGGTTAAAATTGGAGCAAATGATGATTTTCCAGCATCATATACTCCGCCAATTGAAAACAGTTTACTTACAATTGAAACGATTAAAAATGATGATTTACTATCCATTTTCCCAAATCCTATTGATCAGCAATTGCAATTATCCTCCACATTTTCAGGCAAAATAAAAGTGAAAATTGTTGACCTTTCAGGAAAAATCATTTATACTAATTCATTTGAAAACAATTTGGAAGTCAATTTTGAAAACTATCAATCGGGCGTTTATTTCGTTCAAGTTGAAGCAAATGGAAATCAAAAAATCATGAAGGTGGTTAAAAAGTAAATCTTACTTTACCAACTCCCCTATTTGCTTGATTGAAAATTTGGATTCTTTCAATGGAATATACATCACCCAATCGTGCAGCATTTTCGGATATTCGAAATAATTGAAATCAACTTTTGATTCTTCCAGTTTTTGTTTCAATAATAAACAATCGGCTAACAAAATATCGTTTGTACCAATGAAAATTGATATTTTAGGTAAACCTGATAAATTCCCATAAATTGGACTCACAAAGTAGTGTTTGATTGAAATGTCTTTAACCCAAGTCGCATGAATCGAAGTTAAATCTTTCACTTTCAAAATAGGGTCAAACTTTTGAATTGAATCAATCAAAGGATTTGAAAGACTGACATCTAGCCAAGGAGCAATTAAAATCAATTGGCTAGGTTTTTCCATTTTCAACTTTTGCGCAAAAGCCATTGCCAAACCACCACCAGCTGAATCGCCCATAAGAATGATGTTTTCCGCTTTTGTAACTAACAATAATTTTAGATAAAGTGAATCTAGCATTTGAAAAGCATCCAAATAACTTGATTTTGGCGCTAAAGGATAATCTGGAATAATAACGGTGCAGTTGGTAGATTGAACCAATTTTGAAGCGAAAATCCAATGTTGTTTGAAAATACTATTCACATAGGCACCACCGTGCAAGAAAAGAACGGTTTTATTGGATTTGCTGAACTTTGGAGACAACTTAAATACATCACATCCAGAAACGATAGAAGTATCAATTTGACAATGATTTCTTACATGAAATGGAATTTTTGCTGGTTGAGAATCATACTTTGGTTTCTCGACATGTTTCTGAATTTTATTGTTCGGAAGAAATTTTTTAGCTAACAGCTCTACAACCTTAGCCAAACTTGATGGTCTTTTTGGATAACTGTAGTAAATTGAATTATCTGTGACCTGACAAAAAGTAATTGAAACATGAAATGCAAAAATGAATAGCAATCTGAACTGAAGTGAATTCATGATTCAAATTTAAAACTTTAATCCAAAAAAAAAGCTTTCATTTCTGAAAGCTTTGTATCGAAGTGTAGCGAGAGGGAGATTTGAACTCCCGACCTCCGGGTTATGAATCCGGCGCTCTAACCAACTGAGCTACCTCGCCATTTTGCATTTTCAAGCTAAAAAATTAAAACTGTTAGCCTGTTTGCGGGTGCAAATATACGCAAATATTTATTTCAAAATAGCTTATGATCTATCTTCTTCAAATAAAATTTTGGTGTTGTGTTTCAAAGTTCTGAAAATCAAAGAAATTAACAATGCAATTACCACAACAATTCCATGATTAACTTTCCATTGAATTTCACCTTCTGTGAACCAATCTCTGAAAAAATCGATAAAAACAAAACCGATGATAGTCGCGGTAACGCCTGAATATTCTCTTCTCATGATTGTTTTGATAGAAAAAGGAATACTCGTTTTCTCATAATTTTTAAATCCTGGCCAAAAAGCATTTACTTTCATTGACCAATCAACATAAGATTGACCGAATTTTTTCTCTAAAAAACGTTCTTCTGCAAACATGATTCTTTCGTAGTATAACCAAAACATCAAACTGATTAGAAGGACAAACCAAATATTGAATGTGTAAACTACAATTCCAATCCACATGAAATAATTTCCCAAATAAAGTGGATGACGAACTGTGGAATAAATTCCTTTGGTGTTTAGAGCTTCAGCAACTTGCTCCTTGGTGTTTCTTCCAGAAGTGTTTTTATTGCTTGTTCCGATCGCAATTGAACGAATTACAAGACCAGCGAAAGAAATAATTCCTGCAATAATTGTGAGAATTAATTTACAATCATCATTTCCTTTAAGAAATTCATAATCAGTAAAATAAATGGTTGGAATTGCCATTAAAAACAAAATAACGGGGATCTGTCCGCGGTATTTAAATAAAAAATTTCCATTTTTTTCTAGTGTGTGTACTAATGCCATTGAAAAGAATTATGTATATTTCAAATCTTCAAATAAAGTGCGAAGGTAATAAAATGAAAAATAGTATGACTGATAAACATAAAATAGAATTAGAATACTTATTAAAAACTTCACCAAAAGTTTTTGAAAACATGGTTTCTACGCCAAGTGGTTTGGCAGAATGGTTTGCTGATGACGTAAATATTAAGGAAGATATATACACGTTTTATTGGGATGGAAGTGAAGAACAGGCTAAATTATTAAGTAAAAAAGCGGGTCATCACATGAAGTGGAAATGGCTGCGTGAAGAAGATGAAGAAAATGATACATTTTTTGAAATTCAGTATGAAGTAGATCCAATGACCAAAACGTTGGTTTTACACATCACAGATTTTGCTGATGATGATGATGATGTAGAAGAAGTTACAATGCTCTGGGAGTCATCCATTCAAGAATTGAAAAGGGTTTTAGGCGCCTAAGTCAATAGATTCAACTCAATTTTATTGATAGAGAATATTTTCATTTTTGAATTTCAAAATTAATTCTCTTATCATTCGTTACTTTTGTGAAAAAGAATTTTCTTTATTTTGAAACGACTGTACGTTTTTAGTATTAAATCCTTCGCGGGTCCTTTTGTGGTTACATTTTGTATTTCCATGTTCATGCTTATCATGCAATTTTTTTGGAAATACATTGATGATTTGATGGGGAAAGGAATTGGAATTGGTATAATTTTAGAATTACTATTTTTTGTTTCCGCCAGTTTAATTCCCCTCGCACTGCCACTTGCGATGTTGCTTTCATCCATTATGACCATTGGGAATTTAGCTGAAAATAATGAATTAACTGCTTTAAAATCTTCAGGCCTATCACTTTACAGAATTTTAAGACCGTTAACCGGAGTTGTTCTATTGATTTGTTTAGGAACATTTTACTTTGCCAATTTCGTGATTCCTGTTGCCAATTTGAAGTGGCGAACCATCATTTATGACATTCAGGAAACCAAAATTTCGACCATATTAACACCTGGAAAGTACAACAATCAGTTGGACGGTTATTCTATCAAAATTGACAAGGGAAACGACAGTAAATTTGAAGGAATCACCATTCACGACCACACCAATTTAAACGTTGTAAAAACGGTAAAGGCAGAACGAGGAGAAGTTTTTAAATCCAAAAACGGATTGTACTTGTTCTTTAATCTAGAAAATGGTGAAGTTTTCGAAGAACTTTCTTCATTTTCTGGCACAGGATCTGGATCAAACAGTAATTTTCATCCAAGTAGAAGATATTCTTTTGACGATGCGACCTACAAAATTGATATTTCAGGTTTTAAAATGAATAAATCAGATGAAGATTTATTTAAAGATAAACACGAAATGTACAACGTTTTTCAAATCAATCAAGCTGTTGATTCTATTCAAAAACAAACGTATGCTATATTAAATAATTTTGTGGAGGGTATAAAAAATAGTCATCCCTATTTTCAAGCACATAAATTTAAACATGACAGTATCAGTTTAAAGGTTATTGACACCATGAAGATTCCCAATGAAACAATCAAATTAAGCCAATTATCAACTCCTGAATTGAGACAAGCGTACAATATGTCTATTAGCAAAATTAGGACTACCAAAGAAAATTTACAAAGCCAAAAACTTTTCACAGAGACAATCATGGATGAAGTCTCGAAGTTTTACATTGAATTCAATAGAAAATTTGCGCTGACAGCAACGATTTTGGTTTTATTTTTTGTTGGTGCACCTTTGGGTGCAATCGTAAAAAAAGGAGGATTTGGCGCACCAGTAGTAATTGCAGCTTTGCTGTTTATGGTTTATTTTATTTTGATAAGCGTAGGAGAAAGTCTAGCAAATGAAGGTGTTTTGTCTCCTTTTTGGGGAATGTGGATGGCAACTTTTATATTGGCTCCGATTGCAATTATACTAATGCGCAGTGCTGCGAATGATTCTAAAGTTTTTAGCAAAGAATCATGGTCCAAGTTACTGAAGAAAAAAAACAAAAAAACTGTGCAAAATGAAAGTACTTCATCTAACAAATAAACCCATTTTTCCACTGTTGGATGGCGGTTGCATTGCGATGCATGAATTACTAAAGAACTTGCTTCAGTTGGGGTTTGAGGTCAAAAACTTGACAATTGAAACTTCAAAACATCCCTTTGATTTAGAACTATTTCCTGCTTCACTTCGTCAAATTATTTCACCAGAATCGATATTTGTTGACACACAAATAAAAGCCAAAGCTGCTTTTTTATCCCTGTTTGGAAATACCTCTTATAATATATC
>JBBALI010000014.1:12692-79895 GCA_040403095.1 Crocinitomicaceae bacterium
CAAGGTTTTACAACTTTGGATATGAAACTAAATTAATAGAAACTTTACAAGCTTCAAATTTTCAAGTAGTTATTCTGGAAAGCGCCTACCTTCTGCCCTATTTACCTGCTATCAGGAAGAATTTTGATGGCAAAGTTATTTTGAGAGCTCACAACGTAGAATACAAAATTTGGGAACGTCTTGCAGCAGCAGAAGTTGGAATTGCAAAGAAATTATTTTTAAAAAAATTAGCCAAAGATTTAAAAGTATTTGAAATTACGACATTAAAAAAAGTAGATGGAATAGCTTGTATTTCTGAAGATGATTTACTGCATTTCAGAAGTCTAGGGATTTTTACACCTTTAAGCTCAATACCAGTTTCTATGGATTTTGATACTGACAATTCTCTGACAATTCAAAGAAATAAGTTTTGCTTTTTGGGATCTATGAACTGGAAACCCAATATTGAAGCAGTTGATTTATTGCTGAATAAAATTTTCCCTAAAATACTTGAAAAAATTCCGGAAGCTGAATTGCATTTAGCAGGTTCATTTATGTCAGATAAACTATTGACTTTGAAGCAAAAAAATGTTTATATACATGGAAAAGTAACGGATGTGAAAGCATTTTTGAGTGAAAATGGAATTTTACTTGTACCACTTAAATCCGGGTCTGGCATAAGAATCAAAATTTTGGAGGCATTGGCATTGGGAATTCCAGTTGTATCCTCTAAAGTTGGATTTGAAGGAATTCCAGTTAAAAACGAAATTCATGGAATGATAGCCAATAACGTCAAAGAGTTTGTTGAAGCATCAATGCTGCTTACATCCAATAGCGAAACAGCTAAAAACATGGGACAAAAAGGACAAATATTGGCCATCGAAACTTTCAATATTCACAATATTTCAAAGAAACTTCTTGCATTCATCCAATCCATATAAACCAACCATAGCGGTAATTTTATCACGTTTCCCTTATCCTTTGGAGAAAGGAGACAAACTACGTGCATATTATCAATTGGTTGATTTAGCAAAAGTTTTTGACATTCACTTAATTTGCACGACCGAAAATGAAATCCAAAAAAACGATTACGAAAAACTATTGAAACTTTGTAAAACCATCCATGTTTTCAAACTTAAAAAAATCAATCTTTTTTTCAATTTATGTTGGGCAGTTTTTGATTCCAAGCCTTTTCAAGTTCGATTTTTTTATCAAAAATGGATACAAAAATCAATCAATCAAATCCTGAAAGAAATTCAACCTTCACATATCTACTGTCAATTAATCAGGTCTAGTGAATATGTCAAAAATTACCATTCCTGTCCAAAAACCTTGGACTATATGGACGCACTATCAAAAGGAATGGAGCGCAGAATCGAGCATGTTTGGGGAATCAAAAAATGGATTTTTAAATCTGAATACAAGCGATTAGCAAAATATGAGCGTTTAATTTTTGACTATTTCGAAAATCACACCATTATTTCTAAACAAGATCGAAATTACATCATGCATCCGCAACGAGGAAAGATTGTATTAGTCCCAAATGGCGTTGACAATCAGTTTTTTGAAACTTTTTTAACTGATAAAAAATTTGATTTAGTTTTTACAGGAAACATGGGTTATCCGCCAAATATTGATGCCGCAATGCTGATTGAAAAGGAAATTATGCCTGAATTATCAGCGAAAAATCTTTCTTTAAAATGCTTGATTTCTGGAGCAAATCCACACCCTGTATTGAAAGCACAGTCGACAGAAAATTTCAAAGTAAACGGCTGGGTGGAAGATATAAGAGAAAGTTATGCATCTGCCAAAATTTTCATTGCTCCAATGATGATAGGCACAGGACTTCAAAATAAGCTGTTAGAAGCGATGGCTATGGGTTTACCTTGCATCACATCAACACTTGCCAACAATGCGCTCCTCGCAAAGCCTGAAAAAGAAATTTTAATTGCCAATGACGCAAAAACTTTCGCTGATCAAATTGAAAGATTGTTGAATGACCCCGTTCTATTCAAAGAAATTTCGGAAGCTGGACAATCATTTGTTAAAGAGAATTATCAATGGTCAAGTGCGAATGCTGTTTTGGTGCGGAAGATTTTAGACTCTAGAAATTAGACTCTAGACATTAGACTCTAGACCTAAGACTCTAGACATTAGACTCTAGACTCTAGACTAAAGACTTTAGAATCAATATAACAACCTATACAAACAAAAAAGCCACTGTATTTCTACAATGGCTCTCAATTATTTTTCGATTGAATTACAAATCTTCTGGCAATTGAACCGTTTTGTAAGATTTTGCTTTTGGTTTCAATTTGTCTATGAAAACAACTTTGAATTTTTCTCCGGTTGGGGTAATTATCATTTCTGAAATGCCGTTTGAAATTGTTGGTGGTTGTTTTTTGGCATTGTACACATTTTTGTCCATGTATAATTCATACGTATCATCTTTGTATTGCAAGAATACGGAAACAATTACACCATTTTCAACACGTACTTTTCCGGAAACACAACTTGTGTTCTCGCCTTCGAAAAAACTGATGATTACATTTCTGTGCATGTCATCCGCAATGGTATAAGAACCTCTTTTGGTGAATGCTTCTTCTAATTTCTTGAAACAGTCGTCAGACTGAGAAAACGCACTGAGTGATAGGAGTAATGTTAAACTAAACAGTAAACTTTTTTTCATATTGATGTAATTTTATGAGTTTCCTCAGTTCCAAATATAGTAAGTTTGATTTAAATGTAGCTAGTCAAAACGAAATTAATTAATTTTGACAAAAATCAAACACGATGAGCACAAAACAAATTGCAAGCCATTTTTCCGAAGCTGCCGAAATTTTGCTAAAATTTAACAATTCAGCAAATATGGAATTGATCGAAAAAGCGGGTCAAATCCTAGTGGAAGCTTTGAAAAATGACCACAAGGTAATCAGCTGTGGCAATGGCGGTTCAATGTGCGACTCAATGCATTTTGCCGAAGAATTGACTGGTAGATACCGAAACAATCGAAAAGCAATTCCCGCAATCTCAATTTCAGATCCAAGTCATCTTTCTTGTGTTTCGAATGATTATGGCTATGAATTTGTTTTTTCAAGATTTGTGGAAGCTTTTGGTCAACCAGGTGATGTTTTGGTTGGAATTTCAACATCGGGAAACTCTAAAAATGTATTAAATGCTATTGAAGCAGCCAAATCAAAAGGAATGAAAGTAATTGGACTGACAGGAAAAGACGGCGGTGCGATGGCTAATTTATGCGATGTAGAAGTGAGAGCGCCCGAATCAAAATACGCCGACCGAGCGCAAGAAATTCACATCAAAGTGATTCACAGCTTGATTGATTATGTAGAAACTTATTTGTTGGATTAATTCATTTGACATTTATTGCTTTAGATTTTCAAAAATTTCAATGATTTCATCGATTGGCTCTTCACCAATTGAAAGTCTCAAAATATTTTTATCTAATCCAATTTCTTGCAACTTTTTTTGACCTTCGGTAGTCTTCGTCAATTGATAATGTGCTAAGTAAACATAAGGCATTGCCAATGTAAAATTGGTGCCCAAACTTGGTCCTTTTAACATCAGTAAACGGTCATAATATTCATCTAAATTTTGATCAAAAACAATCGAAAATATGCCAGGAATTACATTTTTGTCATTGCAGATTTTCAAATAATTCTCCCAAGAAGCTGGCTGATAAATCGAAAAAACTTGCCTCACAAACTTTTGTTTACTAATATATTGGTAAAACTTGCGACTATTTTCTGCTATTTTCCGCACCCTTTTCTCATACCTTTGAATTTCAAAACCCAACCTGCAAATTTCGCCTTCAAAAGGAGCAATTAAATTGGATTCGAATGCATGTCTATTTGATTTCACAAACTCATTTTTGTCATTTAATATGATTGCACCCATCAACAAATCTGCATTTCCACTGGCAAATTTGGTAAGACTTTCAATAATGATATCGCAATGTTCCAAAATGGAAACATTGAATGGAGTTGCCAAGGTGTTATCCGCTATTAAAACGATTCCATACCTCTTGCAAAGCCCCGACAACCAAAACAAGTCAACACATTGCATCAATGGATTGGTAATTACTTCAGTAACAAGCGCTGCAACATTTTTATGATTCGTTTCCAACCAATTTTCAAGTTGCCTTTTATTGTAAAAATTGATTTGCAAATGTAAAATTTCACTTCTTTTTTCTACAATTTCCATCGTATCAATATACAACCATCCAAGTTGAACAACAACGCTTCTTTGCTTAATTTTTCTTGTTTGAATTACTGTTTCGCAAGCACAAAACAAGGCACTCATGCCAGAATTGGTCAACAGTATATCTTCGGAATTTACATTCGAATAACCACGCGATAAAACTTTCAAAATTTCGCTCTTTGCATCTTGATAATTCAGTTTTTTTTCATCAAAAAGATGACTTATTTGCTTGTTTTTAAATAAAATAGACTCCGCCCTCCTAGAACTAATAATTAAGCCAATGTTTCTGATATAATCTTTTGTTTTTTGGCAAAGTTCATCTTCTTCCTCAAAAATTAAAAACACGCAACCTTCACTTTCAATAAATTTAAACTTGAATTCGAGTAATTTCTCTAAAATCACTTTTGCACTCAAAGATGTAATTGGTAAAATTATTTGATTTATAGCTAATTGATATTTAAACTTTATAAAATCAACCAACTGGGTAACCAATTTATTTTGAAAAAACCTTGGATATCCGGATTGCATTGCAGCCAATGCAGCAGGTTCGTTTTCTTCATAATCTATAATGTTTTGAAAGAAAGGCAAGCTTACTGAAATAGCGTGAGGATTACCTACTGGAATCGACTCACCAAAAGGCAATTGAGTTTTCAATTTTCACAACAATTAAAAGTTAATGATTGATTCAAGTCATTTATTAAGTCATCAGTATTTTCCAATCCGATGGCAATTCTTACTATTGAGTCATCCAATCCTTTTTCGATCAGATCTTCAAAAGAATTTGTTGCGTGACTCATTTTTGAAGGGATTTCTAAGCGAGAATCAGCGCTACCAAATGAAACTTTCTCACCAAAAAGTTTACATCTTTGAATAAAAAGCGCTGCTTTTTCTCCAGATTTTAATTTTATAGTCAGAACTGACGGAATAATTCGAAATTGCAACTTTGCTAAATCATGTTGAGGATGCGATATTAAACCGGGGTATTTTACTTCTAAAATCTCGTCATGCACTTCTAAAAATTGAGCAATTTTCAAAGCACTTTCTTCTTGTGCTTTCATTCTATATGTCAAAGTTGGCAATCCCAATGAAATGAGGAAAACATCAAAGGGGTTTTGAGAACGACCTTGTGCATTTGCCATGTATTTAAATTCTTGGTGCCAACTCTTTTCTTTGGAAACGATTGCTCCAGCAGTTGTACTTCCATGGCCTGAAATAAATTTCGTTGTGGAAAAAACTGAAAAATCTGCACCTAGAACTATTGGTTTTAAGGAAGCAAAAGTTGCCATGCTGTTATCAACTGCAAATAATACTTTATTTTGATGAGCTAAATCAGCAATTGCTTTTATATCCACAATTTTCAAACTGGGATTAGTAGGAGATTCACATAAAATTAATTTGATTTGATGTTTGGATAAAATCTCTTCGACCGCTGATAAATTTGTAAAATCAACATAATGTGCTTTAATATTTCTTTTGTCAAAAAATATATTTAATAATCTGTAAGTGCCTCCATAACAATCTTTCTCAATCAAAATTTGATCTTCAAAATTTAAAACTGTTTCAAGTAATAACGCAATCGCAGAGATTCCAGTATGCGTGCATACACAACCAAAACCTTCCTCCGCTTTTTTGAAAATTGTTTCTAAAGCATTTCTCGTTGGATTATCAGTTCTAGAATAATCATAAATCAACTCATTCGATTCATCTTGTCTTTTCAAATCGAAAGTTGCCGTATTATAAATTGGCAAATGGGTTGCACCGAATGGATCCTTGATTTGCGAATGTTGGGTAATGTTTGCTAATAATGTTTCTAATTCCATCTGATTTATTTAATTTTTGGGCAAAAAAAAACCCCTGCAAAATGCAGAGGCTTTAAGTATTCATTTATTTGTATTTTTTATACAATACTGCCCTCTGCGGAAAATTTCCACATCATCATAGACATATTGTACATTTTAAAATTCATATTTTCTTGTTCTAGGGCACAAAATTGATAAGCAAATTTCAATAAAACAAACTTTTACTTACATTTATTTTATTTCTTTAATCTAAACTTTGATTTTCTTTTCTCTGAAAGTAAAATACTTCTGACTTGTATAGCTGTAAAAAACGACTATAATAATGGTCAGAAACTTAGCCAAAGTTGGAAAGAAATGAAGGAATTCGACAAAAAACATCATCATGACGTAATTGAGGAAAAAGTTGGTCATTACCAGTATGAAGTAGCGAAATAATTGAACTCTTCCACTCAAATTAGACTCTGTCCAAACGATGTATTTTGACATTAAAAATCCTGTTGGAAAAGTGATGAAAAACGCCATGATCAAAGCGGCATTGTAGGGTTTTAAAATGACAAATCCCAAATCTAATACTTCCTTGTGCAGGATAAAATGAAAACTGATGAAAAACAAAACCAAATCCAATACCACATTTGTACCACCGCAAACGGCGTAGCGAAATGTTTGTAAAGGCATTATTTTCCTAAACAAAGGATGAAAAAAATCAATAAAAGCGACTATTTTATCTCTCATTTCAAATTCTAAGCTAATTTTCCGATGGCAAACATCGCAGGAATTTTACCAAAATCATAGGCATTTTCTCTCCAATCTACAATGCGCATTGATTTGATTCGCTCGTCATAACAAGTTAAATTGGAAGCGATACACAAATAAGTTTCGTCCATTAATTCATTCAACAAATCTTCCAAAATGTGCATATTTCGGAATGGTGTATCCATAAATAAGTGCGTCATTCCTGTTTTGCGTGCTGAAATTTCAAACTCTTTCAGTTTGCGAATTCGTTCTTTTCTTTCTCTTGGTAAATATCCGTGAAAAGCAAATTCTTGCCCGTTAAAACCACTTCCAATCAATGTCAATAAAATGGAAGAAGGACCAACCAATGGCAAAACGTGAATATTTTGTTGGTGTGCCAATGCAACTAGATTTCCACCTGGATCAGCAATTCCTGGACAACCAGCTTCAGATAGAATCGCCATATTTTGACCTTCACGAACCACTTTCAAAAATTGATTCAAATTTTCGTGCGGCGTTTTTTTGTTTAAAATGTAAAACGTTGATTCATCAATTGGAAATTCACGGTCTAATTTTCTCAGATATCTTCGCGCAGATTTCAAATCTTCAACTGCAAAAAATCTCAATTCCTTTGCAATGGCAATTACATCTGCGGGAATTACGTGCGAAGTGCCTTCACTTCCTAGAGTTGTTGGTAATAAGTATAATTTTCCAGCTGCCATTTTACAATTGATTATTTTTAATTTTTTCTATAATTACTTCTGTTGCTTCATCCAACAAATCATACACATGTTCAAAACCAGATTGACCTCCAAAGTAAGGATCCGGTACTTCAGCATCTGAATTTGAAATTTCGTTTAAAATCAGCTTTACTTTCTTTTTATCTATTTCATTTTGTGCCAAAGCCAATACATTTTTCAAATTGCTTTGATCCATGACATAAATTAGATCGAACTCTTGAAAATCATTGGATTTGAATTGTCTAGCACGTAAAAATGAAATGTCAGTTCCTCTTTTTTTAGCAGTCTCCGTCATTCTGTGATCAGGTGCATCTCCGACATGAAATGCAGACGTTCCCGCAGAATCGACTTCTACTTTCAAGTTATTTTCAATCACTTTCTGGCGCAAAAGTCCATCAGCAAGTGGCGACCTGCAAATGTTCCCTAAACAAACCATCAAAATTTTCATAGGTGCAAAGGTAAGGAGAATTTGGGATTAAGATGGTATGGAAGGTAGCAAGACGTTAAGATTTTAATTTTTCTGTTGGGGCGCAATGCATTGCGCCCCAACAGAAAAATTAAAGTTGCGGAGCAACATGTCTTAAAATCTTTGTATCTAAAAACGAAATGCATCTTACCAAGCAACCTTTTAATTTGGAGAAAGTACTTAGAGAGAATTTAAATTACTTAGCCATGAAAAAAATAATCATTTCAAGTGCGTTGGTTGTTATCGGATTAACAACAGCTTGCAAAAAGGAAGTTATCCCAACTCCTACCACAAATAGTTCCACAGATTTAAATGGCTTTCACAGTTCGAAAGTGAATCAGTTGAAACAAAACTTTACTGTTGATGCTGCGCTTGGTGCAACAATAGTGGGAAACAAAGGAACGAAAGTAACCATTTTTCCAAATGGTTTGAAATTTGCGAACGGGCAAACTGTTTCGGGGAACGTAAATATCGAATTAGTAGAAATTTTTGACCGCGGAACAATGGTGCTTGCCAACAAGCCAACGATGGGGGTTTTACCAAATGGTGATTTAGCACCACTTGTTTCCGGAGGTGAATATTATTTAAAAATAACCCAAAATGGAAATGTCTTAAGCACAAATAATGGTGTTTTTGTGGAAGTTCCTTCGAATATTCCTGATAATGGAATGCAGCTTTTCAATGGTTTAATTGATTTAAATGACAATTTAACTTGGGAATTGACAACAGATACAATAGTAGTTAATCAAGACTCTTTGGGTACGAATTACGCCTTTTTTGATGATTCTTGGGGCTGGACAAATGTTGATCGTTTTTACGATGACCCAAGACCAAAAACAACCATTAAAGTGAAATTGCCCACTGGCTTTAATAATACAAATGCCAATGTTTACATCACATATGATGGAGAACCAACAGCTTTGGCGTCAATGGATATATTCACAACGGATGGATATTTTTCAGAACATTACGGATTGATTCCTATCGGATTGGAAATTCATGTGATTGCGATTGCGATGATTGATGGACAATTGAATTACGCCATTATTCCTGAAACAGTTAACGCTAACGAAATCATGATTATGCCAAGTTTTTCACCAATCAGTGAAACCGCTTTGGTTTCCTTGATTAATGACTTACCTTAGTTAAATTGTAGTTTGTTTGAACAGAAAGCCGGATGAATATATTTCATTCGGCTTTTTTTATTTTTCATTTTTTTCACATTAGTGCTCTAAATGTTTTTGATTATCTATTTAAAATCATAAAAAAAAGGAAAAATATTCGAAACGCAAAAACAATAGTAACTTTAAAATGTTCAAACTTCAAGTTTGGCAATTGAATATTCAATTTTCGCTGCAATTATTTAATGATGAAAAAAGATGTGATAATTATTGGCGCTGGACTTTCAGGTTTAGCGGCAGCGATACATTTGCAAAATGACGGTCGTGAAGTTTTTATTATTGAATCAACCGACAGGGCTGGTGGCAGAATTAAAACAGATTTACATGAAGGTTTTCGCTTAGATAGAGGATTTCAAGTATTGTTGACTGCTTATCCAGAAGCGAAGAAAATTTTGGATTACGAAGCATTAAATCTTCAAAAAATGTTGCCTGGAGCAAACGTTATTTATGATGGTGGAAGCTTTGAAGTTTCAGATCCATTTCGTCAACCGTCTGCCCTTTTCTCTACAGTTTTTGCACCTGTGGGATCATTGAAAGACAAAATAAAAACCTTTCTACTTAAAAAGAAATTACAGAAACAGAGTATTGAGGAAATTTTCAATCAACCTGAAACTACAACCCTTGAAAAAATCAAGGCATATGGATTCAGTTCAAAAATGATCAATCGTTTTTATGGTCCTTTTATGGCGGGAATTTACCTTGAAAATAAACTTAAAACCTCGAGTCGAATATTTGACTTTGTGATGAAAATGTTTTCAGAAGGTGATGCAGCCATACCAGCATTGGGAATGGAAGAAATTCCGAAACAATTGGCTTCAAAACTACCTAAAGATTGTTTCTTGTTTAATCAAAAAGTGGTTGATATTATTGACAATAAAGTATACACAGAAGATGGAAAATGTTTTGAAGCAGCCCAAATTTTAATTGCAACAAATGCAAACGAATTAAGCAGAAAATACTTTCCGCAACAAAAAATTGAAAAGCAGCAAGTAACCAATGTTTATTTTGAAGCTAATGAGGCACCTGTGAAAAAAGCGATTGTAACTTTAAACGCCTCTGAAAATAGAAAGTGGATAAATAATCTCACGGTGCTCAGCAATGTTTCGAAAGCTTATGCGCCAGAAGGAAAGGTTTTGATTTCTGTTTCCTGCAATGGACTTTTGAATGAGGAAGATGAATTGATAGCTGAAAACATGAAAAAAGAGTTACTTCCTTGGTATGGAGAAGCGGTCTTGCGGTGGAAAATGCTGAAAACATATAAAATTCATTACGCTTTGCCGAATCAAGAAACAGTTTCAGATAAGATTAGTTCCTCTGAAATACAAATATCAGAATCTCTATTCATTTGTGGGGATCATTTATTGAATGGCTCCATCAATGCAGCGCTTAAAACTGGAAGAATTGCAGCCGAATCAATGAAGTTGAATTGCGAAAAGTAGTTCTTGATAAAAAATAAAATTTACCGCACTAGCAAAAGTCTATTTTTGAATAAAAACAAAGCGTTTATTATTTACTTTTCCAGAAGTTTTTAATTGAATAAAATACATTCCTGATTTCAGGTTTCTTTGATTCAAATCTAAGGTAAATGAATTTGTCTTAAATTTTTCAGGATCAGTAATTTGTTGTCCATCGATACTATAAATAACAGCTTCAATATCGGTATAATTACCTTCAACATTTACATTTAAAACATCTCCAGTTGGGTTTGGGAAAATCGAAAAATTCAGTGGAGCGCTTATTTCAGAAATTCCCGCAATTAAAACAGGATCTTGATGGTAATATAATTTCTGTGAAGTTCCAAAAAGTTGAGAATTCATTTCAATTGGATTTCCATTCATGTCAAGAAATGCGATGGAATTCAGCGACAATGTATCAATTACAAATGACAGAAGGCTATCATATTCACTGTCCATTTTAACTGTAAGCGCATTATTTTGTAATTCTGAATGATATTTCAATGAATCTCTTTTTCTCCAAAAACTACCAAAAGCTTCAAATGCCATGCCCTTCATCGTTTCAGGAATAAGATCTAAATAAGCTTCCTGTGCTGTCAATTTGTAATTTCTATTTGGATGAATCAATAGAACTGTTGAAGCATTATTTCTATCATATCTGCGTGTTGCATCAGCCCAAATCTGGACTTTACTCATGTAATTATCGATGGAAATTGGCAAATCTGGGAAAACATCAGAAATGGTAATTGGAAGCTCCAACACGGTTGATTGTTCAGCCAAAAAAGATTGTGTTTTGGAAGCATAAAATGGAAATCCGGTAAGCACATCATTCGCAGCATAAGATGAATTATATTCATAGCCCAAAGTTTCTAGAGCTAAAACCAAAGAATCAGGATACGCTAAATGACCTGATCTCCAACTTTTTATATCAACATTATAGTCGTTTTCTATTAAATTTTTAGAAACTTCTATTTCACCCAAAATGGTTCCATTGAGTGTACTTATTCCATTATAAAATGGATGATAATTACTCGAATCATTTCCCAAAGTTCCGTAAGGAAAAATATTGCTATCATAAAAATCTGGAAAATGTCCAACTGAATGAGAACCGATCGCATGACCTTTACTTTGCAAAAATTCTACCTGTGGACCTGTCCCAATATATAAATCTGAAATCCAACTATTCGGTACATAATTTGTCGTTAAGTTATATTGCGTTTTGATTCCTCGGTAATTTTCAAATATGGCGAAATTTGCCAAAGTATCATAGGAAGTTCTACTGTCAACATCATGGGTTATCATGACAACAGACGAATAATTATTTGGCGCCGTATATTTGTAAACAGTATTTGATATATGTTTTCTGATAATATTTCTAATTACAAAAGCAAAAACATCAGTTGTAGGTTCAAAACCATTGCTGTAGGTTCTTTGCGCATTGACATCTTGATTTATTGAGTTTCTGATTACAACATCTCTAAAATCTGGACCAAAGGAATAAACAAAACCAGCACCAAAAGCATTTTTTACCATTGCAGCGGTTCCATCTTCATAATGTGCCAATGCTGTTCCTGTGCTTAAAGTGTAATATTTTGTAGAAAAGTTAGGACCATCTATTTGTCTTCCCAGTGAAACTGTAACTTCTAAGGAATCATCGATCATATCAAAATAAGAAGGATTTGAAGTTGTGTCCCAAACAATTCTGTATAATTCTGTATTAGATAAGGCGTCACTCACGCCACAAAGATTATAAATTTGAGATTCTTTCAAATCTGAAGTCAACAAAATTCCACCTTGATAAACATAATTCTCAAGTTCAAAAATTTCAGTCGTAGTCAATGCACCATTTTGAATTCTAGTTCCTGTAAGTACAACTGGATATGTTAAGGCGACAGATAAATTTGAAGTTGTATCGAAGGCAACACCCGCTAGTTGAAGCAATCTCATCGAAGATATAGTCCTTGAAAATCCATTATCTCCATTTCTAGCACTCATGTTGAGTATGGCAACTTTTCTTTCAGTCTGAGAATAGGACATTAAACTCCCCGAAATCATCAGTAACAATAGTAAAAATATTTTCATTTTATGGTATTATTGTGTATTATCTAACAAATATACTTTTTTTAAGTTGACACTCATTTTTTATTTCGCTTCCTCAAGTTCATTTAAAAAAATTTTACGACAATCCTTTTGTAAAACTTAAAAAGTGAAAAATTAAGATTAAAAATTTCAAAGAGAATCAATTATGAAGGATTCAATAATAATTTCCATCAATAGTGCTAAAAAAATAAAAAGCGATAATACAATCAATTTACTCTAAGACGTAAATTAACAGCAACTAGTTGAAAGATAACAAGATTTTTTTTAGTTTTGAATTGATTTTTTCAGGATTCCTTCTACCCTAATCTTTCCTCTTATTTGACAGAAGTAGCATAGTAAATTATGAATAATATAAGCGTGATTATTAATACGTTCAAAAGTAATGATTTCAGAATTCGAGAAGTGAATTTTCCAGATGACCTTCAGTCAGTGCAAAAGTTATTGATCGATTACCTTTCGTGGGGAAACGGTCAAATGCAATTTCATTTTGGAGTTCATCCGCACAATCCAGTGCATCAGGTTACTGAGGATATTGAGAATATCGACAAATTCCTGCCACCACATGGACGAATGCTGCTCGCGTGCAAAGGAAATGAAGTTTGTGGAATCGGCTCTTTGGTAGGAATTGAAAGCAAAATAGGCGAAATAAAACGCATGTATGTTGATCCATCTTTTCGGAATTTAGGCGTTGGTAAAGCAATTCTAAATACATTACTAGATTTTGCAAAAAAAGAGGGATATCAAAAAGTGCGTTTAAATAGTCCTAAATTTATGGAAGCAGCGCATTCACTGTATAGAAGTCTTGGATTTTATGACATTGAAGTCTACCCTGAGGTTGAAATCCCTGAAGATTTTAGAGAATATTTACTTTTTATGGAATTGGATTTTGAAACCCAAACGTAGCAAGGAACAGAAGCACTTATTTAGTTTAATTTTAGATAATTAGATTGATTTTTTTTAAAAAAACCCCATGAATCGAGGAAAAAAAATATTTTTTTATGTAGCTCTAGCACTATTAATACTTGTTATTCCTATTTTTATTTTCGGAATATTAAGTAAGGAAGTTTACAATCATCATCAAATTTCATACGGTGATCCAATTGGACTTTCCTCAAAGCCAATTCCAAAACTTGCGAATCCTGACAGCATTTACTTTCAGTTTTCACTGGATACGGTGTACAATTTTCTTGATCAAAATCAAATAGTGATTAATTGTAAATTACTAAATACGAGTTCAGATACAATCTATTTATTCACACATTCATGTTATAAATATACAAATGATTTTATCATTCAAACGGAAGATGTTCAAACCTTCGTGACTTATAGTTGCTGTGCGAGTACACCAATTATTGAAAAAGTAGCTCCAAAAAATAATTTGAAATTTAAAGCGAATTTTTTAGCAAAAAAAAGAGTAAGAAAAATCGACTTTCATTTTTATATTTATCAAGTTGATTCTGATTTTGATATTCATAATTCCGATTCGATTGGTAAACTTCAAAAAACCATCATAAACAATATTTACAATGTAAATTCATTGGATATAACCAAAAACTAATCTCATTTTGAAAAACATCCTATTCATCTGTAGCAAAAATAAATGGCGAAGTCTCACCGCGGAAACCGTTTTTAAAAACCATTCACAATGCAATGTAAAATCTGCTGGAACCGAAGAAGGCGCTAGGGTGAAAGTCAACGCAAAAATGATTCTTTGGGCTGATCACATCCTCGTGATGGAAAGGAAACACAAAGAAAAAATCCAACTAAAATTCCCAGAGGAAATCACAGACAAAGAAATCATCGTACTTGAAATCCCTGACGACTACAAATACATGGACAAAGAACTAATTGAAGAACTGGAATCCGCGCTGGAGGCAATCCTAGAATATTAGATTATTCGATTTTTAGATAGTTAGATTTGCTACGCGTCTGCCTGTGGCGGTGTTAGATTTTTAGACTTTTACATTTATATATTGCTACGCGTCAGTCTTAGTAGAAGTTGAATATGAAAGAAGTTTACTGCCTAGGCTTGAAACTAACCACAAACCGAAAACAAAAAAAGCCCAACCTTTCGATTGAGCTTTTGAAATTCTATTTTTTCTAAAAAAGACCCGCTTCGCTAAAAGATTTAAGAAACCGTTGCTACGCAAATTTACTATCAGTTGGGGCGCAAATTTAAAACGAGTTGGGGCGCAATGCATTGCGCCCCAACTGATACAAAAATATAAAAGTCTTAAGTTCCTAAAATCTTAAAATCGTAATATCTCGCTACAAATGAATCACTTCCCCATAAGCGGCAGCGGCGGCTTCCATTACTGCTTCAGACATTGTTGGGTGCGGATGCACTGTTTTGATCAATGTTTCACCAGTAACTTCTAATTTACGCACAGCAACGATTTCAGCAATCATTTCAGTAACGTTTGCGCCAATCATGTGAGCACCTAATAATTCTCCGTACTTAGCATCGAAAATCAATTTCACGAAACCATCTTTTGCTCCTGCAGCACTTGCTTTTCCTGATGCAGAGAATGGGAATTTACCAATTTTGATGTCTAATCCAGCTGCTTTTGCTGCTTTTTCAGTCATACCAACTGAAGCAATTTCTGGAGAAGCGTAGGTACATCCTGGGATGTTTCCGTAATCCAATGGCTCTGGATGGTGACCAGCAATTTTTTCAATACAAATTATTCCTTCCGCAGAAGCTACGTGAGCCAATGCAGGACCAGGAACGATATCACCAATTGCGTAATATCCTGGGATATTTGTTTGGTAGAAATCGTTTACCAAAACACGACCTTTGTCAGTTGCAATGCCAACTTCTTCCAATCCAATTCCTTCGATATTTGTTTCGATACCAACAGCAGAAAGCACAACATCACATTCGATCTTTTCTTCTCCTTTGGCAGTTTTTACCGTTACGATGCAACCTTTATCCGTTTTTTCAACAGTTTCAACGGAAGCGTTAGTCAAAATATTGATTCCTGCTTTTTTGAATGATTTTTCCATTTGTTTAGAAACTTCCTCATCTTCAACCGGAACTATGTTTGGCATAAATTCAACGATAGTTACTTCAGTTCCTAACGTATTATAGAAGTAAGCGAACTCAACTCCAATTGCACCTGAACCTACAACGACCAATCTTTTTGGCAAAGATTTCAAAGTCATGGCTTCACGGTAACCGATAATTTTTTCTCCATCTTGTGGAATGTTTGGCAATTTGCGAGAACGTGCTCCTGTTGCTAAAATCAATGCTTTGTCAGCAGTATATTCAGTCACAGTTCCATCTTCAGCAGTAACATCCACTTTCTTTCCAGCTTTGATTTTTCCAGAACCTTTGATTACATCAATTTTGTTCTTTTTCATCAAAAATTGGATTCCATTGCTCATTCCATTTGCCACTCCACGACTTCTGTCGATCATTGCACTGAAATCTGCTGAACTTTCTTTCACAGTAATTCCGTAATCAGAAGCGTGTTGAAGATATTCATAAACATTTGCACTTTTTAAAAGCGCTTTGGTAGGAATACATCCCCAATTTAGGCAAATTCCTCCCAATGATTCGCGTTCAACAATCGCAGTTTTCAAACCCAATTGAGAAGCACGGATGGCAGTAACATATCCACCAGGTCCGCTTCCAATAACTATAATGTCGTAATTCATGTTCTTATCAATAAAAATCTAGTGCGCGAAGTTAGCTAAAAATAGTAAATAGAGGAATAGATAATTGGATTATTAGATTATTGGATTAATAGATTGTTGGATTAGTAGATTAGCAGATTGCAGATTGACTGCGCCGGTGCTTCGCGCTCGCTGCGTGGCTTACTTCGTCGTTATTTTATTTAAAATTATTTTTAAAATTTAAGGTATAAAATCTATTGTCTTCCGTCTAATGTCTATTATCTAAAAATATCTTTCATCACTCGCCCAGTGGAAGTTGGAATTTTGAAATTCAATAGTTCAGCAACTGTATTAGCGATATCGACTTGTTCATAGTAGGTTTCGCAAGTGCGATTTTTTTTAAAATCTGGTCCAATCCCAAAGAATTCGACGTGTCGACAACCTTCGCACAAATCACCGTGTGAAACATATCCATCTTCATGACCAGCAGTGTGTCTGCCGTGATCATTGGTGACAATCAGTGTAGTTTTATTTTTGTATTTCGGATCTTTTTGCAGTAATTTCCAGAAATCATGGATGTATTTGTCAGTATCTCTAATTCCATGCAAATACGCAATTGAATCACCTGCATGACCTGCTGCATCTGGTTGTTTGAAATTAACAATTGCCAATCGGACTTGATTGCTGTTGACGATGTTTTTCAAGTGATTGAATGTGACACTATCTTCTCGATAACCAGTAAAAAGTCCATTTACGCCGCAATCGGTGCTTGGTCTAAATTTCCCTTTCCAAAGTGGATCGATACAATCTGAAAGAATTTCCAATTTGTCTTTCGTTGCTATCACCCAAGCTTCAGACATTGGTTGATTGAAAGATTTTAGCCAATATTGAAAAATCGACGGATTTGTGGGATATTGATTTCCAGAATTACTAATATTTTCATAAACGCCGGTGCACATGGCTTGATGTCCCGAGCAAGTAAATGTAAAACCATTGTTGTAGAAATTATTACAATTGACGCCATCTTTTAACATCGAAAAACGATTCGGAATAAATTGATGTGAAGGGTCTCCCCAAGTTTCAGTGTAACGAGCACCATCTACCACAAAAATGAAAACTGATTTGGTTTTATAAGCAGGCTTTTCAACCTTTTTTTCACACGCTCCAAAAATGAAAAATACTGCAAAAGCAAAAATAAATGTAACGAATGATAAAATTTTAGGTGTTTTCATTTTACAGTTTTCACAATAAAGTTAACAATTTAACGAAACTTGGAAAGCAATAGTTGAAAAATTGGACGATTCTTGTCTTTACATGTGTAATGATTAATCAAGAGATTGAGGCTAAGCAACCCAATCTCCATTCAAAAATCGAACAAATAAAACGATTTGAAAAGAGAAACCTATGAAAATGAGCGAATATAAACTCAACTTCCTAATAAAGTGATTTTCAGATTTGACCGTAAAAACTAGTATTGCATAAAATGTTACTAATAAATATTTTAGCATCAATTGAATATGAACATATGAACCAAAAAGTAACCAGAAAATAAAAATGAGTCCAAATATTGACAATAATTGTTTTTTGGTAATTGAAAATTCGCTTTTTATCCAAAAATTTAAGACTATGATAATAAATGGTGTTGCAAAAAGGAATCTGTTTAAGCTGAATAAACTTCCTCCTCTGAACATTAAAACAGTTAGTGTAATTCCTCCCAAATAAGCAAGGGAAAAAATTACCTCTGATGGAATTACTGCTCCTTTAAATTGTTTTAATTTAAAAATTATGCCGAGTAAAAATCCACCTGAAATAATCCCGATTAAAAATGCAAAACCGTCCAGTCTAACGATAAATCCACCTGCCCAGGATGTTAATGGCAAATGGGGTAATTGAAGGTAATTCCCCCAATATTTTTGGGCTTCAAAAAATTTAAACCATTGTCCAGTATCTAGATATTGAATCAATGTGACTATAAATATTCCTAACATTGAAATGCCAATATAAATGGCGATTCTCAGAAAATTTTTAGCTTTAAAATCACTGTAAAATTCTGTAATAATCAGAGCTGGAATAAAAATAGTAAATGCTGGTCTAGCAAGAATGGCGAATAAAAGTCCAAGGTAAATTAGGTAGTACTTTTTGTCTTTAATTCCTACTATAATAGCTATTGAGCATAAGAAAAAAACCGATTCTGAATAAGGTAAATAGAAAAAAATAAAACTAGGAATTGTCAGGTATAAAACGATCTCAAGCGGATTATCGATTTTAAATTTCTTGATAAGGAAATAAAAAGCAGAAAGAAAAACAATCGAATTTAGCAATACAATCCCATAAGTTTCCAGTGATAAGAACCTCCAAATCATTGGAAAAAAAGGAAAAAAAGCTACCCGGTAACTTTCATACCCGTTTTGTTTGATAAATTCATAATGTTCAGCATCCCAATGTAGGAAATGGTCCCTAATTAAAAGTTCTGGATAACAGCTTTGTTGAAGGATTACTAAAATCGCAGCTAAAAACAAGATGTAAAACCCAATTGTAAAAAGTTCGAAATACTTTTTCATATCAAATAATAAAATTGATGATGCAAAAGAACCACAAAAAATTACTTTTCATTCAAATCAATAATAATTTCAACAATCGCTCCTTCACTATCGTAATATCTAATTACACCGTTTAATTGATCAATTAGTCCTTGCATTATAGAAATCCCGAAGGAATCGCAATCATCAATTTTTTCTAAAAAATCAGCGCCAAAACCCTTTCCATTGTCACAATACTTTATAAATAACTCACTATTCACTGCTTCAATTTCTAAGCAAATTTTACTATTTACAAAATCCTCAAACGCATGTTTTAAGGAATTATTGACCAATTCTGTTACAATCAGTCCAATCGGAATGAGGAAATCAATTCCTTTGTTTATTTGATCTGCTTTAATGTTAAAGTCAATATCTCTGCCTGAAATGATAAGTTTAATGATTTGAGCTAAATAATTTTCTATTGAAATTGAATGAATCTCTTCAGATTGATATATAGCTTCATAAGCCCTGGCGATTGAAGAAATCGAATCTTCAATTTCATGAGTTTCAATCATTCCATTTTTAGTTTTTAAACGAGAAATACTTAATAATAATTGTAAATTATTTTTAACCCGATGATGCACTTCTTTCAGGAAGAAATCACGTTCTAAAATGGTTTTTTTTAATTGAATTTCTAACTCTTTTTCCTCAGTGATGTCCACATGGCAGCCAATTGCTCGAATTGGTGCACCATTTTCTGACCAACTTACTACTTTTCCATTGCATCTTACCCAAACTGTACTGCCATTTTTATGTTTATATCTTACCACAGATTTAAACGGAATTTGACCTCTTGAGTTCACATGCTCTTCAAAAGATTTAAACATTTGCGGTAAATCTTCCTCAAAAGCAATCCTTTTCCAAGATTCTGGTGAGTTTTCCATTTCATGGTCAGCATAACCAAATATTTCTTTGAATCTAGGACTCAAATATTCTTCATTTGCAACAATATTCCAATCCCAATATCCAGCCAACGAGCTCTCTAAAGCACTCTCACTTAGGAAATTTAAATCTTCTAAATTTGAATATTTTTTCATAAATACTTCTCAGGCTTTGTCTTCCTCATCTTTAAACTACATTCAGTCTTTTAACAGGAGAACTAAATTTTCAATCCACTTTTATTTCTATCTAAATATTAATATTGGAATCCTTTTATAACAGTTAAAAGGAGCTCCTAAACAAGTTTAATGGCTTTTACTTAAACTAATTAACAATTAGATAATCAACCCTCTAAACTTCTGATAATTCTTAAAATTAGAAATTAATTAATTAATTTCCAACTAATTTTTAAATTTAAAATTTACAATTGTTGAAATTTCCTAACAATAATAATACGTTATTGTTCTTTTTATAAAATTTAATGTCCAACAACAATTCGCTTGCTCAGTTCACCAATTTTGATAATGTACAAGCCTGATGATAAATCACTCACCTCTACAATTGTGTTTTCTGCATTCAAAGAAATCGTTTTCAGCAATTGTCCCATTGTGTTATAGAGGTAAGCTTTTTCATCTATTGTATTTGAAGATTTTTGCACAATAGAAAAATAATCTTTGGTTGGATTTGGGAAAATTTCAAAATTGTCAAGCACATTATTCTCAATTCCGAGGGAACGATTGGTCGGAATATTAATACTTGAAACAGAAGAGCACCCATTTTCGTCAAAAACAGTTAGGGTAATTGTACCGATTGTATCATTGACATTGTTTGGAAAAACCCATGTGACATTGCAATTATCTGTCGAAGAATTTCCTTGTAATACTCCATTGTTTACAGTCCATTGATAAGTGAAATTAGCGCCAATTGGATTTTCTACTTGAAAAAAAGATGGATTTAAGTCGTTTCCGGAAGTCAAATCTCCTGATATAATGGGATTGGGCGTATGCGCCATTTTATCTAATAAAGCTTGGTATTTAGGCGCAGGCTGCGCTGTGATGTCTTGATCGATATCCTCTAAATGTCCCCAAGAACCATAAATACTTTCTTTTGCTCCAGACAAAGTGAATGCCATCGCCATTTTACTTCCCCACAAATGAATGCTGTCTAACACTGTATTATACAAATCATACATTTCAGGTAGCACTTGCGCATCGTACATTGCTTGCAAATAGGGAGGTTGAGTGAAATTTGTGAAATGTTGTCCTCCTTCGTAATTGATTACAGGTTTTCCAAAAAGGTGCGTATTTCGGTAATCTTGATGAATTGCAGGCGCAAAATCTAAAAAAGCATTCTGTGAATTTTGAAGCACATCCAAAGCGGTGGAACTGGCATTTAAAATTGGATTTCCTGTATTCCCATGATCTAAACCGTAGTAAAAAGTAGGCGATGCATAATCCCATTCGTCTTGTTTAATTTGCGAAAGGATGAGTTCATTCAAACTATTGTAACCACCTTGCAAGCCTAAAACACGCTTTACCTTGTTTTTTCTGTAGTCAAAAACCTGGTGCCATATTTGAAAAACATGCTTTGCTTTTTCTGAATAGGCCTCACCATAGGTTAAATTTGAAGGTTTGTTTTGATCATTGTATTGCGCTTGCAAAAACATCCAATTCCAAACTTCATTGCTGTATTCCAAATAAACGTTTAAATTAGGGTTTAAACTATCGCGAAAAAGTTGCGCCATTTTAATGATGAAATTGTCATCAGCTGCATGGGGCACACAAATCCAAATATCTTTTTGCGCAATATTTGCCAGTTGAATCATCTTTTCGTAAGGAACTCCATTGTCACCTGCAAAAGTTCGCTGTGAAATCTTGGCCCTATTTTGCCATTGAACATGTGGACTCGCATTTGTTGCACCCCAATCCATAAAACGCAAACTTTTAAATGGTTCTATTTTATTTAAAAATTCGGCATAAAATGGCTGCGTTTCCAAATCTGTGGCAAATTCATCTTCTAAGCGCAAAATTCTGATATTTCTCACATAATTTCCAGCCTGCGAAGCAAGCAAATTAAACCAAATATTTCCCATTCCTTGCACAATAAATTCAATGCGGTTTGAGACGTCACTTACCTCTGTTGCATCTCCTTGAATTTGAATATCTCCAATTCCATCATACAATAGAACATAGGTATTTCCCTGCTGTAAATTCGCATTGTTTGAAGAAATAACCATTCGGACAAAAGTATTCGGTGACGCTGTTGTCAATTGAGGGATTTGAAGCGGATATCCATTTGTATCTAATTGTATTTCAGATAGCATTCCGTTTTCCCAGCAACTGCAATCTTGATCAAAAACGATGGGCGCTTGTCTACAATGTAAAAATAAATTTCTGAAAGGTCTTTCATAAGACCAATCTGCAATTCCTGCGAGATTTACACCGATATCCAATGTGCAATCACTTGGTTGCCAACCTGCACATGTCGCACTATCAGTAGGAATATGTAACTGAAAAGTATCTCTGCAACCACCCAATCCGCCGTCACAAGTATAATTGTAAACACCTGCTGCCAAATTTTGATATTGATTTTGTCCTGAAAGTGTCATCGCAACATTTGAACTATTTACCAATGAAAAAGTTGCTGGCGCTGAGTTAATACGCAAAATGCCATCATTTTGTCCACAACTTGCTTCATGCATTAAGGTAAATGAACTATTGCAAGGATAAGAACCAGCTGCATCATAAACTGTTAAAGGCATGTATGTTGTATGAGATTGTCCACCAGCATCGGTTACAGTAAGTGCAACATTGAGCACCCCAAACGGACTAAAAGTATGACTTATAATTGAAGGACCTGTTTCAATAGGCGTTCCATCACCAAAATTCCAAGAATAAGTAAGTCCAGAATTTTCTGGATCAAATGAAGCTGTTCCATCTAATTGCAATGTTACTGGCGAAGTGCCGCTACTTGCAGACAAAGTGAAAGAGGCAATTGGCGGTAAATCGACAAAAATGGTATTGTCTGGCGCAACACATTGATAGGAAGTTGCCATGCGCATTTCATCAATGGCGCCATTTCCAGGAACATTTCCAAGGTAAGTTGCAAAACTTCTAATCAATAAATTGGTTGAAGTAGATTGAGAAATACTGGGTGAACTTGGCAGATTATTGCCTAAAGTCGTAGGATCAATGTAACAATCGATACTAGTTCCTGAAGCTGTAAAAGAAATCTTGGCTGCAAAAAAAGCTGGTGTTCCAACCACCACTGGAATATTGGAAGGATAAACTGTTGTTCCCAATAAAATTGACCACATTTTTATACCACTCACATCAGAAGCGGCTCCAAAATAACCAAATTCTAATTTATTACTGCTACATGGTTCGCACCAATCAATGCCATTATCGTGAAAAGCCATGAAAACGGGCTCAGAATTATTGATGTCTTTCCTCACCAAACCACTAACCCAAAGTTCAGTTCCTGTTTGCGTTCCAATGGCATTTTGATACGGTGCCACATAGGCATCAAATGGTCCGCCATCGTTGGAGTTAAACCTGCGGCCACAAGTTACATACTGAAATCCACCTGTAAGCGACATACCGACAGTTTGTAAAGCACCAAAAGAAAGAGAATTATTCTGAATATTGTAACCCGGAATTACCGTACTTCCTCCTTGAACTGTCCAAGCTCCAGCCCAACCAGAACCACTGCTAGCACCTTGCAAAGGTGTTAATGCGATATTATCAAAACTTTCGTAAGCCAAATATTGACAAGTATCTTGACCCAAAACAAGGTTGAATATGCAAAGGAAAAAAAGAGTAGAAATACATATCTTCATAAGCAAATGGAATTATTTTAAATATCGAGCTAATTTAAGCTACAACTCAAAATTCGATGTAGGTAAATGTAAAAAATATAAATTGAATTGTTTAAAATATTCAATGGATTTTCATCTGCGTAAAGAATTCTTTTTTAAATTGTTCAAAATTATTCATTTCCAAAACTTTAATTTGACTTGAACTTTCAAATCCGCAAGCAGTTGTTGTGATAACGGGAATTCCCTTTGCAATTGCGCTTAGAATTTGTCTTGGTTGATGCTCGATAAATGTGGGATAAATAATTAATCCTATTTGGTTCAAATCGCCATCAAATCTTTCCGTTGAAACGTCTTCCCAAAAATTCTCATCTTCTATATTTCTTCCTGAAAAAGAAATAGTTAATTGCAGTTCTTTTGCTAGTTTTTTGATTTCATACGCTCCTTTTCTTCCCACGGCAGAAGCTGGAAAAAGTATTTTGTTTCCAAGGACAGTTTTATTTTCAAAAGGAGGAATTTCCCAATCTAACTTTACGGATTTGTTACTAAAAATTCCAGCAATTTCGGCATGTGGAGTAATTATTCTTCGCGCTTTATTCAACGCTTCATTTTCTAGATTAAGCAAGTCAACTGGTGCCCTAAAATCATTCAAAGTCGTACTTTCGCCATGAATGGAAAATGCAAAATCAAGTCTTTCATGTAATTTCTCAAGAGGAAGCCTGGTCATCAAAACGTCAAATGTTCGTCCGCCCAATGCGCCAGTTTCGAACACAAATGGAAGCAAGTTTTGTGCAATAACAACATGTGTTGAATCCAATTGGATTTTTTTGACAGCTGCCTGGGCTATTTTTTTATCTAATCGCAAGGCAAGCTCAAAAACATTGTTTTTGTTTTTCGGGGTAAATCGCAGCTTAAAAGCTCTTAAAAAACCCTGATAAACTGTCGTTTTTGTTTTTAGTGGATTTGCAGCTTTCCAAGTATATCTGTTTGTCTTAATGAATCTATTTTTCTTTACAGGTAAAATAAAATGGTCTGATTCTTTGCGAATTTCTTTGATATATTGGTCGTATTCCGGCCATTTTTCATCTAAAATAAAAGTGGTTGTTGCAATTTCTTGTTTTACAATTAATCGCTCTGGATATTTGAAACAAGCCAAATTTCCGCAGGAATAGCAATCATTGAGATTGTGTGGCTTTTTCGTGTCTAAAACCGTTTCCTTGGAATTATTATTGAACTGCTCGCTTTTAAAACTTACCCTAAATTTATCGGCTGTCAATTCAATTTCAATTCTAAAATCACAAGTTGATTTGAAACGTAAATCGAGGTAATTCCATTTTACTGTAGCATCTCGATTTTTCTCGGCGAGCGAACCTTTGATCACTTTGGTATGTTTGTGTCTTTCTACTATGACAAAATTGGCCTTTAAAGCAGCATCATACAAAGCGTTTGAAAGTTGACAAAGTCCGCCAGCAATTGTTGGAATTATACAACCTTCTCTTATTTCACGTCCAACGACAAATCCTTTTCCAAAATTTGGATTTCCTATGTGTTTCCAAAAACTAAAAACTTCATTTGCTTTAATTTCTAGTCCATGAATTTTTTTAGCGGCAATTCTTAAATTCTCAATTTTGCCTGCGGTTAAAATCCAATTTTCTGAATTATCAGATGGATTCCATAGGTCACTTTCTGAAACTGAAAAAACAGGTTGATTTATTTTATCTTGTTCAATTTTGAATTTTTTGGCTGGAGAAATTACATTTTTAAAAACACGAAAAACAATCAAGACCAATGATTTTAAGCGAAAAATCGTGTCTTGAATCAGGCTGTGTCTATTTGCTAATTGCGCTTTTTTCACTTATTTTATTTTGATTTCCAATCATAAGATTTTGACCATTCAAAAAAATTATCGGTTTCATTTTTGTGACTTTTCAGCCAACTTGCGACTTCCTTATCGTCACTGGATGCAAAAGCAATGTATGCAAAAGTTTCAAGAAATTTATTTTCATTCATTTCTATGAAGTATGGCGCATAATATTCCCAGTAAAATCCATAGTTATCGTTTTTTCCAGCTGCTAAAGAAGAACATAAAACTTCCATTTTTCCAAGAAATAATTCAACTTGTGATTTTTTCTTGTTTTTCTTGTCAAAATCCCTTGCGGCGGTGAGTGCAAAAATCAATTCAGTGGAAGCAAAGCTATTTTCTCCAGGCTTTCCATCTGCAGTAGTATCACTAAAAAGGTCAGCACTGATATTTATTGTAACAGATTTCTTTCCTGTTTCTTCAATATTTGCTGTCATCATTTTTTGCAAACCAGCCAAATTTTCTTCAGCTCTTGTGCCTTGTGGTTCAATGACCAAAAATCTACAATAAGCCAAAATTGAAGGAATTCTTTTGTTGTTGAAGGCTAAAAGTCTTGCAATTCCGCTATGAGAACTTGCATGTTTTGGATTTAGCATTACTGCCTTTTGAAAACACAAAATGGCTTCATCTACCATATTATTGCTCACCAATGAAACTCCCTTATTAAAATAAAGTGAATAAAAATCAGGAAATTGCTTGATTCCTTGGTCATAAATCTCAATTGATTTATCAGTCATGTGGAGAGCATCTAATGCATTTCCATAAGTTACGTAAACTGTTTTTAAATCATTTGCTTCGGGATAAAGGTCGATTGCCTTTTGACTCAAAGAAATAGCCTCCTCATACTTTTTGAGTAACATGACGGTATATGCTTTCTCAGCTAAGGCAGACAAATTGTCTTTATCAACTTCTAAAGCCTTGTTGTATTTTTTTAATGCGCCTTCGTAGTCACCTTTATCATGCAGATTTACACCTTCACTGACTAACTTTTCCGCAGCAGGTTTATTTTGAGCAACTGTAATGAGCGAAAATAAGGGCAAGCATAAAATTAAAAAAAACTTTTTCATAGTAATTAGGTTTTAAGGGTTTATTCGTTTTGCTCTAAATTACAAGCGTTCGTGAAATTAATAAAATTATTATTCGAAAGGTAAATTGATACCTAAATAAATAGATTTGATTGAATTTAGTCTTATTTATAAATCAGATTTTCAATTGAAAGAGAAATATAACAAAGTTAAATTTAGATAAGATTAAGTTTTACATTAGGAGAAAATTGGACCCAATTAGTAAAAACCAAATCCGACTTTTACACCAAATCGGTGGTCAATACCAAATTGATTCATGAAATTTGAATTTACTATTTTATCCAATTTCATAGAATCAAAAGTAGATTCCTTAAAATTTAATTTTTCATAATACAAACTGATAACCAATGTTTTCCAAATTTCGTTAGCATCGACTGACTTTTGGAAGTCTATATAACTGTTTTTGAAAAAAGCAGTTGGTTTGAAAGTCAATTCAAGAGCATAATTCTTTTTTAAATCTAGTGTGATGTAATCTAAATCATAGCTTTCAAGTTCGGGATAAGCATATGCATTCCAAATGGGATAAGCACGATAACCTTTTTTAATCGATAATAAAATCCCGCCATATCGTTGTGGAAACAAAGAAATCATTACTCCAATATTTCCCATATAATTTCCCGAAAATTTATTTTGATTGATTCCTTCACTCAACATCACCGTTCGAATGGAATCAAGAGAATTATCAAAACTCGAATTCAAGCTATTGTTAAAATCATTGACAAATTGATTGGTAAATTTCTGTTTACTAAAACCTTTGAAACCTTTCACATCTAAACAAAGTCCAACAATTACTTTATTTGAAACAAAACGTGCCAAATTCAATCCCAAGGATAAGTTCATGCCTCCTGTTCTAAGCGATTTTCCAATAGGAGAATACAAATATTGATAAGTAGCAGTAAACAACCTTGATTGCGCATTATTATTTGACTCAAAAAGGAACGAAACATAATTGTTTTTTGTTCCATGCATCGAATCACTTTCTTGTTGACCAAAAATTCTGGTCGAATACAAGAGAAATAAAAGTATGATTACTTTCATTCCTATTTAGTTTGACTTAATCAATTCCATTGATTTTTCCGGATTTTTTAAGGCAGTAAAACCAAATTTCTCGTACAATTTATGTGCATCTGCAGTTGCCAATCTCCAAACTTTTACAGATTTCAAAGATTCATAATTCAAAATAAATTCCAGTATTCTGTATCCATAACCTTGATTTTGAAATAAGGGATTAATGAAAACATCCATTAAATAAGCAAACTGCCCATAATCGGTTACAACTCGTGCAAAACCTATTTGCTGTTGATTTAAAAAAATGCTAAAGTTTACTGAATGATCAATTAATGACTGCATTTCCGCTTTCGTTCGACCTTTTGCCCAATAGGAATCAGTAATAAAGTCGTGCACAAAATCAACGTCAATTAGTGAATTTTCAGTACTAATTTTTATGTCCATCACTTTACTATTTGAACGATAAACGCTTGGAATTTGATATAATTGTTTAAAAAATCAAGTTTAAATATTCAACAATGAATTGACCCAATCTCTTTTTGTCAGTTCAAACCAACATGTTGGATCTCCATCATAATCAAAAATTTCAATGAATTTAAAACCTAATTTTTGAAGTACATGTTTTGAATTAAAATTTTCTGGATGTGTGATAGCATAAATCGACTTGATGTTCAACTCTTGAAATCCATGGCTCAAAATGGCGCGAGCTGATTCGGTGGCAAAACCCTTTCCCCAATGTTTCTGCTTGAATCGATAACCTAATTCATAAAAATGGATGTGATTATTTAGCGAATCCTTGAAATATTTTAAACCAGACCAACCAATGCATTCTTTGGTTTCTTTGTCAATGACGGCCCACCTGGCAATTCCATTTTCCTTGTATTGCTGTAGCAACATTTCAATCACTTTGACTATTTCCTCGATTGATTTCACTGGTGTATTTTCAATGTAACGATGAACTGCTGGATCTGAATCTAGTTCAAACAAATCTTGTTGATCTTCTAGAACTAACTCTCTCAAAAGGAGACGCTCTGTTTCTAAAATTATACTCATTTCAGTTAACTTTCATATTGGGCATTTTCTAATTTATCTTGGCGAGAACTTTGGTTTTAAAATATGAGAATTCCATAAAGTTAACTACATCGCTACCACCCTAAATCCCAAATCATCGCCATTGTAATCAGGCACATTTGTTCCTCGTCTCGCAGCGCGACAAAATCTTGATGCAAAAAACCAACTTGCGCCACGAATTGGGTGATAAATTCCTTTTTCTGGTCCCTTTGGATCAGTTTGCGGTTCTTTGGAATATGGACCATAAAAATCGCTGCACCATTCCCAAACATTTCCATGCATGTCGTATAATCCAAAAGCATTTGGTTCGAAACTTCCAACTGGCATTGTTTTCTTTCTAAAAATTCCTTTTTCTCCTTTATTGTAGGTATAATTTCCATCAAAATTTGCTTGATCTGTGGAAATATTTTTTCCAGTGTAAAAAGGCGTTTTTGCACCAGCGCGACAAGCGTATTCCCATTCTGCTTCAGTTGGCAATCTTGCACCAAGCCAAGTTGCAAAAGCATTTGCATCTACCCAAGAAACGTGAATTACTGGACGATTTGCTCGTCCAAAACCTTCGTCTTTGGGTTTTACTCTTCCTGTTGCGTCGCAGAATAAATCGTATTGTTCAAAAGTAACTTCAAATTTGCTCATTTTGAATGCACTGACTGTGACTTCATGCTGTACCTCATCGTCATAACGATCAACTTCAGTGATTGGACTTCCCATCGTAAAAGTGCCCTCAGGAATTTCAACAAATTCGATGGTAGGTTTTGTTTGGGAAAATCCACAATTAAAAAAAGCGATAATCAATGCAACTAAGAAATAGGTGTTTTTCATCTGAAATTTTATTTTTTTTTAGGGATTCATTCGATTAAAAGTTTCCGCAATGGCTTCAGGATTTGCTTTTGAAACAATTTCGCTGAAACCAAATGTCAATTCAGTTTTTCCTGCTTTCAATTGTTCAAAAATAGCACTCACAAAATCTGAAACTGCTGGTTGACCATCGTGCAAACCAATTCCGCCAAGATCAGTATTTAACGCTGGAGGAATAACTTCGATTACTTCAATATTTTTAGACTTCAACATGTGTCTCAAAGACATTGTAAAGGAATGAAAAAATGATTTGGTAGCGCAATAAATAGGAACTTTTGAAAGTTGCACAAATGCCAAGCCTGAAGTTACATTGATGATTGTGTCTAATGATTTGAGATTTACAAACAAGGAAGTTAAATGTACAGGTGCCATCAAGTTTGTCTCAATTTCATTTGACGCTTTCGAATAAAAATCATCATCAGAAACATGCATCCAATTTTGAAGTCCTGCGTTATTGACTAAAACATTTAGATCTGAATGGTTTTGAGAAATCCAATTGAACAGTTCAATTCTTTCTGCTTCAATGGATAAATCACACACTTTTGTAATGACATTTGGGAACTTTTCTTTTACTTCTTGTAATCGATCTGCTCTCCTGCCACAAATAATAATGGTATTATTTTCTTGAATAAATCTTTCTGTTAATCCTAAACCGATTCCACTTGCACCTCCGGTGATCAATATTTTGTTGTTTGCTAATTTCATGTTTGATTTTGTTTGTTAGTTATACTTGCTTTGTTTGACCTTAAGTTTATTCGACAATTAATTTCTCACAGTACTTTGAATTTCCATCATCAATTTTTACAAAATACATTCCCTTTGAAAGGAAATCCAATGTAATTTCTTTTTTAGTTTCATTGTAAATTTCCTCTACAAAAACTTTCTCACCAAAAAGATTAAAAATCTCAATCAAACCATTATTTACAGTTTCTGAAAAATCCACATTAAACTGACTAGATGTTGGATTTGGATAAATTTCAATAGATTTATTATCTTTCACTACATCAAGAATACCAGCAGTTTGACTGCAAAGACGATTTAAAAAATCAATACTTTCAAAATTATAATCGCTGTAAAATTTGTGTTCTGCATTTGAAGCAGCGATTTGATTTAAAACCTCTAGTCTTTGCTCATTTGTGAGTCCGACGAAACTTGTATAGAGTGCAGGAGTAGCCAAAATATGATTTTTAATTGTATCAGAATGTAACGCAAAGTTTTCGCTGTCTAATTGCACGTTGCTTAATAATTGATTAAAAATTGCCTGTGAAGTAGCAACCGAAACGCCAGGAATCCTTGCAAATCTTTGCGGATAAATCGGTTGTTTATCAATTATTTTATAATCATGACAGATATCTCTGGATTGCAGCGTAGAATCATTTTGCCAAGCTTCATAATTTCCAACCGGACCAACTTCAGCATTGTCATCATATTTAGCCATACGAAAAGCAAAGGGATTATTTCTAACACCAAAAATCGGTTGAGCAGAAGATGCACAATAAGAAATTCCTGCTTTGTAATTCAGCGCATAAGAAATGATAGCAGAAAATGAACCGCCATTACTCATTCCTACAGAGAATTTAGGTAAAGTTGAAATTAAATCTCCACGATTGACAAAAGTGTCTGTAATGATTTTTATATTTTTATAATCGATTCCATTCACTGTGTCTATTGGAAATCCTTGCCATCTCAATTTTCCGTCACCATTTAGATCAGTATTCAAAGTAATTTCTTCTGCTTCTGTCACTATGATTGCAAAAGTATCCGCAATGGCGCGGTTTACAAAACTTCTATACTCAACAGTGTTAATCCAATTGGAAGCCGAACCACTTGTACCATGAAAAAGATACAACAGACCTTTCGAATTTGGTGGAAAAAATGAATAAACATTCTTCAAATTGTCGGCTCCCATGATTTGTTCATAATTGATATTGTATGCCGGCATATTAGCGATTTGAGAGGTCACAGTAACATCTTGATTTGGCATTATCAGTATTGTGTGCCATTCATTTGGATTTGCCAAAAATTGAAAATTGCCATTCCAAGTGGAAAAAGTTTTGGTATTATCATAGGCTTCGGACCAAATATGAACCGTATCACCAACTTGATAAGAACCTGAGCCATAACCACCATTAACGGTTAAATTATAAAATTGAGCTTTTAGACCGTTAAAAAATAGAACGACCAAGATTAAAGTAAATAAATGTTTTTTCATCTTTGTTTCATTTTAGGCTATTTGACTTTGTTTTTATTTGCTATTTTCACTGACTTAGGCCTAAACGGCAATCGATATCCAATTCCAAAAGTGTATCTAAATCGAAGTTTATCCACTACGTAAAGTGTTGGTAAATCAACAATTTCATTTGTGATGATTGGATAATAAAAGTCAAAGTTAATAACAATATTTTTGATTGGCCTCAATGTAATTCCAATTCCCAATGTAAAATCAAAAGCTTTTTTTGGAATTAAAATATTAGATTGTGTAAAGGTTGAATCCCAAGAAAAATTGTTTGATGGAGTCGGATTTAAATCCCAGTAACTTACTCTTTTCTTGGTTGAATAGTTGACTTCATTATTCAACTTTGTGGTGTAAGAATGTGAAAATTTCAGTTTTGGAATGATATTAAACCAACGATTCGGTTTGAAAATTTTTATGCCTAAACCAAATCCCAAAAGTAACCTTTGATTGGTATATGCTAAATATTGTTTCTCTTCATAATAATCAGTAAATGTTCCAAAAGGTACATGCGGATGGTAATATACCCTGCTATTTCTTTGAGAAACTTCATTTTTATGGTTTTCAATTGACGCTGAAAAATTTAAAAAAAGTCTCGAAAGAGCATAATTTACATTTAAACCAATGCCTGAATATGCTCTCATGTCAATTGGTTTGTACGAAGTATATTCTCCACAATTTCCGCAACTAGTTGGATATGAATATTCAGGAACTTTATTATCATCAATGATTTTAAAAGTTCTCGATCCGATTTCGTAAAAAGGTTGAAATTCTAAATTCTGTAAAACGTCTGTTTGTTCAACCATCATTTGATTAGATTCTTGTGCAAGGATATACAATGAATTCAAACTTATTAAAATTGTAGAAATTGTTTTCATAAATGTCATTCAAAGTTGGTTTAAATTTAAAACGAAAGGTACCTAATTTCAGTTGGTTAGTCGAAAATAATTATTTTTTCTCATTAATTACTTTTTGGCAAACAAAATAACAATCTATTTGATCCAATTGCATAAATTTGATTTATAAAAAGGAATTTTTACGATATGAAATTAGATCAAGTTTTTAAGCGGTAAACTGTTCATAAATTATCGTTCTTGGCAGTTACAATTAGTAAAAAGAAGGTCACAATCTTGGCAAATAATTTAGCGCTTCAATCTATTTAAATGGTTTTCAATGGTTTTTTTATCATGATTTGATTTTGCCAAGTTATAGGCGGTTTCAAAATGGGAAATTGCATTTTTATTGTCTAAATCGGCATACAAATTCCCCAGAAGAGAATGATAAAAGTGATTGTCTTTAAGGTCTAATTTTAGTGCTTCATTTAAAGCTTTTTCCTTGCCCAGGACTTTTGAAAGCGCATACGTTCGATTCAAAGCCAACACAGGTGAATATTCAATTTGCAATAATTGATTGTATAATTGTAAAATACTTTCCCATTTTGACAGGTTTTCAATTTTGGTTGAATGCCAATACGCGATTGATGCTTCTAAATGATATTTTGAAATTTCTTGTCCTTTGGCGCTTTCTATTAAAAAATAATTTCCTTTTGCAATAAGTGCATCATTCCACAGATTTTGGTCTTGCTCTTCATATAAAATAGGTTCGCCAATTTCATTTTCTCTTGCATCAAAACGCGAGGCATGGAAGCACATTAAGGCCATTAAAGCATTTACAATTGGTTTGTTTGTGGTTTGATTTTCTATCAAAAAATAGTTTAATCGCATAGCTTCTAAACAAAGTTCTTTTCGCAATTGGGTTTTCTGTGAACTTGAATGATAGCCTTCATTAAAAAGCAAATATAAGGTGGTTAAAACATTTTCTAATCTTTTGTTTATTTCAGTATCATCAGGCAATTCAATTTTAATGTTTTCAAGTCTCAGTTTTTCTTTGGCTCGGAATAGTCGTTTGTTAATGGTTTCTTTGTTTGTTAAAAATGCATCTGCAATTTCATCAATTCCAAAACCACAAAGAATTTTTAGTGCTAAACCAATTTGAGCTTCAGTTGGAATGATAGGATTACATATGGCAAAAATCATTTGTAATTGACTATCGGTTATATTTTTTACTGATAAATCAATTTCAAAATCGTCGATTGGTTTCTGATTGTATTTTATTTCAATCGCTATTTTTTCTGAAAAATTTTGGTGACGTTTAAAATAATCTTTGGTTTTATTTTTGGCCACAACATACAACCAAGCGGTTGGATTTTCGGGAATACCTTTTAAACTCCAGGTTTCAGTAGCCAATAAAAATGTGTCGTTTGTTATATCTTCAGCAATTTCAATGTGAACAATACCAAACAACTTACAGAGTACAGAAACTATCTTTCTGTACTCTGTTTTGAAAAGTTGCGGAATTAATTCGTTTTCGATCAATTTAATTTGCCATTTCAATTACAGTTCTGACTTCAACGTGACCGCCAATATCTAAAATTGGACAACCTTCTGCTAACTTCATGGCTTCATCAATATTTGTCGCTTTTACAATGATGTAACCTCCAATTATTTCTTTTACTTCAGCATAAGGTCCATCAACAACTACATTATTTGGCTTCAAGATTTTCCCTGCAGAACTCAAACGGTTTGTACTTAAAAATTTTCCTTGTGCTGCAATTCCCCCAATCCAATCTTGCCATTGTTTAATGCTTGCTTGCATTTGTTCTGGTGTAGGTTTAACAGATGGATTGTACTCATTTCTAAAAATCATCATAAATTCTGTCATTTTTCTTCTTTTTAAATGGTTAAAATTACTTGTTTACAATTCTATAACGATTGCCATTTTAAGAATTGGACAACTTTTTGAAAATTATTTCAGACCTATTCACATTCTTCCACTAACTTTTCATAATCCTCTGAAAATATGGCTTTAGAAGATTTAAATTTACTATTTTCACACCTATTTTTTTCCATTTCCAAAAAAAATATTTATTCAAAAAATTAAAAATATCGATTTTCTTTTATTCAAAAACAACTTTTTTAGATATCCAGTTATCTCTAGATTTAAGTAATACAAAGTATATACCGATAGGATATTCAGAAATGTTAATTGCGAATGACTTTTCTTTAATCAATTCAGTGTTTTTATAAATTGTTCTTCCTAAATAATCAATGATTTCAATCTGAGAAAGAAATGTTGTGTCGTTTTCTAATTCAATGTTAAGAATTTGGTTTGCTGGATTTGGATATACTTGAACAGAATTTTCATTTACTACATTTTCACTAATTCCAAGATTTTCTGCACATATAAGTGTGTTTGAATTTGAATTTTCGATAATTCCAATTGGTGTTAATACATGATTTGCAAAACCGGCATAACTACCTGAGTAGAAACTACATCTAAAAGCCTGATTTTGTGCAGGAGTTGAACTCTGAGAAATAATTCCTGTGGACGAAACAGGATTGACGTATGTCCAAAGTGGATTTCCTAAAGAATCAATTTCAGTAAAAATTCCATTGGGACCGCTACAAAAAATTACATTTCCGTTAGAAAGTTGTTGCGCACCCGAAATGTTTTGTGCGTAAAAATTGTTTTCGTTATTTGCATTGTAAATCCATGAAGTGGAGCTCGGAGAATAAGGTAAATTAGCGGAGTAATTAAATCCATCAACTGGAGTATTAATGATTTCAATGGTTGAGTAATTTCCACCCGTTCTGCCATTTCCATTGTTAAAAATCATAATTTCGTTTTGATGTGGCAAATTACTTTCTATCCAATTTGCGTTGTGTTGTCCAAATAATTTTTGATCTGCGACATTTCCATTATCATACGCTTGAGGATTTCCCCAACGATACAATAAATCTCCACCCCTACCTGAGTTCCCACCAACATTGCCTGCAGCTTGGGCAGTTGTGGTACTATGGTCAATGATCCAAACTTCATCAAAAGAATGTGAACTGACAAGTATTTGGTCTAAACTCGCATTGTAATCAATTGAGTTCAAGTGTATCCAATCTTTGCCATTTGTTGCATTTGAACTCGCGCTGTAATTTACATTTATCAGCTCTGGATTAGAAGAAATTGTGCCAAAATTTGATTTAGTATTGTCAAAATCTTGTACCAAATGATCCCACAGATGCCATTCCCAAACAATGACACCGCCACTTAACCCAATAGGTTGAATTTCAATTATTTTTTCACTCCAAACAGTGGTTGTAGTTAAAGCCGGATTTCGTCCTTTGGAAATGGCTTCTGCAAATGTTTTAGATTCCCAAACTATTGCTAAAACATTTCCATTTGGTAAAGCTTTAATGTCATGGTGTTGGCACTGAGATGTATCAGAAATCATATAATTCCAAGATACAGTTCCGTCCCAATTAATTTTTTCAATAATTCCACCCTTTCCTCCTGAATTAAAAGTTGAATTATTGGTATTTCCCGCTCTTAACAAAGTTCCGTCAGCTAAAATATAACACGATTGACCAGGTTTATAAGTACTTGGCCAAGTTTTGACTTGCTCTCCACATTTGTCAATCAAAAAAGTTGTCGTACTTCCAATGGGTGCAAATAAAACATAACCATCATCTAAAGTGCCAGCATCGTGTTGAATAAGTCCAACTGTGATTTGTTCAAATGAATTATTTGTGAAAAAAAACAATAAAAAAAGGGTGTAAAATAATTTCAACATACAGCTCAATTATTAGTTTCAATTATTAAAAGAAATTTCACTTTGAATAAAAAAAATGAAAATTTAAAGCATTTCCTTCGAATAGAATTTCTTAGAATAAAAGTAGCCAATTAATTTCAGATTAAATAAAAATCAAAGTATATATGTTAAAAAAGACAAAGCAAAGTAAATCAACAAATCAACAGCAAACGCTTCTCTCCTATTCTTTCTGATGGTGCGCGGTGAATACAAGGCAAACATGCACTTTCTGGGTGATCGACTGCCAATCGCCACAAATTTCCGATTCCCAAGTTGAATGGAATGGCTGATGATTTGCCTTGATAATGCAAATCAAAGAAATTTTCGGTCAAAAAAGCATCAAAATCTTCCTGTCTTCCTTGAAATAATTTTCTGAGTTCCGCTCTGATTTCTGGAATAAGCACTTTTTGTTCTGCTTCTGCATTTGAAATCAATTCGCTAGCAGCACCAAAATAAGTGCATAAAAATGTGGCTGTTGGAATCGGTGAACGATCTACATGGTAAGAATAAACATCTGTTGGAAAAAACGGAAAACTGTCATCTCGTTCATAAAACTCAATGATATTGAGCGAAGGTGAAGAGCCATAATCTTGCAATAATTGGTAATCATTCAAAAGAATTTCGCGCGCTAAATTGCCTTGTTGACTTAATTTCAAATCGTGAAGTTCATCTAAATCAATTTCCTGTAAATTCTCTGTAATTTCAAATTTATCGACAATTTCAGCAAAATCACCTTCTAAAGTTCGATCCCAGCAAATGGCATTCATCTCTCGCAGAAAAGGCGTTGAAACAAGTGCTTCGAAACTTGAAACTTTTTGGATTTGATTTTCAAAAGGTGATAAATCTTGTTTCATTGGAGAGTTAAATTTATGATTGATTTTAGCTTTATCATTCTGTTTTCACGAAGTTAATATTTATTCAATCATTCTCATTTCAAATCTACCAATCCGACCTTTCGATTTAAATTTGCGCGCATGAAATACTCCCGACTCATTTAGTATTTCGCATTCACCTTGCCAAGAACCAGAATTTTCATCCCAATAACCATCGTAAATTACCTCGTGACCATTACTTGCTTAATCAGCAATTAGTTCTCTGTTTTTATATTGGTTGGTTGAAAGTTGTACTATTAAATTCTACTAGGATTTAATTTATGAAAGTAAAAATATGAAACTGCCAATATTGACATAACAATCAAAGGGAAAAATGTTTGTCCATTGATTCCGTCCACTGCTCCGTGGCTGATAGATGCAAAAATAAAGGCAAAAGCAAAACCTGAATAGGCCCATTCTTTTAATCTTTTTGGAACTTGAGGAATAATTAAAACCAGTACACCCAACACTTTGAAAACAACCAAAGCATTTCCAAAATATGAAGGATAGCCTAAATGTCTAATTCCTTCTTTTGCTAATTCAGTTTGAGAAGTCAATGCGGGCATAACTCCTTCAAATAAAGCAATGATAATTGTCGCTGTCAAAAAAAATATTTTGTCTTTTTTCATCTTTAATTATTAAACTATTTCAACTTACAAAATCCAATAAATTGGAGTATTTTCTTGACCGAAGATAAAAATTATTTGGAAATGTAAGTTGCATAAATGGAAGAATTTAAGTTCAAATATGATTTTAAAAATTACTATCTTAGAAGGGTAATAAATCCCTTAACTTGTTTTGATTCTTTGCAATCGATAAATTCTTTGATATAAAAATAAATTCCTTCACTTAGTTCCATTCCGTTTTGGTTTTTTCCATCCCAAATTATATCTCCTTTCTCCCAATTGAAAACAATATTACCCCATCTATTTACAATAAAAAATTTAGAAACACTGGTATTTGAAATTTGAAAAAGATCATTGATTCCATCATTATTTGGGGTAAATACGTTGGGTATTTTTTGAATGTCATCTGAATCACTAAAGTCATAAATGGAAGCGCCACCGTAAGAAACATGGCCAAAGTCAAATGCGCAAATCAATTGCAAACTAGCATCTAAAACATTTACCTTAAAAACCGAAGAACCTTTTATTGCAAATAAACTTTTATTATCCGAATTGTAACCATCAAACGTAGTAAACAATGAATAAACATTACCAGTCAAACTCATAACACCAAGATTTACAACGTCAATAATGTTTTGATTATTAGGATCTAGAGAAATTTTGATTAACTCATTTAGCTGAGATGACATATATAAATCATTATTAAAAAAAGCAAAATCACCATTACAATAATATCCGATTTTCCCTAAGTTTACTGAAGTTCCAGTGCTAATTTCTATTTTATACAATGAATCTGCTTTATCAGACAGTAAATAATTATTATCAAGCGCAACCAAACCTGCTCCCGCAGAATAAATTCCATTTTGATTTAAAGGAGAGGAAACAAAAGTTGCGGCCTTTGATAAGGTGTCTATTTCATAGATATTTCCAGCTAATCCATATATTCTTCCATTTGGAGTAACAGCTATATCAATAAATGAAATATAATTACCTAAAAATCGTTCGCAGCATCCTGTAGTAGTGCTTAAAATTAAATCCCCATTTCCACCACCAGATAAGAACTGAACTTGTGTAAATAAATTATTGGTAAGAAAAATAAGTAAAACAGTATTTATAAACTTCATAATCTGATATGTTCATTTAATATTTTGCCTTTTACTTGAAACTTTTGTCATTTAAAGCGCAAAATTCTTGAAATAAATTTTTGAATTTTATTGTTATCTCTCAGTCTTGTTGTCGGTATTTCGAAATACTTGTAAATCAATATTGCGCCTAAAATCGTGAATATCCAATAAGCACTATACTTGAAGAAAATAATCAAGCATTTATCATCAATCATGGTTTTCCATGGAATTTTATTTATTATATTTAATTGAACGACTGATAAATTCAATAAATACATTGAATATGATATTAGACTGATTACCGTAATTCCTTTGTATAGTATTCCGTTGCCCGATTTCAAATCACTTAAATAAGGAAGAAGAAAAGCTGTTGCTATGGAAATAACTGAAAATGAAAGCACGCAATTATAAAATCCGTAATCTGAGATGAAATTAAACAGAAATAAAGTTTTAGTCAAAGTAAAAATAAGAATTCCCAGAAATAATAGGACAGTCTTATATTTCAACCATGCTGTTTTGTAATAGAACTGAATATATGCACTGATTACACCATACATTAAGCTATCTAACCTTGTAATCACTTGTCTAGCAAATAACTTACCCAATTCACGAACGGAGTTTACTTCAACATGGGAGAATCTAAGGAATCTAAAAAATAAAACTAAAATTAGAATTGCAATCGCTACAAAAAGTATAGCTCGTCTAGCTTTTATTTTAAAGAAATAAGTAAGTAAAAAAATACTAAGCGGTGTTATTAAATAAAACCACTCTTCCACACTTAAGCTCCAAGCTTCTAAGAAGAATTTAGGATGCTGATAAAACAAATTTTGTGAAAAAATAAAATAACTTTTTGAATTATAAATAGTTGACTTGTCACCATTAAGAAAACTAAATCCAAGTAATAAAAATAATATCAAAAAATAGTTTGGCAAAGTTCTAAACCATCTTCTAATCCAAAATTCAGCAATTAATTGTTTTGTAGGTTGATTTGCATCAAGTAATTTAATTAAAATACCACCAATTAAAAAGCCACTAAGAACAAAGAAAATGGATACTCCGTCAAAAACAAAAATTTTGTGTGCCTGATGCATTTGAGATGGCAAAAGATATTTTCCATGTCCAACCACAACAAATAAAATAGCAAGTGCTCTGAGAATATCTAGTCCGTAAATTCTTCCAGTATTGATTTCTACAGATAGAAATTTTTTCATAAAGTTGATTTTTAAGTTAACCACTTGTTAATAAATACAATAAATCAAAAAATGATTTGGTAAATGTAAAAATCATTTTCAATTAATTATATAAGATTAAAATAAGAATTTTTTCAAACTTTATAGTTTAAAATTCAGTCAAATGATTGCTAATCAATTTTTCACTTGGCTCGATAATAAACTTGTAATTATTGGATAATTCATTGAAACTATATTCGATTGTCAAATTGTTTAATTGAACAAGTAGAAGTTTGAAATTGTCTATGAATTGTTGTTTTTCCATTGTTTAAATCAGTTCATGGTGCAAATATCTGTAATTCCATAATAAGTATCGAATAACAATAAAAAAAATGGCACCATATATTTACTATACGATGCCATTTTAGGTTTCAGAATGAATATTAATTATTCACAGTCTATCTTATCAGTGTCACCAATTCCATTGTAGGTAAATACGCTTGAATATTTGGCGCCATCGTATTGCTGAAAAACATTAAATTCAACACCTGTACAATGCCCATCTGGCCATTTTCCAAGTACATATACGTTTAGATTACGCCCTTCAATAATGCCTGTGTATTTGTTTCTCACAATGTACCAGTCTTCGCTTACTATTTTACATTTGGTAAAGGTTTCTTTCCAGCCTTGATTTGTTGCGTAATTATTAATTGCTTTAAGCGCACCTGCCTCAAGTGTAGTATTTACCATACCTGGTTTTTTATCTGCAAATTTTTGGCCCAGCGACATTGTCTCACCCGCTTTTTTAGTTACTGTAAATTCACCCTCGGCTACTGGCTTACAACCCTTTAATGGTCCGCCATTGGTAGCCTCAACCCAAACTCTAAAAGTGTAAGTGCCTGGCGCCGCTTCGTTCAAAAATTTAATATAAGCATCATTACGACCATCTTTAGCTGGGTCTTTGGTTTTCACAAAACACTGCCATGTAGTCATAACTTCGTACTCGCCACTGTTGTTGCTATTTTCCAAATATTGCTTTAGCTCTACACCATCGACTGAAATATGGGTAATATAGCTGTTATTGTAGTTGGTACTGTATGTACTGTAATCATCTCCATTATACAAAGGAGTATTTAAAACACTAGCATTAGCATATATACGGCAGTACACAAAATCGTTCATTCCAAAGCTATTTGTAAAAGTAGCTTCGTTTTGAGCGTCTTTAGTTATTTTTGTTTTAGAGAAAACTACTTTTCCAGCGTTTTTTTTATGTGCCTCGTTGGTTAAGCCATCATCTTTTTTATATTTAGTGTCACCCTCTTTAAAATAAGGTATGCACTCAGCTTTAGGTTTGGCAGTTTCTTGTTTTGTGGTTTTACTTTCTGGAGACGAGTTGCTACCAGGTGAATCTTCGTTGCTTTTAACAGGTTCCTCTTTCTTCTCTTTGCCAATAGTGCTTTTGGCTTTGTTAAGCAATCCAGTTCCTATTTGTGCATTTGCACTTAAAACTAGTGCGCAAATAGACAGCGTTAAATAAAATTTTTTCATTGGTTTTGAATTTTTAGTTTTTAAAATTACAAATTATTAAGCTTGTGAGCGTTCTAACAATCAAAAACATGTTTTTTATAAAATTTAGCAAATATTTTACAAAGTTTCCTAATGAATTCTCGTGGGCATATTCTACCATTATTGATTCATAATTGACTTTCAGTTATTCAAAATTTATTCTTGACCAAAACCTTGGTTTAAAAACGCTAATAAAAGAATGCAACAAATTACCTAAATAATTTCATCATCAAATCAAATCCACTTGCATTGTCCTCGGTAATTGCAAAAAAATATTTTGTTTGCCAACTTTGGGTTTTTTGGGCTTGTTTATTTGTTACTTTGTCCCAAGGTGGATAAACTCTAATTCCACGTTTTCCAGCTTTGTCTTTACTTGAAATTATTCCCTGATTCGCCAAAACAGATTTTGGAAAAATAAATTGTCCGAAATTGTCGCCACTTTTTGATGTAATAATGATAAAATCAAGTTCGTCCGAAATACTGAAAGGTTCAGTTACACCCTCACTATTTCTTTTCCAAACAGTGACAAACTGACCTATTTTGGTAGGGGTAATTTTAGAAACACGAAATTGAATTTTTTTTCCATTTAGTTCAAATGAGCAAGCACCATATTCCGTACTTTCCACATGTAGTTTCAAATTGGAGAATTCAAATCCACATTTATCGTAAACGAATTCTTTCACTATTTGCAGCGCGATTTGCATAGATAATGTTTTGTTTTTAATTTTCATAATAGATTTTCACAATATCAAGAATTGGCTATATTTCCTTTCTGATGATTAACAAGTTTGGAAATCCCATGTTATTCAAAATAAGTTTCCCTTTCAATCCAATTATTATTTATGATCATTACATTCTGCACAATAAATCCGCTTAATTTCCTCATCGTCCAAAATCTGAAAATTCAAAGCAGGATTATTGAAAAAAGTGCAAAAGTCTTCTCTTGCATATTTCTTTATTTTCTTAAAGTAACGCAAATAGGTATCTCGAGGTAACTCCACATTCGTCAGATGTACAAGTTTTAAAAAGAAAATGAGATCGTTTGGATTCTCCGTTTCATCAATTTTTCCTTTTGTGAGCTCAAAAGCATATTTTTCCTGCCAAAAAAAGGCAAAATAACTTGCAACTTCGAATGTTTTGTCAATATCTAATTTCGCTGGTGCGACATATCGTTTTACTTTTTTAAACCAATATTTTTTTTGATTTGTCGATCCTGTTGTTTGCCAATATCCCCAATCATGTGCAGTTGAAGTATTCAAAAGTATCCGTGCTTTTTGAACCTCATCTATATTTTTCCATTTTTGAATTGAATCAAAAAATGATACTTTTTTATAATGATATTGCCCCATTGTATATAAGTAGAAGTCGATGATAGCAATAGATGTATTTAGAAGTTTATCTTCCTCTTTCAAAGACCTTATTTCCCAGAGATCTGCTCGAAATGCTTTCAGAGATTCAGTAGTTTGAGGTTCAAAATAATTTTTCATTACAGCCTTATTATGAAGTAATTTCATATTTTTACTATCAACTGGAATTACGATTTCCTCCATGTTATTGATTGCCATTTTTCCTGCCAAAATCAAACCAAATTGAATTCTTTGCAAATCAATACATTTTTGAATATTTCCTTTATCAATTGCGTCTTTTAATTGTTGATTAACTAATGATTGGTCATACTCTAATTCGAAATCATCGCGGGTGGTTATTCTAATATCAGCATATCTATGATTTTTCAAAAGAAATTCAAGTTGAGTTGAAAGTTCAATATTTAAGATTTGCTTTTTTAAATCGGAATCGCTCAAAGTGTCTAAGTATGCGAATTTTGTACTTTTTATATCTTTTCTAAAATCGCGGAAATTTTCAGCTGTTTGAATTTGAATTTGAGTTGAGTCGATACCAAATGCTTTCAATTCCTTTACAAGAAAATTTGACCTTTTGAGATACAATTGCGTATTTCCCTCAGTTGATCCCTCAATACTTGCAAAACCAGAAATGTCGATTTTTTGAATTTTACCTATATTGACTCGAACAAATTGTTTTAATTCAGAAAGAGAAGTATCTCTTGGTACAATCATCGATTGATCAAAATACATTCGTCGATAAAGTGTATCTAATTTATTGCTCTTCTTTTTTGTTTCCAAGGGTTCAAATCCATAACTCAAAGGAATTTCTACATGAAAATCAGAAGGAATGATATTAAACATGGTATTCGAACATGGTCGTTTGTTTTGTATGACAACCAAATTGACTTCAAATTCTTCATTGATATATTTGGGAACTTTTCCTAGCGTAATTTCTGTATGACCAAGATGAATGCCTCCATTAAAATCCTTTTTATAAACAGGTTTTAGTGGAACTCCGCGGAAATTACTTAATCCATTATGGTAGGAATTACTGTCACACGGATATTGGGATTTTACAATTATATCTGCCGCCAAACCATCTGACAAAGGGTTAAAAAAACGCATCCTTGATGATAAAATGGACGGGACTAAAAATAAATTGAAAAAAAATCTAGGTTGGTCATGATGAAAGATGATGGTACTGTCTGCTGCAACTGTAATTATTCCTGCTGGCGGTCTAATATGACAACGCCAACAGCGCGAAGGTCGATCTGGCTTAAATTCAACGGAATCTCTAAACTTCATGTACTTATCTACATATTTAGATCCTCCAAATACTTGGCAAGCATAAATTTCTCCACTAGGACTAACCGCAATCGAACAGAATGTCGTTAAAAAATCTGAATTAATCATATTGGCAAAATGCAGTGGTGAATTCTTCCAAGTTAATACAAGTTGTTCCGCAAGTTTTTCATAAGTGTCAATTCTTAGATTTTTCTTGTCACTTGAAACAGCATTTAAATTTAAATTATTCAATTGTATGTTTTCACCTACCAAATTGAATTGTTGACCATAAAAATCGACTCTATTTTTAGCTGTTTTTTTTAATCTATTTTTCTGTTTATGAGTGAGTTTTTCTTTCAAAAGCATATATCTTGCATGGTCATCGGATGCAGAAAATAAAGCCATTTCAATTTGAAGATTTGATACTTTTTCTTTTTTTCTTAATTTGTTAACTTCCTCCAAAACATGCTTATTTAACAAATCAGTATCTATTGAAGTTCTACTAAATGAGGTTTGAGCATAGTTGAATGAAAAAAAGTACGTACTAAAAAAAAGTACTGATATAAATTTGTTGCAAAATGAAGGAATTCGCATTCTTAATTTGATATTGTTTGGAACATTACTGTTTAACTGTGTAAGAAAAGCTGACTTTTAAAAGTAATATTTTTTTTTTAAAAGTAAACTTAATAACTTAAAGTTTTAGCTCTATCACAACTAAATCCCTCTGTTTTATCTGAAAAGTAAAATCAGCACACTGAATTCTTTCGCTACTTGCAATGCGCTTTACACGGATAATGTTGTTTTAAATTGTCATAATCGATTTTAACATCTTCAGGAAAAGAATAAAATTCTTGTTTAAAGAATTACAAGTGTTGAACTATTATTCTCTGCAACAGAAGACTTCAACTATATCCAAATGTCATTTTTTAGATTGCTTTCCTACCGTTTACAAATCAAATTTGACCTTTATATTTCGAATCAAAATCCACCATCCACTCTATTCCATATTTGTCTCTAAACATGCCAAAATAAGAACCCCAAGGACTGTCGGCGATGGGCATTTCAACTTGTCCGCCTGCTGAAAGGCCTTTGAACAATTTATCTGCTTCTTCCTTACTTTCGGCGCTGATGGAAATTTTGCTTCGGTTTTCGTTTTCATTGGTTCGCCCCATTCTCTCTGGAACATCATTGCCCATTAAAACATTTTTTCCGATGGGCAATGCGATGTGCATTATTTTATTTGCATCACTTTCAGCAACAGGAAATTCAGCACTATCCAAATCTTTGAAACGCATAATCATTGCGAATTCTCCGCCAAAAACAGATTTGTAAAAATTGAATGCTTCTTCGGTATTTCCGTTGAAGTTGATGTAGGGATTTATTAGTGCCATAATTTTTATTTTAAAAATATTTTAAAGTTCCAAACTTAGTGGAAAGATGCTTAAAAGAAAGAAAGTTATCAAATAAAATTGATTTTACGTTTCTAAGATCAATTTTATAATAAAACAAAAAAATCACTGTTCTATCTCATCCCACCATTCGCACTTTTCAATTTCTAGAAATTCTCCATTAACAAATTTGAATTTACTATTAAACTTATGTTGCAGTTTGATGTATTCGTTATTTCCGCCATAAAGCGAATCATCGTTGTCAGCTGCGAAATATTCATATGTAAGAATTTGGGAAATGCTGTCGAATTCAAAAACCTTTAAATCATCAAAACGTCCGTCAAATTGGGCAATCAAGTCTGTTTGAAATGAACTTGAATCGAGTTGAATGGTTATCGCTGACGAGACAAAACACGTATTGCAAGTCGGCACACCTCCAATGACAAAATATGTTTGATTGATACTGTCGAGTGAAAATACCTGATCATAAGTTGAAGTCGCGAGTACTTCAGACGCTTCGTCTCCGAAAAAATCTGCCTTTACTGTTCCATTCAGCAGTCGGTAATGTATAATCGTTTTACTCGTTTGATATGAGCCACCAGTTTTTTCGTCGATTGAAAAAAAGAAAATTTTGTTGTCAATTGATTTTGAGATAGAAATCTCATCTTGATTCAACAATGTTTCAATTGGATAGTTGATTATTCGCTTGTCGTTCAAAATATTTAGAAGTCGAGTTGTAATTTCGTTGCTGATGGAATCAATCATTTCAAACCTGTCTTCATTTTCTGAAAAAGGAGAAAGTGTAGCATAAGATTTTAGCAAAGTGTTTATTCCCTCAATTTTCTGAATGATTTCGTCCTTTTTGTGCTTCGTTACTTTTTTATTCGTTTGACCAAATAAATGGGACGAAAGCAAAAGGAAAATACATATGGTTAACAATCTCATCCTATAAATATTTAATCATTTGGCTTGACTTCAGAAATTTTGATCGTAAATATTTCATTTTTCATTTTCCTGTTTTTTATTCATTTTTCTAATTTCGAATAAAGATTGCGTACCTCCCAAGATTAGTCCCAGCAACATGCTAATACTATTTAATTTCATGTAATCATTTTCCGAAATTGCTTTTGGTAAAGTGAAAATCAAAATATTTAATGCTGCATAAAATGCCAATAATGGAGTTGTGTGAAGTACTATTTTTACCATTGTCGCTCCAGAATTTTCTCGCTTTTTAAATCCATTTCGCTGGACAATGGCAATAGCCAATCGGGAGTACAAAACAAAAACGCCATAAGTAAAAAGATATAGCACATTGATGGATAACATGTATCCTGTTTTGTCTCCATTTGACTTAAATGGCAGAATATTAATGAAAATAATTGCGAGAATTAAATTGATTAAGAAAAGAGACCAAAAAATATATTTAAACTTCATAAAAACCTTTAACTTCGATTATTTTACTTCCCTAATATCCTTAAAGGTCTATTTTTCACAAATCCCCTTCAGTTTTTCAAGTGCTTTTGGATAAGTTTCGTTCATGAAATCCACAAAATCATCAGTTAAGTCTAAATCAACAATAACAGTTGTGGTTCCATCAATCTCTTCGAAAGTGTAATTTTCAAATCCATTTGCCCATTTTTCCACTTCAGGTCCTTCGGTGATTTCTTGCCCATCATTTAGCAATCCATAATGTTGAATTGAAACAAAAATGTTGGGAATATTTTCAGCAATTCTGGAAACTATTCCACCTTTTTCGCCTTTGCTATTTAGACCAAAAAATAGCATTTTACTTCCTTTCTCCCAGTTTCCTTCAAAAGATGATGAAGGATTAAACGCAGCAGTCCACTGCTCATAAGTTAACTTGTTGCTGGTTCCTAGCATAAAATCATACACCAAAGCTGCTGGCGAATTGATAGTTATTTTATATTGAAGCTTTTTCATTTATTTTAGCTTAAATTGGTTGTCACTAAATTAATTAAATGATGCAGTTGTATCTAAATTAATTTGTAAAATTTAAATTACTACAAAATCTCTTTCTCTAGTCGATCAAAATTTTCTTCATTTTTTGGCTCAGCGAATGGTCTAATTTTATTACAATCTTCTATTGTTTCAAAAATCATTCGAAATGAAATTTGCGTTTTTGAATCATCGATTTTTTGAAATGCAATTTCCATTTCAAATAGTGGTTGAGAAATCCTTTTCCATCGGATCAGTTCATTCGGTTTGACAATTTTGAACACAGACGAATTTTCAAAGTTTCCTTTTTCAGGCCCATGCATTGTTAAAATCCATTTTCCTTCTGGTTTTAAATCAAATTCATGAATCGTGTTTGTGAAACCATTGGGTCCCCACCATTTTTTTAAACGAGATGGATTAGCAAAAGCATCGTAAACCTCATCAACTCCTGCGTTTAAAATTCTAGCATTAAAAATTTCTAGATGTTTGTTTGAATACATTTTTGTTAAAGCTTAATTTACAAAATTAATTAGTTCAAATTCTTAGAATAGATCTCAACATCATTTTTAATCATCTCAAAGTCCGCAAAATACTTTTCATGATCAAAATTTACAATAGATTTTCGCGCATTTGCTGAAAACAGAAAATACTCCTTTTCTGACATTTCGCCAAATTGATTGATTCTAGCAGCAAAGTCAGCAGAAGATTTGCAAAAATATCCATTTACACCATCTACAACCACACTGTTGTTTTCTGGCAGATTCGAGCTGAGCACAGGCACGCCGTTGTTCAAATATTGTTTGGCTTTGATTCCTGATTTGGAAAGTTGCATCTCGGAATTTGACAAGGTGGCGATACCAATGTCCAACGCTGCAATTCTGTGTTGAAGACCAGCTTCATCGTTCCAGTTAATTCCTATCGGCAATTCTAATTCTACGTATTGATTTTCTTGAAAATACTGATTGATGAATGTTTTATCCTCGTCTTTCAACACGCCAATCATTGTGAATTTTACTGGAAAAACAATTGCTTTGATCGCTGGAAAAACCAGTTCAATGAGACTTTCTTTGTGTTCTCCACCAAAACCTCCAATCCAACCAATATTCAATTTTTCGTTCTTTTTCGTTTTAATGATGCCCAAATCAACTGTTGGAGAAGTGGTATGGACAATGTGAATGTTAAATCGACTCAAATACCCAGCAATGGCATTACTTCCTGCTGAAATTTTAGCGCAATTTTTGACAAAATAAAATATTGTTTTTTGGTTTTCCTCTAAATAATCTGCGTCGTCAAGGTCGTAAACAGTGTCTTTTCGCCTGATTCGGATGAGTAATTTCAATAAACCTGCATAAATGAAATTTGATTGAACGCGTTGAATGACAATCAAAGAGTTACTTTTCCTAAAAAATAACGCAGATAGATAAGCTTTTAGAAACAATAAAATCCCTGAAAAAGAGTAACTCGGAACAACCAAATAACTGTCAACTCCTTTGTGCTCCTTGAAAAAATCAAGCGGATATTGTGCTCTGTACCTGACGCTCGGCGAATCCAAGTTGTAGTATGCAAACCAATAAATGAATTCTATTTTTTTATTTTTCAAATTAACTGTTTAATTTCATTTACGACAATATTGCTCCGCAAATTCCACCACCCACAATAAAATAACATCCAGCAATTATAAATAATATCTTTGAAGTTTTAGGTTTGAATTTAAGTATTGCTAATCCAATGATTAAGAGAATGAATGCCGGAATATGACAAATCAAGTAAATAATTACAATTAAAGGTGCAAGTTCATTCATTTTTCAAAGTGTTAAATTGTTTGCGATTTCAATTTTTCTAAATATTCCTTTTTGTCATCTCTGTAAAAAAGATTCATGGTCTCAAAAGGAATTATTTTATTGTCCTTGTCAACAATGTGAACGCAGGACTTTTTGATCGCCCTCACGTCAAAATTATGGGCATCGATAAATTGCATTATAATAATTCTAAACAAGTTGTCGTAACTAAGATTGGGTGCTTCCACAAAAGGAAGACAGCAAAGTAAATTATGTAATTTAGAAGATGCTTGATCTGTGGAAGTTCCTGTGCTAAAAATTTCAAACATTTTCTGTTTCAGTTCTTCGTCTTGCTCATACACAATGGTATTTTTTCCATTATCAAGTAAATCTGTCGGATTAATATATCTTGTCAAAGGAATATTGTTTCCTTCCAATTTAAGCACATAGCCCATCACCAAAGCATCTGGGTTACAAGGCACTGGAATCAAATCATCAGCAGTAAATATTTCTGATTGTTCCAATATTTTCCTGCGCACTTCTGTTAAGGTAATTCTATCTGTTTCATGGTTAAAATTGTCGAGCCTCCCTGCAATTTGAGTTGGTTGAAATGTAACTCCGCGCACACATTTTTGCGTTAGGGCGTATTCAATTATTTCACCAATTTCATCGTCATTGAGTCCTTTTTGCAAAGTGACAACCAAGGTTGTTGAAAGGTTCAATTCATTTAGATTTGCGATTGCCTTTTCTCTAATTCTCTTCAAATTCGCTCCACGCAAGGAAAATAAAGCTTCCTCCTTAAATGAGTCAAATTGCAAATAAATTTCAAAGTCTGGCGAGTAACTTTTCAAACGCTTGGCGAATTCAAAATCTTTGGCAATTTCAATCCCATTTGTATTGACCATTATGTGTTTAATGGGTAATGTTTTGGCATAATCTAGAATTTCAAAAAATTGCGGATGCAGTGTTGGCTCGCCACCACTTATTTGAACTACGTCAGGTTCTTTTTCATTTTCGACAATTGTATCCAGCATTTTTTTGACTTCTTCAAATGTTCGATGTCTTCCATACGTTGGCGAAGAACCTGCATAACAAGTTGGACAAGTTAAATTGCATCTGTCGGTAATTTCAATAATTGTGAGGCAAGAATGTTGTTCATGATCTGGGCAAAGTCCACAGTCATAAGGACAACCATAATGCGTTTTTGTGTTGAATTTATAGGGTGTTTCAGAAGGTTTATTATAGTTTCTGATATTTTTATAATATTCAATATCATCTGAAATCAGCACTTTTGAATTTCCATGCTCAGGACATCTTTTCAGCATGTAAACGTTGTTGTCTTCAAAAACAATTTTCGCGTCAATCCGCTTCAAGCATTCGGGACACAAACTTATGGTGTAATCGTAATATGTATATTTTCTAGTTGGCATTTTTAATCATTTTTTTTAACGTTGGAAAGTAATATAGCCAGCAAATGATGCAAAGCCATTGGATACTGCTTAATCCTAAAACATAAAAAATATTTGGTTTAAGAAATTCTGTAAAGAAACGAAATCCGAAGTATGAAATCATGAAAATCTTAAATAATAAACCATTTTTTTCGTTTGTGTAAACAGCGATTCTTTGTAAAAAGACGAAAAGTAAAATCAAAAAAACAATCTCATACAGGGAAGTTGGATGTCTAAAAAGTCCATCACCCAAATCCAGTCCAGTAAAAAATTTAGTTTCATTGCCATAAGTAAATTCCTTTATCCCACTTAAAAAGCAGCCGATACGACCGATAATTATTCCCAAAACAATGGGAAAAGTGAATAAATCACCAGAAGAATTTTCCTCTTTGATTATTTTTTTTGAAATTTCAACACCAAGTAAACCGCCAAATAATCCACCCATGATGGACTTTGTATTTAAAAGCAAAACAATATTTTGAGAGGAAAAAGTAAGCAATGGATTTTCAAAAAAACCGATTAACCTGGAACCAAGAAATGCCCCGCAGATTGCGCCTAAAATGATCGAAAGTCTATTTTTATTTGAAATATGGTCAGTTGAAAGTTTGCGTAATCTAACGTAATATCTAAACGCAACAAAGAATGCCAAATATTCGAATATCAGGTGAATATTAATTTTAACTCCGAAAAAGATTGGTTCAAATGGTATTGTCAATGTTTCGTTTTTAAAAAAATTGTTTTGCAAGTAGTTTAGTTTGTCATCCTAAATTCCTCTAAATTGAACTCACCGAAGTTACAAATTTCCTGAATTCTATCAGTTGTTTGATCAACCAAATCTACCGTAAATTATATTATTTGCTCCAACTCAATTTCAATTTCTTCCAACTTCCAACCGATTAAAACTAATGGAAAATAATCTTTTTATTATCAATCGACTTTCCTTCATTGAATTAGCAAGGGTTATTATACGAAGGATTCATTTTTATCAAAAACAATCGCAAAAAGAGTCTTATCAATTTTTACAATTTCGGAGTAAAATGAATTTTATCCGGGATTCGTATGCCTTCTCAAACCAGCAATAATTTAATTGTTTACTTTCAAAAACTTTTTCGTATTTGAAGAATTATAACTCTTGTCAACCAATTTAACAAAATACATCCCATTTGGTAAACCTGAGATGTCAAGTTGCATGATTCCGTTGTTTGGATGACTGTTTTTCTGCAAAACCAATTGCCCATTTAGGTTTGATACCACAATGTCAAAATCTTTACCGTCATTTAAATTTGCGGTGAGATTTAACATATTTGATGCCGGATTGGGATATATAATTACCTCATTACTTGACGAAACTTCATCTTCAATACCTGCAGCCGATTGATACTCATAACAGCCAATATCTATTTGTGAATTTCTCGCAATTCCATCTTTGTCTGTTGATGGGGCATTTGCACTCGTTCCTGCATTTATTGCGCTGCTTGTTGATTGCAAGTGAAAATCAGCAACAGAAGCATCACTACTTGCTGAAAAGAAATCGGGATTATCAGTTATCGTATTAATTCCCATAGGATTTGCCAAATTTGAATTTGCAGCCCATAAATTGTGTTCCACTGTTAAATTGGTGGTTGAGGTGTTAGATTTATCAATTGGCGGAATTCCTGTGGATGGAAACGCAATATTGTTTATAAATGAAATACTATCAGAAGAATAGGCAGTATATTCTCCATCTTGAATTGCTGGTGATTGACAATTTGCATAGCACGTATTATTCACAATCGTCACTTTATCACTTAAATAAACGTGTATTCCTCTACCACCATTGTCATAAATCAAATTATTTGCGACATAAGTCTTACCCAAATAAACTCCTTGGTCGGAACCGTTTTGCGTATTTCTGCCGTCGTCAATGATAATTCCATTTCCATCTGTAATACTTCCAACAGCGATAAAGGGAATGTAGTTTTCATTTCGATAACAAGTATTTCCAATTATAAAATTTCTCACCACATTGGAAGAATCAGAATTCCAATTTTGAAAAAGTGAAATGCCACTGTTTCCGAAAGGCGCAAACCAAGCACATTCAAAAATAGTATTGTTTTCTATCGTCGTATAATCAGCTCGATAGCCATATATTCCTCCCCCACCACATTTTGAAATGGTGCAATTTCTGATCACATTGTGATGCGGTTTGTTTGTGATGTTATTATATTCTCTCGTGATTCCAATTCCATTGCCGGAAGTAGCGGGATTATTCGTGTTTAGTTCCTCAGCCATTGCATACGCCAACGTAATAGAATCGTTGTTGCCAATTATTCTAAAGCCATCAATTGTAATATAATCAGCACCTTGAATCGCAATTCCAGCCCAATTAGTTGCATTGAGCTTGATTGTTGGTGTTTGCCCTGGATAATTTTTGTAAACAATTCTACTTGTAGCAGTTCCTGAATTGTAAATATTCAAAATATTGCTCGCTGAAGAACTATTTGTATAAGTGCCGTTCATCACAAAAACTGTGTCTCCAGGTGAAGTTTGATTTGCGGCATAATTTAAGGTTTGAAATGCCGTTGTTAAGCTCAATCCGCTGTTTGAATTGTTTCCCGAAGGACTTACATAATAGTTGGTCGCATAGGCGCCAATTGAACTGAGAATCAAAAATAATAAGGTGAAATACTTCATGTTTTTGGGTATTTTAGATTGTTAGCTTGCCATCATCTTTCTAATCATTGGTACTAATATAAAAAAAAGTCGGAACATAATTGCCCCGACTTTAAATTTAATTACACTTAAACCTAGCCAATTACTCTTTTGTCTTTGGCTATAAATTTGGCAAAAGCCATTAGAGCACCTGCAACCATAATATTTCGAAAAAGATTTACCATTTCCAATTCTTTTTCCTGTGATGAATTTGCTCAGTTGAAACTTACTTTTTTATATCAAGTTTCACGGTGTATTTCAATTCGCTACTAGCCTTATCCCATTTGTCTTGTATAAGTACAATATTGTCATAAATCTCAGTAGTTCTATTGTAGCAAGTTTCATAAAGACCAAGATTTTTACGTTCGTTTTCTTCTCGTTTATGAAATTGAATTTGCTGAAGTCGCAGTGATTCACTCCACATTTCCATTTTACCCATGCCTTCTGAAGCAACGAGCATTTTCGTCCAGAATTTGATATAACTGTCTAAATTCTTATTTCCCCAATAGAAAATTTCAATTTCAGGTTTCTCTGTCTCCAATTCTTGTAAGTTCCTTTTTTTGTATGGAATAATGTTGTCAAGACATCGTTGGAAATCAATCGCATTAATTGTCAAAGTGCCGTTTTTGTCGGTAAATAGCGGCGAAAGTATCATTTCGTCTTCGTTATTAGTAAAAATTCGAATGCCAATCAAAATATTTTGTTGCTCAAAAGGATTGTTGTTGACATCCAAAAAATCAATTTGTATTTTATCCGGGAGGAATAATGTTTGCATTAAAGTTGATTTTGTATTTTTAATAAAGATAGAAATATTCGTTATAATAATCATTTCAAACTAAAAATCGGAGACTCGTGTTTGGACAACACAGAATCAGATTATAAAAGACATTTGTCGTAAAACAAGGGCTCTACTTTGTAGTGTGAACTTAATCTTTTGCACTTTAGAAAATTTAATCAATGTTATATTTCTCATGCATTACTCACAAATTGCCTTTTCTCAATGAAGTTTAGGAAGTGGCAGTCGGTCGATGAAATCTTGTGTTTCTTTATCTCGAAACATTGTATCAACCCGAACTAGAGAATTTCGATTGAAAATATAAAGTAGCACCAACTCATTGGCTTCAATTCTTGGATCAAACTCATTTATTTTGAAATAATTTGCACATTGTTCGACCGAATCAATAACCGAATCTGTGCTGCCACGAATATAATCGTAATAGCTTTCGCAATGACTTTTGACAGTAGATTTGTCTGATGGAAAATACAATTTGAACCCATCGTATTGAAAACTCGAATCATTAATTGTCATACCGCACTGCGAAGAATCAGGCCATAGAAAATAAATTTCTCCCAAAGTACCTTCTTTGTGATTTGAATATATATAGTATTCATGCGTACTGAAATCGCAAGCGGAAACGGACAAAATAAATCCGAGATAAAACAGACTATAAAATTTCAAACCTTTTGTCAATATCTTGTTCATACAATTTTAACATTTAGGTGCTGAGACAAAAATACGGTTTTAAGTGAATCAATTATTTATCAGTTTAAAACATTAGAAAACAACATGATAAATATTTCAATCAGCATGATAAATTTTATCCTTCAATAAATCCTGCACCAAAACCATTTCATACTCTGACTTGATTTCTACACAGCATTCGCGCATTTTTTGTCTTAAATCTGTGGAAGATTCTGGAAGATTATTTCCTGACTTATCATAAATTTCTTTACTTGGCCATTGTGCATAACCGAAATACAAGCAGCCATTTACTTTGTGAAGTCTGGAACCATAGCTTCCTTCAAATTCATAAATCAATTGCGTGAGTTTTGTCCAATATTGAATGAAGTCTTCCTCTTTTCCTTCAACCAACTTGAAAGAATAGATGATGGTGAATTTATTGTCGCTGTTCATATTAAGTCAATTTCCAAGGTGGATTTAATCTGTTGTCTCCAGCATAATATAAAATCAAATGATTTCCGTCTAGGTCTTTCAAATGGGCTTCTCTCCACAACCAAACTTTGACATTCGGCAATTCGTCAAAATGAATGCCTTTTTGTGTCAATTCTTGAACCCGTTGATCAAGGTCATCACATTCAAAATAAATGTGAATTCCGTTTCCAGCAGACAGTTGCTCAACTTGCTGAATGGAAAATGTTGAATTTCCATCAGGACATTCAAATCTTGCATAATGAGGTGATTTCACAATGAGATTCAAGCCCAAAGTCTGGTAAAAAGGGATTGCCGTTTCAATATTTGCGGATGATATGGTGATTTGATTTAAGTTCATTTTGATTCAATTTTTGCTTGCTACAATGCCTAAAAATCGGATTTAAAATCTTTTTATGTCCAATATTGTGAATTAATTAGTCTAAACCTCCAATACTCAAAGATTGCTGCCCAATGCTATAAACTTCAGGCAGATCCCATAATTTGTCTAACGTTGTGATGAATTTTTGATCAACAAGGGTTTTGATGCTAAATTCATATTCTATTAGTCCATTCTCATTGATTCCTAAATTTTTAAATTCAGTAATCGCGCAATTGTTAAAGATGGATTTAATTCGTTCAACTTTCACATTTTCATGAAACTCAATGGAAAATTGATTGTCATAATAGTTACAGCCTCCACCCCAGCCAAATTCATTGACATGCGAATGATTAATTATTGGAAGTAAAACGATTTGAAATTTTGATTTAATAATTTCTGACTGAAGCGCAATCGCTTTGGATTTTTCATTAATAGTGACATAATCATTACATGAATTTTGTGCTTTAAAACCTTTAGAATTTAAATAAGCCAGCACTTCGTCACGTTTAAACTCGTTTTTCCATTTGATCATGTATACACCTTCTAGGGTCTTGTAATTTATTGGACCTGCATAGCTTGCATAAGTATGTACTTTTTCTCTATTTCCATTTATTGAAAGAAATTTGTTCGAAATTCCAATATCACGCGTGAGAAATCCTTTCGCTAGTGTCAAATTTTCCTTTGTTCGAATCTCGCACCGAAATTTGTCGCCATATTTCAAGGTGATAAAAGCAACAAATTCGCCTTTCACTTTATTGAATTTGGGAAAATAAACTGAATCCTTTTCCCAGATTTTTAAAGTAAGATTGCCTCGTGTGAGATTATCTTTGTCATAAATGTAAATGGCAATCGAATCTGAACGATTTTGAGATTGAGTTGCCCTGAATGTATAATTGTTTTGTGACTGAAATCCACTCATTCCCATGTCATAATGTTCCATCTTTCCTTCGCGCTGGTAATGAATGGATATAAAGCCATAAAAATTCCCTGCTGCATTGATATTTGGTTGCAATTATATTTTCGTCACCGAATCTGGAAGCAAAAGTTTTTTACCAATTTGTCGAACGTTAAAATTGTCCGAAGATGCCTCTACATCCAAGATGAATAAGGGAAACTTAGAATCGTTTTTAAAGCTAAATACATATTCCTTTTCGCACTTTTGTGTTGTTAATGTGTCCCATAAAAAAATGTCGTTTACACCCCTTGGTTTAGCAGAATTATGCAATATGTTGTTGGCTATTCGAAATTCATAGTCCCTTTTAGTAGAATCATAATTTTGTATATTCCCCGTTCCGAACCAAGCTGCACCGGCTGGACGCTGCGCTTGTGTCTGAGCTTTTTCGATTTGGACATTGTTTTTTTCAACGACCGGCTTGGAATGGATTATTATGGTGTTTGGCATAGAATCTTTCGCTACCATATTTTTGTTTTGTGCTGGTGTAATTTCTCCCCAAACCTGAATTGAACAATTGGCATCTTCTCCATTGAAAAAAGCATATCGAAAATTGATTAGACAATTTATTCTGCCTACTTTTCGCAGCCATCCAGCGCGCAACAACATGAATTGACCTGGAAAAAGTGTATCCGTTCGACCGTTTGTCCGCAACCACGATACTGCACAGTCGCGTTCCCGATAATAATTTATTACCTTGTGTCCTGTGTTGTTAATCACTTTGATTTCAATTTGCGGTATAGAATCACCCGACAATTGCCCCAAATAAATACCTTGCGACGGACAGTCTAAATTGAATTCATATATTTTCTTTTTTGTAGAAAAAGTTTGAAGAGAATCAAGCACATAAGTTTCTTTCCCATACGTTTGGGAAAAGCCAAGAAGTGGCAAAAACAATAATATGATGAAAAACTTACCGATATTCATGTATGTTCAAATTTACTAAAAGAACACTGATATATTCGTTTTTCTTGTCAAAATAAGTCGCTCTAATATAAATTTTAGAGTTCACTTCTGGAACCTTAAACAAGAGCCAAGTAGCTGCCTAAAAGTAAAATGATTGTTAGTGTTTGTTTCATGATTTAGTTTGTCATTAATTTCCTACTGGTTTTGAATTGTTAATTTCATGTTTTTTAATGTTTTACAAACGATAAATTTACGCAACTATTGATCGTTCTAAATCATCAAAATGAACGAATAAAACCTATCTGTATGAGTTATTTTCTTAGACAAATTAATTATTTCATTAGCTAAGGCGCATTCAAGGTGATTGATCTAAATCAAGTACTCTTTTTAGGAACCATATTTAAAAACCTTTGCAGCAAGCAAAAAATATCAACTGTAGAGATTACAATATTGAGTAATTACAATATATTGCATTCTAAACTGTTTGATTTTCTGAGTCATAAAAAAGTCGGAACACAATTGCCCCGACTTTATATTTAATTACACTTAAAACTAGCCAATTACTCTTTTGTCTTTGGCTACAAATTTGGCAAAAGCCATGAGAGCGCCTGCAACCATAATATTTCGAAAAAGATTTACCATTTCCAATTCTTTTTCCCGTGTCAAATCGGCAGTCATATTCTCCATTCCTAATTCCTGCCCCATTGCCCTTGGTAAGTGAACCAAAACAGCCATTAAAATTACATAAAGGGTCATTAGCGAATAAGCTAATTTATCGAATTTGCCAACGACAGCACTGAAAATAAATAGTAGAATACAAACCAATGTGAAATAATTCCAAAAATATGGAAATGGAAGATAGTCAGGAACAAAGGAAGCGCCAACTTCTGGTTTTCCCAAATGCAAACCAACATACAGTAAAAACGAAAGTGGAAAAATGTATTTTCCCAAATTTAAAATTTTGTCCATCGTCTTAATATTTAATTGGTTGAAAAAGGAATAAGTGGTCTGATTTCTACCGAACTCTTTGGATATTTGAGAATTGGGCAAGTTTTACTCCATTCTTGCACTTCTTCTAAATTGTCGGATTTACAAATCAAGAAACCTGCAATTAAGATGCTGGTTGTATCCTTGTGCGGCCCAACAGAAAGGCTCTTATTTCTGACAATTGTAGCGTCATAACGAACTGGCGCGGTATGAACTAATTTACCTTGCATGGCAATATTTCCGATCCAAGATTGCCATTTGGGCATATCTTCAGCCATATCTTGTGATGTTGTCAAGTAGCCATTTTCGGCGCTTGCGTTGCGGAATAATAATAAATATTCTGTCATCTTTTGAAATTTTATACCGATCATTTTCGGAGTGAATAATAAAGCAAAATTCAATAAATAAAATTCCGTGAATGATGACAAAAGTCGATGTTTTACAATTTGGCTTTCAAGCGACTAAAAACGTCTTTATTAATACCCAAATAAGAGGCAATGAGTTTACTTGAAAGTCTTGTCATCAACAATGGTCTATATTCCATCAACCACTTTATTCTTTCCAATGCAGTCAATGAAACGAAAGAATTGATTCGATAAACCGAGTTTGCATAAGATGCTTCAAGGATTTGTTTGTACACTTTATCGAACTGCGGAACAGTCTCCATCATTGTTTGAAATGATTGTCTGTCGATTGCAAAAAGCTCGCAAGGCTCCACAGTTCTGATATTTTCTGTTGCAGGATTTCCGCTTCCAAAACTCAAAAGTTCTGAACACCAGTTATCTTCAATTACAAGGTCGCGCGTGGTTTCATTGAAATCTTTGTCGTAAACGTACACTTGTAAACAACCTTTGGCGATAAAATAAACATATTTGCAAACATCACCTTGCTGCACAAGTTGTTCGTTTCGTTTCGTTTTTATGTGTTTGAAAGTAGCAAGCACCTTTTCCAAATTGTCAAGGTCATTTCCAAGTCGGCTAGCTATATGATTGCGTAAAACTTCTATCATTTAATTTTCAATTATTTGATTGTAAATTCAAAAAATGTTTTACCATTAAACTTGCAAATTCCATCGCTATCCGTGCCGAACCAAAGTTCTCCGTTTTTGTCTTTGTAAATTGTATTTACGGCATTGCTTGTGAGACCGTCTTTGGTGGTGTAATTGGTCAAATTCATCCCGTCAAATTTCCAAACTCCTGCATCAACCGTTCCAACCCAGATAGTTCCACTATTGTCCTCGTTAATCGAATATACTCTAGCCATTGTGCCAGACCCGGGATTTCCAGTAGCTATAAAATCGGTATTATTGAGCCCTTTTTCTTCAGTGAAATTAGTGCAAGTTTTTCCATCAAATCTGAATAATCCAGCGCCATTGTTTCCAAACCAAAGATTCCCCTTACTGTCTTCAAAAAGACCAAGAACTGCTGGGCCGGCAAGTCCTTTTTCATTGAACCAAGTAAGTGTCTTCCCATCAAATTTACAAACACCTTCTGCTTGCGTTCCGAACCAAACATTGCCACTCTTGTCTTTAAATGTGCAATAAACACCATATCGACTAAGTGAAAATGGATCGCTTGATTCCTCAATTGAACTTGTTGAATTAAAAGGCAAATATTCAAATAAAGAATTACTTAACTTGATCACACCACCACCTGCATAAAACCACAAATCATTGATTTTTGATTTCCAATCGGCATTAGTACCTCTAGTTATTTTGACTTCGTTGGAAATTTCTGCAACTTTTGTACCATCAAATTTACTTATTTTGAAAGTTCCTGAACCAAACCAAATATTCCCTAAATCATCTTCTTGAATGTTTATTATTTGATTGTCCGCAAGTCCATCCTTCGTTGTAAATTGTGTCAGCGTTTTTGAATCATAACGATATACACCAGCACTATTTGTTCCAAACCAATATTGGCCTTTACTATCTTGAAATATACTTCTAATATTCTTATCTAACTTACTAACAGTCTCATCAAGGCTGTTAAAAGGTGTAGCTGAATTTAATTCATTTGCTTCAGTTCGTGAATTATTGCTTTGCGTTTGCCCATCACTGGCGCATGTTAAAATGAACAGACAAGTGTTTACTATCAGCTTAATCGGAACTACCCTGAGATTTTTCATATAAATCACTTTGTGCATTAACGAGCGAATACTTGTCAATTTTCTACAATCGCTTTGTTTTCTTTCGGCGGATGCAGTCAAATAAAAAAATATCGTTTTACTAAAGTACAAAAGTTTTATAAAAGCGCAAGTGCTTAAATTGGCGCTATTAATCTTTCATTGCCTGATTTAAAAGCTACAAAAAGAAAAATGGGTTAAATATTTCATTTGAAATATTCTTGAAGATTTTCCAAATATTGCGTCCAGGCATTTGAGCAACCCCCGTAACATTCAATTTGTGGAATTAGTCCTTCGTGGGTGAATGTAATTTTCGTTTCATTATCAATTTTTTCAATGTCGAAACAAATTTTAGTTCCCGCCCATTCATTTGTGTTTTTTAAAAATGACAAATTGCTTTCAGTAACCAACCAAACTATTTTTTTGTCAGCAACAATTTCTATTAATTTTTGATTAGAAAAATGTACGCCATCGCCTGCTCTGAAAGAAAATTCATCGTTAATGTCATCGCTTTTTCCTTCTATAGTTTCGCCAAATAAACCTACCCACCAATTTTTAGGATTAATTAAATGCACAAATACTTCACTTGTACTTTTTGATGTCGTAATGCAAAACTGAAAATTTTGATTTGCCATTTCTGATTTTTTTAGTTGAGTAATACAATTTGTCCCGAATGATATTGCAAATGCGAAGTTCTCGTAATGATGATGTTTAGTTTATTGCGATTAGGTTCTTTTGCAAAATCTTCCTCAGAAACGGCAGTATGTTTTTCGAACCATTCTTCAGTTTTCATTTGTTCAAATTTTTCTTGAAGCAGCATGTTTTGTTTTTCCCACATTCCAAGTAATTCAGAAACCGTAGTCGTTTGTTCATTAACGCTATATGCTTGTTTGATAAATGGCTCGAAAAGTTCTGGAAATAATTTATCGCCCAAATCCAACAGTTTTAGCATGTCATCGTGCACGGCAATTAAATGCCCTAACAAATATGTTCCACTGTTTTTGCCAGGTGCAATTTCTTTTTGCAATTGTTCATCGCTCATTGCACTTAAGTGTTTGTTTAAATTTAAAATGGAACCATTCCATCTATCTAAAACCATTTTCACACATAATTCTGTTGTCGTCATCTTTTTAAATTTTATTTTACAAATGTAATGTCTAAAAAACAATTTAAAATAGTGCCATTTAGACATAATTACGGGTTGATTTAGACGTGAATTTTGAGTAATTTTGTCTCAAAAAAGAAAATGAAACATTTGAGTATTCTAGTTCCTGACGATCAAACCAATCTGAGTACGATTGCTTGTATTGTTGGCGCATATCAAGTATTTACTGAAGCAAACAATTATTTGACTAGAAAAAACGAAAATGCCATTTTTAAAATTGAGTTGGTTGGGGCAACTAAAAATGATTATTTGAAGAACAATTTATTTTCAGTTAATCACCAAGTTTCAATTAATGAACTGGATAAAACCAATCTCATTGTCATTCCTGCATCTTTAATTAGATGTTATGAAACTGCTTCTAAAAACAATAAAATATTAATCGATTGGTTAGCAAATCAATATAAACAAGGTGCAGAAATAGCAAGTATGTGTGCCGGAAGTTTTATGTTGGCCTCTTCCGGAATTCTTGCTGGAAAAACTTGTTCGACACATTGGGCTTTATCTGAAAAATTCAGAGAATTGTATCCTGATATAAATTTGCAAACTGACCAATTGATTACTGATGAAAACGGGATTTATACAAATGGCGGCGCGTATTCTTTTTTAAATTTATTGATGTATTTGGTAGAAAAATTTTATGACAGACAAACTGCTATTCACTGTGCAAAATATTTTCAGATTGACTTAGACAGAAACTTACAAGCAGAATTTTCAATTTTCAACGGACATAAAAAACACAATGACGAATCTATTTTGACTGCTCAAAAAATTCTTGAAGAAAACTATCAAGCTAAAATTTCCATTGAAAAATTATCGGCAGATTTAGGAATTGGGAGAAGAAATTTTGACCGAAGATTTATCAAGGCAACTGGCTTTACTCCAATTGATTATTTGCAAAGAGTAAAAATAGAAGTTGCCAAAAAAATGTTTGAAACTTCTCGAAAAACTGTTAGTGAAATAATGTATGAAACAGGTTACAATGATTCGAAAGCGTTCAGAGATGTTTTCAGTCGTTTAACTGGATTGTCTCCATTGGAATATAAATCGAAATACAACAAAGACCGAAAATTGTCAGTAGTCTAATTCGATTCCTAAGAATGACCTTTTTTTGATGAGAGGTACCCAATCTATTTCAGCGTTTCGTCCACAATTGCAGACGAAAACAAGAAAAATTACAACTATTTTCGACTGAGTTACTTCGCTCTCATGTTATTTCCTTTTGGATTATGGGTTAATTCCGCAAGTCCAAGGGCTTCCATCAAGGGAGGAATATACATCGCAAATCTTCCGCGCAGTCCTTTTTTCATTCCGTACCAACCACCAACTGGATTATTTTCAGAACGCCCCCAAGCTTCAACAGTTCCATCTTTGGTAGGTTTTTGCTCGTCTGCGCTTCCCAATTCCATCCAATCACCATGATTCTGCAACATCTTATGCAAATCATTTAGGCAATCAATGTTATAATGTAAAACCGTTTTGCCAACCGTACAAACTAAAATATCTTTTCCATCCTTTTGATCAACGTGCATTGTGTATTCACTTGTCAATGTTGGTGTTTTCAAAACCATTGGATTTTCTTTTGTGCCTATTTGGAATGACATATTATTACTATTAAATTACTAAACAATCATTATCTACCCAAAAGTGAGGAAAAATGTTTGAAAAAGGAACTTTTAAACAAAAAAAAGACTATTCCGGTTAAAAAGACTTGAAACTGACATCGAAAATTAAATCTTACCCATTTTTTTGACAAATCTGTCAATCTTTAGGTTCAATCGATTCAACTCACTAATATTTTCAGTTGGTGATCTTTCATTCAATATTCTTCAGTTTTTTAACTATTTAACAAGCACAATAGATCCAACTGATAAGAATTTCCATTTTTGTCCACCCATTTCAAAAATATCACCTGGTTTCATTGCTTTTACATCATCAATATCTTCCTCGATTGTATGCAGAGATCCGCCTGTTTGTGCGGCTAACTCAATGTAAGAATGATGAATGCGACCATTATGAACTCCGCACAAAATAATATGAACCGGTTTCTTAACTTTTTCTACAATCTTCATGTCGCGAACCGGTGCATTATTATCTGCGATGAGAATGTAACTATCTGATTCATCAAATTTAGTTTCAGCAAAGAGTAGCGCTTCGATGTTATTTTCTGGAGCAGATCCTCCTTTGCCCTTTTGCATTACTTCTTGAATTTTACTCCCAATCTTCTCAAAATCATGAGACTTTAGATAGGAAGCACCGCCTGAATTTCCAATTGGGCCATCAGGATGGCGATCACCGTCGTTAAAGAACACGAAATACTCAAGTATCGAACTATCCAATTTCATTTTTTTCCAAGCGAGCGTTTGTGCAATGTAGGGATACATGCTTCCTGTAACGTCTTCTATCAGGTAATTGCAATTCCATTTATTCTCATATTTTCTAAGTGTCTGAGTAACTACAGAGTCATTGCAAAAAGGCGAATAGATTCCACCAGTCAGTCTTTCCCTCCTAATAGTATCGTATTTTATCGGTGTAGGTTTTCTCCATCTACCTAAAAATTTTTTACTGTACATAATGCCTTTTTTCTTTTTGGACTTTGAAAGCGGATAATATTGGATCGGTAATTCTATAATTTGAGCAATTTCGGATTGTGTCGATGGAATTACTAAACTTTTTAAATAGGTCTCAATAGTCTTTATTTCGTCTTCTGTGCTCAAAACACCGTTATTTCCAGTATATGTTGGATGATTAAGATAATGAATGACAAATCCGTGAAATAGTTTTTTATTTTCCACCAAATTAAAATTATTCACTTGTTCATAGAAATTCCATTCAATGAGGTTATTATCAAATATAAATGAGGCATGTTTTCTAAGCAGTTCCAACCTGCTCCGGTTTAATTTCTCTTGATTGAAGTCCTTTGAAACTTTAAATCGTGTGTACACAAAATCAATTTGTTGAATTGGAAGTTCTCCAGAAAGCAATGAATCCAATAAATCCTCATTTTCAATCTGTCCAGCTGAAAAATCAAATGAGATAGAAACCAATCTTGTATCCGTTTTATCAAGTTCATAAACTTCGACCTGATTTTGGGGTAAACCCAGTAAATAATCGATTGAAACCACATCCTGCGAAAATACATGCGAGCGCGAAAATAAACTTATTAAAAGTATGAATCCAAAACCGATAGATTTCAACTTATTCGTAGTTTTTCTATCTATAATTTCTTGTTTGTGGTCGTAATTTATAATCATTTGATCAGATTTAAGAAAATGTAATAAACTATAGTCAAATACAATAGTTGGTTTATCCTTGACATTTTACCTATAACTTCTTGATTGCAGAAATATTGTAGAACTAATGTTTGAGGTTCTTGTTTGAATACTTAGATTATTGTTTCCAATGTTTGTCCGTATTTCGAAGAAGTATAATTTACTTCCCTAAATTTTCAACCTAAAAGTTGAACCACGTTGAATAATCAAGTAATATATTGATCCAATGTTAACCGTACGCCGCTTGACTTTATTCCCATTTGTGGCTATCGTGTCAAACAACTGTATTACAACCTTTTCCAAAAAACTATTTTATCTTCCCCATCTTTCCAAAAGTCTTTAATTACAGCTGATTGGATATAACCAATTTTTTGATAAAAAATTCTTGCTCCAAATTGTGCATTGTCACTTGAAGTTTCAACAATGAGTATTCTGCCATCTATTTGTTTCAGCATTTGTTCAATATATTTCATCATTTCACTTGCAATTCCTTTTTTTTGATAGTCTTCGGAAACACCAATTGCAAGTAAATTATATGTTCCATCAGTCAGTTTTTCAGGCACACAATATCCAATTGCAACGGGTTTGTTGTCATCAATGTAAGCAAACCAAATGTCTTGTGAATCAGTATTATTAAAATAATCAGCAATCATTTCATCCAAGTATTCGGACGGAAATAATTCACTTGAATCAACTACTTTCTTTAGCCCTTCAATATCTAATTTTGTTACGGCTCTTATTTTCTCTTTCATTTTTTTGGCCCATTTTTTGACTCTATTTTGTTCACTATTGATACCAAAGTATCAGTTCAATTGTCGGCGTTTGGCTGGCGCTTGTATTTAAATACTTGGCAAAAAGCAGTCTGGTTGGCACAAAACTTCCTTTACAAACACAAATTTAATTTCAAATTAAGTTATAAAAACACGAAAATTTTACATTTCTATTTGCGAAAGTTATTCTTTCATCAATTTCGCCACCAATGGATTTGCCATTATGATCGACAAAAATGTTTTTATTAATTCGAATCAAAGAACCAGATTCACCAGTAATGAAATTATTGATGGTATTGTCGATTATAAATGTTTGAGCCCTTTGGTTCTCTGTTTCGTGGATTTTAGTAAAAACGTCCAAAGGGTTTTCTTTTTTGTTCGTTTTTTATCTCAATGAAGAATTTTTGCATGAAGTTAACAAAAGGATGATTCCTATAATTACTTGGATAATTTTATTTATAATTTTTCTTAGTTTAAGTTTATTAAAACCGATATTATACCGTTTTTTCAAAACGACTATTATTGGCTGACTTTATTATTTTTCGTTCGTCCATTTAATTTTTACTGCTGAAATTATTTCAAGTTCAAGTCTAACATCTTCTAAAATTTCAAAACCACATTTTTCATAAAATTTCAATGGTGAAATATATGATTGACCATTTTTTTTCTTGTCATTGTTGTGGTCAATTACCCAACCATTTAAAATTGGCTCTGCTTGTTTTATCGCTTCAAGCATTTTTCGTCCCAATCCTTTGCCTTTTATTGTTTCTGATAAAATGATCGCAAACCACTTTTCATTCTCTCTGTCAAATGTCAAAGCCCAACCTAAAATCAAGTCGATTTCATTGACCAATAGAAAATGTTTCAGGTTTTCTTGTTTGTGCAGATAATTATCAAATTCAGTCAAATCGTCGAATGAAAGTTTTTCAGGGTATTCGTTATTCCACAAGTCAAACAATTGTTTTTTTGCTTGCTCTTCTATTTCTGCCGTCTGAATAATTACTAATTGTTGTTTCATTTATTTTCTTTCGTTTCAATCATGGCGAACTTCATACTATTGGTTTGAGACTCTACTCTAATTAATTCCGTTTTCCCTTTTCCAAATTTCTAAAGTTTTCGGATGTTCTTGATCATTTGGATAATTTTCTTTTATAAA
>JBBALI010000015.1:0-75960 GCA_040403095.1 Crocinitomicaceae bacterium
GAACGTTGGAAACTTTGCTGACAACTCCCGTTTCAAGATTGCAAATTTTGCTCGGGAAAATGGGCGTTGTGGTGCTTTCAGGTGTCATGGCGGCAACTTTCACTTTGTTGGGAATTTTTCTCTCCATCGAAGTATTCCAAATTGTGAAAGATCCGAAATTGTTAGAAATTATCCATCAAATTTTGACAGTGAAATTTATCTTGTTGATGTACTTGCTATTGATTCCGTTGATTGTATTTTTCGCTGGAGTCATGATTCCAATTACGGTTTACGCGAAAAGTTTCAAAGAAGCGCAAAGTATCATCACGCCGCTAAATATGGTGATGATTTTACCAGCGATGGTTGGATTTTTCCCAGGCATTGAATTGAATGCAATTACAGCTTGTATTCCAGTCGTAAATGTCGTTTTGGCGACCAAAGAATTGATTGCAGGAACGCTTGACATTGGATTGCTGATGTTGAGTTTTGGTGTAATGACCAGTTTGGCATTACTCGCGGTTTTGTTTTCTTACAAGCGATTTGACAGAGAATCCAATTTGGTTTCCTAGTCAATTTCCTTGGATTTAATAGGGAAGAAAAACGACATCGGATGTGCTTTGAAATGCTTCCAAACGGCTTTGAATAAAAATCTCAAGTCGCTTGCTGGTATATTTCTCGAACGAAATGCCAAAAATAACGACAGTAGAAAACTGACGATAAAATTGACAAATCCGATAATTCCAATACCGAAAATGCCCCAAAAAAGTAGGGAATTTGAAATTTGAAAATCGTTTCCAAACAATCCCAAGGCCAAATTTCCGCTGGCAAAAGTGATGTGGCGAATGTCTAAATTCAATCCCAAAAAGATGCCGATAGAAGCAGTTGTTCCCATGAAAAATCCAAACCAAATGTTGGACGCAACGCCCGCCCATCTTCTTTCAAACCAATTGGCAATTTGCGCAGTTTTCTTCTTCCCAAAACTCATTTTCAAAGTCGGATTTTCTTGAATTCTGAAATACAATTTGTTGTGCTTGTTTGAATTGGAAACGCTTCCAGAAATAATTCCCGACAGGAATAAGAACAATCCTGCAATGGCTGCATGGAAAATCGCTGCTGAATGTATCGGACTTAAATCAGTCAACAAATGATCCCATTTTTCTGCGGGAAACGACAATCCAAAAGCGTAATCAACGCCGTAAATAATCAAAAGCGCCACCGGAAAAGCGAAAATCACATTGCCGACAAACGCAATAAACTGAGAACGAAAAAGTCGAGCGAATAAATTGGCAAAAGACTTGTATTTCAAATCATTGCTATTCAATTGGTCTTTTTCAATCGATTGAATCAATGCTGCTGCTGTCATTGCAGGTTGTTTCGTTGCTAGTGTGTAACCCAACAAATAAATCGCTGTGAAACCAATCGCGTAATTTAAACTGTACAAAAGCGCATGACCAAAATCGCTCGTTTCCACTTTGGAGAGTAACAATTTTATCACGCACAAAATTCCGACAATCACGCCTCCGCCAATCGCACTAGACAACATGTTGAAATATTCCTTGCTTCCTTTGGTGATATAATGTTCGCCCGTTTTCGCGGTATGTTGCGTGATTTCGTAGGAGATTAATTGCGTGCTTTCATTGATCAATTTGCGCACATTGTTTTTTATGCAATTGTACTTCACCAATTTTAGAAAAAATGAAATACTTTTTATCCTTTTATCTTCATCGGTATCCAGTATCAAAAAAGGAAAAATGGACTTTAATCTTTTGATTTGCTGTCTAATTCTCAACAAACTTTGATTCACATTCAGTGAAATCCCATACTTCGAACTGTTTTTATAAGCCTGATTTACAAAGTCTTCACATTGAATTAGAATGATATTTATTTGCTTGTAATCGATATTTGCTGAATTTAAAAAGAAGTTTTCATTTGAAATCAAGGTCTCCTCGATTAAATCAAATTCTTTTTCCAACACCTCAAATGGACTGTCGTAATTTTCATATTCTGGAATCATTTTAATGACATCCGTTTCCAAGGCCCTTCCGCTCATTCTTTGCATGATCAAGCGAATAGATTGCAACATTTCAAGAATAAAGGAATTGTCTGATTTTTCGTCATAGATTGAATCAAGCTGCAATAAATCATACAAAGACAACCATTCTTCCATCGGAATTTCAGCCAACCAATCGCAATCTTTTCTTGAATAAAAAACTTGGTTCAAAATAAATTCCAAGGTATTCTTATCTGGTTGAAAAGGAAGAATTTTGGCAATCGATCTTTTTTTAATTTCCTTGAAAAAATGCGTATTCTGCAAAATTCCAGCATCTGATAAAATATTCTTGAACTTTCTTTCCTTGAAAATTAGATACAAATAAGCCCGAAATGGGTCAATCAATTCTGGATTATGATTCAAAAAATCAACCAGCGCCAGAATGGAGATTGGCTTTTTATGTTGCCTTTTTGGTCTAAAATAGTTCACCAATTCTATCAAGAATCGCAATTCTTCCTCTTTGCTATCTTGCTTTAATTTTAGAAAAATTAAGTACAGCGAATTGTTTTCTATTTTATGATTGTCCAATCTTGAGATAATTTTAGCCTAAAATACGTTCAAAAACGCAATCATTGAACCAGTTACCGAATATTGAGCGCGTATTTTAAGTTTAATTGGCAAAGCTTCCGAAAATTCTGCGAAATTTGCGTCAAATTCATTCCATGCAAGCCAAAGATCCGCACATTCAGTTTTTACTAGACAATTTAATACTTGAAGAAAAAGCACAAGTTGAACGATTTTCTGTCAAAGATGCTGGCGGAATCAAAAGTTTGAAAAGAGATGGATTGGCCTTGCATCCGATTAAAATCAAGCGAAAATCTTACGGTTTTGCGGAATATCCCGAATTTTCGTTCAAGATTCCGCAAAGTCAACAGACCGACAATTTCAGAGACGGAACTGCCATCGAATTGTTTTTTGAAAATGAAACTTCCATCAAAGGAATTTTACTCGGAATCAACGGTGGCAATGGTGAAGCACGCATTTTTGCGCCCGATTTTCCAGATTGGATCGAAGACCATGGCGTAGGAATCAAATTGACGCCCGACACCAAAACGCAGGAAATCATCACTTCCGTTTTGCAATCTTTGGACAACGGAAAATCTGCTGATGCATTTCCATTTTTCACTTATGTGCACCAAAATAACGCCGATTACTTGTCTGAGCCGAAAAAATATGCGGTTGAAATCAACGAAAAATTGAATGAAAGTCAGCAAGAAGCGCTTTCAAAAATCAATGGAAATGAACCGATTGTAATTGTACACGGTCCTCCGGGAACGGGGAAAACAACGACTTTGGTGGCGTCGATTGCGGAATTGGTGAAAAATGGCGAAAAAGTATTGGTTTGCGCGCCGAGCAATGCTGCCACAGATCACATCGCTTTGCAACTCATCAAACAAGGAATTTCGACGCTGAGAATTGGCAATCAAAGCAAAATGTCGCCTGAACTTTTGCCTTATACCTTGGAAGGGAAAATGGCGCTTGGAAACGAGCAAAAGCAAATCAAAAAAATGCGCATTCAAGCGGAAGAATACCGCAAAATGTCGCACCAATACAAACGTCATTTTGGCAAAGACGACCGCGATCAACGTAAACTATTGATTCAAGAAGTGAAAAATATCCGCAAAGAAATTCGCGCCTTGCAAGATTTTTATGCTGAAAAATGGATTTCTGAAACCAAAGTCATTTGCGGAACGCCTGTTGGTTTGAACGACAAATCGCTGCAAAAAATGGAATTCAACACCTTGGTGATTGACGAAGCAGGACAATGTTTGGAAAGTTTGGCTTGGGTGGCGATCAAAAATGTGCAACGTTTGGTTTTGGCTGGAGATCATTTGCAATTGCCGCCGACTGTGATTTCAGAGCAAGCGATGAAAAATGGCTACAACAAATCCTTTTTGGAAGTGATGCTCGAAAAACATCCGCAAAAATACCTGCTCAGAACGCAATACCGCATGCGACAAGCGATTGTAGATTTTCCGAATAATTATTTCTACGAGGGAAAACTAGAAACGCCACCTTTTCTGCAAAACACAGGCATTCACTTTCAATATTTCGACACCGCAGGAACTGGTTTTCAAGAAGAACAAGCGTCGGAAAGTGGCAGTTTGTCTAACGTGGGCGAACTGGAAATCATCGAAAAAATCATGGAACAAAACCAATTCAACCTCGACCATTGCGCCTTGATTACGCCCTATTCTGGTCAAGTGGCGCTGGCAAAAGAACGTTTCCCCAAAAACCTGCGCATCTCTACCGTGGACAGCTTTCAAGGACAAGAATGCGAAATTGTCTTCATTTCCCTGGTACGCTCCAACGACGAATGCAATTTGGGATTCCTGAAAGATTACCGCCGAATGAACGTAGCCATGACCCGCGCCAAAACGCGATTGATTGTGGTGGGCGACAGTGTCACTTTTGGCAACGATCCGTTTTTTGGAGCGTTTTTGTTGCACAGTGAAAGTGTGGGGAGTTATGGGAGTGCTTGGGAGTTTATGGGGTAAGTTTGGGTAGGGGATTTTTAAGTAGAATTATTTTCTCTAGATAAATTCTATCAAAAACTAAAGCCAGTTTCATCATCAGCACAAAACTGAGAGAGGAGGAACTGGCATCACAATACAAACCTAAAACATTTTTTTGATTCTCACAATTTATTTTTAAATTTAGGCTAAGATTATCGATTATGACTGAGAACCAAACAACCTATTTTCTTTCTATACCACGTTTTCAAATTTATTTAGAAAAAACAGGAAATGATTTTGACAAAGCAGTTCAGCTTTATAAAGCAAATATTGAATTGTCAGAGGCTTTTTATCCAATTCTTTCGATTTTAGAAATTAGTTTGCGAAATGCAATAAATCAAAAACTTACTGAACATTTCAACGACCCTTTTTGGTTTAAAAATAATTTGCCAATAGATTTTTTACCATTTGTTTCAGAAGCGACTCAAAAACTAATAAAACAAAGAAAGACAATAACAGCGGATAAAATTATTGCAGAATTGAATTTTGGCTTTTGGAACAGATTATTTAGTAGAAATTATACTTCAATTTTATGGAAACCATTGAGAGTAGTTTTTAAAAACACCCCAAAAAAGTTAAGGCAGAGAGATATGATCGCTGATTCACTGTATAGAATTAGAACACTTAGAAACAGAATTTACCATTACGAACCAATATTTAGGAATCTTCAAGAGATAGATGAAATTCATACTGAAATGATAAATTTCCTAAAATGGATGGATAACGATTTACCGAAATTAATTACTGATATTAATCGTTTTGAACAAGTGATGGAGAAAGCGAAAAAACTAGAAAAAAAATAACAAATATCTTTAGCAAACGCTTTGGCAAAATCAAAACGGGAAAAGTATGTCTAATTTAAAAATACTGGCTAAAGAGTTGTTGATTCTTCTAAAAAAAACCTTGTAAATAAATCAATAGAAGCAACGACTCATCGCTCAAATTGGACTTCAAAAAACAATTATAACCTTAAAATGCCCATAGTCAAAAATCAAGTATCATGCTAAAAGGGCTCAGTTCAACTTGGTTTTATACCTTATTTTTATTTGCTTTCTAATCATTTTTGTCAAAACTTGCAAAATTGTGTCATTTTGCTAAATTTGTTTGTGAAAACAAAGGATAAAACGCTAATAAATTAGCCGTGATTTTATGAGAATAATATTAACAATTGTATTTCTGTCTTTGACATCGACTCAATTTGCTCAGCTTCTGACAAAATATGATGATTTTGGAGTAACTGGACAAAGCCGGGTCTTAATGCTGAATAAGTCGGACAAAATATCTAAGGAAATGAGATATAATTACTCCTTTGGTTTGTATTACGACTTTGTTAATAGTGACTTCTATAGCATTCCAATCTATGCAACATATGCACGGGACAATTACAATTTTAAAGACATCGCTGAACGAACAAATCAAAGCTATTTTGACTTTGAATTGGCATATCGAAGACACATAATCTTCAATTTAGAGTCAAGAATCTATCTTGAAGCAGGAATTCAAAATAGATTCTTATTAAACTCAAATAGAATTGTTACATCCAATAAAGAAGAGTTGTTTCTCAGAAAATATTATTTAATACCTAAATTGGGAATAGGAATTGAAATTTATGGAAAACAAAAGCCGTTTGTTTATCTAAATTTGGAATACTGGAATTCTGTTCAAGGACTTTTTGAAAATGAAAACACTCCCTTAAATAAATATTTCGGTTTAAAAGCATCTTTCCCTATAATTCAATAAAATTTTCATAATGCAGAAGTTTTTTGCTTTTTCAAAACATATTCAAAAAATAAAAAACTACCGCTAAGAGCTCCTACAAGTATCGATGCACTCTCAAAAAAATAATATATGAAAATAAGTTGGGTAATTATTACAGTTGTTTTAGGATTAATATTCCTTTTTTTAATTCGTTCTAACTTGGATATTATATTAACAAATAAGGATTTACCCGGTATATATGTTTACAATAGAAATCTTAATACATCAGATACTTTATGGATATTTTCTAACGGGAAATACCTTGAAAAGGTTTATGATAAAAATAGAAAACTTATAGTCGTTCGCAATGCATTTTGGGAAAGCGAAAAAGATTTAAAGAACAATTTAGAGCTAATTGTGCATTTTAAAAATATGGTTCTAAATGATGATCGAAAAATAAGTTATTCGCGAAATTATAGCAACACTAAAATGGACTTGATAACTAGTGTAATCCAAGATAATGGAACAATAAAAATCGATATGGATTCAGACCAAGGTTTTTATTTCATTAAACAAAAAAAATAGGCAGCTTATAACAGCTGTCTGGCACCAACCCTTTAATCTCGCTTCGAAACAACGAATCATTTCAAACAAAACAATTTTGAATCGCAAATAATATTAATTTTAAAATCGGCTCCTTCGCCAGGCGTTATGCTGTTATTCGAAATAGCCCAAACCCACAAATAACCGGATGTGAAGAACTAAAAAAGAACAATGATATGTGGATAGGATTAATCATAAAAAACAATAAAAAAGTCAAAGTTGCATTGGCATTGTTTTTTACATTGTCTCTTTTAATTGAAACCACACATAGATATCATATTCGTGCGGAATTAGATTTTAATTTTAGTTGGACTGAAATCTTATTATTTATTCTCATTGTCTTAATATTGATTAATCTAAAAGGCATTAAAATAATCGTAACAGGAGTTTTGTTATTATTAATTTTTCTTGCAACTAAAAGTGTTTTTTTCGACGACTTGTCTCTTATCCCAAAAACTTTGTTGCTCAGAGATGTATGCAATAAAATAAACTTGGAAGTAAGCATTGCATATTTTTTCCATCTTACTGTTTATTTCATATTCATTTATTTGATGTTAAAAAGGGAAAACAAATTAGAAAGAGCAATTGAACTAGCTGACAAAAAAATAAAATAATGCGTATAACATCGCCTCAAGCACCACCTCCATATCATTTCATAGAAATGTTTTGGTGCAGCAAAGGAAAAATTGTAGCTTTGAAGAACTAGCATCATTGTGGCGGCAACGCCTAGGCTCGGAACGTTATAAGGAATTTTAAAATGACAGACAAGATAAACAAATACAATAAAATAACACTTGTTTTAGGACTGTTGTTTTTAGCTGCTTACTTTCTAAATGACTATTTTTTTGAAAAATATTGGATTTTCGGTTTGTTGCCATTAGGCCTTTTTGGAATGGCTTTTTTAGTTTTCTTTATACTGACAATTACTCAAAAAAATAAACGTGGAATTTTAGTTGGAATAATAATTATTGGGACAGTATTCGTAACTGAATTATTCAGCTCAGAGTTATTTAAAAGTAAGAAAATATTGGAAGCAACTCTATGGGGCGAACGTTCAGCAATTCATTTAACTCTGCGTTCGGACAATACATTTGAAGTCGTTTCATCAGGAATGTTTGGTGATGAAGAACCTTTTAAAGGCGACTACAGCCTTGTCGACAATAAAATAGTTTTTAAAGACAGACCTTATGACAATGACTTTATTCCGGACACTTTAGTAATTGTAGGAGATAAAATAATTTGTCGCTTTGACAAAAGTGGAAATGCCGTGACAGACTTTGAAACATATTTTGACATAAAGAGAAATGAAATAAAAAACACCCCATAACAGCATCTAAGCCTTCAGCTTTAAATAACGCAAAAAACCACAAAATTGAAAAATGAACGACTAATAATAACGACAATCATTTTCTTTCTCATTGTAAACACTACTTACTATTGGGAAGGAAAACTCGGACTCTTTCATTTTCCAGTATTTTTAATTTTAGTTGTTATTTATTTTGGGCTTGGATTAGCGTTAATAAGACAAATTTATATCTTAATTAGAGAAAAGTTTAGAGACAAAACCCAACTTATAAATATTGGACTTTTAACAATTGTGCTAACATTAACTTTTTTAAAACCTTGGGGACTAATTGACTTTGAAAAACTTGAAGGCAACAATGTTTTAGTAGCTGAAAGAGAAGGTTCTGCAAACTGTATGACAACCCTAAAACTAAAAGATGACTTTACTTTTAGTGAACGCAGTGTTTGTTTTGGCGTAACCGAAATTACAGGCGAATATCACATACAAAATGACACTATTTATTTTGATAATGTAAGTTTGAGTAGAGACGAAAACGAATTTTATAAATTTGCCATTATTGGACCATCTAAATTCAAAAAAGACGGAAAACATTTTGATTTAACTCGTTATAAAAGCTTGACTGATACGATTGGACACGAATTATGGATTACAAAAAATGAATTGAATAAACTAAAAAACAAAATGCAGAACCGCTAACAAGTATTGGAAAGTTACTAGCAACTTTAACTTAAGAAACTAAACAGAAAAAAGAATGAAAAACAAGTTTAGAATAATATCATTAATATCATATTCATTAATAATTCTTAAGGGACAAATGATTGGCCTTCCATTTATTTGTTGGTTGCATTTTACTTCTTTTAAATTCGGAAATATCGACCAATTATTCGCCATTTTCGGTGTTGTTGGAATCGTTATAAATTTAACCAAATGGAAAAACAACATTCCATTGACAATTATTAGCTTTATATTAATGTTATCTCCAATAATAAGTAGATTGGCTCAAGTTCAAATTGAAATGTTTGACTATTTAGCTTTTCAAATTCCACTAACAATTTTTGTAGTTACGTATTTGACGTTTATTGTTATGAACATTTATAATAAAAAAACTTCCATCAAAAGTGATTTCACTCAATAGCTGGTTTTATTTTTCTAAGCCAGAATTTACTAAAAGGATAATTCTATATATTTACAACTAACTCTAAAGTTGCCACCACTAAGTGAAGTCGGAGGAAGTTACAAGAAATACTATGACAGCAGAATACGAACTTAAAGATATCGACTTTGAAGACCTTGAAGACTTACTTGAAAAAGTTGAGGATTCATTTGACATCAAGTTTGTTGGTGATGAGTTAGTGCAAATTACGACCTTTGGCCAACTTTGCGACCACATTGTAAACAAAATCCAGCTTGAAAATTCAGACGACTGCACAAGCCAACAAGCATTTTACAAACTTAGTGATGCAATAGCAACAACACTTCAAATTGACAGAAAAACAATTTCGCCAGATTCCATTCTTGTTGTCCTTTTACCACGACAAAGCAGACGTTCAAAAACTAAGAAATTAGAAAAACATTTAGGTTTTAAACTTAACATTTTGCGCCCGCCTTATTGGGTTACAGGAACACTGGCAACTACATTTATTGCATCTTTAATTGGACTTTACTTTAATTGGCAAATCGGACTTTTAGGACTTGGTTTTTCAATCGCTGGACTTTGGTTGGTAAATAAAATCGGAAACAAACTTGACTTGCAAACCGTTGGACAAGTTGCCGAAAAAATGACAAGAGAAAATTATCTAAAATCAAGACGAAACCCAAAGTCATTTAACAGAAGTGAAATTGAAAAAGTATTGACTGACTGGTTCTGTAATGACTTGAACTTAGACAAAAGTAAATTAACAAGAGAATCGAAATTTGTATGACAGCGGAAAGAAGCATAGCTTTTAACAGCATATTTGCAATACGCAGGGTTTCGTGCTCCGCACACGGTTTTGGAGCTAATCAATCATTAGTTTTTCAAATCATCCCGAATGCTATCGGAAGTGGTAAAAGTCCCACCCTTCGTGTTGCTTCAAAACGTTACGTACCTTTTAACGATTAACATCAAACAACTATATGAAATCAAATAAAATCCTATTTCTATTTTACTTTACGGTTATTTTCAATTCAATATTAAGTTGTAGTTTGAAAAATGACAAACAGAAAGGTAATGAGATTAAAACTCATAAAAATGATTCTTTTACAACAATAAACGACTCAACTTGGAGTGAGAAAATATATAAAAAAAATAATATTGAATTAGATTTAATCAATTCCTCTTTTCATTATTCACTAAAAATAAACAAGAAAGGAAAAGTAAAAATCATAGATTTTGACAAAGAAAATATACCAACAAAAACACCTGAAATAGATTGGTTTAACAACGAATTCGTTAGTATTACGACTTGGTGGTCATCATCTTTCGCACGTTATATTTTTATTGATCTAAAAAACACCGATAATTTTATATACATCAATAAGGATATTGAAATAACAGACAAAAATTCAAATAATATCGTATTTGTAGACACTGTTTATAGGGATCAAATAATTTTTAAACTAGAGAATTTGAAAACAAGCGAACAAAAGTTGATAAAAATTCCAATCGAAGATCAAAATGACTTATATCCTTATTACGATAAAATTGAGTTTAAGAATGAAGAACTTATAATTACGACTTTTGGAAAACAAAATAAATATAAGATACTAAAATAAAAACTGCAGACAGCAACTATTAGGTGACAACAGGCGAAACGCACAGAAGGATTTGCCTGCGGACGCCTAGCAAGTAGAATGGTACAATAAATTTTCTAAAAAACACTTACAAACTAAAAGTAAACCATCATGAAGAAAATATTTTTACTTATAGTCTTATTTCTTTTTAATACTATGCAATGTTTTTCACAAAAAGCAATGTTTTTAAATCAATTAACTCAATTAGAATTTAATTATTTAGATAATGATTCTTGTAGAATCATTACATCTCCTAAACTTGATGATTTTTCAATTATTACATTCATTAGAAAAGAAGAATTTTTTGTACCGACTGACACGGTAAATAGAGATTATATAATTTTCAATAATATAAATTACATTATTGATTCATTGGTTTTAAAAAGCTATCGCGATTATACGCAAAATTTCAGTTTAACAAATATCTATTTAATTGAACGTGAATCTGAAAACTATATAATATTAAGTGGAGGGAATACTTTTCAAATGAGAACAGATAGTCAACCATTATTAATATTGTTTAAACAAAATAACAAAAATAAATATGATTTTTACTCATCTTACTATATCGAGAACGTAGAAGATAATTCTTCGAGAATATACGATTCCATTAAGGTGATTTTTAATAAAAATGGTATATTCTTAGAAGGAAAAAGTTTAAAATGTGTTTATTGCACTTGAATATTGTAGAAGAAAAACTTAATTTATTTACACATTGATGCAAAAAGGCATCAAAACATGTATACTATCAACTTGAAGCTATTAATAGTTTAAAATATTCGTTTTTTAAAGATTTGTGTTTTCGTAGATAATTGATATATTTGGAGATATAACTTATAATATGGTAAATTACGGTCTTAATTGGTTGTAATTTTGCCAGTTATTGATTAATCTACATAAATTAGAACTAATTATTAAAGTAAAAAATGAAAAAAATTTTAATCGCATTATTGCTATTTTCTACACCTGCACCTTCACAAGAGACACTTCCAAAAGAAAAGAAGATTAGTTATCGGAAACGAATGGATGCTTTGGCGGAGGGACAAATAAATCAGTTAAAAGGAGGTGTATTACTAGTTCGATTACAGACCAAAAAAAACTCAATTGAAGCATTACGAAAACATGGAAATTACGAAAAAGCAAATCTTCTTGAAAAAAAACAGGCTGCTTATAATTTGAGTATTGTAAAGGCTTTTAGGACAAATTTTGACTTTTGTCCAACTTACTTTTTTTTAAGCGACTATTCCACAAATGTGATTGATGACCAAATAGACAAAGTAGTATTTCTTAATGATAGTTTGTTTGCTGATACGACTATAAAATTTAACAATAAAGCTATTTTTACAGCAGAATTTGGAACAATAGAACAAGATACAGCAAAATACTTATCTCATTACAGTTACGAACCGAATGCAAATATGAGTCTAAAGCGGGTAAGTAATTATTATGGCGGATCAAATATGGGTTTTGGAGCATTGATCATTAAAAGTGACAAATTCATACAACTAAGTAATCCATTCCCTTATTATGTAAGGACTTTCGATTCATTGCCAATTGAAAAAAGTGCTAAAAAAGTAGTTAGTTTAATGAATATAAAACTGTCTGAGTTCTATAATAGCAAGAATAAAGTTTTAGAAAAATAATTAGTCCAACAGGCGAATTTTAACTAAGTAAAGCCCCTGGTATCACACTAAAAAGCGATGAACCAAAGTAAAATTATTATTACCATATTAACCATTTTGGCGTTAGTATTCTCATATTCTATTTTAGATCCAGAAATAAAAGCATTTGAACGAACCGAAGAAGATGTAATAGTAGGAGTTTTATCAATGCTAGGAAACTGGTTTTTAAAACTTTTATTGATAGGAATAACTGTTTTTTCTGTAATACAAATAATTAGAAATAGAAAATTTGGATTCTTTTTTCCTTTATCAATTTCTATAATGTGTTTTGTCATTTCAACTTTGATTTGGTATAAATTTGAAACAAGGGAATCGAGTCCAGTAATACTTAAGGCCCACTATGATGGAGATATAAATGGACTAACCCTTTTTTTAAGAGCAAACAAAACTTATAAATTGGAAAACTTTTCTTTTCTAGGTGGCACTTGTTATTATGGAGAGTATATTATCAAAAGTGATACAATAATTTTAAGTGAAAAATATCCACTCGGAATCGATAATAGAGACAACATAGGCAATAAACTGCTAAAAGTGAAAGAATTTATATTAATAAAGCAAGACTCCAATGGTCGATATGATGAAAATGAATATTTCAAACTAAGAATAATTAATAAAAAATCTGCTGAAACACAGTAAGTAAAAATGGCCTTCGATAATATTCGATAGCTCGTGCCACTTCGCCAAGGGAAAGTATCATCATCGACAATCTAGACAATCACCCCAAATTCATGAATCAAACTCAAAATACTCCTACTCAAAAAAGAATAAATGATACCCAAGCATATTTCATTTTCCATGAAAACTATTTTCCTAGTGTTGCTTGGGATGATGTAAAAGATTACATGCTAGGATTGAATGAAGCAGATTTTGATACGTTTCAACTCATTCCTTTCAAGAACCCTTCCACCCTATTTTGGACGGCATTTCCTCTGGGTATTTTTGGCGTTGATCGCTTTGTTTTGGGTGAGGTTGGTTTAGGCGTTGTCAAGTTGCTCACTTTCGGTCAGTTTTTCATTGGTTTCGTACTGGATAGTTTTACCATTTTCGATAGAACGAGGAGTTTTAATTATGAATTGTTTTTGCAGATTAAATTGCGGAATCAAGCTTATCTTTAAAACTTTTTTTTGTTCCGCCCTATTTAGATCCTTCTGAACAATTTTGAATTATTGCTTTTTGCATTATTTATTCTATTTTTATCGGACAAACATGAAAACGATTCAAAATGGGTTATTTTATTAAAAACGATGTCACTACTAAATCAAATTTTGTTCACGTTTATTCGGGAATTTCAAAAGATGAATTGGATAAAAAAATAGATCAATTGCTAGTGTCTTCTGGCTATACTATGAAAGAAGGACAAATTGGTCATGCGGTGTATACAAAGGGAAACAGAGTAATGCGCATCCTTTTTGGTGCGTTTGTAAAATATTTCAAATTCACGATTGTTACTGGTGGTTCAAGTGATTGTGATGAAATAAAATTGGCAGTGAGACAAGAAAGCTCAGGAATGTCCGGTGGACTTATTGGGATGAATCAAGTGAAAAATGAGTTGATCCGATTGGGGCAGATTTTGCAGACGATTTGAGGTTATTTTTTTCGTCTATAGCAGGAACATAATAGATCTTCAGGCAATAACATGACAAAACATTTGACAACAAACTTCGTTAAACTACCATGATAAAAAACCTCCATATTTTCTTTATCTCTCTAATTCTTTGTTCTTGTAAGAAAGAACAAACAATTCCTGTGAATTCTGTTCAAGCTATTTTTACGCCCATCAGTGCTACCTTAATTCCTTTACTTTTTGATACAAATTCTTATTGGATCTACTCCAACGGAAACCAGCTAGACACAGTAACCTTGATTTCGATATCGAGACAGGAGGTTTTTGTTACTCCAACAAGTCTAAAAGATGAAACTTTCTTATTCAATTACCATTCTACTTTGCTCAACAATTACACAGAGAGCGCTTTGGGTGCAATTATCACAAGAGATTGGACAAATGATGGTTGGGTTTACGCAACCAATTTAGGATTGGGAGAAACCAGCGGAGGACTGAGCTTGATCGAAAAAATAGACACACTAATCGTTGGCTCTCAAGAATATCATCATGTCTCAAAAATGCAGGTGCAACAAGGAAGTTTTTTTCCAAATAGCATGTACTTGTACTATGCCGATTCTGTGGGAGTTATTCGCAGAGAGGTCTTGTCAGGAAATTCAATAGTTGATACTTGGGACTTAATCCAATCGAGTATTTTCTTTTATCCGTATTAGGAAGATTGAAAATGGCGATGGGATTTTACAAATACTGAAATTATAGGTCATTTTCATTAAAAAATAATTTATCGAGAGAATTCACCTTCCAAATAAGTGATTTTATCCGTTAGAATCACTTACAACCCCAAAAACACCTCAAGCAGCCAAGATGCAATTTTGAAAATTTCAACCTTTGTCACATTTATTGGCAGTACTTTTAAATCGAAAATCCAAATATCCAGTCTCTTCCTGACCAAGTGAATAGATTTTGGGCGCTAGCTGTCTCCTCAATAAAACATTCTTTTAAAATAAAACCATTTCTTAAATTTTTGTCAGTATTATAATCCAGATTTATTCCAAGAATAATTGACTAAAAAGTGATTACTTTATGTGTAAATGAGAAACTTTTGAAGTATTTTTGACAATAAACAGATAAATTAAAAATCTGATTTTAAATGAAGAATATTGATAAAGAAAGTTTAGAAAATGCTTATCGTTTGTTTGATTCCAATGATATTGAAAAAATCGAAATTGGAACAACAAAGGGTTTACAGGAAATTCATCATTATTTATTTGATGGATTGTATGATTTTGCTGGAAAAATTAGAACGCTAAACATTTCAAAAGGCGGTTTTCGATTTGCAAATGCATTGTACTTAAACGAAATATTAGTAAAAATCGAGCAAATGCCAGAAACTAGTTTCGAAGAAATTATTGCGAAATATACTGAAATGAATATTGCCCATCCTTTTCTGGAAGGAAATGGAAGAACAATGAGAATTTGGCTCGATATGATTTTAAAAACCAGACTAAAAAAATTAGTAAACTGGCAATTTGTAGATAAAACACTTTACCTGCAAGCAATGGAAAGAAGTCCAATCAACGATTTGGAATTAAGAACTTTGCTTAGTCAAAACTTAACGAACGAAATTGACAACAGAGAAGTCATCTTTAAAGGAATTGAACAATCATATTATTATGAAGGTTATCAAAAAGAAGACGATGAATTCTATCAATAAAACGCCTATTTCTAACATTTGCTATAGTTCTAAGCTAATTTTTCGGTAAGTTGTTTGCTTTTTTTAGTACATTTTTGTGCATGGAAAATCACATCCGCTAAGCCAACGAGATAATACAATAAAGAAACTCGCATAGACAAATGAAAATTAAATCAGTTCTAATTTTGCTGTTGATAATTACTTTTAATTGTAATTCTCAAACACAGGTACGAAAACATTCAAATAAGACAAATTCATTTCGAGTTGTTGGTTTTTATCGCGGGGATATAAAAGAGGTTGAGAAGTTCGAGTATGAAAAATTAACACATCTCATTTACTGTTTTACTTATCTTCAAGGAAATAAAATTGGCTTCAAAAATGAGGATAGCAAAAACACATTAAAACGTTGTATTGAATTAAAGAAAACATATCCGCAGTTAAAAGTACTCGTTTCTATAGGTGGTTGGGGCGGATGTGAAACTTGTTCAGATGTTTTTTCAACTGACGCAGGTCGGAAAGAATTTGCAATTTCTGTGAAAGAAATGTTAGCAGAATATCATGCAGACGGTATTGATATTGATTGGGAAAGTCCTGTAATCGGTGGATATAAAAACCACAAGGCATCTCCAAACGACAAACAAAATTTTACAGCACTTTTACAAGAACTGAAGAGAAGCCTGCCAAAAAAATCAGAAATCAGTTTCGATGCAAATTCATTTAAAGAATTTATTGATTTATCTATTGATTGGAAAAATGTAATGCCCTTAGTTGACTTTGTGAATTTAATGACTTACGGTTTACCTTCCGATAAAAGTGGTCATACGGGCCACCACACAGCATTATTCTCTTCTCCCTATCAATCCGAAAGTATAGATAAATCCGTTAACTATTTGGATAGTTTAGGAGTGCCCTTGAATAAGATAGTAATAGGTGCTGCATTTTATTCATTTGTTGTGCAAAATGTTGACAGTTTAAACAATGGTTTAGGTCAGCCAGGTAAATTTAAATCAAATGTCAATTATAATCAGTTAATTGAAAATTACACTGAAAAAGAAGGTTTTAATTACTATTGGGACAGTATTGCCAAAGCACCGTATTTATACAATTTAGAACAAAAAATCTTTGTAACGTTTGATGACAAAGCTTCAGTAGCGCTAAAAACGCAATATGCCATTGACAAAAAATTAGGTGGCTTGATGTTTTGGAAATTGAACGGCGATACATTTTCAAATGGTTTGTTAGACACTATTGGCAAACAATTAAAATTGATTAGCAGACAAAAATTGTAAGCGGTGATATATTAAAACTATCGTAAAAAGAACTTTAAATTTCTTTTGTCTTCTGAGTGAACAAAAAAATAGATCCCAAAAATACACTTTCCACCTAAGTGATTTTATCCGTTAGAAACACTTACAACCGCAAAAACACTGCAAGCAACCATCATGCAATTTTAAAAATTCCAACCTTTATCACACCAATAATCCTTACTTTTGATTCATGGAACTCCGCAAAATTATTCACATTGACATGGACGCTTTTTTTGCTTCCGTGGAGCAATTGGATAATCCTGATTTGCGCGGGAAACCAGTTGCCGTCGGCGGAAATGCGGAACGCGGTGTTATCGCAGCGGCAAGTTATGAAGCGCGGAAATTTGGGGTGAAATCGGCGATGAGTTCCAAGATTGCGGCGAAAAAATGTCCGCAATTGATTTTTGTGAGACCGCGATTTGAGCGCTACAAAGAAATTTCAAACTCCATTCATGAGATTTTCTCTCGTTACACCGACGAGATTGAGCCACTTTCGCTCGACGAAGCCTTTTTGGATGTGACTTTCAATAAAATTGATTTAAATTCTGCCACGTTCATCGCGCAATCCATCAAAAATGACATCAGAAACGAGCTAAATTTGATTGCTTCGGCTGGCGTTTCCTACAACAAGTTTTTGGCGAAAATGGCGTCAGATCAAGACAAACCAGATGGACTTTACATCATTCGTCCAAAGGAAGGAATCAATTTTATCAATACGCTTCCGATCGAACGTTTTTTCGGTGTCGGCAAAGTGACAGCTTTGAAAATGCACGAATTGGGAATCACGAATGGCAAAACGTTGAGAAATTTCAGTCTTGAATTTTTAATCGATCATTTTGGCAAATCAGGAAAATACTTCTACAACATCGCGCGAGGAATCGACAACAGAAATGTGGAATCAGAACGCGAAAGAAAAAGCATCGCGGTGGAAAGCACCTTTGAGTTAGACATTTTTGACTCAACAAAATTTAGAATGCAGGCAGACCTTATTCTAGAACGACTTTGGACAAGATACCAGAAATTTGGTCAAAGTGGAAAAACCTTAAGCATCAAATTAAAGTACAACGATTTCACGCAAATCACGCGTTCGACAACCAAAAACAATCGTTTCATTTCAAAAAATTCAGTGGAAGAAACAGGGAAATTATTGATGGAACAAGTGTTGCCACTTTCAAAACCGATTAGATTGATCGGATTTCAAATCTCAGGATTTCAGCAGGAAGCAGAAGAAATTACTACGCAAATGACCTTGGATTTTTAGTCAAAAGTATACCCAAAACTGAGACCAGCCCAAGGATAAATGCGGCTACCGAAAAATGCAGCATTAGTGAAAAATTCATTGTACGGCGCTCGTTGATAAGAACTTGTCGAACTGTAATTCCAAATATTTATTCCTGCAACGGGAGGAGTTAGCGTTGCGCGAAAGAAAAATCCTCCTTCAGGTTTTTGAAAACGATAACCAATTTTAGGTGTCAGATAGAAAAACAAATTGACGTTGTCAAATTTTTCATTTTTCAGCACTTGATTGCCTTGTTGATCCTCCACATAAAAACTTGATTGAATGCCAATTTCCTTGAAAATCATCGGAGTAAAACCCAAACCCAATTCCAAATGATGATTTCTTTGACCAAAAATAAAATTGTACGAAACTGGAACCGCCACCACTTGCATGTAACTGATTGGTGGAATGAAAGTCAATCCGATGGTCGCGCTGTGCTTTACTCTAAACTCGGGAAACAAAATGCGATCGTAAGAAAGTGAATTAAACAATCCTTGCCCAAAAACCTCCAGATAAACAGTGTTTCGTGCCATTGGACGATTCAAAACCAAGGTGTCTTGACTTTCAGCCGAAAGTGTACAAAACAAAAAAGCTAGAAAGAAAAGATATTTGAACATGAAATTTAGTTTTGCTAAATGTACAAAAAATATCAATCTCAAATTAAATCGACATTGAATTTATCTGTTTTTACAAATTTTGCAATTGCTTCAATATGACTTGTATGCGGAAATTGATCGACAAAAGACAATTTCTCTAATTTATATCCTGCCAACTGCAATTGCTCTGTGTCTCGGGCTTGCGTTGCTGGATTACAAGAAATGTAAACGATTCTATCAGCGCCCAAACGCATCACTTTTCTCAAGGTTTTAGGCGCAATTCCAGACCTCGGTGGATCTAAAACGATGGTTCCAATTTTACCTTCATATTGCGGATATTCGAACAAAAATTTTCCAACATCTGCCGCATAAAATTGAATGCCTTCAATGCCATTTCTGCGCGCGTTTTTCTTCGCATCAACAATCGCTTCTTCCACGATATCAACGCCAATAATTTTGACGTTCTTCGCGCGTTGCGACAAAATCTGACCGATTGTTCCTGTTCCACAAAATAAATCCATCACCACTTTTCCATCCAATGGATTTTCTTCGAAAACGTAATCCAAGGCCTTGTTGTACAATAACTCTGCACTTTTCGGATTCGTCTGAAAAAAGCTTTCCATGCTGATTTCAAATTGTAATCCTAGCAATTGTTCAATCACTTTTTCTTCGCCGAAAACGAGTTGGTTGTTGCCATTTTCGATTTTCGCTCGATCAGCAACATTGTCATTTACCGTATGCTGAAAACCAGCCAATCGTTTGCCTAGTTTATCTTGTAGAAATTGAGAAAAAGCATTGACATCAAATTGCTTGACGCCTTCTGATGATGTCACTAAATTGATCAACAATTGATCTTGAAAAAAAGATTTTCTAACAACAATGTGTCTGAAAAATCCTGTCTTTTGTGGTGGATGCCAAGCTGGTAAATCTGTTGCCTTCAAGAAATCTCTCACTTCAATCAGTAAATTCTCCCATTGTGCATCGAATAAACCGCTTTCTTTGTTCAAATTTTCAACTTTCCACCAAGTTCCTCTTCGTTTAAATCCCAAAGCGAAAGCACCATCTTTTTCTTCTCCAGAAATCACATCGTGTTCGATGCTGGAAAAGCTGTATTCCATTTTATTGCGGTAATTGTAGTCCAATGGCGATGAAACAAATGTATCGAAAACTGAATCAATTTCTTGAATATCAGCGATTCTTTTGTATAAATCCAACGTGGTTGTTTTTTTCCATTCTTCCTGTACTTTAATCGGTACAAAAATATATGGTGCACCTGAGATTTCTTGAAAATCAGAAGTCACTTCCAGTGGAGATCTTTTGATGACATCAATCAACTTGCATTCTGCGTAGCGTTTTTTCTTCTTTTCGACTTTCGCTTTCACAATTTGCCCAGGAAATGCATTTTCAACAAAAACAACATAATCGCCTTCCTCCGTTGGGATTTTGGCAATACCATTTCCACCAAAAGCAAATCCAGTGATTTCCAATTCTATAATTTCTCCTCTGTGCATTTTAAAATTATTGACGATTACAAACAAAAAATTTGAAACTGAATTCACTCCAATTTCAAATTTACTTTGTAATCAATTTATTTTTAGATCATTCCTCTGATAATTCCTTTGTCAGAACCTTCAATGAAATCTAGTATTTCTTTGCGAATAACTGTGTCAGGCATTGTTTCTTTCACCAACTCCACTCCTTTCGAAATGTTGTTGTTTTGAACGTAAATAATTCGATAAATGTCTTCAATCTCACGAACGTCAGAATCAGTCAATCCACGTCTTCTCAATCCAACAGAATTTACTCCAGCAAATGTCAAAGGTTCTCTCGCAGCCTTAATGTAAGGTGGAACATTTTTTCTCACCAAAGAAGCGCCACCGATAAAACTATGCGCGCCGATTCTTACAAATTGTTGCGCTGCCACTTTTCCTTCTAAAATGGCATAATCATCAATGGTAACGTGTCCTGAAAGTCCAACATAACTTGCTAAAATCACATTATTTCCAATCTGACAATCATGTGCAATATGAACGTAAGTCATTAACAAGCAGTTTTTACCGATTGAAGTTTTCATTTTATCAGAAGTTCCTCTGTGAATTGTCACACATTCTCTGATTTTAGTGTTGTCTCCAATTTCAACCGTAGTGTATTCTCCATCAAACTTCAAATCTTGAGGAATTACACCAATCACAGCGCCTGGAAAAATTTCGCAATTCTTTCCAATTCGAGTGCCTGGATAGATAGTCACATTGGGATGAATTCGCGTTCCATCACCAATAATTACATCTTCGAAAATCGTAGAAAAAGAATCTACAACTACATTTTCTCCCAATTTTGCATCTGAAGAAATATTTGATAAAGGACTAATCATCTATACTCTGTCTTTGATAACTTGTGCAAGCATTTCAGCTTCCATAACCAATTTTCCATTCACATACGCTTTCCCAGCCATATGCACTAAACCTCTTCTCATCGGTGTAATTAACTTTAAATCAAAAACCAAAGTATCACCTGGCAATACTTTTTGTTTGAATTTAACATTGTCAATTTTCATAAAATAGGTTGAATACAATTCTGGCTCATCTACTTTACTCAAAGCGAAAATTCCACCAACTTGCGCTGTTGCTTCAATTTGTAAAACACCCGGAAAAACTGGATTCCCTGGGAAATGCCCTTGAAACATTGGTTCGTTCATGGTAACATTTTTCACACCAACAATCGAATCTTCCGTAATTTCCATCACTTTATCAACCAACAAAAATGGATATCTGTGTGGCAATAATTTTTCAATATCATTGATGTTGTAAAGCGGTTCTTTTGTTAAATCAAACGTTTTTCCAGCACCTTCTTGCTTTTTGATTTGTTCTTTCAATACTTTCGCAAAACGAACATTTCCTGAATGACCTGGTCGTGCGCCCAAAATATGCGCTTTCAAAGGTCTTCCTATCAAAGCTAAATCACCTACAATATCCAATAATTTATGTCTTGCAGGCTCATTTTCATATTGAAGTTTAGAACTATTCAAAACACCAATTCCATCGAATTGGATTTTTAATTCTTCTTTTCCAAGTAATTTAGCCAAACGATCTAATTCTTCCTGAGGAATATCAGCCCTATCAACCAACACGATGGCATTGTCTAAATCTCCACCTTTGATTAAATTGTTTTTAGCTAAAAATTCTAATTCTCTCAAGAATACAAAAGTTCTGCATCGTGAAATATTTTCTTTAAATTCTCCAATATGATACATGCTTGCGTGCTGTGTACCCAAAACTGGCGAATTGTAATCAACCATCACAGTGATTCGGTAATTTGAATCGGGAACTGCTAAAAATTCAATTCCTTTTTCAGCATCTTCCCAAGGAACATTTTCTGTAAGCTCGAAATAATTTCTTTCAGATTCTTGTTCTTGTAATCCAACTTTTTCAATCGCTTGAATGAATACCCAAGAACTTCCATCCATTATCGGAATTTCTGGACCATCAATTTTGATTAAAGCATTGTCGATTTCCATTCCGTAAAGCGCTGCCAAAACATGCTCAGTTGTGTAAACCCTTGCACCATTCTGCTCTAAAGTTGTTCCTCTATCTGTAGCAACGACTAAATCTACATCTGCTTTGATAATTGGTTCGCCTTCCAAATCTACACGCTGAAATTTATAGCCATGATTATCGGGAGCAGGACAAATTTCCATATTTACTTTTTCTCCTGTGTGAAGTCCAATTCCTGTGAGTTTCACAACATCTTTGAGGGTCTTTTGCTTATCAGCCATTCTATATTTTTAATCTTTTGTAAGTGCTTTTAACTTTTGATCCAATTCATTCAACTTTGTCAAAATGAATGGTAATTTTCTAAATCCAAAATAGGATTTTTTGAAATCTTCTAATGGAATCCCGGGAGAACCCATTAATGTATCTGCTTTTTTAACGGTACTTGGTATTCCCGATTGAGCCACAATTCTAGTTCCATCTGCAATGTGCAAATGACCTGAAATTCCTGCTTGTCCGCCAACTTGCACATTCTCACCAATTTTAGCGGAACCAGCAACACCAACTTGTGCAGCCAATGCTGTATTTTTTCCAATTTCCACGTTGTGCGCAATTTGAACTAAATTGTCAATTTTCACGCCTCTTCTCAAAATTGTTGAGCCCAACGTTGCTCTGTCAATCGTTGTATTTGAACCAATTTCAACAAAATCTTCCAAAATGACATTTCCAATTTGAGGAACTTTTTGGTATTCTCCATTTTCGTCAGGTGCAAAACCAAATCCATCAGCTCCGATTACAGCACCTGCATGAATGATACAATTTTGACCAATTACACATTCGTGGTAAACCATCGCACCAGGAAACAAAGTCGTATTGTCACCAATTTTGGCATTGTCACCAATGTAAACATTTGGATAAATCTTCACATTATTACCGATAACCACATTCTCACCAAGATAAGCAAACGCTCCGAGGTAAATGTTTTCTCCAAGTTTTGCTGTTTCAGAAATATGAGATGGTTGCTCAATTTTTGCGGTTTTTTGTCTCATCGAATCGTAAAATTCCAACAGTTTCGCAAAACATGAATATGCATCGTCAACTTTAATCAAAGTCAAGGTTTCTGGCAAAGGTTTACTCGGGATGAAAGATTTATTTACAATGCAAATACTTGCGCCTGTTTTGTAAATATATTCTTCATATTTTGGATTCGAAAGAAAAGACAAAGTACCAGAAGTACCCTCTTCAATTTTCGAAAGATTATTCACTTTTGTATCAGCATTGCCTTCAATATCTCCCGATAATATTCCAGCGATTTGTTCTGCAGAAAATTCCATTGTTCAAAATTAAAAAAAGAACTGAAAGAAGTCTATTCTTCTGTTATGTTTTATTAACAAAATTCAACTAATTTCTATTGGCAATCAGTTTCAAAAGGTAAATCAAAATGATCTATGCTGATTTTGTTTTTGTACCAAACCGCAGAAGCACCAATTTTCCTTCCTTTTGCATCATTGAAAAACAAATATTGCATTGCCTTCGGCTTCACATTCAAATCTGATTTTTCGAAATCTATGATTCCATTTTTTTTCAAACTTTTCAATATTTTTCGATTTTCAATCATCCCAAATGCTTGTTGCTGACAACTTACTAATTTGGATGTGTCTGCAAAAACCAATTCGTTGTCTTTAGGGAAATGAATTAATCTTCCTGTTCCTTTGATTGAATTTTTAACACTATTTACTCCCACGTTTGCCAATCGAACTTCAGAAATGAAACTTTCGTTAGGCAGCGTAAAGTATAACTTGACATCGTCATTTGAAACCAAGTAAATTTTAAAAAGACCATCTTTTTTACTTTTAGAAAAATCAACATCGCCATCATTCAGTAAAGCGATGATTTCATCATGATTAATCCCTTTTTGTTTGAGTTGTGTTTCCACTTCTGAATGGACAACAATCACCCTGTCTAAAATCGAGTTTTTAACTCTATTGTCAGGTAACCAACTACAACCTCTGTTTTGGAAAAAGAAAAAAACAAAAACCATTCCGATTCCAAAGCCGATGGCGTATATTTTTAACCTGTCAAAAAATGTCTTCATTTTCTTTATTTTTCGGCAAATATAAGCTTAATTCACTGAAAATTTCGATTGCAAAACTGTTATTTTTGAGCACAAAAAAACGGCCTTGTTTCCAAAGCCGTTCTAAATATTTTAGATGATAATTAAATCAATGCATCCAATTTTGCTGTCAATTGCGCTTTTGGAACTGCACCAACTGATTTGTCAACAACTTCACCTCCTTTTACAAAGATAATTGTTGGAATGTTTCTTACTCCAAATTGAGCTGAAACACCTGGGTTTTGGTCAACATTTACTTTTCCAATAATTGCTTTTCCATCATATTCAGTTGACATTTCTTCGATCACTGGTCCTATCATACGACATGGTCCACACCATTCTGCCCAAAAATCTACTACTACTGGTTTGTCTGCTTTTAATACAAGCTCCTCAAAGTTTGCATCTGTAATTTCTAATGCCATAATTTGTATTTTTTTAAATATCCTAATTTCAAAGGATAAAATTAATGAATCAATTCAGATTTACAAATTCTTTGCCATACCTTTTTTTATGACATAATGGCATTCCTATTTAGAATTCAAATTACATGGCAACGAACACCCAACTATCGGCGTAGAGTTCCGCGTGCGTTTTTAAAACAATGTAAAATTTATTTTTTTCAATATTATCAAAAAGGAAAATATCTCCAATTTTCTTGTAGGTCAAATCTTTGCAAAAACCTTCACCCATTCTGCTTTTATGAAACCAACCCGAATCACCACCATTTGGTTTTAACTCCATAGAAAATTGATTGGCTAAATTTTTAAAAGGCATTCCTGCATTAAATTTGGTAATGATTTCACCTCTAAGTGAATCGATTTTTGATTTGTCCATTTTATTTCCATCCAGCACAATGTATTGACATCTAGATAATGGCTCGACCGCATTTCCTAGTATTTTAATGGTAGCTTTTTTGTAATAAAATATATCACCAACTTTATAATTTGCTTCAATTTCCTTATATTCAGTTGAATCAATAATGCGACTAAAATTCCCAATCCGAGCCGAAGTTGGACCATGATGTTGAATATATAATTCAGCTTGAGATACAGAATTAATTTTTTTTAAAGCCTCCATCTTTTTTCCTCCTTGTCCAAAAACAAAGGGAAAAATTGTTAACGCAAAAAACAGTAAAGAGAAACGTAAATAAATCATCAGCAGCAAGAAATTTAGACTTTTAAATAACGCGTTACTAATTTAGTATTTATTTCATTTTAAACTATCTATTTTGATCTTTTTTGAAAACTATTTGAATTTTATTTCTAGCTCGTCAACAAACGTCCAAGGATGATAACCTTCTCCTGGAAAGCCTAGTGCAATTTTGTCGTTTGAAATAATGACTACCTTGACAAATTTCCCTGTTTTCTTTATTTCCTGATGAAAATTCTCTGTTGGAATTTGTTTAGGCAAAGCCATCCACTTTTTTTGATCATTTGATACAAATATCTGAATTGATTTAGGTAAATAAATCCATGAACCTTGAGCGTCCAAAAATCCTAAATCAAAGCTTTCGATAAGTGCGTTTTTCTTCAAATCAACAATCCAAGAAATAGTATCGACATCAAATCCCAGCCACTCATTTCCTTTCCATGGTCGATGTCCTTTGATTCCATCGACCAAGGCCAATCCACCGTGATTACTGTATTTTGAATTGGGTTGTGTCAAAAACTTAACTGGCAAACCAATGGATGAATGGATTTTCAAATCAAATGGTGTGTGCTCAAATTCATAAGTTTCATCTGGTGAAATTTCAAAATGCACATTTTTCGGAATAATACTCCTTTCAAAAAACAGAGTATCGCTGATTCCTAAAATTCTATCTTCTACTGTCTCTTTGTCATCAATTGTCTGCAAAACATTAAACTTATCATTTCCAGTAGTTCCCTTAAAATGAATTTTCAATCCTTTTGCTGCTGGAAATATTTCCATTTCAGGATAAAACAATGCGGGAGAAAAAATCACTCCATGTTTTTTTAAGAATCCAATTTGATAATCAATCAATGTTTTCTCGAAGGCTTCAAAAGTTGGTTTTTCTTTGCACCAAAGCGCTTGTGACATCGCCAAAGCTCGGGGATACATCATATATTCAACTTCTTCAATATCTGAAATATACTCTGTCCATAAGTTGGCTTGACCGCCCAAAATGTAACTTTTCTCTTCGTTTGAAAGTGAAGTTGGTATTGGATTAAATTGATAAACTTTTTCTAAAGGCAAAAAACCACCGATTGCAACTGGCTCAGCAGGATGACTGCTTTGATAATAATCAAAATAGCAAAATTCAGTTGGAGTCATTACCACATAATGATTTAATTTTGCGGCTTCAATTCCGCCAGCTTCTCCTCTCCACGACATGACAGCAGCATTTGTAGAAAGTCCACCTTCCAAGATCTCATCCCATCCAATCATTTTTCTTCCCTTCGAAGTCAAATAATTGTCGATTTGCTGAATGAAAAAACTTTGAAGTTGGTGTTCGTCCTTCAAATGATTTTCAAGCATGTTTTTTTGACATTTTGGACAACTTTTCCAATTGGTTTTGGGCGCTTCATCACCTCCAATATGAATGTATTCAGAAGGAAACAAGGTCAAAACTTCTTCCAAAATATTTTTTAAAAAATCAATCGTCTCAGGTTTTGAGCAGAAAATATCATCAAAAACACCCCATTCTGAAGCTACAGGCAATTGCTTTCCTGTGCACGAATATTCTGGATATGCCGCCAAAGCTGCTCGTGCATGTCCTGGCATTTCTATTTCTGGAACGACTGTAATAAATCGATCTTGGGCATATTGAACAATCTCTTTTATTTCGTCTTGCGTGTAAAATCCTCCTACTTTCTTTTTTTCAAATTTGTGCGGAAAATCGTTGTAATGGCCAATCAAAGTGCTGTCTCTAAAACCACCTATTTCAGTCAATTTTGGATACTTTTTGATTTCAATTCTCCAACCTTGGTCGTCGGTCAAATGCCAATGTAAAACGTTGAACTTGTAAAGTGACATTAAATCAATGTAACGTTTTACCTCATCAACGCCGAAAAAATGACGACTCACATCCAAATGTAAACCACGCCATTGAAAATTTGGAAAATCCTGCACAAATGATTTTCGAATCACAAAATGATCTTCCTCAAATTGCAATAACTGCAAAAATGAATTCAATGCATAGAAGCAACTGGCCTCAGAACTATATGTAATCGTGATTTTTTCAGCAACATTGATTGAATAAAAATCTTTAGGCGTATTGGCGATTTTTTTAAATTCCAACATCCCTGCTAAGGTGTCGATTTCTGCAGAAAGAGCATAAGTATTTTCCAATTCTCCGACCAAATACTCTTTCAATTTTATTGGTAAATTGGTGGTATTAATCGATAATTTTTCACTTAACTCAATTTTTCCATCGACAAATACGTGCGTTACTGGTGTGGGAATAATTGGAGATTGTGCTTTTGAAAATTGAATTGAAACAACTGTGAAAATGGAGATAAATAAAGAGATTTTCATTAATGTGATTTTTTACATGAAGTCAATTACTGTGATCATGGACTTCTTTTTGAGGGATTTGTTTAAAATAAAGAACGAGAAATAAACATATAAAACCAATATTTGAAATTCCCATTAAACCAATTTTATCAATGAAATCTGAGATATTTCTTCCTAAAATATCATTTGAATTCAAAGAAAAAGGAATGACCAAAAGTATAAATATTATCCAATAAATTATCTTTTTAGTTTGAGTCAACTCAAATACCAAAAGCAATAGTAGCGGCAAAGTCAAAACAAAATGTTCCGTATCAGTAACAAAGAAATTAGGTGTAAATGCCAACAAAACAATTGACCATAACAAGATATCTCTATTTGATTTTTTTCCTTTAAAAATGGCAAACAACATCAAACCTACAAGCACAATCCCCCCAATCAATGATGGAATCCAAGCTGATTTGATTTTGAAATAATATTCCGTCAAATAAGTCAAAGAATTTTCGCTCGACAAATATTCACCATGTTTGGCGACAGATGCAAACCAATCTTTCCACAGGAGAACATTTCCATTCCATCCGCTAAACGCAATTGGTATGACAAGAAAAATCAACCCTAACAAAACCATATACAACATGGTCTTCCATTGTTTAAAGAAAAACAAGGGAATAAATGCCAAAATCACTATGGGTTTCAAAACAACCATAATGCTCCAAAAAATCGCCACATGCAATTGCTTTTGCTGCTTCAAATACCACAATCCAAGTGAAAAAAGTCCCAACAAAATCAAATTTACATTTCCCATGTGAAATTCCCGCGCAATGTGAATCACAATGAAAACGAATCCTAAAAAGTAAATTCCGAAAGTTGATTTTTGAGACATTTCTGACACAATGAAAATCACCTTCTTCAAAAGGAAAATAGAAATCAAAAATGAAATGGCAAGAATAAGAATATGAATAATTTGCGCAAAAAAGTATTTCATTAATATTGCCAAACCAAAGAAATACAAGGTTGTTGGTGGATACTTAAACAAGCCTGTGTCCAACCCATAGTTTTTTATGTAAGGATTATTTCCCAAAAAATAATCTTTGGTTGCACCGAAATAAACTTCAAAATCATTCGTCCAAAATTTATTGTTTTTGATTTCAACAAATTCCATCAATGCGACAAACAAAAAGAAAAAAATCCCAAAATAGACTTGCGCCTTTGGGATTTTTTTTAATTGGATAAATATTTTTGAATCCCTCATTACATATTGTATCTGTACTTCCCGCCACACTTCGACAGGCTCAGTGTCGGCGGGAAATCCGTTTTCTACATATTTCTTCGATATTGTCCACCGACCTCAAACAAAGCTTGTGTGATCTGACCCAATGAAGCAGTTTTACAAGTTTCCATCAATTGTTCAAACATGTTTTTATTTTGAACTGCCGCTTCTTGCACTTTTTCAATATTACTTAAAGTCAAATCTTTGTTTCCACTTTGTAGGGCTGACAACATCGAAATTTGGTATTGTTTTTCTTCCTCTGTTGCGCGAATCACTTCTTTCGGCTCAACTGTTGGAGAACCTTTAGAACTCAAGAAAGTGTTCACCCCAATAATTGGAAATTCACCAGTGTGTTTCAACGTTTCATAATACAATGATTCTTCTTGAATCTTAGAACGTTGATACATCGTTTCCATCGCACCTAATACGCCTCCTCTTTCCGTAATTCGGTCAAATTCAAGCAATACTGCTTCTTCCACCAATTCTGTCAATTCGTCAATAATGAATGAACCTTGCAATGGATTTTCGTTTTTCGCCAATCCCAATTCTCTATTGATAATCAACTGAATCGCCATGGCTCGTCTCACTGATTCTTCAGTTGGCGTTGTAATTGCTTCGTCATAAGCATTCGTGTGCAATGAATTACAATTGTCATAAATCGCGTACAAAGCTTGCAAAGTTGTACGAATATCGTTGAAATCAATTTCCTGCGCATGCAATGATCTACCAGAAGTTTGAATGTGGTATTTCAACATTTGTGCACGAGAATTGGCTCCATATTTCTTCGCCATCGCTTTGGCCCAAATCTTACGAGCAACGCGACCAATTACCGCATACTCAGGATCAATTCCATTGGAGAAAAAGAAGGATAAATTTGGTCCAAAATCGTTGATGCTCATTCCACGACTCAAGTAGTATTCAACATAAGTGAATCCATTCGCCAATGTAAATGCCAATTGTGTAATCGGATTTGCTCCCGCTTCTGCAATGTGGTAACCTGAAATCGATACAGAATAGAAATTTCTTACTCCTTTATCGATAAAATATTGTTGTACGTCACCCATCAAACGAAGCGCAAATTCTGTCGAGAAAATACAAGTGTTTTGTGCTTGATCTTCTTTTAAAATATCTGCTTGCACCGTTCCGCGAACTTGCATCAAAGTTTCTGCTTTGATTTTCTCGTACACATCAGTTGGCAAAACTTGATCTCCAGTCACTCCAAGTAGCATCAACCCAAGTCCGTCATTTCCTTGAGGCAATTCACCTTGATATTTTGGTCGAGGTGTTCCTTTGGCATCATAAATCGCTTTGATTTTCGCTTCAATTTCAGCTTCTAAACCATTTGCCTTGATGTATTTTTCACAATTTTGGTCAATGGCTGCATTCATAAAGAATCCCAACAACATTGGCGCTGGACCATTGATTGTCATTGAAACTGATGTCATCGCGTGACTCAAATCGAAACCTGAATACAATTTTTTCGCATCGTCTAGGCAGCAAATTGAAACACCCGAATTTCCGATTTTCCCATAAATATCTGGACGTAAATCTGGATCATTTCCGTATAAAGTCACAGAATCAAAAGCAGTTGACAAACGTTTTGCAGGCATTCCCAAACTTACGTAGTGAAAACGTTTGTTCGTTCTCTCCGGTCCACCTTCTCCGGCAAACATTCTCGTTGGATCTTCTCCTTCTCTTTTGAAAGGAAACAATCCAGCGGTATAAGGAAATTCGCCAGGAACATTTTCTTGTAAATTCCATCTCAAAATATCTCCCCAAGATTGGTATTTTGGAAGCACCACTTTTGGTATTTGAGAATGTGAAAGTGATTCTGTATGTGTATCTAATTTGAGTACTTTATCTCTTACTTTGAACTCGAAAACTGGATTCTTATAAGTCGCTTTTTTAGCTTCCCAATTTTCTAAAATGGCCCAGTTTTTTGGATCGAAATCCAATTTTACATTTTCAAACGATTCTTGCAATCCTTTGATCAATCTATCTTTGTCATCAAATGAAGAATCTTTCAATGTTTCGATCGATTTAGTCAAGCCATATAATTTCTCGGCAACTTCCGCTTGTTGGTTTACCCATTTGTCATAAGCACGATTGCTTTCTGAAATTTCGGATAAATACCTTGTTCGTTCTGGCGGAATCACGTAAATTTTCTCAGACATCTCTTTCGTGATTTCGAAAGAAGAATCCAACTTTGCACCAGTTCTTTCTTTGACTTTATCAATGATCACTTTGTACAAAGAATTCATTCCTGGATCGTTGAACTGAGAAGCAATGGTTCCATGAACAGGCATAGAATCAACAGATTCATCCCACAAATTGTGGTTTCTTTGGTATTGTTTTCTCACATCTCTCAATGCATCCAACGCACCTCTTTTGTCAAATTTATTCAATGCAATCACATCAGCAAAATCCAACATATCAATTTTCTCTAATTGCGTTGCAGCACCATATTCCGGAGTCATCACATACAAAGAAACATCTGAATGATCTAATATTTCTGTATCCGATTGACCAATTCCAGAAGTTTCCAAAATGATCAAATCGTAATTAGCAGCTTTCAAAACTAAAATCGCCTCAGCAACGTGTTTTGATAATGCCAAGTTAGATTGTCTTGTTGCCAATGAACGCATGTAAACGCGGTCACTTTTGATGGAATTCATGCGAATACGATCGCCCAACAATGCACCACCCGTTTTTCTTTTCGAAGGATCTACAGATACAACAGCGATTTCCTTTGTTGGGAAATCAACCAAAAATCTGCGAACCAATTCATCTACCAATGAAGATTTTCCAGCTCCACCAGTTCCAGTAATTCCTAGTACAGGAACGTCATTCTTTGCTGCAATGGCGTGAACTTCTTCCAATAATTTCTGGGATTCTGCTGGATAATTTTCTGCTGCTGAAATCACTCTTGCAATCGCCGGAACATTTTTATCAGCAATTAAACTTACTTCATTGGTCAAACCAGTTCCAACGGCAAAATCACATCTTTGAATCATGTCGTTGATCATCCCTTGCAATCCCATCGCACGCCCGTGATCAGGGTGATACAAACGCGTAATTCCGTAAGCTTCTAATTCTTCGATTTCTGCAGGAAGAATTGTTCCACCTCCACCACCAAAAATTTTGATGTGCGGCGCTCCCTTTTCGCGCAATAAATCATACATGTATTTGAAGTACTCAGTGTGACCACCTTGATATGAAGTCATCGCAATCGCTTGTGCATCTTCTTGAATCGCACAATCAACCACTTCTTCTACAGAACGATCATGACCTAAATGAATCACTTCACAGCCAGTCGCTTGAATAATTCTACGCATGATATTGATTGCTGCATCATGACCATCAAAAAGCGATGCTGCAGTAACAATTCTAACTTTATTTATTGGCTTATAGGGTTCTACTTTTTCCATATTTTCAATTTGCAAATGCCTAAAAAGACATGCGCGAAATTAAGAAAAATTTGAGGAAATATTGGGAAATTAGATTTGAAAGAGAAAAAAATATTGAAATAATTGAAATTGGAAAATTTTAGTCTTTTCAACGAAAATTCAATTTTATTTTCAATTACTCTGTAACTTTTGTAACTTAATAATGTCTTAACGTTAGTTTGTTTTCAGCCCCTGAAGTAAAAAGATCTTCAAATTTTAGTTGAGTTTTATTTGTGAATCATTGTTTTTTGAAATACTTCAGGGGTATGAAACAAACTTTCTCCCCAAATTATATTTTATCTAAAATGGTTTTTGAACTGATTCCGATTGATTATATTTGCAATTCAATTAGAAAGCATTTTAAATGAAAGTAAATCCAGCATATTCTACAAAAGAAGCATTGATTGCGTTGTATAACAAGCCATTATTAGAATTGGTTTTTGAAGCGGCAACCATTCATCGTCAATTTCACAATCCACGAGAAGTGCAAATGTCTTCTTTGTTAAGCATCAAAACAGGAGGTTGTGCTGAAGATTGTGGCTACTGTCCGCAAGCTGCGCGTTACCATACCGATGTTGAAGCGCACAAATTGATGACTGTCGATTCTGTTATAGAACAAGCCAAAAATGCCAAAGCAAATGGTTCGTCGAGACTTTGCATGGGAGCAGCTTGGAGAGAAGTTCGCGACAACAAAGATTTTGACAATGTAATTGAAATGGTTCAAGCGGTTAATAACTTGGACATGGAAGTTTGTTGTACATTAGGAATGATGAACGAAAATCAAGCGAAAAGATTGAAAAACGCTGGACTTTTTGCTTACAACCACAACTTGGATACTTCGCCAGAATTTTATGGTGATGTAATTTCAACTAGAGAATACGAAGATCGATTAAATACCATAGATAACGCTAGAAAAGCTGGAATCACAGTTTGCTCCGGTGGAATCATCGGAATGGGTGAAGCTGTTGAAGACAGAATGGGAATGTTGATGAGTTACATGCAAATGGAAACTCCTCCAAACTCTATTCCAATCAACGCATTAGTTGCAGTAGAAGGAACGCCTTTGGAAAATCAAAAACCAATAGAGCAATGGGAAATGATTCGAATGGTTGCTACCACAAGAATTGCTTTTCCTGAAGCAGTTGTAAGACTTTCTGCTGGTAGAACCAAAATGAATATGGAAGGACAAGCTCTTTGCTTTATGGCAGGTGCAGGATCTATTTTCGCTGGCGATAAATTGTTAACTACACCAAATCCAGAGTTTAACGAAGACAAAGAAATGTTTGAAATTTTAGGTTTGATACCAAAAGTGGCATTTACTGAAGGTGAAAAACCTGAAACTTTGCCAGATCCAATCATCGAAGCGCGCAAAGCAAAAGAAGCAGCAAGAGCGCAACAATTAGAGGATGCAAAAACGAAAGGATTTGAACCAAGAAAAGTCACTGTTTCATAAGTCAAATCTCACTTAGAAAAAATAAGATGTTGAAATTTCAACAGAAATTAATAGAACGCAAAAAGATGGGGAGTGAACGCTCCCTTTCTTTGTTTAATGGGTTTACTGATTTCTTTTCAAATGATTATTTGGGTCTTGGCGCTGGTGTTGAATTTCAAAATGTAAAACCTTCAGGAAGCGGTGGCTCAAGATTGATTTCTGGAAATTCTCAGGAAGCAGAAAACACTGAAAAATGGATTGCTGATTTTTTCCAAGAGGAAGATGCGCTGATTTTTAATTCAGGCTACGACGCCAATATCGGATTCTTTTCTTCAGTTCCCCAAAGAGGCGATCTTATCCTATACGATGATTTGATTCACGCTTCAATCCGAGATGGAATCAGATTGAGTAACGCTAAATCATTTTCCTTCAAACACAACGATATTGCAGATTTAAAGCAAAAAATCGAACGCATAGAAGGAACAGTTTTCGTCGCAGTTGAATCGCTTTATTCCATGGACGGCGACATTTCACCACTAACTGCAATTTCAGAAATCTGTCAAAAAGCAAATGCGCTTTTAATTGTCGACGAAGCACATGCCTGCGGAATATTTGGTGAACAAGGCAAAGGAATTTGTCATCAAAATGGAATACTCGACCAAATTTTTGCGAGAATTATAACTTTCGGAAAAGCATACGGAACACACGGTGCAGCCGTCTTAGGCTCAACTGAATTGAAAAACTATTTAGTCAATTTTGCACGATCTTTTATTTATACAACAGCACTTCCACCCTACCAATACGAACATATTCAAACGCAAATAGCGAAAAGTATTGCTGACGAAAATCGATTAAAATTGAATCAAAACATTCGGTTTTTTAGAAATTTAGTTTCATCAAAAATCAGCCTAAGCAATGAAAATTCTCCGATCCAAATAATACTAATTCCAGGGATTGAAAATGCACAAAATCTAGCTAAAACAATTCAGAATGAAAAAATTGCTGTCAAAGCGATACTAAGTCCAACGGTACCTGAAGGACAAGAGCGCTTGCGCATTTGCTTGCATGCTTTCAATACTGAGGAAGAAATTGAAAAACTGTGCAAATTAATTCTTCAGCACCAAAGTTGATGGTGCATGGTTTAACCAAACGCTCCGAGAATCAATCAATTTTTCCCAACTTTCAATGCTAATCAGCATCAAATCCTGTTGTTTTAGAAATTGTGATTCTATCTTTTTCTGATTTATCAAGGAGATATGATTGGGCGCATTTTGTTCGATGAATCGAATCCATTCTTTCAAAGTTGGATTGTTTGCTACATAGCCGTTTGCATCTAACACCGTAATTTGCGCCGCTGAATTGTGAATAAACTTTTGAATATAGGAAATTAACATTTCATCTTCTCTGCCAAAAATCGGTATAAAAATCGCATCCAATTTCTGTAATTTCTTGTCCATTAAAATTCCAACAGGAACCTGACTCCTAGATAAAATCTGTCGTGTTTTTTCATCAAAGGGAGAATTTTCAAATAATTTTTCTTTTCCAGAAAGTGTGTTGATAATTCTGTCAGGACTAATTATTTTGGTGGTAAAACCCAACACTTTCCCCAACAAAGTGCCCTCAAAAATCGATTCTCCAATTCCAATTAAAAGCAAATCAAAATCACCTTTATTCGCGACTTCCGTTATGTCTGAATCAATATCCACGGATGCTTTGAAAAAAGTGGTTACTTTTTGATTCAATTCCGCCGATTCCTCGATAACTGGGGTGAAAATTTCTTTTTCATATTCAACAGCATTAAAATGATGTAGCTCATTTGTTTGAGCCAAATGCATCGCCGTAACCGTTGCGTTTCCTTGCAGTTTTTTCACCAAACCGCTCGCTAATCTTAGCAATGACTTTCCATTTTCAGGATTATTGAAAGAAATCAACACTTTGTACTTACTGATTTCAGTTACCTCGATCGGAATTTCTTTGTTCTTTTCTTTGAAAATCCAATTGATAAAATCCAATGCTGGTCCGGTCATGAAAGTTGTTAACAAGGCCATAATCACCATCATTGCAAAAATCTCAGGTGTTAAAACGCCTAAATCATAGCCAATATTCAAAACTACCAATTCCATTAATCCTCGTGTATTCATCAATGCGCCAATAGACCAACTATCCTTCCATGTTTGTCCAACAAATCTGGCAGCAAAAGCACTCCCAAAAAATTTACCTGCAACAGCGACTGCAACAATGAAAAATGTAATGAGCCAATGATATGGATCATTTAACAATCCAATTTGTGTTCGTAAACCTGTAAAAACGAAAAACAAGGGAAGCAATAAAACCAATGAAACATCTTCAATTTTTTCAATAAAAACATTTCTGAATTTAGTGTTTACTGGCATAATCACTCCTGCCATAAATGCACCAAAAAGCGCGTGAATACCGATAATTTCTGTTGCATATGCCGACATGACTAGAACCAAAAAGAAAATCGCTACAATTGGTTTACTCATTTTCTCTTTGGTAGCGTTTAAGTCTCCCACTCTCTTTAAAAAAGGTCTGACAACTTTCAACATCAATAAAACATAAACAGCTGCTAATCCTATAATATACAATGCACTAACGAATGAACCCGCTTTGACAATGGCAATTACAGCCGCTAAAATACACCACGCTGTAATGTCGTCTGCAGCAGCGCATGTGATTACTATTGCACCTAATTTGGTCTTATGGATCCCTCGTTCCTGAACGATACGCGCTAAAACAGGAAAAGCAGTGATACTCATGGCAATTCCCAAAAACAAGCCAAAAGCCAAAAACGGAACTCCTTTTGGTGCAAATGTTTGATAAATAAAATAGGCCAATCCAACACCCAACGCAAAAGGAAAAATAATACTTGCGTGACTAATCACAACAGCATCGTGCGCTTTGTTTTTCAGCACCTTAAGATCCAATTCCATCCCAACAACAAACATGAAAAGAATCAAACCTATTTGACTCAAAAACTGTAAATTTCCAAGTGATTCTTTTGGGAACAGTGTATTGAAAAAGTCAGGAAAATACAATCCAACCAAAGAAGGTCCCAAAATTATTCCCGCGATAATTTCACCGATTACACTTGGCTGACCAATTTTCATGCAGATCCAACCAAACAGTCTTGCTGTCAAAATAATGGTAATAATCTGAGCCAAAAGCAAGGCTAATGGATGCTTTAAATTATGAATCAAAGAGGATAAAAAATCGTTCCAATAGTTACTTTGAACCAAGTGTTTTTTTACTTCCCTTCCGATTTCTAAGTCAGAACCAAAAACAAAAATCCAATACATCAAAATTGAAAAACCTCCAATTAGCGTGATGTAGAAAAACAAATTTTTAAAGCGCATCATAATTCTTGAAATGATTGAATTTACAATGCAAAATTGAAAAGAGAATTTTGATTATTGCAGCGGTAAAATAGCGGATTGGCTAAATATGTAACAAAGAAATATTTTTTTGTAATGAAACGAAAAAACGTTCTATTCTGAAACGCTTAAAACTTCTGTAGTTAACTTTATTTAATTTTTTTTAGAAAATCTGCACGAAAAGAAATTCCTAAATTAAGTACCATTTTTTTGTCGTTTTCATCAAAAATATTGGTCACTATTTCATCGTTGGAATAATGCCTTACAATGCCAACAGAAATGATCTCTTTCTTATTAATTTGGCAAAATTCGTTGAGTGGAAGCAATTCAAGCAACTTTTCAAAGGAAATATTCTTTAATGTTAAACCTTTACCGTCATTCAATTTCAAGTATTTATCTCTACTGTCGACCTCCGCTGTTTTGATATAGGCAATTTGATTGAAATAAATGATAGATTTTCCACGATCCGTATTCAACTGAATAAAGCTAGTGGATTTCTTTTCTGATTGAATAAACTTTACTGCTTTTTGAATAGCAAGCAGCAGACGCTCCATTTGAACTGGCTTACGAACGTAATCAATCGCAAACAAATCAAACGCTTCAGCAGCATAATCCTTGTAGGCAGTTGTGAAAATAACAGGTTTTCCGTTTAATAATTTAGCAACTTCCAATCCGCTTATTTCAGGCATTTCGATGTCTAAAATACACAAGTCAAATTCAATCTCTTGACATTCTTTCAAGAAAACAGTTGGATTATTAAATGCTCTAACAACCTCAATTTCTGAGATTTGTTCGCACAACATTTTCAAATAAGTTAAACCTGGTAACTCATCATCCAATAGCAAGCATTTTAGCTTTGTGTTCAAGTAGATTAATTTTTAAATGAGCAATATAAACATCACCTTCTATAAATTTATCCAATTTATAATTTTCTTGATAAATAATTTCTAGACGCTTTTCAAGTGTATCATTTCCAATCCCACTTTTTTCCTTTTTGAGTTTCCCTTGTGGTGATATTTTATTGGAGACAGTTAACCAAAACTTACTATCTTTAAACTCATAAACGATGGAAATAAAAGCATCTGAGCTTTGTAAATCTGCATGTTTAAATGCATTTTCTATCAAGTCAATAGAAATCAATGGTGCCAATACTTTTTGCTCAAAAAGCGGTTCTGGATCATTGATTTTGAGCTTCACTTTTAATTCAAACAAAGGACTAATCTTGATTTTGTTGATTTCAATTAAATTCAGTGCAAAATCAATTTCTTCTTTGGGCGAAACGAAACGATTTTTACTTTCATACAAGATATAATCTAACACATTCGACAATTTATCCATCGAATAATAGGTTTGATATGCATGTGATTGAATGGAATTTAAAACATTTTTAAACAAATGTGGATTTAACTTTGACTCCAATGTCTCCAATTGCAAATGATTCACTTTGCCTTCCATTTCTGAAAATTGCTTTTCTAATTTGGAGTTTATCTGCTTGGTCTTTTTCAATTTCAAATATAAATAAAAAGAAATCCCGAGCAATAGAATACTTAGCACCAACATGGTGTAAAAAGAATTTTCTGCCGTTATTCTATTTATTTTCATCCAACAAAGTTTGATATCTAATGAGACATTCCGTCAAACCATTCTTCAATCGTCCAAGCTTCTGCTTTTTCCTGAAACCATGGCTTGATTGTGGGCCAAACGACGCCAAATAATTCAGAATCACGGTAATTGTTGAGTGCGTTTTCATCTTCCCATTTGCTATAAGTGAAAACAATATTGGGTTGACTTTTGTCTCTCAACAACTTCATTCCAAAGCAATTTGGCTGCTTAGCTACTTGCCATTTGATTGTCTCAAAAAAAGACAAAAAAGCATCGATTTTTTCAGGTTGAAAATTTAATTTGACAATGCGTGTAATCATAATAAAATCAGAAAAGTGACTCCAATGTTTGTTTGGAACCTCGAGGTGTAAACTCTATTCGTACGATATCTTGTAGATTTATGCCAAAAAGTGAACTAGCGCCACCATTTCTTCCATTTGCACCTTTATTAATTGCAATTTCCAACATATCATTGCTGTTAAAAACTGCCACTTTTTCTCCCTCGACTACATCGCTGTAGCTGTTTGAAATTTCTTCAATGTAATATTCTTTCTTTCGAAAATAGATAGTAAATGGCGCATTTTGACCAATTCTTTGAAATAAATCCCTGCTGATATTGGTAATTATATTGCCGAAATGATCTACGTGAATTACATTTCCTCTGATTAAATTCTCCTCAGTTACCGCGTTGATTGAAAAAGCTTTTTTGAATTCATTTTCTGTGGCAAACGTTTCAATTTCAACTTTCTGGCAGATTTTGATAGCAGCAGGGACGAGTATGTTTTTGATCGGAAATTTTAGCATATTTGGATTTGACATCACATCATCCAAACGCCAAAATTTATCTGGTTGATTGCCATCCAACAACAGTCCAAAAAAACCATTGTCATTGGAAACAAAATAATGTCCTTCAAACAACATCACTGACGGGAAACTTCCGCTTGAATTTGAACCAAAATTGATAACAGGCTCGCTATCAACAGCACAAATATGAACTGTTCCTTTGGGGAAATCTCTGAAACAACTTCTCACAAAATAAGCTTCTTGTATGACATCAAATGCATTCACATGATGCGAAATATCAACAATTTGCACACCCGACTCCTGACTGAAAATTGAACCTTTCAGTGCAGCCACATAGTGATCCATCAATCCCATGTCTGTCGTAAGTGTAATGATTTGCATCTTCCTATTATTTTGGAGAAATTATTCCTAAATTTGTTTTCAAAAATAAGGTTTATTTCCACAAATATAAAGTTTAACGCATCATAAATTATTATTGAACTTGGAGAAAAATATAGAAATTGAAGGAATAAATCCTGTTGAATTATTCGGTGTCAACAATATTAACTTGTCAAAAATCAAAAGTTTTTTTCCAAAACTAAAGATTGTTTCTCGTGGAAACCTGATTACCATTGTCGGTGACCCTGAAGTGACGACAATTTTCGAAATCAAATTCCAAATGATTTTGAAGTATTTTCATAAATTCAATCAAATTACTGAAAATGCCATTGAACAAATCATGTTTGACGACGGAACTACTCCTGAAACAAACGATGGGTCAGAAACACTTGTTCATGGAAATGGTGGAGTAAAAATCAAAGCGAAAACGATCAATCAAAGAAAATTGGTCAAGGCTGTCAACGAAAATGACATGGTTTTCGCTGTCGGTCCAGCGGGTACCGGAAAAACCTACACAGCAGTAGCACTTGCCGTTCGTGCACTAAAAGCAAAAGAAGTTAAAAGAATAATTCTCACGCGTCCTGCGGTGGAAGCTGGTGAAAATTTAGGTTTTCTTCCAGGAGATATGAAGGAAAAACTAGATCCTTACATGATGCCGCTTTATGATGCATTGCGCGACATGATTCCACCAGAAAAATTAGCAGATTTGATTGACATTGGAATCATTGAAATTGCACCTTTGGCTTTCATGAGAGGTAGAACATTAGACAAAGCTTTTGTCATTCTTGATGAAGCACAAAACGCAACCGTCATGCAAATGAAAATGTTTTTAACGCGCATGGGACAAACCGCAAACTTCGTTATTACTGGCGATATGTCGCAAATTGATTTACCGAGAAAACAACGCTCAGGACTTTCTTATGCGCTTGATGCGTTGAAAGACATCGATGGAATTGAAATTATCAGACTGAATCAAAGTGATGTAATTAGACATCCATTGGTAAAGAAAATAATTGACGCTTTTGAAAAAGCTGAAGCTGCTGAACAAAAATTAAAAGACGAAAAAGATAAAGCATAAATTCAAAAAAATGAATCAAACAATTACAGACACCAATTACAATTTCCCTGGTCAGGAAGCGATTTACAAAGGAAAAGTACGCGAAGTTTACTCTCTAAAAAATGATGTTCTAGTGATGATTGCTTCAGATAGAATTTCTGCTTTTGATCACATACTACCAAAGGGAATTCCATACAAAGGGCAAGTTTTAAACCAAGTTGCAACCATGTTTTTGGAAGCAACGAGGGACATTGTTCCGAATTGGTTGATTGGTACTCCAGATCCTTGCGTCGCAGTTGGATTAAAATGCGAGCCAATTCGTGTTGAAATGGTCATTCGCGGATATTTAGCTGGTCACAGTGCGAGAGAATACAAAGCTGGAAAACGTATTTTATGTGGTGTTGCGTTGCCAGAAGACATGAAAGAGAATGACAAATTTCCTGAACCTATCATTACGCCTGCTTCAAAAGCGGAAGAAGGACATGATGAAGACATTTCTAGGGAAGAAATCATTGCGCAAAACATTGTTCCTGAGGAAGTTTATGTTCAATTGGAAAATTACACACGTGCTTTGTTTCAAAGAGGAACCGAGATGGCTGCTGAAAGAGGATTGATTTTGGTCGATACAAAATATGAATTTGGAATCAAAGACGGTAAAGTTTACCTAATTGACGAAATTCATACGCCTGATTCTTCTAGATACTTTTATGCTGATGGTTATGCTGAAAGACAAGAGAATGGCGAAGCACAAAAACAATTATCAAAGGAGTTTGTGCGTCAATGGTTAATTGAACACGATTTCCAAGGTTTAGATGGTCAGAATATGCCTTTCATGCCAGATGAATTTGTAAATGTAATCACTGAAAGATACATTGAACTTTATGAAAAAATCATAGGGAAACCTTTTGATAAGGCAGACAATTCTAATATCGAAGCACGAATTGAAAAAAATGTTGTTGCGTTTTTAAACGAGAAAAGTTTAATTTAATCACATTATAAATATTTCAACGGAGGCAGCTTTTCAAGTTGCCTTTTGTTTTTTAATGAGATTCCAAAACAGCTTTTGAGGCAAAAATCTTCTCAATACAACCGCCAAGGTTTCTTTATTTCCAATCAATATTTCTCTTTTTTTCTTCGAAACGGCATTCAATAAAATTGATACACATTCTTCTGCCGACATTCCAGTTACTTGATTGTGATCCATCAATCCATGCTTTTCACCCGAAGCAGTCAAAGCATTCGTAGAAATGGGTGTATTGATTTTTCCAGGACAAGAAATGGTCACAAAAATATTATTTTGGGCTTCTTCAAGGGCTAAACTTTCATAAAAACCTTGCAAAGCATGTTTGGAAGCGCTGTATGCAGATCTCAAATAAAAACCAAACTTTCCTGCGATGCTTGAAGTAATTACAAAATGTCCCGATTGTTGCTTGATAAAGTAGGGTAAAACAGCTTTTGCCAATGCGATATTTCCAAAGTAGTTGATTTCCATTATTCTTCGATCAACTTCAATCGGCGTTTCAGCAACTGTGGAACGCTGACTTAATCCTCCATTATTGAAAAGAAAATCAATTTCCCCAAACTTTTCAATGATTTGCTCCACTTTTAAAGCGAAAGTTTCCATTTGCTCTAAATCCAATGGAAGTACAAAATGTCGAGATGGATTTTCTAAATGATTGCATACTTCGTGCAACATTTTTTCATTTCTCGCAGACAAAACTACAATTGCACCCTTCTTGGCCAAAGCTTCGCATGTTGCTTTACCAATTCCTGATGATGCTCCCGTCACCCATGCAATTTTTCCTTGAAAATAATTCATCGACCTTTCATTTATTGAAATCAAAATTAAAGAATAAAATCTGCTTCAAACGAAAAAACTGATTATTATCAATTGAAAAACTAACAAAGGTCATTTTCTTAATGGCGATTTGAGCCGAAATTTGTAGTAATCTAAAAAACATAAATTATGAGTCACGCTATAGAAAGTACAGAAGGAATTTATAAAGGAAGTGAATTTAATCGATTTGGCTTCATCAGTTTAATAATATTAATGATTGGTTGCTTGGGAGGAATTGCAGTCGGTTTAGGAGCAATCGAAAGTGTTCTTTCTTTGACACTGATTTTGATTCCAACCATGTTAACCTTGAGCTTATTGCTTTCCGTTTCACCCATGAAATGGATTATTAATTCTGCATCCGTTTGTGTAATTATCGACTTGATTATGATTGTATTTTACACCATTTATTAAAAAATGCAATGTTGAATCAAAAACAGAAATCTTAATCTTCGTGGAGTAGTTTAAGATTTTAATTTGAGTTAGTTGGGAGGAATCGAGAAATTGATTCCTTTTTTTGTTAATTTGAAAAGCCTACTTTTTATTCAATAAACAAACAGCATAAGCTTTGATAGCCTTTCCTTCTCCAAAAGAATCTACTTTCTCATGAGTTGTGGCCTTCAAAGAAATTTCTTCGCTGGTCACTTTTAAAAGATTTGCAATAATCTCCATCATATCTGGGATATGCGGATTCAATTTAGGCTTTTCAAGAATGACCGTACAATCAATATTGACGACATAAAATCCCTTAGCGGCAATCAAATCATAAACTTTAGAAAGTAATATCTTGCTGTCAATTCCTTTGAATTGCGGATCAGTATCTGCAAAATGATATCCAATATCTCTTAAATTAGCTGCACCAAGAAGTGCGTCGCTTATGGCATGTAATAAAACATCTGCATCCGAATGACCAACAGCGCCAAAAGTGGAAGGAATTTCCTTACCTCCAATCATCAATGTTAATCCATCAGCTAAACGGTGTACATCAACACCAAAACCTATACGAATATTCATTTATTCAGGAGCACTTTCATTTGATTTTGCTGTATTTCCAATTTGAAAACGCAAAGTAAATCGAACAGTATTTGCCAAAGGGTTTCCTTGTCGCAAAGCAGCCAAATAGGAAATATCAATTCCGATAATTTTGTACTTCAAACCAATTCCAGCATTGAAATATTGACGAGAACCTTTAGTGTAATGTTCATAGAAGAAACCACCTCTAATAGCAAACATATTGTTGTACCAATATTCTAAACCAGTTGCGATATTGATTTCTCTCAATTCCTCTTTAAGTTTAGAACCTTTCTTGATTTCATATTTACCACTTGCATCTTGGATATAATCTCCTTGATCATCAACGGCAAGTTGTCCTGGTGCATCACCAAATGATTGTAACATTCCAGAAATGACACCGATATTGTTATTTTTTCCTGAAATAATCTCTCCAGTCACGGCATCTCTGATTGGTGGTGTTGGAACCAATAATTTTTGAAAATCCAAAGCCAAAGTAAGGCTATTAAATTTATCAAACTTCATTGTATATGCACTTCCCAACTTCAAATTCATTGGCAAAAAGTCTCTTTGATCTGTACTTACCTCTGAATAAGCGATCTTATTTCCGATGTTATTGATCGTTGCACCCAAGGAAAGAACACCAGCTTTTCCTCCTAATTCAGCTTCTTCATTGTAATAAACAAAAGAAATATCTGAAGCACCTGCTACACCTGCCTTACTTGTCCCTCCAGCGGTAACCAAACCTCCTGTCAAATTAGAGTAAGCAAACTTTCCATTAATACCAATACTGAATTTATCAGCCAATTTGAAAGCATAACCACCAGCAACTTCAAATTCTGAAGGCTTGTCATCTCTAATTTTAGTTCCTGAATTATCTGTAAAAGTAATTTCTCCCAAACTGAAGAAACGCAAAGCACCTGTTACAGCATGTCTTGTTCCAATTCTTTTATATCCAGAAACATAAGACAAAGACATGTCGTTTGTCAATTGTCTCAACCAAGGTGTGTATGAAACACTAATTTCAGCATCTTCTTTGGAAAAATTCAACATGGCTGTGTTCCAAAATATTGAATGAGAATTCGCGCTCAAAGCTGTACCAGCATCACCCATAGCACCAGCTCTCGAATCAGGAGTGATACTTAAAAATGGCATTGCCGTCGTAATTGTATTTAACTGTAAATCTTTATTTGAAGCACCTGAGCTGTTTGGTTGAGCCATCAAAACTACTGGCGATGAAACTAAAAAGATGAAGCTTAATTTTTTTAACATAAATGTGATATAAATCGAATCAGAAAACAAATATACGCAAATCCAACACTTTTATTGTGGTATTTACTTTAATAATACTAATTTTTGTATTTTTTCTGCCACATCACCAGTGGGATTTTTTACCGAAATCTTATAGACATAAACACCTTTACCAATTTGATCTCCAAAATCATCTCTTCCATCCCAATCAATGCCTTCAGTTCTAAATCCAGCAGTTCTGACTGATTGATTGATTGTTTTTACTAATTTTCCTGAAACAGTAAAAATTTGAATCTGAGTTTCTAAACTCTCACAAACCTGATTATGCTCAAAGAAAAATTGAGTTTTGGTTGTAAAAGGATTAGGATAATTAAGCACATGGTCTAAAGAAATTGCTTGTTTTTCAACAACTGTAAAATTAACAGAAGTTTCTGAAGAGTTATTGTTTACATCCCAAATCTTCAAGGTAAGAGTGTGATTTCCAACTGAAAGTCCAGAAAAATCATAAGATACTTTTCCGCTTTGATATGAATCTAAATTTGCAGTGTAATAATCATTCAATACAATAGGATCCGAAGTGTTATTATCCAAAATCGCCACAATATCATGTCCAATTCCGTTCCCAACTGTATTCACCCCATTTTCATCAAAAACTTCCGCAATCAATTTCGGATTTTCGTCCGTCAATCCTCCACTAACAAAGTTTTGATCATTTAAGAATAGCTCAACAGTTGGAGGTACATTGTCATTTAATCCAGCTGAATTTAATCCACCTACAACAAATCTCTTGTCTTCACCAAACGCATCAGCCGACGTATTATTCGCATAAAATGAAATCTTTCCATTCCCATATGCATAATTAATGTCCTTTGGAACAACAAATGTAAAATCAAAATATCCGTTTTTAATAGATGCTTTGCCTTTGTACATCGAATTTCTTTGCGTTGAAAATTCAATAATGGGTGAAGAAGGATCTTGTCCCAACGTCTTCCCAATTTTAGGTTTATCAAATACCGAAGGGGACAAAACTCCGTCGTAATTTGTCAAAACATTTCCGTTAAAATCTTCTAAGTGCCCTTTGATATTCATTTTACTCAAAGCTTCAATAGTGTCATTCACCAAATTTGGACTCAAATGGTTGATGCTGTCTGTTACAATTCTATATTTTGGCAAAGCAATTTTCAATGCTGGATCTCCAATCAAAGTAAAACTTCTCTTATTAACTCCTTCATTTGTAGCATTTTTTGTTCGCCTCATAATTTCACCGAAAGTCAAAGGCTGAAATAGGTTATCTCTTTGAAAAACATTTTCATAGAACCTTTCTCCTGTTGTTGAATTTACATCGAAATAAACCGACCTTGTAGTTGTCATCAAGGCAATCGCTCCTCCAGTTGGATTCAATGCAACCCATTCTCCAGCTGAAACTCTACTGGGGTCATCATACTTAGTAAATTCACAAGTAGCTGAAACAAATAAATTCATTTTGTTTAAATTTGACCAAGACAAAATCTGGGGAATGGTAATTATCCGTTCCAAGGCTGCTCCCGCTTCACCTCCATGTCCCACATAATTTACAACCAAAGCACCACGTTGTATCCTCTCTGTTATCGCGTCATAAACATCTGGATATCTTTGACCACCAGCACCAGAAACTTGAACAAATGCATCAGTATATAATTTATCTGCATTCATTTCAGGATGATTTGTATTCACTTCTTCATATTGAGGCTCACAATCTTCTCGCACAAAATATCCTCCTTCCTCATCATCTGCTATTTGCACGTAATTCAACCTCCAATCGCCAAACGTACCATCTGTATTCGAATTTCCAGAACAGCAGTCTTGGCTAGTATTCAGCAAACTAGATCCATTTGTGAGATAAATCTCAACCTTGTCAACTTGTTCTTTCGCATTTTGTGCTGAAGATATCAACATTCTTCCTACCCCAAGATCCATCGCATCCGCATCTCCAAGTGATTCATTGTCATCCATCATTCCAAAATAATCATCCGTAACCAAAGCATCAATGTGGTTTTCAGAATTTGCAACTTGATAAGTTGGAATGTAATTCACATTAGATATAATTCCTTTAGGATCATAGGTTCCGTCACCAAACAAAAGTAAATTTTTTGGCATCAAATCAGGATTCCCATTCGCGCGAACAAAAAACATTTTAGCAAACCATTTTATTGCAGTAACATCCAAAGTTCCAGATGAAAATTCATTGTAAACTTGTTCTGTTGTTACAACATGGACAAGCAATCCTTCACCTCGATGCAAATTAGCCAATCTTTCAGCTTGATCTTTAAAAACAGCTGGTGTGACAATCAATAAATCTGCATATTCTAAAGCATGTAAATTTTGCGGCACGACTTTTCCAACAAAACTTGGACTTAAAAAATTAGTGCCATTTGAAACAATAAATGTTTTTAATGAGTCAGTTCTTGTCACAAAGGTGTAATTGTTTCCAGTCAAACTCCCAATTTCTGCAACTGGCTTCTGTCTATTTGTAACATTCCAAACAAAACAATTATTAGAAAAATTTCCGATTGAAAATGAACTCACTTTACCAACACCAACAGAAACCAAATCTCTTACATACATTTGACTTCCTGCCAAACTCAAATTTGACCGAGCATTTAACTCTATTTTATCTAAATAAGTCATTACAGAGGGACTGCTGCGATTCACCACCATTGTCAAAGGCATTGATGACTGTGGAGTTGCGTCTTCAAAAGTTTTTTCCGCCCTTGCAAAATCAGCGGAAACAGTTTGTAAAGAAAAATTTGATAAAACCTCAGAACCAATCGAAAGTTGAACAGTATTAGATCCAGAACTTGGATTTGAAGCAACCGAAATTCTAAACTTTGCAGGAGAGGTTGTCACTACGTTTGGAATACTGAAAGCAAAACTTTTAGTAAGTTCTTCATCAAACAATTCGCCATACCATCTTTGACCGCCCCCAACAAGCGACTTTAATTCTTGCTCATAAACAGAAAAATAATTAAAAGTTGAAACATTTTGATTTGGCGTTTCTGTGGATGCTTCACTCTGAATTCTGGCAGGTGGATCATTATCTGAAATTCTAATAAAATAACAAGAAATACCACTGTATGGATTCATTTCTCTTTGGAATTCAACTCCAACTTGATTAATTTTATTTGGACCCCAAGCATGAAACAATATATAATCATTGGCATCAAAAGAACCATCGCTTTCTCCAACTACCAAAATATCATTTTTCACCAGATCATCGGGACGAGCTACACTATTTAATTCAGGTAGTTTTCCGCTACCATTTCCATAGATATTGATATGAGCTGGATTTAAACTTGCGACATCTATACCAATTGAAATCAAAAAAGCCCTGTCAATTTTATATAATCCATCTTGACTTACTGAAATTTTATACCAATCGCTATTGATATCGCCTAAAACTGAAGAACCAATAAAATCTTTTTTGGCAGCAGGAAGTGGTTTTGATGTTACAACTACTTTAAATGTGGCAATTCTTTTTACAACCCCACCAATCTTAACAAAAGGATTCATTGAAACATGCACAAACTTTTCTGTTCTGGCAGTATTTGTAGAAGTTTGAATTTTCGGCGCATCTGGAATTTCTATTTTGTAAGCATTTAAAAATGTTAAATCTTCATTGCTCGCGTCATAAAATGTTAAATTATCAACTTCGATAAGGTAATCTGAATATCGACTAGCTTTCGATTGCCAAGCAAAAAAAGGATTTTTACCATCATAACCTTGATTTTTGATAGAAGGCATGAGATATTCTTGCTCATTAAGAATGATTTTTTTAGATGCATCCCACGGAATAACAACATCATACGAAGTACTCTGTGCAAAAACTTTTCCATTAAAAATAAGTACTGAAAACGTAAAGCAAACGTAAAAAAATAACTTAAAAATAGATTTTTCAATATTCAATGTCATGGCACAAATGTCTAAAAAAAGGATTACATAATCATCAAAAACGTATGCAACATTCATTTATTGCTACTGAATTATCATTTAAGTAGCTTCAATTTGTTTTTTTTTTGTAACATTGTCGTGAAAATTGCGTTCTAGTACTAATTTGCTATTATTCAGAATTGAATGAAAAAACTTAAATACTTAGTAATCATAATGATTGGCTTAACCTGTAAAAACGAGGTTTTTGGACAAGATCCAACGTTTACACAGTTTTATGCCAACCCGATTTATTTGAATCCTGCTTTTGCTGGAACGAATAGATGTGCAAGATTTGGTCTTAACTACAGAAATGAATGGCCAAGACTTTCGGCAAATTATGTAACTTACAGTGCTTCTTACGATCAATATTTTAAAAATATATCTGGAGGATTTGGTGTATTGGCAACACATGACCAACAAGGACAAGGTACAATCAATACCACAATGCTGGGTTTGGTTTACTCATACCATTTGAAAGTAACAAACAAATTTACGATGCTATTTGGCGCTAGAGCTGCTTGGTATCAAAAATTCTTAGATTGGGATAAATTGAAATTTGGGGACATGATTGACCCGAGAAGAGGATTTATTTATAAAACTGGTGATGTTCAGAGAGGAGGCTCAAGAGGATTTTTTGATGCATCTGCTGGTATCGCAGGATTTTCAAAGAATTTCTTTTTTGGTGTTGCAGCTCATCACTTGAATATGCCTGATGAATCTATGATTTTAGGTACAAACTCACCACTCCCTATCAGATTGACCGGGCACATGGGTGCAGAAATAAAATTAGGTGGTAAATCTAAATACATGAATACAACGTCCATCATGCCAAATGTAATTTTCCAATACCAACAAGGATTTATGGAAATTAACATTGGTACCTATGTAAAGTACGGTTCATTTACGGCTGGAGCATGGTTTAGAAATAGAGATGCTTTTATTTTAGCTTTAGGAGTAAATACAGGAACATTTAAGATTGGTTACAGTTATGATGTGACTGTTTCTACATTAAATAATGGTATCTCTGGTGGTTCACATGAAGTTTCACTAGGGTATAATGTAAATTGTAAGAAAAAAGGTCAAACATGGAGAACAATTTCTTGTCCTTCATTTTAAAAAAAATGTAACTTTTATTTTAAATTACGTTTATGCAAGTAACTTTGCAAAATTAGAACAATGAAAAAACAACCAATAAATATGAAAATGCTTCGAATTTCAGCTTTAGCTATTTTAGCAATTGCTTTGGTCACTGCATGTTCTCGCGAAAGTTCAGGTTCAACTGGATGGGAGTACAATAATCCAAATGTTGGAGGATTCCAAAAATTTCCTTTCATGGATCAAGAAACTGGTCCAGGTTTATTATTAGTCGAAGGTGGAACGTTCACAATGGGTCGTGCTGAGCAAGATGTAATGTTTGATCACAACAATCGTCCAGCACGCGTAACAGTTTCTTCTTTCTACATGGACCAAACAGAGGTTACTAACTTTTACTGGTTAGAATATTTGTATTGGATTCACCGTGCTTATGGAGAAACTTATCCAATGGTTTATAAAAACGCTCTGCCAGATACACTTTGCTGGAGATCACCACTTTCTTTCAACGAGAAATACGTAGAGTACTACTTACGTCATCCTGCTTACAGAGATTATCCTGTGGTTGGTGTTTCATGGCTGCAAGCAAATGACTATTGCAAATGGAGAACAGACCGTGTAAATGAATACATTCTGATTCGTGAAGGAATCATGGACTTTAACACTGAGCAAGAAAACGAAAACAACTTTGATACAGAGGCTTATTTAGCTGGTCAATATGCCAATGAAGAAGGAAAAGATGGTGTAATTAGAAATACACAGGATTTAGATCCTTCAAAAGCGAATGGTAAACAATTGTCTACTCGTATAATTAGAATGGAAGATGGAATTTTGCTTCCAAGATATAGACTACCAACTGAAGCTGAATGGGAATTTGCATCTTATGGATTAATTGGAAATTTAGAGCCAGGTTCAGAAGTTATTACAGATAGAAAAATCTATCCTTGGGACGGTCATTGGGTAAGACAAGATGATGCAACATTTCAAGGTCAAATCCGTGCGAACTTTGTAAGAGGTCGTGGAGATTACATGGGAGTTGCTGGTCAGTTGAATGACAAAGCAGATGTAACTGCTCCAGTTGAATCTTATTGGCCGAATGATTACGGTTTATACAACATGGCTGGAAACGTTTCAGAATGGGTAATGGATGTTTACCGTCCAATGTCATCTGAAGATTTTGATGAGTTCAGACCTTTCCGTGGTAATGTATTCAAAACAAAACAATTGAACAATCAAGGTATTACTGATACTAAGAATGCACAAGTTTTGTATGATGTTCATGGAATGAAAGAATACATCAATGAGTTCGAACGAGTTCGTTACCAGCGTATTTCTGCAACAAAACACGACATTGATGATACAGTAATTCCTGCTGGAATTATGATGAGAAATGCTTCTAGAAATCCTGAAAGAAGAGGAACAGCTCCAGATCCATATTATACATCTCACAAAAACACCAAAGACTCAATGGAGTTAAAGTTGTTGAAAGAATTAAATGTAATCTTAGATTCTGCCATTTCTTTGAAAAATGACAAAGATGAAGTTGCTTCTTCTTTAATAGTTCAGGAATTAATAATGGATGAAATCTTTGTAGATAGATTACGCGAAGGTGTAAATGGTGATGAGTATGCTTATGAAATCATCACTATTTTGAGACAAGGTTTTGCTTCTTTCATTACTAATACTCCTGGTAAATTGAAATACAGAAATGTTGTTGAGGAAGAAAATATCGGACGATTGAATTATAGAAAAGACGATTATATCGATCATTTAGATGGTGATATTGAAAGTTCTATCTATTTTGACAATGATGATCGCAAAAACGCAATCAACCAAGCAGAAAGAGATCCAAACTTAGTAATGTATCAAAATGAATATGAAACATACAGTTTGCAAGGTAGTCAAATCAAACCAGGAGATAGAACTTCATGGCCTACGACATTGGTTTCTGACAAATCAAGAGTTTACAAAGGTGGATCTTGGAAAGACAGAGCTTATTGGTTAGTAGGTTCAAACAGAAGATTCTTGGATGAAGATCAATCTACTGCAACCATCGGATTTAGATGTGCAATGGATCGTGTAGGAAGTCCAACTGGATTGAACTACGAAAAAAAGGATAAGAAAAAGAAGAAAAAATAACTTCAATATAATTTTAAAACCCATCTTTAAGGTGGGTTTTTTTATGCGATATAAATATGAACTTTGAACTATTTTACGAAACATCTGGTATTTGCACCGATACTAGGAATATACAAAAAGACAGTTTATTTATTTGTCTTAAAGGAGCAAATTTTAATGGGAATGAATTTGCAGAGAAAGCGATAGAAGCTGGTGCAAAATATGTTATTGCGGACGAAAAATTATTTCAAAACAATGATAGAATATTTTTGGTCGAAAATGCACTAGAATACCTTCAAAAATTAGCCAATTTCCACAGAAATAAATTTAATATCCCAATTATTGGCATTACAGGAAGTAACGGTAAAACAACAAGCAAAGAGCTGATTGCAAACGTCTTATCAAAAAAATTCAAAGTTCATTATACACTTGGAAATTTAAACAATCATATTGGAGTGCCTCTTACCCTACTCCAACTGAACGATACGCATGAAATTGCGGTTATTGAAATGGGCGCAAATAAATTTCATGACATTCAAGAATTGTGTGAGATTGCAGAACCAACACATGGAATTATCACCAATATTGGAATGGCACACTTGGAAGGTTTTATAAATTTTGAAGGTGTATTGAAAACAAAATTAGAACTTTACGATTCAATCTCCAATCAAAAAGGTTGCGTTTTTGTTAATAATGATGATCCAATATTAACCGAAAATCTTCCAAAAAATATTGAAATCATATCTTATGCAGCTGATAAGAATGCAACAATTAAAGGGAAATTACTTTCTCTTTCTCCCTTTGTAGAAATGAATTGGAAGAATGAAAAATTTGAATCTGCAACTATACAAACGCAGATGATTGGAAAATACAATTTTTATAACTTCTTAGCTGCTATCTGTATTGGAAACTATTTTGCTGTTGAACAAACAAAAATTTCAGAAGCAATAGCAGAATATTCTCCAACCAACAATCGCTCTCAAGTTCAAAAAACATCAAAAAACACACTTATTCTTGATGCTTATAATGCAAATCCAACAAGTATGAACTCAGCTTTGGAAAGTTTTGCGTTGGTTGAAAATTCAGACAAAATTGCTATTTTAGGTGATATGTTTGAATTGGGGAACGAATCTGTTAGTGAACATCAAAAAATAATTGATTTAATCTCGAAATTAAATCTAGAAGCAATTTGTATTGGGAAGAATTTTAGTTCAATTCTAGAAGATAACAATGCAAAAATCAAAGGTTTTGAGAACAAAGAAACTGCTTCAATTTATATTCAAAAACTCAATTTTGAAGGTAAACTGATTCTTCTTAAAGGTTCACGAGGCATTGGTTTAGAAAGCATAGTACCCTATTTATAAAATATGAAAACAGCAATCATTTTAGGAAGTTCAGGTTTGACTGGAGGTTTTATTCTTGAAAAATTGATTCAAGACAACGATTACGTTAATATAATTCTTATAAATCGTAAAAAATCAGGCATTGAAAATTCAAAAATTGAAGAGATAATTACAGACTTTAAAAGCGAAATAAATCTAGATTCTATAGCAAATATTGATTCTATCTTTTCGTGTTTGGGAACAACGAGAAAAAAAACACCAGACTTAAATCAATACAGAGAAATCGAAATTGAAATCCCCTGTAAAATTGCCACTTTGGCATTACAGAAAGGTTTAAAAACGATGCATTTTATCTCAAGTGTTGGCGCTGATTCTAAATCTTCCAATTTTTACCTTAAAATAAAAGGCGAAGCTGAAGAAAAATTATCCTCACTAAACATTCCATCTTTGCATATTTATAGACCTTCGTTACTCATTGGACCAAGGAAAGAAAATAGACTGACTGAGAAAATTTTTATGCTTTTAATGCCTATATTCAATCCTCTTATGTTTGGAAAAGCAAAGAAATACAAAACAATGCAAATCGAAAATTTATCGAAATCGATGATTGCAAAAGATGATATAAAAACCAATTTACCTGTTGAAATTCATGAATATGAAAGTATCATGCAAACTATTGGATAAAAAAAGTCCCAAATTCAACTGAACTTGGGACTCGAAATAACAAACTGAAAATTCTAATCAGCTAATAAATTTCTTGAAATTACTATTTTCTGAATCTCAGAAGTTCCTTCATAGATTTGTGTAATTTTCGCATCACGCATCAATCTTTCAACATGGTATTCTTTTACGAAGCCATATCCACCATGAATCTGAACAGCTTCTACTGTTTGTTCCATAGCAACTTTAGATGCATATAATTTCGCCATTGCACCAGATTGATCGTAATTTCTTCCTGCATCTTTATCAGCAGCAGATTTCATTACTAACATTCTTGCAGCTTCGATTTCAGTAGCCATATCTGCTAATTTGAAAGCAATCGCTTGGTGGTGGTAAATCTCTTTTCCAAAAGCTTTTCTTTGTTTAGAATAAGCCAAAGCCAATTCCATCGCTCCAGAAGCAATACCTAAAGCTTGAGCAGCAATACCAATTCTTCCTCCAGATAAAGTTTTCATAGCGAATTTGAATCCGAATCCATCTTCACCAATTCTATTTTCTTTTGGCACTTTTACGTCGTTAAACAACAAAGTATGCGTATCGCTTCCTCTAATTCCTAATTTATCTTCTTTTGCACCTACGATGAAACCTTCCATTCCACGCTCAATAATAAAGGCATTGATCCCTCTGTGACCAGCTTCAACATTTGTTTGAGCAATCACTAAATAAGTCGAAGCAGAAGAACCATTTGTAATCCAGTTTTTTGTTCCGTTCAACAAATAATATTCTCCCATGTCAATGGCAGTAGTGCTTTGAGAAGTTGCATCAGAACCAGCTTCAGGCTCAGACAAACAAAAAGCTCCAATTTTTTCACCGGTTGCTAATGGAATTAGATACTTTTGTTTTTGTTCTTCATTTGCGAATTTCTCTAATCCCCAACAAACCAATGAGTTATTTACCGACATACAAACTGAAACAGAAGCATCTACTTTCGAGATTTCTTCAATTGCAATTGCATAAGAAATAGTATCCATACCGCCACCGCCGTATTTTGGGTCAACCATCATTCCCATAAAACCAAGTTCTCCAAGTTGCTTGATTTCTTCTGCGGGGAATTTTTGTTGGTTATCACGCTCGATAACACCAGCTTTTAAAACATTTTGAGCGAAATCTCTTGCCGCTGTACGAACAGCAATTTGTTCTTCTGTCAGTTCAAAATTCATATTATTGTATAGTTTATTTTAATTCTTAATTTAATCGGTTGTAAATTTAAACTTAATATTTTATTTTTCCACTTTCTATTTGACTTATGATAACATATAATATTATCGGATTGATGTCAGGCACCTCATTAGATGGTCTAGACATTGCATTAGTAAGATTGTTTTACCATTCAGACAACACTTGGACATACGAATTGGTTCAAGCAGAGACTTTTTCATACCCTGGAGAAATTGCAGAAAAATTAAGTGTTTCAACGCAACTGACTGCGATTCAACTATTCAAACTTGACAAAGAATTAGCAAAAAATATGGGTGAATTTGTCAATATTTTCATTCAAAAACACAAAATTGAAAAAAATAAAATCGACTACATTGCATCGCATGGGCACACCGTTCATCATCAACCAGAAAATGGATTTACAGTCCAAATTGGATGTGGAACTACGATCGCTGCAATTACAGGAATTAAAGTAGTCAATGATTTCCGCACCAAGGATGTGATTCATGGCGGACAAGGAGCACCATTGGTTCCGATTGGAGACTTTGAACTGTTTAATTCGGAAGCAGAATCTTTCTTAAATATTGGTGGAATTTCAAATATATCGTTCAAAAAGAATGGAAAAATAACAGCTTTTGATTGTTCACCAGGAAACCTTCCATTGAATAAACTCGCACAAAACAAAGGCTTGAGTTATGATAAAGACGGAATATTGGCGAAATCCGGTGAAATCAACTTTTTTCTTTTGGATTTGCTAAACAATTTACCCTATTATGCAGAGAATGGTCCCAAATCATTGGGCACAGAATGGCTTGAGAGTGAATTTTATCCATTGGTAAAATTTGACAGAGATATTGAAAATAATTTGAGAACAATCATTGAACATGAAGCAATTCAAATCAGCAATATTCTAAATAAAAATGAACTAAAATCAGTTTTTATTACTGGTGGTGGCGCGTTGAATAATTTTTTAATCGAGAGAATTGCACATTATTTTGAGGGACAAATCGTACTCCCTGAAAGAAAAATCATCGAATTCAAAGAAGCCATTGTATTTGCATTTTTGGGTGCTCTATACGCTGAAAACTTACCAAATTGTTTAAAAGATGTTACCGGTGCAGACGTTAATGTTTGCAGTGGAGTTTTACATTTGCCATGAGCTTCAATCAAAAATTAACGAATTTAGCAGGTATTTAAATTGAAAATCATTTTAAACTTTCTTCAAGATAGTTTACTAAATTTGCAACACATGAAAATCGAAAAAAGATGAAAGATTTACTCGAAAAATTCGAGAACAAAAGACCAGAAATTGTTTTTGAATGGAAAGATGCAGAAACTGAAGCTGAAGGTTGGGTAGTAATCAACTCATTGCGAGGTGGCGCTGCCGGAGGTGGAACAAGAATGCGTTCTGGGCTTGATAAAAGAGAAGTTGAATCTCTTGCCAAAACAATGGAAGTGAAATTTACTGTTGCAGGCCCTGCGATAGGTGGTGCAAAATCTGGAATCAATTTCGATCCTAAAGATCCTCGGAAAGAAGGAGTATTGAAAAGATGGTACGCTGCTGTCACTCCATTATTGAAAAATTATTACGGAACGGGAGGCGATTTGAACGTGGATGAAATTCATGAAGTTATTCCGATGACTGAAAATTGTGGTGTACTTCATCCACAAGAAGGCGTTCTAAATGGACATTTCAAACCAACTGATTCGCAAAGAAAAAACAGAATTGAACAACTAAAATCCGGTGTATTAAAAGTGATTGAGAATCCACTTTTATCTCCTGATGTAGATCGTAAATATGTCGTAGCTGACCTGATCACTGGCTATGGCGTTGCACAATCGATTCAACACTATTATTCCATCTGGGGAGGTTCTTTGAAAGGCAAAAAAGTTATCGTTCAAGGTTGGGGAAATGTAGCTTCGGCAGGCGCATATTACTTGGCTCAAGAAGGTGCGTTGATCGTTGGAATCATAGATAGAGTGGGCGGTTTGATTAAATCGGAAGGATTTACGTTCGAAGAAATTAAGTCATTGTACTTGAACAAGAACGGGAATGAGTTGAATCACGAAAACTTATTGAGTTACGAAGAAATGAACGCTCAAATTTGGGACTTAGATGCAGCTGTTTTTATCCCCTGCGCAGGTTCCCGAATGATTACGCAAGACCAACTTAACAGAATGATTAAGGCAGGTGTAGAAGTCATTTCTTCTGGTGCAAATGTACCGTTCGCAGATCCGCAAATATTCTTCGGACCGATTGCCGAGCATGCTGATAAAAATATTTCAATCATTCCTGATTTTATTTCAAACTGTGGAATGGCTCGTGTTTTTGCTTATTTAATGAGTAGCGATTTAGATTCGATTACAGACAATGGAATTTTTGCAGACACAAGCGCAACCATCAAAACTGCATTGGAAAAAACTTTTGCGGTTAGCAATAAAAAAACTGAGATTGCAAAAACAGCTTTTGAAATTGCATTGAAACAACTTATCTAAGAAATAGGAAAAAGTAATTCAAAAAAGTAGGTATGAAGGGAAAAGGACGATAATGTCTTTTTCCCTTTTTATTTTATTAAAAATTGAGGTTATTAAAAATCTAACTGTATAACTTTTTTTACTCTTGACGTTATGTGCAAACGATAGACTTAATTTTATAAAAAGTTTATAATTATTTTTAATAAAAACAATCAAAGATGAGTTTCAATTTTCTTTTACAGATCCAAACAGTTGCTCCAGAAACAACAAATAACATTGGTGTCAAAGAAATTTCTGTTTGGGAAATTATTTCCCAATCCAATGCGGGAATTGGATGGATTATCAATCTTTTGCTTTTGTTGATGTTTGCATACGTAATGTATGTTTTCACTGAAAGATATTTGGCCCTAAGAAGAGCATCGAGAGAAGAAGCAGATTTTTTATCAAAAATAAAAGGTTTCCTTTTGGATGGTAATATTGATGGCGCTAAGAAATTCTGTTCCAATTCAGATAGTCCATCAGCAAGAATGTTGGAAAAAGGAATCGATCGACTTGGTAAACCAATTGAAAATATTTCGATCGCCATTGAAAATACTGCTAAGATTGAAATTATGCGATTGGAGCAAAAAGTTAGTTTTCTAGGAACTGCATCAGGAGCTGGACCAATGTTGGGATTCTTAGGTACCGTTGTTGGGATGGTTATCGTGTTTATCGATTTACAAAATGTATCAACACTTGACATCCAAGTTATCGCACCAGGAATTATGACTGCCATGATTACAACTGTTGAAGGATTAATTGTTGGAATTGTTGCTTTTATGGGCTATAACTATCTGACTGAACGAATTGGAAGAATTGTTTACGCCATGGAAAATGCAGCACTTGAATTTATGGATGTTTTGAACGAGCCAGGTAAATAGTAATCTTATGAATTTAGGAAGTAGAAATAAAATCAAAATCGAAGGAGGAACAGCATCTATGACTGACCTCGTTTTTTTACTTTTGATATTCTTCATTATCATAAGTTTAACAGCGAGTAATAATCATACACCAGTTGATTTACCGAAACCTTCACAAGATTTGTCGCCAGTTCAAGATCCAGTCAGTACTACTGTTGTGATAACGAAAGAGAATCAATATTTTTTATCACCAGGCGAAAATCCAGAGCAAGCTCGAACGTTTGAACAAATCAAAGGTACAGTTGCATCAGAAGTTGCAAAATCAGGAAAAATGAAATTGAAAATCGCTGGTCACAAAGAAGCAAGTTACGAGGCAATATTTAATGTATTGGCTTTGGCGCAAGCAAATGGTTGGGAACCAGTGTTGGCATATCAAAAATAAATACGATGAACGGTCAGCCAATATCACACAAAGCAGATAAGCAAAAAGGAATTATTGTTTCAGCAGTAGTGGTAATAATTGTGTTTCTAATTTTGAAATTCACATACTACATCATGGCTGATCCGCCAGCTGAGGATATTCCATTGGTTGCTGAAACTGAAATCACTCAAATTGAATTGAAGGAATTGATCATTGATGCTGGAGGAAGTTTAGGAGGTGCAGGAACTCCATCTGATGATCCCGTTGATCCAAGACCAAAGCCTCAAACAGAAAAAGTCTTAACAAATCCAAAATCAAGTTCTGAGATTCAAACTGGTGAAAGTTCTCATACGACGGGTGTAAATCCAACAAATACTGCTACGACAATTAAAGCAGCTCCGGATCCATTTGGACATGGTGGCGGTGCAAATCATGGAGACAAATCTGGATTATTTGGTGGAGATGATGGACCCTATAAAGGCGGTGGACAGGGAGAAGAAGGTGATGGACCTGGAAAAGGTGTGAAAGCAAGAATTAGAATAAATAATATCAATGCTGATGACATCGAATCAAATCAATCATGCTCAATTTTTCTAAAATTAACCGTCAATGCTGAAGGGGATGTTGTTAAGGCTGAAAATATACAAGGAAAAACAACAACGACGGATCAAAGAATCATTAACAAGGTAATTGGGTTGGTGAAAAATCAAATCAAATACAATAAAAAACCTGGTGCAATGGTTGAAAAAATCCCACTGACTGTCAACCTAAAAGCTTCCTAAAAGTAAGAAATATAGCGTAAAATGAGTGTTATTTTTATTTTATTGTTTGTTGTAGCAGTTTTTGCAGTTTACGATTTTTTAGACTCGCGAAATTGGCAAAGTGAAACTTCTAGTTTACGAAATCGCGTTATTTTTGAAAATAGGAATAAACGGTACGGAGCATACAACATCAGAACTGATTACAGCGATACTTTGACAGTGATTTTAGTCATTTTTATGATTTTTGTACTTATCGTAAGTTTTGTTGGTTTCAGTTTCAGAACTACAGCTGCAGACATACCAATTATTTATGCAGATACTACGTTAATGTCATTAGAAGCGCCACCATTAGAAGAAATAGAAACAATTCAAACGCCCTATAAAATTATAGGTGGTGGCGGTGGTGGAAGCGCTGGAGGTAAATCACAAGCGCCAATTGACAAAACGCCTGAAGAACAGAATAAAAAAGAAGACACCCAAAATGAATCAAACGTAAGCGTTAGGTCCGGACAAAGCGACAATACAAATACAGATAAAAGCAATAAAACGAACAAAGCAACAACGATGGTCAAGGGGAAAAACCCTTTTGGTGGAGGTGCGGCAGACAAAGGAACTGGTTCTGGCCTTTTTGGAAAAGATCTCGGCGCTGGCTCTGGAACTGGAGAAGGAAATGGAGCAAATGGAAACGGCACTGGCAACGGTGGCGGTGGCGCTAGAAAAAAACTTTCTAGTTTAAACCCTGACGATATCCAATCAAGTGAAGATTGCACCATTCACATCAATGTCTATATCAACTCAGATGGAAATGTAATAAAAGCAGAGAACATCAGTTCACAAACAACTACAACCAATACGAGATTGATTTCACATTTGATCGATTTAATTAAAAAGCAAATCAAGTATGATTCTAGGCCAGGAACTGCGGTCCAAAAGCAAATTCTTGTATTAAAAGTTAAAGCAAATTGAACACTTACGAAGAAGCAATTGATTGGCTATTTGAGCAATTTCCAGCGTATCAAAAAATTGGAGCGGTTGCTTACAAACCTGATTTGAGTAATACGTTGAGCCTTTGCAAACAATTGAACATAGATTTCATTCAACTTCAATACATTCATGTTGCTGGAACGAATGGAAAAGGTTCAACTTCCAATATGATTGCCTCCATTTGCATGGAAAAAGGCCTTAAAACAGGTTTATTTACTTCTCCACATATTCACGATTTTAGAGAACGAATTTTAGTTAACGGAATCCAAATCTCAGAAGAAAGAGTCGTTTCATTTTGTCAACAAATCCGAAATTTGACTTTGGAAGTCAGTCCATCGTTTTTTGAAATTACCTGGGCGCTGACATTGACGCATTTCATCGAATCAAATTGTGAAATTTGCGTGATTGAGACTGGATTGGGTGGCAGATTGGATTCTACGAACATCATCTCCCCTATTCTATCGGTCATTACCAACATTGGAATGGACCATGTTGCCATTCTAGGTGATACATTAGAAAAAATTGCCTTTGAAAAGGCAGGAATCATCAAAGCAAATATTCCTGTTGTGATTGGCGAAACCTTACCTGAAACCATTTCAGTGTTTGAAACCAGCGCTAAATCGCATAATTCGACTATTTTTTGGGCTGAAAAGGAAGAATTTACAAATACTTTCCATTTTCCTACTGAAAGTTATCAATGGAAGAACGAACGCACTGTAAGGACTGCGATGCGGGCGCTAAATTCCCTTGATTTTGAATTTTCAGAAACTCAAATCAGCGCTGGGATTGAAAACACGAATAAGAATACTGGTTTTCGAGGCAGATTTGAAATAATCAATCAAAATCCACTGACGATTATAGATGTTGCGCACAACGTTGATGGCATCAAACAATTATTGCGAACGGTTGAATCCAACGTTGTAGGTCAATTGCACATTGTTTACGGAACAAGCTCAGACAAAGATTTAGATAGTATTTTGTCTTTATTTCCGCGAGATGCCAAGTTTTATTTGACAGAATTCAGTAGTGAACGCAGTGCAAAAATCGAGGATTTGCGAAAATCAGCTGAAACAATCGGTTTGAATGCGACTTATTTTTTTAAAATGAAGGAAGCGGTCGAAAAATCGCAACATTCAGCAAATAAAACAGATACCATATTGATTACAGGAAGTTTCTTTTTGATCAGCGATTTTTTTTAATTTTTTTCTCAAAAACACTTGCAGATTCAAAAAAGTGCCGTATCTTTGCACACGCAATTACGAAATACAACGGTGTTTCCAGCGCTAAAATGGGGGATTAGCTCAGTTGGTTCAGAGCGCCTGCCTTACAAGCAGGATGTCGGCGGTTCGAATCCGTCATTCCCCACACAGAAAGCTTCACAGATATGTGAGGCTTTTTTTTATTCAGAGCGTCCCGACTCAAAAAGTCGGGAATGTCGGCGGTTCGAATCCGTCATTCCCCACTCAGAAAGCTTCACAGGACTTGCCCCGTCTTTTTTCGGGGAATGTGAGGCTTTTTTGTTTTTAGGGAAATTCCTTAATTAATGTTTAATTTGCTCAGTTATCAGAGCGTCCCGACTAAAAAAATCGGGAATGTCGGCGCCCAATCAGAAAGCTTCACAGGACTTGCCCCGTTTTTTTCGGGGAATGTGAGGCTTTTTTGTTTTTAGGGAAATTTCCTTTTTAGATTGTGTTGATGCAAGACAAGAACCTAATCAAACAATGGAAAACTACTTATTTTCCATTCACCATTTATTTTATTAACAAATATTCTCCAATCCCATTTATATAAAAATCTTCGATCGACATAACCAATAGTTTCAGCATCTTTTACATATATCAAGGTCAATCCTGTTGGGAATTCATCACTGTAGTGTCCAAAGAATTTATCGCAAAAAATATTTGATTTTTCTATATACCTAACAATTGAATCGCCATTTGCATTTTTGTAAAGAGGTAAACTATCTTTTATACTAAACCTGCATGTTCTTAACTCCTCTGAAGTTACTAAAGAATCTTGAATCTGAAAGTTAGGCATAACATATACTTCTGGTGATTTTAAAACGCCTCCAGATTCTAAATTATCAATTATTATACTCCAAACTGGTGATTCCTTTGGAGTATTCATTCGCCAATATTCTTTAAATCCTTGAAGGTAGGGAGTCCTTCCAATATTTCCATGAGAAGACCAATTATAAACTTCCTCATATATCATCTTATAAAGAGCCTTCGCATCCTTTCTGGTACAAACAGAATACAAGGTGTCTAGAAACGCATTAAGTTCTGATTGTGCTTTTTCTGGGACTCCTACATTGTAAGTATGTTTCACTTGGCCAATTAACATTCCGTTAAAGAAAAAGAGTGAAAATAGCAATATTATTAATTTCATCGATTTAATTTTAAATCACAACAACCCAATCTGAAAATGCTACACTATAAGCTTTCCTTTAGCAAAATAAAAAGAATATCTAAAAGTTGCTACACAAATGCAAAAACTACCAAATTTCGAATGAAACACATTTTTTCTTAGCGTATATCTAACGTCTAGTTGCATTTAACAAAGAAAAGAGATGTTACCTATTATTGGAAATTTCTCTAGTATATTTTTCGGTGAATGTGAGGCCTTTTGTTAGTAGAGAAATTTCCTTATTTTATTCCCAATTTTTTCAAAGTATGTAAAGCTAACTTTTTTCTTTAAATCAGTACATTTGAAAAAAAATCATTTGAGAAAAATAGAATTTTTTAAAAAGTACAAATTTGTATCATTTGGCTTTATCTTCAGTTTATTGGGATTAATTTCAAAAGTAGTGATTTTGGTTCCCCTTCTTTCAATGATACTTTCAATTTTCCTTGAGTTATTTTTTAGTTTATTTTTTGATAGTCAAAATTTTAAAAAAATAGGAGTTAGTGTAATAATTTCATTAGGTATTCTTTTTCTGGCTTCTACGTATTTGATGATACAAAAAATAAAACAGCAGCATATAGTAAGTACTAAATATGTGGTCTGGTATTTTACGTTTCAAATTTTCATAATTCCTCCATTTTGTTTTTATCTACAAATTTCAACCAATTGGAATGCTGCATCAGATGGACAATTTATATTTGGAATAATTGAAGTTTTTCCTCTTTCTACAGCTTTATTTATTGGTCTCGGAATATTTTTTGAAATTTTCAAAATAATTCAAGTAAAGAAAAATAAAATTCAAATTTAACATTTGTCGTTACAAAAAATTGATAAAATGAAAAATCTAATATATAGGTGGAATTCTTGTTCTGTTTGTTGGGTTAACAGCAAATTTACTTTTTCGATTTCTCTCCCATACTTTATTATTTAACTGGATATATCTTCATTTTCTACTTTATTTCTTTTGGCATCTTTGTTTACTTCTTCTTTAGAAATAAACTAAAGAACCATATATTACTTTCTACTTTCGTAGTCTTATGTGCATTAATTTATTCTATTTACTTTCAGAAAATGTAGATGTACTTTTTATTCACGAAACTAAACCATTTTACTTTCAAAATGTTATGTATAAAACCATTAACATGAAAAAAGTAATCTTTATTTCCGTTTTCTCATTTATCGCAGTACTTTTCAACGAAGTAAAAGCGCAAAACATTCCAATGACCTTTCACAATGGATCTTTCAAATCTATTTATTTGATTATTCCTGGAGTGATGAATCCGAATTTAAATCCGAAATCGAATAGCGGAGTGAGTTTGGATGTTGGACAAAAAGTGTATTTCTTTCCTGACGGTAAAAAAAAGAACAAAGAAGTGCTTTTTACGGTTGGTGCAACTTGGAAAAATGATACCATTTTGGAAATTGATCAAATTGTTGAAACGCGAAGCAAGGAATTGAAATTAAAATAAGCTTTTTGTTCCTTTTGCTTGATCAAAACGAACCCAAAAATCAAGGCTGAGTCATCAAGTTAAAGCGCAAATTTTCGCACGCAATCAAATTCTTGCTTCAAGCGCTTTATTTTAAAAGCTTCTGAAAACGTGATTTTGTCGGTGATCTAATCCGCTAGTACTACTTAGCTTCCTACAAAAGTCTACATTTTCAGTGCACCTTTAAAAACCTTTCTTCCAATGCCAAAAATGTAAATTATTAAATCTAAACTGGGCTATGTTATAATACTATAATTTGCTTTATTTTAAAATTAATAGCGAATTTTAAATAACTAAAAACAAAACGGAAATTATCTACTTTGTTATCACTCGTAAAGTTTGTATTTTTAGCTTGTTTTATTCAACAACAATTGATTTATGAACCAAGATATTCAAAACTACAACAATTCTCAAGCTGAAAGCGACCAAGCAATTTGTGATTTATTGGCGCAAGAAATCAACAAACATTTGCCAGAAGCTGAAAATAAAATTTGGCATGCGCATCCAGTTTGGTTTTTGGATGGAAATCCTGTTGTTGGTTACAGCAAATTGAAAAACAATGTGCGTTTGCTATTTTGGAGCGGACAATCATTTGATGAAGCTGAACTGAAAAACGAAGGAAGTTTTAAAGCTGCTGAAGCACGTTTTACTGCGATTGAACAGATTAACACAACTGACTTAGCGCGTTGGCTCCAACAAGCACGAGATATTCAATGGGATTACAAAAATATAGTGAAGCGAAAAGGTGTTTTGGAGAGATTGAAATAATCTCTAAAGCAAATATATTTCCTATTTCAACAAAAATCCCAAAGCGATTTCGTGTGTTGCTCTTGCGGTTCCTGGCAACCGATAAATCTCAATATCATAAGTGTAACCCACTCTGTATCTTTCCTTGATATCTAATCCTGTAGAGAAGCCAATAGCGTTTTGATATCTATATATAATTCCAGCCCAAAAGCGGTTATTATATCTTGCCAAAAAATTGAAGTCTACTGAAATATCATAAAAATCTGTACGAACGATAAACTGTGGTCTAAAAGCAAACTTTTTTGCAACATTCAAATCACAAGACGCAAAAAGATTCAAATATCTTGAAGAAGGAACATAATTCGCATCATTCAACTTTATAGAAAACAATTGAGTGGAACTAATTCCCACACTGAGAATATTTCCTTTGTATACAACACCAAAATTTGAGAGAAAAGAATAAATTTTATTATTAAAGGAAATAGTATCGCCAGACGAGGGTAGAATAAAATCAGATTTATCGAGAAACTGCATAACACCCCCAGAAATTCCAGCAGAAATTGTTCGATTTTTCCCCAAATCAAAATGGTAGCCATAATTCAAATCCAAACGATGCACTTGATAGGATCTAATCGTTTCATATTGATAGTTAAAACCAATTCCACCATGGATTTTTTCGATTTTCGCATTGTAACCAGCAATCAAATTATTTGGAAAAAAATATTCTCTATTCCTACGATTTCTGTAGTTTACAGCAGCTTGATGTTTGTAAAACAATCCAGTTGCGCCTGGATTGATAAGTGATAAATTGTTCCAATAAATGGACAATAAAGCATCTTGTTGTGCGAAGACCGTTGAACAAATTGTTACTGTTAAAAGGAAAATAAATGATTTCAAATTTAAGCTGTTATCTAGGTTCAATTATTATCTTTAAATCGTAAAATTAACAATAATGATAAATGAATTAAAATAAAAGAAGCTAAATGAATAGATACTAGTTTTCAAGCTACAAATTCCAATTAAGAAAGAATAAAAACTGAATTTATTTCTATTTTTTTAATTGCCAAATTCACTTCGTGACTGACTTCATTGGCTTTTAATTTGACTTGCACAAACTTTTATCCTATTCCATAAATACAAAATAACGAATTTAATTTAAACTATAACTAACTCAATATAAACAATTTGTTAATTGTAAATAAAAGAAATAAATTACTCTAATTATGCCGAACAACAATTATAATCTATTTAACAAATATATTTCCTATTTCAACAAAAACCCAAGTACTATTTCATGTGTACCTTTTGAAATGCTGGACAATTGGTTAAAGGTGCGATCATAACTGTACCCTACTCTATATCTTTCCTTAATGTCCCAACCGGCACAAAAGGCAATTGCATCGGTTGTTCGATAAGTAATTCCAGCCCAATAGCGTTCCTTGTATCTTGCCAATAAATTGAAATCGGCTGAAAACTTCACTGCATCCGTTCGAACCACAAACTGTGGTGTTACTACAAATTTTTGTCCTACCATAATATCAAAGGCAGCAAAAAGATTGTAATGTCGTGAAGATGTATAAAAATTACTTTTTCTTTCGCTTGATAAAAATTGAGTAGAACTTAATCCAACACAAAGAGAATTGCCTTTGTAAACCACGCCAATATTTGAAACAAAAGAATATTGAGTAGAACTTTGAGGTAAACTAGGATCTTGCACTGTTACAGGTGGAATCCAATTTGGATTAACCCCAAATCGCAATATTCCTGCAGAAATACCTGCAGAAATGACTCTATCATTTCCCAAATCAAAATGATAACCATAATTCAAATCTACTCGGTGCACTTGATTAAAACCAATCGTTTTATATTGGTAGTTAAAACCAATTCCGCCATGAATTTTATCAATTTTTGCATTGTAACCAGCAATTAAAGTATTGGGTGCACCATTTACTTTATCCCATTGATTTCTATAGTTTACAGCCGCTTGGTGTTTGTAAAACAGTCCTGTTGCTGCAGGATTGATAAATGATAAATTGTTCCAATAAATGGTCAATAAAGGATCTTGTTGCGCGATGACCGTTGAACTGATTGTTAGTGCAAGAAGGAAAATCAATGTTTTCAAAAGGAATCTATTATTTAAGTTAATATTGATTTGAAATTGTAAAATTATTAATTTATCGGACTAAATCTGCTATAAAGCGCTCGAATGAATATTCCTTGCAATTGAAAAGACATAATCGACGACCTAATGAAAAACGGAAAAATCCTATTCAATTTTTGGATTGAGTTGGTTTATTTATTTCGCCAAAAAAACGGTTTTTCCAATCTTTCCAATTGAAAATTTTTGAAAAAAGTAAGATTAATAAAGGAAAACATACTGCCATGGAAGCGATTGCATCCCAACCGAAATTAGGTTTCGCAGTGTCCATCCAAATGGCGTCAGATTGGAAAACTTGCCAATTATTGGTCACGAATAAGGCTCCAAAAATGTTATTCCAAGCGTGAAATCCCATGGAAAGTTCCAAGCCATCGTCCATTAAAGTCAGAATCCCTAGGAAGATTCCTGTAACTAAAAAGTAAATTAAAATTCCAAAACCCAAGGTTTCCACTTCAGGATTGGAACCGTGAATTAACGCAAAAAGTGAGGCCGTAAAAAAAACAGTGATCCATCCTTTTCGTAAAAAAGATCCCATTCCTTGGAATAAATTTCCTCGAAAAAATGCTTCTTCAAAAGTCGTTTGCAGCGGAATGACAAAAATCGAAATTGCCAAGAGCATCCCAAAAGTTTGCGGGTTGAAGTTCCATTCATAGGGGTTTTTCAAGATGAATGCATTGATTCCAAGCATCGCAAACATCAAAATTCCCCAAGCGCCAAAACTGATAAAAAAACGTTTCCAATCGAATGATTTCCGGGAGGTAAATAAAGATAAAACAGTGCGTTTGTGAATGAATTTATTACAAAGCATCAAAACAAATAGCGCCAAGACGAAAGGAAATAGTTGTAAGGCAAGAAAAGTGTTTTCGCCTAACGCATTGATGGCATCTTTTGTTGTAACTCCTTTGGTCAAAACTAAACCTGCCTTTTTCAATGCCAAAGTATATGGTATCAAACCGACACCCAAAAGCGTGGAGGCAGTTAAGGCAAAAGTTGCAAAATAGTTTAAAAAACCATTTCTACCAGAAAATCCAATTTGAATAAATTTCATGGTTCAAAAGTAGGACTTTGAAACGAAAGCAGCATCTTTGAATTAAAAAAGGAACTGAATAGTTTAATCGTATCCTTTAAAATCGGTTGGACAGCGGTATTTGCGTTTGTTACTTCGTCTTGTTTGAACGTTTTTGAATAACTTTTGGTTGTCAAAATCTAAAATCAAACTGACTTCATGTGAACCAATGGATGCAGTTCTCAAACGGGAAACTGTCAAGTCAAAACTGTAAGTTACGCGCATGGTTGAGACACGATTCATCGGAATATTGATTCCCAAAGAAGTGATGAATGAATCATATCTATTTCCAGTAAATAAATAGGTTCTATTGCGCAACCAAAAACCAAAAGTAAAAGGTTTGTTGATCATACTCATACCTACAGTGACAGTTTGAAATTGATTTTGCCTTTCGAAAATAAAACCAGGTGAATAGATCATTTTGTTGATCAATAAATTGGCATTTCCATGAACATTGAACTTCATTGGCAACTTTTCTTTGTCTCCAATTAATGCGTCGTTTGGTCTCGTCAAATGATGTGCTGCTCCACCTAAAGTGATGGTTGATCTTTTATAAGCAGTTCCAGCTTTTCTAGATTTTCTGTTAAATCTAAATGCAAAACCAGAACCAAAATCAGCATACGTGGAAGAATTAAAATTGGGGTTTATGAAAGCTGAATTATACATTTTCCCAAAAACCTCATCTAATTGGTCGGAAAAAGTAAATTTGCTCCAATCAACATATTTATTTGCTATACCACCAGAAAAACCGACTTGAAAAATCAAATTTCGCGTATCAACTGCACGGTAGGAATAATAGACATTTGCTGTAGTCGTTCTCAACAATCCTTCACCAGCAACATCGCTAAAAGCCATCACACCTAATCCAACTTTATTGATTGCTTCCGCTTCAAAAGTTACAGAGTAAGTATCAAATTTACCCGCAATTGGAGTCCATAAACTTCTATAATTAGATCTAAATGTAAATCCATTTCCAATGGCGGTCATTCCTGGATTGTAGTAAACAGGATTATTGTAAAACTGAGAAAAGTTAGGATCTTGTGCGAGAGAAATACTCGAACAAGTAACGATTGAGTTGACAATCAGTAAAGTTTTTAAAATTGATTTAAAATTACGCATGATTATCTAATAACAGTTACAGTTCCTGATTTACGGAATTTACCGCCTTCGTATTCTTTTCCTCTCCAGGCCTTGGTGTCAATAAAAGTGGCGGTGATTTTCCAGACATAAGCATCTTGTTGAACCCTTTCACCATTGTATTTGCCATTCCAATATTCTGTGGGTCTTCCTTGTGCGTCGAGCGCGTGAGACTCCCAAATTAAATTCCCCCAGTCGTCATATATTAAAACTTCATAGGAAGCCAACCCCACGCCTTTCGGCAAGAAATTTGCCACTCCAAAAGAAGGATGATCAGGGTAAATAGCATTCGGTACAAAAAGTCCACTAAAGAACTCAACAATCACAATTTGTTCAATCGTGTCTTTGCATCCAAATTGATTTGTTACAATTAATTCAGCGAAGAAGTCACCATAAGTGCTGTATCGATAAATTGGATTTTCTTCGATACTACTTTGAGCGTTCCCAAAATGCCATAAATAATTTGTTGCTCCAATCGATGTATTTGTAAATTCTATAGTTCCACTCAAAGGCTCTGGATCTTGTACATTCACATAATCAAAACCAGCAATCGGTTTAGGATTTACTACAACTGCGTTGATCACAGTCATTGTGTCGCTACAACCACCAGGACCATAAGCAATCGCAGAAACATCATAAACTCCAGCTAAACCATATTGGTAAGGAAAAGTATTTCCAGTAAAAGTATTTCCATCGCCTACATACCAAACGACAGAATCTGCATTGATACTTTGAGAAATGAAATTGACCGTTTCACCTAAACATATTGTATCTCTAGAAATGATAAAATCAGCCACTGGATTTCCATAAATGTTCACCGTAAATGAATGAGAGTCTGAACATCCATAAGCATTCGAAGCAGTTAATTGAATGGTGTATGTTCCTGGATTATTGTAAGTAATAACAGGATTTGTAAGTGTCGAAAAGTTTCCGTTTCCAAAATTCCAGTTATAGTTCACTGCGCCAGTGCTTAAATTGGTCGCAACAATATCAACGGGCACTGCACATGAAATTGTAGGATTTACCGTAAAATTTGCGGTAGGAACTGGATAAACGTTAATCACTTTAGCTATTGAATCTAAACAACCATTTGTATTTTGAACCAATAGTTTTACCACATAAGCACCAACACTAGTAAATGTATGGGTCGGACTAAATTGCGTGGAGAAATTTCCATCGCCAAAATCCCATGTTTGGAAATTTGTACTTGTACTTAAATTAGCAAATGAAACTGTTAAAGGAACACATCCACTAAGTGGATTGGGTGTAAATGCGGCGACAGGATTGACCCGAACAACGACAGGTTTAGTAACTGAGGCTGTACAACTATTAATTGTACTTGTTCCTGTCAAAGTTACCTGATAAGTTCCACTAGCAGAATAAGCATGTTGGGTATTGGTAGTAACTGAAGTTGCACCATCGCCGAAATCCCAATCAGTAGAGGACAAACTTCCCGTTGATAAATTAGTGAAAGTAAATGGTTGATTGATACAAACTGAATCTGGTGCACTTATAAAATCTACAACTGGTGGTTCAATCACCACGATATCAATTGTAGCGGTATCATAACTACAGCCGTCTGTCACCATCAAAGAAACAGTGTAAGTTCCTGCTTGCGTATAAACGTGTGAAGTATTGTAAGCATTGGATGAATTGAAATCACCAAAATCCCAATTGTAAACATTTGCCCCAACTGAATATTGTGTAAATTCAACTGACAACGGCGCACAACCAGAAATATAATCTGTATTGAAAAAAGCAGTTACGATATTTGGCAAAACGGTAATATCATAGTACGATGTATCTATACCACATTCATTGGTTGCAACCAGCATAATTGTATAAACTGTATCATTTACACCAGTTGTAAAAACATGACTTAAAAATGGAGAAGGATCAGTTGAAGTAGTTCCGTCGCCAAAATCCCAATAAAAACTATCTGGTAAACCTAAACTAACATTGGCAATTTGCAGGGTAAATGGAGAGCATCCAAAATCTAAATCAGTTCCAAAAATTGATTTTGGTTTAGGCATTGCGATTACTGTTTCGGTGTGATTGACTGAACCACAAAAATTAGAAACATTTAGAGTTACATAATAAGTTGTATCGGCCAAATATCCTTCGTAATAAGTAACCGCTGGAGGATTTTGTAAATTTGAAACAGTTCCATTTCCGAAGTTCCAGTTATAAACAGGTGCAATTCCTGATGAAAGATTTGTGAAATTCACGACAACCGGCGCGCATGTTGAATCTGGTGTTAATGTAAAATCTGCCAAAGGTGGCTCTTGAATTTCAACATTGTGCGTGATTGAGTCCACACAACCAAAAGCAGAAGTAACGATCAATTGAACATCTGTAAAACCTGTAGTTGCGAAAGTATGGGTTGGAGAAGTCAAATTAGATGAACCACCATCCCCAAAATCCCAAGCATACGTGCTACCCAAAGTTGACGTATTAGTATAAGAAGCAACTACGTTTCCACAAACAATTGGATTGTAAGTAAAATTAGGAACAGGTAATGGCCTAACAGTCGCAATTAATGTATTCGTATTAACACAAGTTGTAATTGGATCTGTATAAGAATAAACTATTGGATAAGCCCCTGCAGCCAACAATCCAGGATTGAAAGAACCTAAATTTGCATTGGTAATTCCTGAACCAGACCAAGTTCCTCCTGCTGGCGTTCCTATAAAATTTATTGGGGAAGCTGAGATGCAAATTGAAACATCTGGACCAGCATCTACGACAGGCAAAGCGTGAACAGTGAAAATCATTGTATCTCGTGTCAAGCAAGTTCCTCCACCATAAGTATATACCAAAGGAAAATTACCGGCTGTATTTGGATTAAAAATACCAGCAGCAGTAATACCAGTTCCAGACCATGTTCCTGTTGCGGGTGTTCCAACTACCTGAAGCGAAGGCGAATTGATACATATTGCCTGATTAGCACCTGCATTTGCCAATTGAGCGTCAATTACAGTTACATCAATTTGATCAGATTTGACACAGCCAGAAGTATTTGTCGAAGTGTAAGTTAAAGTAAAAACGCCCACACCATTTGGAGTAAAAATTCCCGTAGGAGAAACATTACTACCAGACCAAACACCACCCGCAGGAGTTGCACCAGTTAAAGTAACACCAATCGGCTGATTACACAAAGATAAATCTGCGCCGGCATTCACAACTGGAAGTGCAACAACAGTTACAGCAACGACATCAAAACTTGTACAATTTGTAATTGCATCTGTAAAAGTATAAGTCAAATTAAAGGTTCCAATTCCGGCAGTTGCTGGATTGAAAGTATTTCCAGTAATTCCTGTACCTGTCCATGTTCCACCAACTGGTGAAGCCGTTAAATTATAAATTGGAGCGTCAATACAAATATTGAAATTGGCTCCAGCGTTCACCACAGGAATTGGATTCACAATAAAAAGCATTGTATCTTTTGTTTGACAAGAACCTCCACCCAAAGAATAGATCATTGGAAATGTTCCCGCCACGGTTGGGTCAAACAATCCTCCTGCGGTAATCCCAGACCCTGTCCAAGTTCCATTTGCAGGAAGTCCTGTTAATTGAACATTGGCAGCATTGGCACAAACAGTTTGATCTGAACCAGCATTTACTGGCGAAGGATTTACAACCGTAATTAACATTGTATCTCTTTTGACACAACCATAAACATTTGTCGATGTGTAAACTACAGGAAAAGTTCCATTTGCAGTTGGAGTAAATTGTCCTGAAGGATTGGTAATTCCCGCGCCTGTCCAAGTCCCACCTGATGGAGAACCCGTCAAAGTATTTGGAATGGGTTGATTACAAAATGTTTGATCAATTCCTGCATTTGTAACTGGAAGTGGATTTACTGTAACACTCAAATTATCAACACTTGAACAACCAGTTGAAGGATTGGTGTAGTTGTATGTAAGTGTATAAGTTCCAACTACTGAAGGAGTAAAAACACCACCAGACACTCCAACTCCAGACCAAGTGCCACCTGCAGGTGAACCAGATAATGTTACACCTGGCGCATTTTGACAAATTGAAAAATTATTTCCCGCATTTACAGAAGGTAATGGATTAACAATCAATGAAACTGATTGCGTTGGACCTTGACAATTCCCTATTGTTCCATAAACCGAATAAGTTCCTGAATAACCGGTTGTAATATTATTAATTTGAGGATTTTGCTGAGTTGTCGAAAAACCATTTGGTCCAGACCAATGATAAGTTACACCTGAAACTGAATTCGCTGTAAAATATGCTGTTGAACCAACACACAAAGGGGAATTAACTGAAGGATTTAGTAAAGGTGGAATAGGATTTACTAAAATTGACGTGCTTGAAGAAGCCGTTCCACAGGCGTTTGTGGCTTGCAAAGTGATTGATTGTGAACCAGCAGTATTAAAAACTACGTTTGGCGCGTTTGCAGTAGATGCAGTTGCGGGAGTTCCGTTACTGAAAGTCCAGTTATAAGTATCAATTGTTTCGTAGCAACTATTGTATGAAGCTGATGGATTAGCTGATTGACCTGCACAAATTGTAGAAAGAGAATTCATAGAAATCAAAGGTGCACCCTGCGCAGTTATCGCTTTTGTTGACGTAAAAGTACCACAACTGTTGGTCATTGCATACTGAATCGAGTATGAACCAGGAGAACTAAATTGAAAATTAGGCGAAATGCTATTTGCAGATGTACCACCAACATAACTAAAACTGCCAGTAGATGAATTACAAGAATTTCCATTAAAAGTTACTGTCCAAGCTGTAGCAACGGCACAAGTATTTGCCGAAGTAGAACTATTGGTTACTTGGGAAGTAAAAGGAACACATCCTTGATTTTGCGAAATTGTATAATTCGGTACAGGTGGATTTTCAATACATATTACCCTTGTAATTGTACTACTTCCACAAGTTACATTTGAGGCTGTCAATGTCACAGTATATGTTCCTGGTGCTGAATATGAATGATATTGCGTAGCAGTTGTATTAACAGTAACAGAACTTGATCCGTCTCCAAAATTCCAAACATAAGTTGAGGCAGCTGAACAGCTAGAAGTATAACTTCCAGTAGTTAAATTCACAAAAGGAACGGAGGAATTTGTACAAGCTGCTGAAGGATTGCTGAAATTTGCAGTTGGTGGATTGTAAACCCTGATCGGAGTAATAGTGGCTTCTGAACTATCACACAAATTAATGGCTTTCATTCTAAAAGTAAATGAATTTCCTAGAAAACCACAAGAGCTAATTGTGTAAGTGTGGCACAATACACTTGGAGGAGGATGAGACAAGGTCACAATTGGAGAACCATCACCAAAATCTACCCGGTAAGTTGTACTAGGGTGATTATTGGTGTAGTTGGTCAGAGGAAAACAAATTTGCAAAGGTCCACAACCATTTGTACCACCGGGATTGGCAGCACCAATAGATGGATTGG
>JBBALI010000016.1:0-75651 GCA_040403095.1 Crocinitomicaceae bacterium
TAAAGTAACTAAGTCAAACTGTTTTCTAATTTGAATTTACCTAATTCAGTAATTTCATATTGTTGAAACTGACTTTTTGGTTTGTCTTTGATTGTATATTCAATCAATCCTGATTTTATGAGTGGTTCTAAATGATACTTAAAATTCTTGGTTTGATTGGATATTTTTAAACTTATTTCCAAAATTTCTTTTCTGCTTTTTGGTTCTATTTCAATGAATTGAAGAATTTGAATTTGTTCAGCTGTTAGTTTCTTTCCATTACCACTATTCGCGTATTCTAAAAATATTTCTGAATCATTTGCGGTTCTGATGTCAGTATCAAGCTTAGTTACTTCATATTCTTTCTTAGTTACTTTTTGCTCATCCGCATTTTCAATCACATGGTTACTTTCGGTGATTTCAATCAGATTTATTGCGTACAAAGGAATGTTTTTCAACCAATTATCATCTCTATATGGACTCATAGATGTTCTGATTGATGTTTGCGTTTTGAATTTTTCAACGAACACTTTCAGGCTTTTGGCTTGTAAATTTTCTTCTGCTTTGACTTCTATTGGTACAATTTGGTCTTCAAGCTGAATCACAAAATCTATTTCAGATGTTCCATTTTCTGCCGACCAATAGTAGGTTTTATTTTTAATATTAACGTTAAATTCTTGTTTAACAAATTGTTCTGTCAAAGCGCCTTTAAATTCTGTTAGTATTTTGTTTTTGTCTAAAAGTGTTTTGGGTGAAAGGTCTCCCATTGCTCCAAGTAGTCCTACATCAAGGATGAATAATTTGAAAACATCAAAATCTGAATATGCTGCAAGTGGATATTTGGGTGTATTTACTCTTTGAACTTTATAGACTAAACCTGCATCCACTAGCCAATTGATCGCTAACTCAAAGTCTTTGGCTCTTGAACCTTGTCTAATGAAACTGTAGATAAATTTTTTGTTTTCTTTGGACAGTTGATTCAGTATGGAATTCCAAACTAGTCTAATTCTCGGCACTATTTCATTGGGTGCATGTTTTGAAAAATCTTGCTCATAACCTGCTAGAATTCTGTTTTGTATTTCTCTTACTTTATCTAAATTTCCATTTTCAAGGTAGTTTGATATTACTTCTGGCATTCCTCCTAAATAGTAGTATAGCCTCAATTGTGATACTAGTTTGTTGTGAAATGTATGGATTAAAACGGTGTCTTTTTGTATCAAAATTTGTGCGAGCGCTGACTGATTCGAATTTTCTAAATATTCTAAAAAACTCAGAGGATACAAATCTAAAAAATCAACTTTTCCCACAGGAAATGATGTGTTTGGGTGCAGTGTTACTCCCAAAAGTGAACCTGCGGTAACTATGTGGTATTGCGGTGCGTTTTCGTAAAAGTATTTAAGTGCTGTAATTCCTCTTGGTACTTCCTGAATTTCGTCTAAAATTATAAGCGTATTTTCTGCTTCGATTTGAACCCCTGTCTCAATTTGTAATACCGAGATTATGCGCTGTATGTCAAAGTCGGTAACGAAGGTATTTTTCAGAACTTCTGATTGTTCAAAGTTTATATAAGCAACCTTTTGGTAATTTAATTTACCAAATTCTTTCATAATCCATGTTTTTCCAACTTGTCTAGCACCTCTGATTATTAGCGGTTTTCGATAGCTGGAGTTTTTCCATTTCTCTAATTCTATGATTGCTTTTCTTTTCAACTTGAAGTCCTTCTATTTTCCACAAATATAATCATTTTTCCTGGAATTTCATTTTTATGAAGGACTTTTTGTTAATTTGAACATTTTATCAAAGGACTTTTAGTTTTTTATATACGTTTTTATGAAGGACTTTTTGTGTTTCATGAAAAAATAAATGCGATTCTCGATTGAAAATCACATTTATTATTCTTTGTAAAATCTATTCTACAACTAAAATGTAATTGTTTTTCTTCCCTTTTCCAATCAATACAAATTTTCCATTGATTAAATCTTCTTGGGTAATTTTAAAGTCTTCACTTACTTTTTCTTTGTTAACACTTACGGCATTTGCCTTCAATTCTCTTTTGGCTTCTCCATTTGATGCCAAGAAGTTTGTTTTTCCTGCCAAGGCATCTACAATTGATAATCCATTGGCAATGTCTTCCGGAGAAACTGTTGCTTGCGGCACACCATCAAAAATTTCCAAAAATTGCTCATTTGATAATTTTTTCAAATCGTCAGATGTTGATTTACCAAATAAGATATTAGAGGCTTGAATTGCTTTGTCTAATTCATCTTTTGAATGCACAAAAATGGTTATTTCTTCAGCTAGTCTTTTTTGAAGCGAACGTAAATGTGGCTCTGCTTCATGCTCTGCAATTAATTGATTTACTGTTTCTTGGTTTAAAAAAGTAAATATCTTGATGTATTTAATTGCATCAGCATCCGCTGTATTCAACCAAAATTGGTAGAATTTGTAAACTGAAGTTTTATCAGAAGTCAACCAGATATTTCCGCCTTCAGACTTGCCGAATTTTGAACCATCTGCTTTGGTGATTAACGGGCAAGTCATGGCAAATGCTTTGGCGCCATCTCCGTTCATTCTGCGAATCAACTCTGTCCCTGTAGTGATATTTCCCCATTGGTCAGATCCACCCATTTGCAATTTGCAGTTATGTGTATTGTATAAATGAACGAAATCATAGCCTTGAATTAATTGGTAAGTGAATTCTGTAAACGACATTCCTTCGCCTTCTCCAGACAAACGTTTTTTGACAGAATCTTTCGCCATCATGTAATTGACAGTGATACGTTTTCCAACTTCGCGGGCAAAATCGATGAATGAAAAATCTTTCATCCAATCGTAATTATTGACTAAAATAGGTGCGTTTACTGCTGTTGAATTGAAATCGAGAAATCTTGAAAGTACTGCTTTGATTCCGGCAACATTTTTAGCCAAAGTTTCTTCGTCCAAAAGATTACGTTCATCTGATTTTCCTGACGGATCACCAATCATTCCGGTGGCTCCACCAACAAGGGCAACTGGTTTATGTCCGAATTTTTCAAGGTGAACCAATAAAATAATTGGAACTAAACTTCCGATGTGCAAAGAATCTGCAGTTGGATCAAAACCGATGTAAGTTGAAGTCATTTCTTTCAACAACTGATCTTCTGTTCCAGGCATGATGTCTTGAACCAATCCTCGCCATTGTAATTCTGTAATGATGTTTTGTGACATTTTGTGTTCTCGAAACTCTTTTAAGTTTCTTATTTCTATTTCGTTAAAGATTTGAAAACTTCTTCTAAAGTTCTTTCTTCTTTGCGAAGTGTTAATACTAATGCATTGTTTTGTTGCGCAAATTGAGCGATGATCTTACGTAAATCTAAATTTCCATTTGATTCAACCAACCAACCGTTTTCTCCCACTTTTTCAGCTTTGTTTATACCGTTGATTTTCAGCAGTTGATTTTTGCTAACATTTCCTTCAAACTCAACAAAAACAACTTGGTGATCTTCTTCATATTGCAATTCTGAAGCTGTATTATCGGCCACAATTTTACCTGTTTTGATGATTATCACACGGTCGCAAATCGCTTCAACTTCTTGCATGATATGCGTTGAAAGCATCACGGTTTTAGATTTTCCAATTTGGCGAATCAATTCACGAATTTCAACCAATTGATTTGGATCTAATCCTGAGGTTGGTTCGTCTAAAATCAATACTTCAGGATCGTGAATAATCGCTTGTGCCAATCCAACACGCTGACGATAACCTTTCGAAAGCATCCCGATTTTTTTGTTTTGCTCAACTTCCAAACCAACTTGTTGAATCATTTCATCAACGCGTTTTTTAAGATTTGGAACATGGTAAATTTTCCCTACAAATTCCAAATATTCACGCACATACATGTCCAAATAAAGCGGATTGTTTTCTGGGAGATATCCGATTTTTTTTCTAGTTTCTAAGGAATCAATATCCACAGGAATTCCGCAAACTTTTACTTCTCCTGAAGTGCTTGGAATAAAGCCGGTAATGATTTTCATGGTCGTTGATTTCCCAGCTCCATTTGGACCTAAAAAACCAACAATTTCTCCTTTTCCAACTGAAAAAGAAATATCGTTCACTGCTGCTTGTTCTCCGTAAAATTTCGTCAAATGACTTACTTCAATAGACATGTGTTTCGTTTTATTGTTGCGAAGATACGGATTAATTCAAAATTGAGAATTGAGGTTTTTATTTTTGTTGAATCGTTTATTTATCTGTTAGTTCCAAGGAATAAAATTATGATTCACCTTTACTTCGCGCTAATTTCTTAAATTTGTAGCAATGACTTCGAAAGGAAAAGTTTTAAAATCCACGGGAAAATGGTACATCGTCGAACTTGAAGATGGCCAAATCATCAATTGTCGCATTCGAGGCAAAATAAGGCTAGACGGTTTGAAAACGACCAACCCGATTTCTGTTGGAGACATTGTAATCGTAGATCCAAAAATTGACGAAGAAGGAAACCGCGTGATTTTAGGTTTTGAGGAAAGAAGAAATTACATTGTCCGCAAATCAACCAATTTGAGTAAACAAATGCAGATTTTGGCTGCAAACGTGGATCGCGCTTATTTGTTGGTGACAACTGTAGCGCCTGTGACTCATTTGGCATTTATTGACAGGTTTTTAGTTTCTGCAGAATCTTTTCGAATTCCTACAACATTGCTTTTCAATAAAATCGATACATACACAGCTGATCAACTTGAATATATTGATGCTTTGTGCGATTTGTATGGCTCAATCGGCTATCCTTGTTACAAAATCTCAGCCGAAAACAAGACCAATATTGATTTCCTAAGAGAAGAAATCAAAGACAAACAAGTCATGATTTCTGGTCACAGTGGAGTAGGGAAGAGCACGTTGGTCAATGCGCTTGATCCGATTTTGGATTTGAAAATTGGCGAAATTTCTGAATATCACCAACAAGGTCAACATACCACAACTTTTGCAGAAATGCATCCACTTTCTTCAGGTGGTTATATAATAGATACACCAGGAATTCGTGCATTTGGAATTGTTGATCTAGACAAAGAAGTCATTTCACATTATTTTCCTGAAATGCGCGCTTTGATAGGCGAATGTAAATTTCACAATTGTCAGCATTTGAATGAACCAAAATGTGCAGTAAAAAAAGCAATTGAGGAAAAACAAATTTCAGAAAGTCGTTACATGACTTATTATCAATTGATGACAGAGGACGACAGCGAAATTCACCGCAAAAAAGAGATTTTCGGATGAGGGTTTTGTTGCAACGTGTAAGTGAAGCTTCTGTGAAAATTGAAGGGGAAATCAATGGTCAAATCGACCAAGGATTATTGCTTTTGGTCGGAATTTGTGCTGAAGATTCTCATGATGACATCGATTGGTTGATTCAGAAAATTGTCAATATGCGCATTTTTAGCGATGAAAACGGGAAGATGAATCTTTCAATTCAAGATATTCAAGGAGAAATTCTAGTAATTAGTCAATTTACTTTGCACGCGTCTACTAAAAAAGGAAATCGTCCAAGTTTTATAGATGCTGCTCGACCAGAAATTGCAATTCCTCTTTATGAAAATTTTATTACCCAACTAAAATTGAGTAATTTAAATGTACAAACGGGTATTTTTGGCGCTGATATGAAAGTAAGTTTGGTAAACGATGGACCAGTTACAATTTGGTTGGATTCAAAAAACAAGATATAATGACAATTCAAGAAGCTCAAAAAACAGTCGATGATTGGATCAAAACTTTTGGCGTTCGTTATTTTAATGAATTGACTAATATGGCCATACTGACCGAAGAAGTTGGTGAAGTTGCTCGCATTATCGCCAGAAGATATGGCGAACAAAGTGAAAAAGAAAGCGACAAAAACAAAGATTTAGGCGATGAAATGGCAGATGTTATGTTTGTATTAATTTGCTTAGCCAATCAAACTGGCGTTGACTTAGAAGCTGCATTGAAGAAAAATTTGGACAAGAAAACACAACGAGATAGTACAAGACACCTTGAAAATAAAAAATTAACTGATGACAATATTTGAAAAATTAAATCTTCATTTCGAAGAAACTTTTCCTTCCGCTGGAATTGAGAAACCGAATGAATTGCAAGAAAAAGTACTTCAACGTGTAAAGCAAGGAGGTGATTTACTTGTGATCGCTGGGAAATCTGCTGGGAAATCGATGGCAGCAGCAATTGCAGCACTAGAAAAAGTGCCAGAACAATTAGAAGGTTCGCCACGTGCCATTATTATTTGTTCAACATCTGAACAAGCGAAATTGACTGCTGCTTTTATTGTCAAAGTTTCAAGAAGAAAAGAAATTTATGTGGAATTGGCTCACGATAAGGGAAATATGATTGAGCAGCGAAATCATATTTTCGAAGGTGCTGATATTGTGGTTGGAACTGCAAAAAGAATTTACGATTTATACATCCAAAATGGAATCAACATGGGTAAATTGAAACTTTTCGTCTTGGACGATGCGGAAACCATGTTGAAAGAATCAACCATCGCGCAAATGAGAAGAATTGCGGATAGTTTACCGAAATGTCAACGAATTATTTTCGCGAATGCAGTTTCTTCCAAATTAGATAAAGTGATGGAAGATTTGATGTTAAACCCAATGCTTATTGAAGAATAATATTTTACAGAAAGCAAAAAAAGGTCAGATCTCACAAGAGAAACTGACCTTTTTTTATTGCTATTAATTTAGTTTAAACAGCTACGTTGTGCTCTCTCAATGCTTCGTTTAAAGATGTTTTAAGATCAGTCGAAGCTTTTCTTTTCCCAATGATTAAAGCACAAGGAACTTGAAAATCTCCCGCAGGAAAAGTTTTGGTGTAGGATCCAGGAATCACAACGCTTCTTTCAGGAACATAACCTTTCATTTCAACAGGTGAATCGCCAGTAACATCAATGATTTTGGTGGATTGCGTCAATACAACATTGGCTCCCAAAACAGCTTCTTTTCCAACGCGAACGCCTTCCACAACAATGCACCTTGAACCAATGAATGCATCATCTTCAATAATTACTGGTGCAGCTTGCAATGGCTCCAAAACACCTCCAATTCCAACGCCACCACTCAAATGTACATTTTTCCCAATTTGTGCGCAAGACCCAACTGTTGCCCAAGTGTCAACCATCGTTCCCGAATCTATATATGCACCAATATTGGTGTAAGAAGGCATTAAAATTACGCCCGGAGCAATGAATGCACCATAGCGAGCAATTGCGTGAGGAACGACGCGTACACCTAAATCTTTGTAATTTCTTTTCAAAGCCATTTTATCGTGAAATTCGAAAGGTCCAACTTCAATGGTTTCCATTTGACGAATTGGGAAATACATCACAACGGCTTTTTTTACCCATTCGTTGACAATCCATTCACCATTTTCACTTGGTTCAGCAACACGCAAAATACCTTTGTCGATGTCTTCAATCACATGTTCTATCGCTTCAATGGTAGATTTTTCTTTCAATAATTCTCGGTTTTCCCAAGCTGCTTCTATTGTTGATCTCATATTTATATTTTTTCCTTTGGTTTTGGATTGAATTTCATTTTTTGCAAAGATAAGCATTGCGTTTATTTTTTATCTTCAAAAACCTAACTGCTTTCTATGATTCATTTTCATTCATTTCAAACTATCTTTGTGACATGGGAAGAAAACTCGCACTTGATTTTGGATTGAAAAGAACAGGAATTGCCATCACAGATGAAATGAATATCATTGCTTCTGGTTTAACAACTGTTGATAGTCGCGAATTGATGGGCTTTCTAGAAAAAACGGTCTTGGAAAAAAATGTCGATACCATTGTTTTGGGAGAACCTAAAAGATTGAACAATGAAGATTCTCATATCACGCAAAATGTTCGATTTTTGAAAGAAGATTTGGAAAAAAAATTTCCTTCGTTGAAAATCGTTTTGATGGACGAAAGATTTACTTCCAAAATGGCTTTTCAATCGATGATTGATGGCGGTCTAAATAAAAAACAACGACAAAATAAAGCACTTGTTGACGAGATTAGCGCGACCATTATTTTACAATCATATATGAATCAATTCTAAAATGAAATCTTTTCCAAGGGCATATTTTTATACAAATTCAGATCGTACTTTGTTCTTTTTTGGCGACGGACCGATTTTGAAATGTCAAGTTGGGAACGCTTTAAATTTATTGGACGAATTTTTAGAAGAGAATCAAAATCGTTATTTGGTTAATTTTTTAGGATATGATTTGAAGAATGAAATCGAGGATCTGAAAAGTGAAAACAAAGATTTTCTTCATTTTCCAGATTTGTTTTGTTGGAATCCCGCTTTTGTCGTTTCTTTAGAAAAAGGAAAAGATCCAATTTATCTGCAAGGAGAAAAGTCTGATTTTTCTGAAAAAGAAATTGAAAATTGGTTAGATGAATTGAATCAGCCGAAAAAAGAATTGCCGAAAATTCATTTCAAAGCGCAAATTTCTAAAACGAATTATCTAGAAACAGTGAAAGTTTTACAAAATGAGATTCAACATGGAAATACCTATGAATTAAACTTTTGTCAAACATTTGTCGCTGAAAATGCACCTGATTTTGATGCGCTTGAATTGGTCAAGCAACAAATTGAACTTACGCAAGCACCATTTTCAGTCTTTTTGGAATTTGATCAATTTCAGGTTTTTTGCGGCAGTCCAGAGAGATTTATTCAGAAAGCCGGAAATAAAATCATTTCAGAACCAATCAAAGGAACTATCAAGCGCGGAAGTAATTTGGAGGAAGATGAACAACTGAAAATCCAATTGAAATCCGACCCAAAAGAACGCGCTGAGAACATTATGATTGCCGATTTAGTAAGAAACGATTTGTCTAGAATTGCCAAAAAGAATTCTGTGAAAGTGGAGGATTTGTGCGGCATTCATACTTTTGAAACAGTGCATCACATGATTTCGACCATCAGTTGCGAATTGAAAGAAAATTTAAAGTTTTCAGACATTATCAAAGCAACTTTTCCGATGGGTTCAATGACTGGCGCGCCTAAAATCAGTTCGATGGAATTAATCGAAAAGCACGAATCTTTCAAGCGTGGTCTATATTCTGGTTCAATTGGCTATTTCAAACCCGATGGTGATTTTGATTTCAACGTTGTGATACGAACATTCTTGCATAATTTAGAAAATCGTTGCCTAACATGTTCTGTAGGTGGTGCGATTACCATCCAAGCCGATGCAGAAAAGGAATATGACGAATGTTTGGTGAAAGTGAAACGCATGGTTCAATTATTCGGCGATGATCAAGGAATCTGATTTTCAAAATAATTGGTCTTGGCTGAAAAACAAAAAGCTTTTTCTAGCTTGCAGTGGCGGTGTGGACTCGATGGTTTTGTTGCACTTATTATTGAAAGCTGATTTTCAAGTTTCCGTTCTACATGTCAATTATCATTTGCGGGGTGAAGATTCAAATAATGATGAGCAATTTGTAAAATCAACTTGCGAAAAATGGAGTTTGCCATTTTACTCAAGAAGTTTTGACACAAGGAAAATCTTGAGCGAAGAAGGCGGGAATTTGCAAGATGTCGCGCGGAAAATTCGTTACGATTGGTTCCACGAAATTACTGACCAACATTCAGATAATTTTATTCTTTTGGCGCATCACAACGACGATCAAGTGGAAACTTTCTTTCAGCACGTAGCCCGAAAATCGGGAATCATTGGTTTGGCAGGAATGTTGGAAAATCACAATCAAATTCTTCGTCCTCTATTAAACTTTTCGAAGGGAGAAATTTTAGAATTTGCAAAATCAACAAAAATTTCATGGCGAGAAGATGTTTCAAATGCTAAGAGTGATTATACGCGCAATAAGCTGAGAAACGTCTTGTTGCCAGAAGTATTAGTTCAAATTCCAACAATAAAAGATTCAGTCTTGACATTGGTGAAAGCTTTTCAAAATACCCAACAAGATTTAGAATTAAAAGTCAAACCAATCGTTTTAAATATTATTGAAACTCAAAAATTGAGTCACGTGAACTTTGATCATTTATCAGAATTTGAGCAAGTGGAAGTATTGAGAAGTCTAGGAATTCGACAAACAGCCATTTCCGAATTGCAAAAATTGAGAAAATCTCAAAAGGGAAAAAAAATGCACTTGGATGGATTTGATATTTACCAAGATACTGATTGTTTTCTATTTAAAAATTTAGAAACAAATAAGGAAGAGGAAGAAAAATGGAAAGTCTGCCAGCAAAAAGTTGACGTTTTACCAACTCAATTCAATTTGCAGGAAATATACCTTGACTTTTCCAAAATCAAAGGCGAACTGAAATTGAGAAAATGGCAAAATGGCGACCGAATGAAACCAATTGGCATGCAAGGTTCAAAATTAATTTCCGATATTTTGACTGAAGCAAAATTGTCTTCTATTGAAAAAGAAAATTCATTGGTTTTGGTTGATGATGAAAAAATCATTTGGTGCGTTGGTTTCAAGATTTCGAGAGAAGCAATTCCAATTAAGTTAAGTAACTCAATTGTTAGCGTTTGGTTGGAAAAGCAGCAATAATCTTTCCTCTTTAAACTATTTTACATTAAAAAAATTTGGAATTTAAATTTAGATTTTTTAATTTAAACTTCTAAATCAAAAAACCATGCAAGTATTAGAATTCCAAACAATTGAAAAAGAGACCGTTCCTACTCTTTCTTTCCATGGAGAGAAGGTTTTTAAGCAACATCCAGAAATTAGACAACAACTTGAGCAAGCAACAAGGCTTGGAAATGGGTATCATACAAAGGTTTCGATTTATTTTCATGATGATGAAGGTTTGAAACGCGTTGAGACAACAATTTGGGCAACTGGTGCAAACTATATTTGTCTCAAAGGAGGTGTTTGGATTCCAATATCAAGAATTCAAGAAGTCAAATTTTAATCAATAAAATAAGGGTTTTTTATTTTACTTAATTTTTATTTCTAGTTTGGAAATACAAGAATAATTACGAACTCGTTAACAAAGAAGTCCGTTTCATTTTGTAGATTTGATGTTGAAATTGGCAAATTTTGCAGTTTTCAATAAATTTCAACAGATGAAACGGATTTTTCTTTTTTTTACATGTATTTTTCTTGCGTCAAATTTGAACGCTCAAGAAGCAATACAATGGGAATTTAATTACAACGAGAAAACAAATCAAGTTGAAATTGTAGCAAACATAAAAGACGGTTGGCATTTATATAGCCAACATATTAAAAATGATGTTGGACCAATTCCAACTTCAATCACTTTTAAATCTTCAAATGATTTTCAATTAATTGGCGCAGTTGCAGAACCACAGCCCATTCAAAAATACGATGAGAATTTTGAAGCAACTTTAGACTTTTTTGAGCACAAAGTCATTTTTACTCAAAAAATAAAAGCGAAAAAAGCGAGTGTTTTAGAAGGCTCAGTTACTTTCATGGTTTGCAACGAAACGATGTGTTTACCGCCAGTAGACAAACAATTTAAAATCACAATTCCGAAAAATTAACATACAATTATAGCATGATACATTTAAAATTAAGACCAATCATATTGCTTTTCGTAAGCATCTTTTTGCTAGGAAATATTGCATTAGCGCAACCTAGTTGGAAAGATAAAATGACTTTAGATTATTCAGTTGCAAAAGATGGAGACTGTAAAGCAGTCATCAAATTTAAGGCGAAATTGATTCCTGGCTTTCATGTTTTTTCCGTTTCGCACGATCCTGAAAAAGCTGATTTTACTGGAACTCCAACAACAATTGAAATTGAGCCTTCGAAAAATTACAAATTGATTGGTAAACTAACTGAATCTAAAAAGCCAACGGTTCACAAAGATGAATTTGGAATTTCTTTGTACTTCGAAAACTCAGTTGATTTTTTACAGAAGGTTGAAGTGTTGACCGACAAAGCTTTCGTTATGGATGTTCGCCTGACGGGTCAAATTTGTGATGAAATGGGTTGTGTTTTTGTAAACAAAGACTTCAAAGTTGAATTCAAAAATTACAAACCTTGTTCAATTACTGAAGTTCCTGATGAGAATTCAAATCAGACAGTTTCCAGTTCAGATACGAGTAAAAACGCGGTAAAAGAAGTTGAAGATCAAGACAACGAAAAATCAACTGCTGATGAAATAAAGGAATCAAATCCGAGCAAAAAGAAAGCCGATTCATTTTGGATTACTTTCTTGAAAGGTTTTGGCGGAGGTTTAATCGCTTTATTGACACCGTGTGTTTTCCCAATGATTCCAATGACAGTGACGTTTTTCACTAAACAATCTGGTTCACGTCGAAAAGGAATTATGAACGTTCTACTTTACGGCGTTTCAATCATTTTGATTTATGTAACCATTGGATTGGTGATCACTGCTAGTAGGGGACCTTCAGGATTGAATGATTTGTCAACCAATGTGTGGATGAATCTTTTATTCTTCTCCATTTTCATGATTTTTGCCTTCTCTTTTTTGGGTGCATTTGAAATTAGAATGCCGAGTAAATGGGTGAATAAAGCAGATGGAAATGCTGATAAAGGCGGATTAATGGGAATTTTCTTTATGGCTTTCACCTTGAGTTTGGTTTCGTTTTCTTGCACAGGACCAATTATCGGAACGTTGTTGGTTGAATCTTTTACAAGCGGAAGTATGATGGGACCAGCAATCGGAATGATTGGTTTTTCTTCAGCACTTGCCATTCCATTTACATTGTTTGCGATTTTCCCAGGTTGGTTGAATTCATTGCCACAGTCTGGTGGTTGGTTAAACTCTGTGAAAGTAGTTTTAGGATTATTAGAATTAGCACTTGCTTTGAAATTCTTGTCCGGAATCGATTTGGCTTACCATTGGGGAGTTTTGACAAGAGAAATTTTCATTGCCATTTGGATTGTTATTTTCTTTGTCATTGGTTTCTATTTACTCGGAAAAATCAAGTTTTCGCATGATTCAAATGTGGAAAGATTGACAGTTACACGTTTTATGTTTGCGTTGTTAGCACTAGTTTTTGCAGTTTATTTAGTGCCAGGAATGTGGGGCGCGCCGTTGAAATTGATTGATGGTGTAGCACCTCCAAGATCTCATTCAGAAGACAATTTCCGTTTCGTTCGAGGTGAATCGAATGGGGGAGGAACTGCTGTTGCTGATCCAATTTTTCAAGAGTACAGAAAAGACATGCACGAAATCGATGGAGATTTATTGGTTTTCCATGATTTAGACAAAGCGCAAGAATACGCCAAAAAGGTAAATAAACCTGTTTTGTTAGACTTTACAGGGTACAATTGTCCTAATTGTCGTAGAACTGAATCAACTGTTTGGACAGACACCAAAATCAGCTCAATTTTGAAAAATGAGGTTGTGATTGCTTCTTTGTATGTAGATGACAAAGCGAAATTGCCAAAATCCGAATGGAAATTTTCTAAAGCTTTGGACAGTGAAATGCGCACCGTTGGAAACAAATGGGGCGATTATCAAATTCGTAAATACAACCAATTGTCGCAACCATTGTATGTATTGACAGATCCTGAAGGAAATGACTTGACCAAACCGATGGGATATGAATCAAACATTGATGTTTACAAATCTTTCTTAGAAAAAGGGTTGAAGAAATATAAGAAATAGGATTTTTGAAATAGTTATCAATATTCTAACACAAAAAAAACGGAAGCAAATCAATCGCTTCCGTTTTTTATGAGGAATAATTTAGTTTAATTTTCAGCTCGTTGCTCCCAAATTGGTAACAGTTGAGCCAAAGTATCAACCGCTTTTTGCATGTCTTGTACGCTCACATATTCATGTTTGGAATGAATCGCCATTTCCCCAGTAAAGATATTTGGACAAGGCAATCCCATGAATGAAAGGCGCGAACCGTCAGTTCCACCGCGAATAATTGTTGGTCTTGGAGTGATTCCCGCTTTTTCCATCGCTTCAATGGCATAATCAGTCACAAAAGGAACATCTTGGATAATTTCTTTCATGTTGCGGTATTGCTCAGTTATTTGACAAGTATAAGTCGCTCCAGGAAATTGGGCAATGGTTGCTTTCATCAAATCTTCCAGACGCGTTTCGTATTCTGCCAATTTGGAAGTAATGTGATCGCGAATGATAAAAGTAACTGTCGCTTCTTCCAAACCACCGTTAAATGAAGTTGGATGCACAAATCCTTCTCTTCCAGAAGTCGTTTCCGGCGTCCAAGAATCTGTTGGCAATGAATTGATAAATGCAGAAGCAACTTTCATTGCATGGACCATTTTTCCTTTCGCATAACCTGGATGTGCGCTCACACCCGTTATGTGAAAACTCATCGCATCAGCGGAAAAAGATTCGTCTTCAATCGCGCCTAATTCTCCGCTGTCCATCGTGTAACCGTAATCAGCGTTTAATTTTTCCATGTCCAAATGTTCTACACCGCGACCAACTTCTTCGTCAGGCGTAAACAAAATGCGCAGATCACCGTGAATTACTTCTGGATGATTCACCAAATAATGCGCAAAATCCATGATGATGGCAATTCCTGCTTTATCGTCAGATCCCAACAAAGTCAATCCGCTTGCAGTGATAATATCGTCACCAATTTTTTCTTTCAAATATTTGTGTCTTTCCGAAGTAATGATTTGTTCATTGTCATCTGGCAAAACAATCGGACTTCCGTTCCAATTTCTATGAACAATTGGTTTTACATTCGTCCCGCTGCAATCTGGCGCAGTGTCCATGTGAGAACAAAGGCAAATGGTTGGAATATTTTTCTTGGATGAATTACTTGGAACAGTCGCAAAAACATATCCCCATTCGTCCATTTCTGCGTCTTTGATTCCCATTTCCAACAATTCTTCAACCAGCACTTTGGCCAAATCTTTTTGTTTCATCGACGAAGGAAAAGAAGGAGAAACTGGGTCAGCAGTTGTGTCAATTTGAACGTATTTCAAGAAGCGTTCTTCAACAGTGTATTTATAATTCATGTGATTTCGATTTTGGGAATAAAGATAGGGAAATGTTGGGAGATATTGAGTTTCGCATGTTGAATGACAATTTTCAACCCAAAAAAAAAGACCGGCCAAAGCCAGTCTTTTCAAAAATCTATTTAAAAATCAATTAGATAATTTCGTTTGCAGCGAAATGAAATTTACCTTCGATTTCAGCATTTTCATCTGAGTCAGAACCGTGAACAGCGTTACGGGCTTTTGATTCAGCGTAGTATTTACGGATTGTACCTTCAGCAGCTTCAGCTGGATCAGTAGCACCAATTAACGCACGGAAATCAGCTACTGCGTTTTCTTTTTCCAAGATTGCAGCTACGATTGGTCCAGAAGTCATGTATTCAACTAATTCACCATAAAAAGGTCTTTCAGCGTGAACTTCGTAAAATTTTTGCGCTTGTTCTGTTGTCAATTGTGTCAATTTCATCGCTTTGATTTCAAAACCAGCTGCGATAATCATGTCTATAATTTTTCCTGTGTGCTTGTTTTCAAGTGCATCAGGCTTCAACATCGTGAATGTTCTATTTGTTGCCATTTTCTTTTTTCTAAATTGGGTGCAAAGATACGTTTTTTAGATTGAAGTCGGAAGTGATTGAGGAAAAGACTTGTTAATTTTGTGGAAAAAAGATGTTAGGATGTTAAGATATTAGGATATTAAGACGATTTACTTTGTAAGTCTAACAATCCAACAATCCAACAATCTAATAATCTAACAATCCAATACCGACGAAGTCAGCCACGAAGTGAATCCAACAATCTAATCCTTCCGTTCATACTGGCAGCACGCATGCAATTTCTTGTAAGCTTTGTCGTCGCCTTTGTATTTAACGTTGTCGTATCCAGCCAAGGCGATGTTTTTTTGAATTTGGTCTAAATTGATTTTGTTGGCGTCGAATTTCACGTTTATCAATTTTTTGTCTACGTTCCAATTCGCGCTTTCAACACCTTCCACTTTCAAGGATTTTTCGATGGTTTCTTTGCACATTTCGCAATTTCCCAAAACGGTAAAAGTTGTTTCGCCTTTGCCATCGATTATTGTCGTTTTGGTGAATTGACTGATTTTTTTGCTTACTGTTTCTGTGTTTTCACCACCACATGAAGCGAAGAAAACAATTGAAACTGTAATAAGTAAAAAGTTTACAGTTAATCTAATGTTTTTTTTCATTTTAAAAAGTTTAATTTTTAATAAATTTCTCATGAAAATACTGATTTTCTCTTAAAATTGAAATCATGTAAATCCCATTTTCAAATTGACTAATATCTATACTTTCTTTGTCTTTAGATGAAGTTGTTTGAAAACACCTTTTTCCGACATTGTCAAAAATTATAATTTCAGAAGTTGATTTTCCTAAAGGCATATTAACTTTTAGAATAGAATTTGATGGATTTGGATAAACTTCTAATTTTTGATGATTCAATTCTATTTCTGAATTCCCTGCAAAGCTTTCTGTTACCACAAATTGCCCCATCATTCCTGCATCTTCATGCATCAAAATATGACAATGAAACATATAGGGAACCATTGGATCCGCAAAATCTTCGAATTTAGTTATGAATTTCAAAGAATCTCCAGGTGGTACTAAAATCACATCTTTTCTTCCACTTTCTGATGGGGTAGGCATCACAGTTTCATTTCTATTCAGCAAAAAGAATTGAACATCATGAATGTGAAACGGATGCGCAACCATAGTTTCGTTGACCAATTTCCAAATCTCAACATTATTTAATGGAATGTTATAATCTATTCGCATCATGTTGAATAAACTGTCATTAAAATAAAAAGGGCCATCCATCACCATCATACTGTCAGCAGTAAAGCGAACTGTACGTGTAATATTTGCATCAGCTTCTTGATATGGAACATTATTTTCAAGTGCGGATGGAATTGATGTAACGGGATTTAAAGTTGGAGCAACAACATTAATTTGCAAAATATTAAAGTCAATCCCATTTAAAGGACTGTCCATCGGCGGTCCACTTGGCATCGGCATTGTTGGTCCTCCTTGAATTCCCATGGCCAATTCGGAAGCGTAACTTAATAAGTGCAAAGTTTGTCCGTTCAAAGTGCTCAAATCAACCAATATTTCTGCGCGTTCTCCGGGAGAAAGTAAAATGCGTGTGGTTTGAACAGGTTCGTTTAACAATCCGCCATCTGAACCAATTTGATGGAATGGAAAATCATTCGTAAATCCAAATAAAAATGAGCGTTCTCCTGAAGCATTCAATAATCTCATCCTAACAATTTGTGCAGGAAAATCGCCATATACCGAAAATCCATTATTCGCTCTTGCGCCATTTACCAAGATGGAACTATCTTGCATTCCCAATGGCATTGCTTGATTCAAAGAATCGTATTGTTGGCATTGAACGATAATTGGAAAATCATCAACGCCATACCTTCTAGGTAAATTTAGTGACCTTTCAGTAGAATCACGAACAATAATCAATCCCGCTGCGCCTTTGATTGCTTGTTCAGCAGTTTTCATGTGCCAATGTGGATGATACCAATAAGTGGAAGCATGATCCAAGATGGTAAAAGTTGGATGCCAAATTTCACCAGCTAAAATTGGAGTATGTGGACCACCATCCCACATTGAAGGAACATGCAATCCATGCCAATGAACTGTAGTTGTATCATTAATAGAATTACCGACATCAAAATTGACTACTTGTCCCTTGTTTAAAATAATTGTCGGACCTAAATAAGCAAATTGATTGTACCCGTATGTTTTAGATTTGGGACCAGAAGGAAACAGTTGTACACTGTCATTGTGCATATTAAGCGCAATGTTTGTTCCCGAAAGTGTATCTGGAATCACTAATGGCGTTTGACCAAAAGTGATTCCTGAAAACAGTAAAATAAGACTTAACCAAGTATAATTTTTCATCTGATAGAATATTACAACTTATTCTATGATGAATTTTTCAGTCCTTAATTCACCAATGGCATTGATTTTCAAGAAATAAATTCCTTTTGAAAAATTGGAAGCATTGTATTCAAAATTATTTTTTCCGCTTGAGATAATTTTGTTTTCATTTGAATAAATTTTCCCATCAAGTCCAATGATTGAAATTGTAATATTTTGATTTTTAGCTGATGAAATTTCAAGATTAAATTTATTTTGAACAGGATTTGGTGTAATCAAAGTTGAATTGATAACCGCATTATTTTCTTGAATTCCTGCAACAGAACCTGAAAAAGCCAAATTATCCACCCATAAATAGTCATTGTTTGCGGGCATTGAACCACTTGCTTGCAAGAAAATAATACAACTATCTGGAGTTTCTGAAATTGCATAATCAAAAGGTACTGTAAATGCAGCCCAACTCATTTGCATACCGTTCAAGGCTTTGTGAGCAGTTGCTATAATGTCTCGTTGATTGGTGTTACTATTCCATTTAGTTAATTGAACATCAACTGAACCCTGAGATGTGCCGTATATCATGTGTTGCCATTTTCCTGTAAAACTTTGCGGTTGTCCAGTAAATGCAAATCCTGATTTAGGTGTCATTGTCATTGAATCCAATTCACCTGAAACTGCAATTCCGTTTATCACAGTTGGTCCGACAGTTTGGGAAGTTAGCTTTAAGTAGGAAGCTCCTGTGGAACCTGGAGTACCGGCAGTGGCAGTAAAAACACCACCGATTGCCGAGGTATTATTCATAGTTCCCCAATTGTCAGGAGTAGAATATGTGCCATGTGAAGTCCAATTTTCAAAATCAAAATTTGGAATTTGAGCGAATGCTGAAAAGTTTAAAACGTTAACAGCTAGTAATGTAAAGAATATTTTTTTCATCATTAATAATTTAAAATTTTTAAATACCGGTTTAGTTGACAAAATGATAGTCAAATAAGGCATTTAAATCAAATTATTAAGGATCTGTTTTTTAGGAAAATTGCTGTTTTTTGTAAAGGAGGAGGATGCTGAAATTTAAAAGGAGTTTTAGAGGGTACTATTGCAATAAACTTGTTTTCAATGTGGTTATTTGAATTTCTTATAATCGCAAATTGATCGGATGAATTTACTTTTAATTCAAAATTGGAGGAATGATTGTCTTTGATTTTGAATACGACTAATTTGTTATGACAACAGCTATTTGACACCATTTTGTTGCCACAACATGATTTTTCATCGCTTTTGAATAATGAAATTTGCTGTATTTTTTTACCGCAAAAATGTATGTTAATTGCTGCTCCTGTGGAGACAAGCAAGTAAAAAACACACAGAAAGAGAGTAAAAAACGATTTCATAATTGAAGAATTCCTAACAAAGATACAACAATCAAAAGTAGAAATTGTAATTAAAGTTCTAGTTAAATTGAAATGCTAAAGTTTTTCACTAAAAAGTAAAATGTAATTTCTCTGCAACCATTTTATCTAAGGAAAAAGTCATTTCCTCAGCTGAAATATTTTTCAAAGCAATCCATCGAGGCATTTCTCCATCTTGGGTTAAAATTTGCTTTTCGCTATTTGCTGGAATATTTTGCCAATTTTGAGCACTTACCCAAAAATAGAAAATCAACAATTGGTGATTTGGATTAAAAGCGGATTCTTGGTAAAAATCGTTGACAAAAAATAATTCTCCAACTTCAATTTCAAGCGATAATTCCTCTAAAAATTCACGTTTCAAACCGTCTGCAAGTCCTTCGCCGAATTCCAAACCGCCACCAGGAAATTTGGTAAATGCGTGATTGAATCGAAATTCATCCGTGATTAAAACTTCTTCTCGGTCGTTTTTCAACAAACCATAAACCCGCACATTGAAACTTTTCATTTCAATTATTTCTCCAAAATGGATTTGATATCTGGTCTGAAATACAATTCAGATTTCAATACTTTTCCATCTTCGCGGTAAATTGGTTTTCCATTTGCATCCAATTTACTCATGTTTGAGCGTTGAATTTCTTGAAAAACTTCTACAATTTTGTCTTGTAATCCATGACGTAAAATTGTTCCACACAAAATGTATAACTGATCACCCAATGCATCGGCTACTTCCACCAAATCGCCATTTTTCGCAGCTTCTAGGTATTCTTCGTTTTCTTCTTTCATCAAGTTGAAACGCAATTCTACTTCAGCTTCTGTAAGGTTAATTGTAGGCTCATAATGATTTTTGATTCCAAAAGCGTCATGAAATTGTTCTACGTGTCCGATGGTTTCTTGAATTTTCATTTTTGTGGATTTTATTTTTCGTAAAATTAAAAAAAGGGATTATCAATGAAGACAATCCCTTTCAGATATTTTGTGCTGTTGAGATTATTCTCCTACAACTTCAAATGTAAATGTTGGTTTAACACCTTTGTGTAAGTTAGCTTCCGCTTGGAAAGTTCCAACTTCTTTGATTGGCTCATCTTTGATTTTCAATGATTTTCTATCGATATCAAAACCAGCAGCACGAAGTGCTTCAGCCAATTGTACAGTGTTAACAGAACCAAAAATCTTACCGTTTTCACCTACTTTCGTAGAGATAGAAACTGTAACTTCAGCCAATTTAGCAGCAATTGCTTCTGCTTCAGCCATCACTTTAGATTCTTTGTGAGCTTTTTGTTTCATTGTTTCAGCGTGTGCTTTCTTGTTAGAAGGCGTAGCTAAAATTGCATATCCCTGAGGGATCAAAAAGTTGCGTCCGTAACCGTTTTTTACTGAAACAGTTTCGTCTTTATAACCCAACTTATCTACGTTTTTCTTTAAGATAATTTCCATTTTACTTCAAGTTTTATTTGTTTGACAAGTGGCTTATTTCAACATATCACCAACATAAGGCAAGATTGCCAAATGACGGGCTCTTTTGATAGCCTTGTTAACCTTAGTTTGGTATTTTTGAGAAGTACCAGTGATACGACGAGGAAGAATTTTTCCTTGTTCGTTTACCAATTTCAACAAAAAGTTTGGATCTTTATGATCGATGAATTTAATTCCACTTTTCTTGAATCGGCAATATTTTTGTTTTTTAATGTCGATGTTAATCGGCGTTAAATAGCGAATATCATTTTGTGCCATTTCTTTAAAATTTTTGTGTTAAACAATTAAGCTTCTGCTTTCGCAGTTTTAGCTTCACCCATTTTAGCGCGTCTTTTCTCAGCGTAAGCAAGGTGATTTACGTCCATTTTCACTGTAAGGAAACGCATTACACGTTCGTCACGTTTAAAAGACAATTCAAGGTTTGCGATTAATTCACCTTCTCCTTCATACTCCAACAAGAAATAAAATCCTGTTGTTTTCTTTTGGATTGGGTAAGCTAATTTTTTCAAGCCCCACTTTTCACTGTGCTTAAGTTTACCACCAAAATTGGCGATTTCACTTTCGAATTTTTGCACTGCTTCCTTTGCCTGATCATCAGACAAAACGGGAGTTAAGATGAAAACAGTTTCGTAAGAATTCATAATGTTAATAAATAAAATTAATAATTTAAGGGTGCAAAGATAGGGAATTATTTTTAAAATCAAGCATTTTTGTTGGTTTAGATTGTTGGATGGTTAGATTATTAGATTTTTGGATTGAATGTTCTTCCGATTTTGAATAGCTGTAGCGCTTTTTTGGGATGATTTTTGATACTTTAGCGACAGATTTTAAATTGAACAATGCCTAATAGAGAGTCAAATCAATGTTGTATCGAATCTTAAAAGTAATTGTTGCCATCGGAATTCGACTTTATTACAAAGAAATAAAAGTCAAAAACCGCAAGCAATTGAATGTAAATGGACCTTGTATTATTCTCGCGAATCATCCGAATACTTTGATGGATGCTTGGGTGATTGGAAATATTTGCAAGCAACCGATTCACTACATGGCGAAAGCGACCTTGTTTAATTCTCCGCTCAAACAAAAGATCTTGCGCAGCTTAAACATGATTCCAATCAATCGCCGTGGCGAAGGGAAAATTGCTGGCGTTGCGAATCAAGATTCTTTTGAAGCTTGTTACCGCGTGTTGGAAGAAGGCAAAACATTGGTCATTTTTCCTGAAGGAACAAGTTACCTTGAACGACATTTGCGAGAATTGAAAACGGGTGCTGCACGCATCGCATTGGAAGTTGAAAATAGAAATCAAGGAAATTTACATGTGCAAATCGTTCCTTTGGGATTGAATTATTTGAAAGCAAATCGTTTCAGAAGCGACATTTTGGTACAAGTGGGAAATCCAATGTCGGTAGAATCCTATTTGGAAGATTACCAACAAAGCGCTGGAACTGCCGCCAAACGTCTGACTGAACAAATTCGTATTCGCCTAGAACAATTGCTTTTCAATTCCGCTGCGAAAGAGGAAGAAGAATTGACTGAATCGCTACACGAAATTTTCACTTCAAAATACATCAAAAATGAAGGAAAAGGCGTGGAAGGCGAAGTGAAATTGATCAAACAAATCCGCGACAAAATTTCTGAAATCACCATCACTCAACCTTGGAAATTGGATGAAATTAAATCGCGTTTAATTCAACTTCAATGGCAATTAAATAAATTCGAAATCCGTGCTGATTTTTTAGACAGACGATTTCGCTCGGTAATGTTTTTGAGACAAATCGCGATGTCCATCCTTTTTTTAGTTATCGGTTTGCCTTTGTTTCTTTATGGCGTTTTACACAGTATTTTGCCTTTCAAATTGATTGACATTTTGGTGCCAAAAATGACCAAAGAAGTGGAATATTACGCGCCCATGGCCGTTTTACTCGGACTTGTGCTTTATCCTTTGACTTATTTGGGCTTTGCTTACGGCGTTCAATGGTTGTTTGACCTCACTTTCTGGGAAAAATTCGCCTATTTCTGGAGTTTGCCGATTTTCGGTTTATTTGCTTTTTCATTTTTCAAATACCTAAAACACATCGCTTTCAAATGGAAATTTGTGTTTTTGATGATCAACAACAAGCAAACGATGTTGGAGTTGCAAACGCAGAAGAATGAATTAAGGGAGTTGATTTTTGGGGAGTAGTTTTTTAGTGTAAAAATACTAACACTTTATTCTTTATTTGATTTTAAATCAATACATTGAAAATATTATCTAGGATAATAAAACTCAAACATTGAAAAAGAGGCAATCAATTTCAAATTAATAAACTATTGAACTTCAAAAAAGTGCTGAATTGGTAACTTTTTATTTTCCAAAACTAAATATCCTTCATATAAATAATTGCCTTTTTTTAAATTGGGGATAATAAAATAACTTAATCCGAATGTGTTATCATTTTTTTTTGGCAACACAAGATCAGACCTTACAAAATTAAAATTATCAAATTGGTCCTTTTTTTTCAAATTCATTTTAACAGAATCAATTATAGAACTAGTATTCAACATTAAACCGACTACAAATCTAGCTGTATCTTTCTCTGTTATAATATTATGCTTATTATCGTTTATAATAATTGGATCGAATGAGCTTTTCAGCACTTTTCTTAAAGAGTCATTCTCTAATTTTAATGTTCTGTTTAACTGTTCTAAGTTTTTACTCCCTGATTTTTCACATGATAATGCACCAATCACAAGTATTAAATATATTATTGTTTTCATTTCTTTGTCTTCTTTAGATTAGTAACCTTTTTTCTTCAGAATTTCTATTTTAGGTAAAATCCACACATTTGAAGCGATACCAAAATTCAATAAATTTATGAGAATTTTAATTTGTGCTTTAAATTCAATCCTTTCAAATGTTCGATAATGAATCTATTTTGATCATCTTTACCAATTACCTTACACTCTCCATTTACTGCCATCATTTCAAAAAATGTTTTAATCTCCATTAGGTCCTTCGGTAAATGAATTTCGGTGTAGAATGGAAATTTTGAATAGCGAACACCCAAATATTCCCAAGCATTCCCACCACCGTCATATGCTCTAAAATTAATTTTTGTTACATTCTCAACTTTAACTATACGTGATTTCCATAAAGGAGACAATGGAAAAAAGATGATGATTTGATTTTCATCAAAATAAAACTCCTTATAGCCAAAAATAATAAAGAAAAAAGAAATGGAAAACATAATTGAAAATTGCCACCAACTCGAGAACTCGTTTGGAATTGATACATAAGCGAGCCATAAAAAAAGAAATCCTAAGCATAAAGAATTTATTTTCCCACCAAGGTTTTTCAATTTTTTTGTTTCACCAAACTCTTTCATTTTATTTCTTTTGAGTAGCTTAAATTTTAACTTTTGATTGCTTAATGTCGACCACAACTACTATTCCAGTTGTTGAATTGTTATGAGTTGACACCTCTGAATTACGGTTTTCCGCATCATTCTCATCAGTGAGGAAAGACTATCCCATCTCAAAATACCTCACCGCCAACTCATAACTTTCCATCCCAAAACCAAAAATACAACCTGTGCAAACAGGCGAAATCAGCGATGTGTGTCGAAAAGATTCTCTCGCGCTAATATTCGAAATATGCACTTCCACAACAGGCGTTTCAACGGCTGCAATGCAATCTCGAATAGCAACGCTCGTATGCGTATATCCGCCCGCATTCAGGATAATCCCATCTACTTTCGCTGCTTGAATTTGATTGATGATTTCACCTTCGACATTCGATTGAAAATAAGTCAAATTTGCTTTGGTCTTGGTTTTCAAGGCTTCAAAATAAGGCTCAAAAGTCATATCGCCATATACCGATGTTTCTCGCTGACCAAGTAAATTCAAATTGGGTCCGTTAATGATTAAAATGTTCATATTTGTATTCATATTTGCATGCAATGACTTGGGAACGCTATATTAAGCATTTTGTTTCGTATTTGAAAATCGAAAAAGGCTTGGCTGAAAATTCTATTTTGGCTTACCAGCGTGATGTTTTCAATTTGATGGATTTCGCCATCAAGCAAAGAATTGAAGTTGAAGCGATTCGTGTGGTGCATCTGAAAGCATTTTTGACTTCCATCAACGAATTGGGAATTGGCGCACGAAGTCAAGCAAGAATGATTTCAGGAATCAAACAATTTTTTCTCTTTTTGATTTTGGAAGATGTCATCAAAAATGACCCTAGCGAATTGCTCGAAATGCCGAAAATTGGCAAAAAACTCCCCGAAGTATTGGAAATTGAAGAAATTGACGCTTTGATTGCAGCGATTGATTTGAGCAAAAACGAAGGTCACCGAAACCGCGCCATGTTGGAAACGCTTTACAGTTGCGGTTTGCGTGTAAGTGAATTGGTCAATTTGAGATTTTCGGATTTATTTTTTGAAGAAGGATTTATCCGCGTCATCGGAAAAGGAAACAAAGAAAGATTGGTTCCTGTGAGCCCAAGCGTGGAAAAGGAAATCGGGATTTACAACGATTTTATTCGCCGTCACCAACACATTCAGCCAGGAAATGAAAATGTAGTTTTCTTAAATCGCCGCGGAGCGAAATTGACGCGCGTGATGATTTTCACCATCATCAAAAATTTGGCAAACGAAATTGGATTGCAAAAGAATATCAGTCCGCATACTTTCCGACATTCTTTCGCAACACATTTGCTCGAAGGCGGTGCCAATTTGCGCGCAATTCAAGAAATGCTGGGACATGAATCAATCACAACCACAGAAATCTACACGCATTTAGACCAAAGATTTATCCGCGAAGCGATCATTTCCTATCATCCGCGAAATATCAAATAGAATTGGGGATTCCTCCATTTTCTTTTCGGTAATTTTCAATCAATTGATTCAAAGAATCCAAATAATCCGATAGATTTTTTTGGTCAATCGTGGGATTTTCTTCAGTTGGAATAGAGACGGGCATTTCATTTAAAAATTTACATAATTCTGGTTCATTTTTTCGAATCCAAAGTGTTTTCGCCAAAATTTGCTCATTCAAAATTTGAATCGGTGTTTTCTCTTGGTAATTTTCGTCGTTGCTTTTCATAATCGTGGATTTTAATTTCTTCAAGGTAGTTCGATAAAACAGATTTCTGATTCAATTGACAGTATTTCACGCTCAAATTTTGATTTATTGTGAGTAATTCTCATAAACATTGACTTGTTAACTAATTGAGCGATTTTAAAAGCTTTGCTTAAATTAATACCTTAATTTTGGGATTATTGATTAAAGTCAAAATTATGTTCAATCGGGTTTTTCTATTTGTAATTGGTATCATCAGCATCGCATGGATTACTTATGTTGGTTTTGATTTACTGGATCGCTCAGATAAAATTACTCCACAAAATATTTTTGACTCGCGCGACGGTGAAATCTTGATTGTAAACAGAACCAAAGAATTGGATTTAAAACAATTGGATTTCAATATTCACAGTGAATTCAAAGTTTGGATGGATACTTTATTGGCTGCTCCTTTTCCAAATGAACGCATTTTTGTGTCTAGAAAAAGACCTTTGATTGTGATTGAGTTGCCAGTGATTTGGGGCGAAACTGTTGCCAATAAATATTTCAAATCCAAAAACATCACGCTTTCGAAAGTAGATGAAGATGAATTCACCATTGGCAATGGAACCAAAGTTCGCTTTCAACGCAATTTTTTATTGATCTCAAAATCTGAAATCGAACCAACTGAAGAAGCTTTGGAATGGCCATTTTGGGACAAAAAAGCAACGGCGAGCATCATTCAATTGAATCAGCCATTATTGTCAACGGATGTTTATTTCAAAACCGATGGAACAGTTTCTTATCAGACGAAATACAGTAAAAACATCAACAGCAAAAAAGTAGACGACCAAGATATTTTCGCCGAGGTCTTGCCGAATAAATTGAAAAATTACCATTTCTATGAAAAGAAATTTGCGCTTTCTTCGGAAGTAATTTCAGCAGAAAGTCCACTTTACAAATGGGCAGAATCTGGTTACGTTTCATTTGAATACCAAGGAAAAAAATGCATTGTTTCAGATTATTTGAGCGGACAAGACCCATTTGTAGTCATCAGTGAAGAAATGTCGAATTCAGATACAATGACAAACGCTTCCACGCGACAATACCGCAAAATTCAATTGACAAAATTGTTTCCAAGCAATTTGTCGAACGGATTTTACATGATGTATCTCGCGGATAAAATCGTGATTTCTGAAAGCAAAGAAACGTGTCAAGCGATTGTTGCTGATTACGAATTGGGGAAAACAGTCGCGTTGACAGAAAATATCAAAAATGCGATTTATCAAAAATTGCCGAAGAAAGTTTCTGAGCGATTTATTTCAGGAAACATTGCTTTTGCGCAAAGTGCTTATCAAAATATTTTGATCAAAACGCAAATCTTCCGTCTGATGGTTGAAAGTCAGGAAGTCGAAGAAGTTGAAATTCCGAAAGAAATGAGTTGGTCCCAAACGATAGATGGACGCGTGATTCAGTTTTTAGGTCGCGGAAATCAACAATACATTTGGACTTCTGCAGGAAAATTGGTTTCTATCTCAAACAAACAATTGCGTTGGAAAATCAACGTGGAAGGAACATTGATTAGCGATCCACAATTCATCGAATGGCAAGGAAATGTTGCCAATGTGATTCTATTTAATACAGATTCTAAAATATATTTAATCAACGAAGCAGGACAAAATATCGCAGGTTTCCCATTTCAAGTTGAAAACAACGCAACAAACGGCGCTACTTTCTTCAAGTCGAAAAACACTGGAAATTTGGTCGTAATGGATGAACGTGAACAATTGTTGCACATCGATTCAAGAGGGAAATTGTTGAATACGCTCAAAATGAACGTTGGAAATGTCAAAAATCCAGTGGATGTTTTCATGCAAAAAGGTAATTTGATTGCAGTTGTGGCAGGTTCGTCAAAAACGCAAACGGTGAATTTGCAAAAACACAAAATTGTAAAAACACACGAATCAATGCCACAAGACAGAATTTCTGTTAGTTCTGAAAATGGTCCAAATTATTTCGCCGTCCAAAATGGGTCTTTGAAAAAAATGGATTACACTGGAAAGGAAACTGTTTTGGCGAATTACCCAAATGCGAAGCAATTCAAATTAATTGAAGGCAAGAATTTTAGTTACATTTCATTTATCAGTTACAATAAAATCCATGTGTTGAATCAACAAGGTGTGAAATTATTTCAGTTCGATATTCCATTCAAAGAATTGGCTTCTTACGATGTTATCACGCTTCAAAATGGAAAAACTTTTGTTGCAATGATCGACGCAATCGAGAATAATTTATACGTGCTAGATCGCTCTGGAAGAAACTACACTGCGAAACCATTGGAAGGAAAAGAACAAGTAATTCTCTCTGAAAAAGGAAATAGTAATTTGGTCGTTACGACTTCAGGAAACGGTTTCATTGTTCAGTATTTCGATGTTTTGAAGCAAGGAAGTTCAGCAAGCGGGCAGGAGGAATAGATTTTTTTTGAGACAATAGACTTTTAAGATATTATGATATTAAGAAATTAAGATTTTAAGAAGTTAGGATTTTTGAGAGGATTACACTGAGCTTGTCGAAGTTAACTCTTCACTTTTAACTCTTACACTCTTCACCCTTTTACACTGAGCCTGTCGAAGTGCACTTTTAACTCGTTTACACTCAGCTTGTCGAAGTGAACTCTTCACTTTTAACTCTTACACTTTTCACTCTTTTACACTGAGCCTGTCGAAGTGAAATCTGCCCAAAAATCCAAATAACTTTTCCCAACCGATTCAGCTTCATCAATTTCAATTTCCGATTCTGCAAACATCCCAGCAATCGCCAAACACATTGCTATTCGATGATCATTGTGCGAATTCACTTTGCCTCCTTCAAGTGAATTTTTTCCGTAAATGTGCATTATATCATCTTGTTCATTCAACACAATATTGACACCCAATTTCTCAAATTCTGATTTTAAAACTACTCCGCGATCGCTTTCTTTGTGTTTCAATCTTGAGATTCCTTTGATATCTGTTCGTCCATCGCAAAGTGCAGCAAATGTTGTCAATGCAGGAAATAAATCTGGACAATGTGTGGCATCAAATTGAAAAGATTTGCGTTCGTTTCCTTCGACAGAAATTTGATTTTCGTCAAAAACAATGGTGCAATTTGCCGTTTCAAAAGCTTTTAAAATGGCTTTGTCAGCTTGTAAACTTGTCAACGAAAGTCCTGAAACTTGGATTTCTTGACCCAGCGCTGAAGCAACCAACCAATAACTTGCTGCGCTCCAATCACCCTCAATTTCATAACTTGTTGGCAAGTATTTTTGTTTTCCAGCAATGACAAATTGTTCAAAATTTTGATGTTGAATTTCGATTCCAAATTGAGTCAAGGTGTTGAGCGTCATTTGAACGTATGGAATGCTTTTAAGATTTTCAACGCTTAAACGGCTTTCAGTCTCCAACAGCGGAAGCGCCATCAACAAACCTGATAAATACTGCGAACTTAAACTTCCATCTAGAGAAATTTCACTTCCGTGCATTGGTCCTTTGATTTCAATTGGAATATAGCCTTTTTGCGATTTTACTTTCGCACCAAATTGAGGTAAAATTTCTTCAAAAAAATGCATCGGTCTTTTGGAGAGTGAACCACTTCCGGTGATTTCAAAACTGCCAGCATGCGCTGCGCAAACATTGGCAATCAAGCGAAATCCCAAACCACTTTCGTGCATATCGATTTTTGCAACAGTTGGAAATTCTTGAATTCCTGTGATTTCAGTTATCTTTGATTCGAGATTTATAACCTGCGCGCCCAATTTTTGAACCGCTTGAAGCATGGCAACTTCGTCATTGCTGTTTCCAATGTTGGATAAAATGCTTGTTCCTTTGCAAAGCGCCGCGCTTAAAATGGCACGTTGTGTATCGCTTTTAGAACTTGGAATGTGAATTATTCCAGCGTATTTTCCAGGTGAAACAGTCTTTTTCATTTCAATAAATCTGGATTCATCACACGCGTTTGGTGACGAATCGATTCTTGGTGAATATCGTCCATGATGCTGCGAACAAACTTCGGCGTCAAATACATTTCCTCCACTTTTTCAAGTCGGGCGGCTATGATTTTTTTCCAATGATTTTCTTGTAAAATCGTAATGTTATTTTGACGTTTGAAAATTCCTAATTCTTCGCTCACTTTCATTCTTGCAGAAAGAATTTCGAATAAACGGTCGTCCAAATCGCCAATTTTAGTCCTAAAATCTTCCATTTCCGACCACAAAGAATCTCCAATTTGATTGGAACGAAGTATCAGCTTGTCAATCAAATTTTTCAGAACCGCTGGAGTGATTTGTTGCGCAGCGTCAGACCAAGCTTCATCTGGATTTGGATGTGTTTCAATCATCAATCCATCAAAATTTAAATCCATTGCTTTTTGAGAAATTTCATGCAACAAATCTCTGCGTCCTGAAATGTGACTCGGGTCGCAAATCAATGGAATGTGTGGCATGTTTTCTTTCAGTCCAATTGGCAATTCCCAATTGGGAACATTGCGGTATTTAGGATGTTTGTAAACTGAAAAACCACGGTGAATTGCCGCCAAATCAGTCAATCCAACTTTCTGAAACCTTTCAAAAGCGCCCATCCACAAACTCAAATCAGGATTGACAGGATTTTTGATCATCACTGGCGTGTTCGTTCCTTTCAAAGCGTCAGCCAAATCTTGAATTGCAAATGGATTTACAGTTGTTCGAGCTCCAATCCAAAGCACATCAACGCCGGCTTTCAAAGCACTTTCCACATGTTTCGGCGTAGCTACTTCAGTCGTTGTTGGAAGATTAGTTTGCTTTCCCGCTTCAACCAACCATGGTAGACCAATTTCACCAACACCTTCAAATGAATCTGGTCGCGTTCTAGGTTTCCAAATTCCAGCACGTAAAAGTTGTGCGTTTCCATTGGTTGCAATTTCTTTGCAAACGGAAACAAGTTGTTCTTCAGTTTCTGCGCTGCATGGACCGGTAATTAAGAATGGTCGTTCAGTATCTTGAATGAGTTTTTGAAGATTCATTTTATTGCGCTTTGGATTTAACATTCATCACAAAATCTTTCAAGTAGAAAGGCTCAAAGTAAGCAACATCTTCAAAAGCTTTTTGTTCGAATTTTTGATACGCCAACTGCACTTGACCTTTGGCGCTTGAAAGTATTTCGGTGGCGAAGATAATTTCTCTTCCTTTCCACAATTCTATTAGTTTTTCGGCACCATCTCCACAAGCAACGAATGGTTCAAATTCAGCGTATGAATTTTCATCCAAAACATCAGCGGATATGGGTTTAATAATTTCACCTTTCGAATTGTAAACAGCTGCAAAAACTTCCATTCTTCTCGCATCAATCATAGGAATGATGTTTTGACTTGGATATTTTTCAATCACAATTTGTTGAATCGAAACCAAGGCATCGACTGCGATTAATGGAATTGAAAGTGCGTAGCAAAAACCTTTTGCAGTTGAAACACCAATTCTTAATCCTGTGTAAGAGCCAGGTCCAGAAGCAATCGAAACGGCAGAAAGTTGATTGGCAGTAATTCCTTCGGATTTTAGAATTTCTTCAATTAATAAAGTGAGATTTTCACCGTGAGAAAAACCTGCTTCTTGAATTTCTTTCATTTGCTTGATTTGTCCATTAAAAGACAGCGCAACTGAACAAACTTTCGTTGCAGTTTCTAAATGTAAAATGTATGTATTCATTAATCAGCTAACTCCAATTTAAATCCAATGCCGTGAATATTGGCGATGCTCACTTTTGAATCTTCTTTCAGGTATTTTCTCAGTTTCGTGATGAAAACGTCTAAACTTCTTCCCACAAAATAATCATCTTGACCCCAAACAGCATTGAGAACGATTTCCCTTGCAACCACTTGATTTTTGAATTTGCACAAGATTTTCAAAATTTGCGCTTCTTTTTTGGTCAATGTTTTTTCGAAATCAGCATGAATCAATTTGTAATTTTCGGTGTCAAACTGATAACTTCCCAATGGAATAACCACTTCTTCTGGTTCAGTGACTAAAATGTTAATCCTTTTCAGCAAAGCTTTGATTCGCACTTGAAGTTCTTCAAAACTAAATGGTTTCGTCAAATAATCATCTCCTCCAGCATCAAATCCAGCAATTTTATCTTCTGTCATAGACTTTGCAGTCAAGAAAATAATTGGCGTTTCTTTGTCAATTTTTCTGATATCAGCAGCCAAAGTGAAACCGTCTTTTTTCGGCATCATCACATCAAGAATACACAAGTGGTATTTTTCGTCATTGAAACGCTGATAAGCATCCATTCCATTGGTACAAAGTGTTACATGATAACCTTCTGAACGCAATTGGTCTGCGATTACAAAACCTAAACTAGTATCGTCTTCTGCTAATAAAATTTTCGCTTTCATGCTCTGAGTAAATTTTCCGAAATTTAAGGAATTAAAGTTTAAAGTATCATTTGTTAACCAATTATTAGCAATAATTATCACAAATTGCATTTTTGATTGATTTACGGCGCAATTTGACCTATTTTAACAAAGAATGATGTCAAAAAATGAATCAACATTTGTAAACGAATCATTACCTTTGCACTTTAATATACGTTATGGAATTAAATGCGTTGACCGCAATTTCCCCTGTTGACGGAAGATACAGAGGAAAAACCAATGAATTGGCACCTTATTTTTCTGAATTTGGATTGATCAAATACCGCGTGAGAGTGGAAGTAGAATATTTGATTTCGCTGGTAGAATCCAATGTTGAACCTTTGAAAGATTTTCCAAGAGAAAAGTTTGATTCCTTGCGCAATTGCTATTTGAATTTTACGGAAAACGACGCACTTTGGATTAAGAATTCAGAAAAAATAACCAATCACGATGTGAAGGCGGTAGAATATTTCTTGAAAGAGCAAATGATTGCACTTGGATTGGAGAAATATTTAGAATTTGTGCATTTCGGTTTGACTTCCCAAGACATCAATAATACAAGTATTCCACTTTCTTTGAAAGAAGCGTTGGAAAATGAATATTATCCGATGTTACAGCAAGTCATTACTAAATTAAATGAGTTGAAATCCACTTGGAAAGACATTCCAATGTTGGCTAAAACACATGGTCAGCCAGCTTCTCCAACGCGTTTAGGAAAAGAAATTCAAGTTTTTTCTGAGCGTTTAGAAAAACAATTCACGCAAGCTTTGGCAGTTCCTTTTTCTGCAAAATTTGGCGGCGCAACAGGAAATATGAATGCGCATTTTGTCGCTTTTCCAGCGCATAATTGGGTCGATTTTGCCAATCATTTTGTAAATGATATACTGAAATTAGACAGGTCGCAAACGACAACACAAATTGAGCACTACGATAATTTAGCAGCACTTTTTGATGCTTTGAAGAGAATCAATACCATCATTTTGGATTTGAACCGCGACATGTGGTTGTATGTTTCCATGGATTATTTCAAGCAAAAATTGAAAGAAGGTGAAGTTGGCTCTTCAGCCATGCCCCACAAAGTGAATCCAATTGATTTTGAAAATTCAGAGGGAAACATTGGAATTGCAAACGCTTTGTTGGAACATTTATCTGCAAAATTGCCAGTCTCAAGGTTACAAAGAGATTTAACAGATTCAACGGTTTTGAGAATGATTGGAGTACCATTAGCGCATGCGTTAATTGCTTTCAAATCTACGCTCAATGGATTGGAAAAATTATTGTTGAACGAAGCTGCTTTTGCCAAGGATTTGGAAGCAAATTGGGCGGTAGTTGCTGAAGCGATTCAAACGATTTTACGCCGTGAAGGTTATCCAAAACCATACGAAGCTTTGAAAGGTTTGACACGTAAAAATGAAGCTGTTACGCAAGCGACTGTGCATGATTTCATTGATACCTTGGAAATCACTGAAACCGTTAGAACTGAATTGAAACAAATTACACCTCAAAACTATACGGGAGTTCAGTTGGTGAAATAGAATCTTTTCTTTACTTTTAAATAAAAGAATGAAAATGATTAAAATATGGCTTTTCAGTTGCTCGTTGTTTTTGGCATCTTTTGTCAATGCGCAATACGATATTCAGTGGAGTGAACTCGCCAAAAGCAGGGGAACAACTTCTCAAATTATACCGATTTCAGGGGCCAATTTTTTTACTTTGCGTTGGCAAGGTGGAATGCTTGGATCTATGTATTTAGCGAATCACAGTCAGTTTGTTGTCAATAGTTCCGGAAAAGTTCAATATGTTGTAGGAAAAAGTTTGGCCACTTTTGAAGGTGTTTCAACCATCAATGGTAAAGTGGTTGTGTTCTTATCGGATAAATTTGAAGGAAAAAACATCTTGTACATGCAGAAGTATGGCGCAGATTGCAAACAAGATGGACCCGCAATTGAGTTGACATCTTTTGAACTACCTAATAATTGGAATAAAAGAGGTTATTTTAACATCATCAATTCACAAAACAAGGCATTTTTGTGCGTAGAATATGACATTCCAGGTTCTAAAACTGAAAAACAAAAATTTGGATATAAGGTATTGACAGACAGTTTAGAAGTGGTTTCGGAGGGTGAATATGAATCGCCGTATGATCCAAATATTTCTGAAATTTCTAATCGATATTTATCGAACACAGGTGACTATTTTTTTGCTTGTAAGATTTACAACACCAATGAAAAAGGACGTGTAAAAGACCGATCAACTTTGGAAAAAGCAATTTTAATTCAAGTTACTCCTGATGGTTTGGACGAATTTGAATTGGACCTAGATAGCAAGCGCATTTTTGATATGGGTTTTTCATCAGACAACAATCGAATCATGACATTTACAGGTTTGTATGGAGACGCTGAACGAGGTAATTCTGGTATCAAAGGGATATTTTATTTTAGACTAAATTTTGACAAAAAGGAAATCATCGATGAAGGTTTTGAAAAATTCAGCAAAGATTTTATCATGCAAGATTGGTCTGAAAGAGAAATTGAACGGGCAAACAAGAGAGAAGCAAGTGGAAAATCAGCTCCCCAATTGTTTAATTACGATATTCGAGAGACAATTACTTTGGAAGATGGCAGCATCATTGGAATGTTGGAACAATATTATGTAAGACAAGTTACTAGTAATGACTACCGTTCCAATATGACTTCTTCGACTTTTTACTACTATTACAATAATCTAATTGTCTATAAAATTTTACCTAACGGAACCTTTGAATGGGTTAAAAACATTCCCAAAAGTCAAGTTTCTGTCAATGATTATGGTTATTACAGTTCTGTTGCACGTTTCGTGACAAAAGATAAATTGGTAATTTTCTTCAATGATAATTTGAATAATTACGACGAAAAAGGCGTGTGGAACAACAATGTTTATACTTCAAGTTTTAGAAAGAAAACCAATACCGTTGCCAAAGTAGAAGTAGGACTTAATGATGGTTCCGTTGAAAGAAATACATTTTTTGACAGACTAGAAACCAGCGCATTGGCAGTTCCCAAATTGTTTGAAACAGATTATAAAAACAAAGAAATGTTGATTTTTCTAATTATTAATAGAAAAGAGAAATTTGGTCTTTTGAATTTTGAGTCAAACTAGTTGAAAATAATTTAACATTTTTTTAAACATTCAAATGCCAGAGTTTAAAACAAAAGGCATACCTTTGTGCCACAATAGCAATTTTTCATAGGAGTTGTTTTTGGGTTTTATAGTTTTAGCATAGTTTAGCGAAAAGAGGAGTAGAATTTCATAGGTTTACTCCTCTTTTTGGTTTCTGGAAGTTTTGTAAATCCTTGTGACTATTTTTTTAAGGCTAAAACGAAAATTGAATATTCTCATTTTCTTCAACTTCCTTCATCTTTTTTATTATTTTTGTTCAATCGTACTGTTATTCACGTAATTGCTTTGTAATATGTTTAGATTTTTACTTTTATCCGCTTTTTCATTTTTTGGATTTACTCTTTTTTCACAAACGCAAGGTTCAGCTTATACTGCTGTTGGAAAAGGTGTTGCAACCACTTTTTTGACTGATTACCAATGTTTGGGAATCAATACTTCGGCTTTAGGTTGGGGAACAGGATACAAAGACAAACGTTTTACCACCGGTTCTAGTGAATTTGGTTTTGGAATTTACAGCGATGAATTGACAAGTGCTAAATTGAAAAATTTATCCAAAAGTTTGCAAAATCAATTGTTTGGTAAGAATAAAGACAATTTTGATTGGAACCAACAGAAAGAAGCCGCTGCAAGTTATGCGCAATCAGGAATTGCCATTTTTGCGGATTACAATTGGGCAGGATTTTCTTTTCAAGGAAAAAAATTCGGAGGAATCGCTTTTAATATTTCTGAAAATTATCAGTGGTATTCGAAATTAAGCCAAAAAACAACAGATATCATTTTCAAAGGACAACTTTCTAGCTATTTTGATTCTTTGCAAATTGTTTTGAACGGTGATACTTCGATGATTGCCAATACGCAAAATCTTTCTCCAGATACCTTGGCAGCAGCAATACAAGGTTCTGTGGCTGTTCCTTTGAGATTGAGTGAAATCACCAATGGCTCTTCAGTTAAAATGTTGTGGACACGTTCCTACAATTTTGGATACGGTAGAAAAATCATTGGAAAAGATTCAGTTTTTGTACTTTATGGAGGAATCGGCGGTAGATTTATTCAATCAATGGCGATGTTTAATATGGAATCTGATGAAAATGGTTTGCGTTTGTATTCTTCACTTTCTCCAGCTTTCAATTTGGATTACGGTTCAATCGCAACGACCAATTTATCAACTTATACCACAAGCAAAGGCGGTTTGCCAGCATCAGTTGGAAATGGTTATGGAATAGATTTGTCAGCAAGCGCCATCTTTTTTGGTCGCTTGAAAGTGGCGGCAGCAGTCAATAATATTGGTTCTGTGACGTACAACCGAAATGTTTATTCTGTGAAAGACACTTTGTTGGCTAATATTTCATTGGCAGGTTTGAATGACGACAATGTAACTGAATCTGTGAATCAATTGTTGCGTGAAGGTGGAATTTTGACCTTGGAAGGAAAAGAAAAATATGTGGTGAACAATCCCTCAAATGTGAGAATTGGGGCAAGCTTTCAGCCTTTTAAATTCTTGAATTTTGGTTTTGATTTGGTTGCACCTTTCAATCGTGATAATCCTGGAAGCATTCAAAATGCCATTATTTCTTTTGGAGGAGATATTCGTCCTGTAAAATGGTTGCAATTGAGTGTTGGCTATTTAGGCGGAGGAATTTATGCAACGAATATTCCGGTTGGAATCAACTTTATCTTGAGAGATGGAGCATATGAAGTGGGCGTTTCATCAAGAGATGCGATTTCATTTTTCTCTAAAAACACGAAAAGTTTGTCTGCTGCATTTGGTTTTGCAAGGTTTAGATTTTAATCGTCTATTTTTCTCTTAGAATTTCTTTCAATTCATTCAAAATAAGTGCAGTTGCGCCCCAAATTTGTTTGTTTGCAATATTGAAACATGGGATGTTTTTTATGGTCAAATTTGAATTGATCTTCACTTCCATTTGATCCAAATTTGAGTCGTCAAGCAATTCATTCATCGTAATCGTGAAAATCGATTCAACTTCTCTTTCATCCGCTGTGAATACTGGTTTTTCTGGATAATAGAACAAAAATGGCTCCACGTGAAAGTTGCTTACAGGAATGTAAACGGATGTCAGTTTCCCAATCAAATGATTGTCAGAAAGCTGGATTCCAACTTCTTCCCAACATTCTCTGATGGCTGTGAAAGCCAAGTTCTCATCGCTCGATTCTTTTTTTCCACCAGGAAAACTGACTTGACCACTGTGGCTTCCGTCATATGATGGTCGTTGGATTAAAGTGCAATGTTGAATTCCATTTTCTTCAAAAAGCATCACGGCCACAGCAGATTCTTTCGCGTCTATTGCTTCTTTCAAAGCATCACTCGAAAGCGGACGATTGGTTGGCATCATTGGTTTATGCGCTTCTTCACCAGGAAGTTCTGCTTGGAATAATTGAATTAATTTTTGGTGAAAAGAATGCATTTTTATCGAATAGATTGAATGATTTTTTTGAAATCATCGAATAAATACGCAGATAAATCTTGACTTGTAATAAATTGGAAAACATACCATTGATTGTTTTTCTCAACGGTGGCAATCACATATTTCATATCATAATCATATTCATCGACTCTACCGAAAAGTACTTCCATCGAACCCGGAAGTTTTGAACCTTTAGGTAAATCTGTTTTGATTGAGTTTTCCAAATATTGAAAGGAATGTCTGCGTTCATTCATGTAAAATTCATGAACAGCAGTCAATTTCGGAACTTCTTCGTAAAACGAAAACGAATACTCGTCAGCTTCGTTTGCATCAAACTGTTCAACAGAAATATAAACGCCCAACTGATAATTTACCTTCGAAAGTCCATCCGCTTTGTACATGAAATCGGTATTTCCTTTTTCAAAGTTTTTTGGTAAATCAAAGTTGATTCCTTTGTAATAATTTCTTTTCCAATTTTTAAAATCATAGTGGTTTTTGCGCAAATCTTTCAAATCTTGCGTATTCAAATCCGGGGTTGGACAACCACATAAAATCAGCCAAAGTGATGAAAAAAGAGTAAAATACAAGATTATTTTCATTCAGCTAAGGTATAAAAAATCAAGAATAAAATTTAAGGGAAGTAACCATTTATTTATAGTTTGCTTTTTGTTGATGGTTTTTTAGATGAATTTAAAAAATTAAAGTTGGTATCAGCAGTACCAAATATTTTTAACGACGAATGAAATGAGTCGCTAAAAACCACAACCAAAAATGACATTTTAGGAGAACATAAAGATATACTTATAAACCAAAGTGATCAATTTTTTGCAACGAAGATTCATTTAATTCCTTTTCAACTGCAATTCAAAAATTCCTGACAAAAAAATAATCCCTAACTTTGTGTTTTCTTTAATTAATACAAGCATAGCATGCAACTGTGGAATACATTAAGTAAAGAGGATTTGGTGAAAAAACTAAACGAAAGTGGTTATCGATTTGTAACTGTTTCTTTTTACCAATATGCGCAAATCGCAAATCCTCCATTGTTTAGAGATCATTTATTTTTGAAATGTTCTGAATTAGATGTCGTTGGTCGAATTTATGTCGCACACGAAGGAATTAACGCACAAATTTCTGTACCAATTCCCAATTTTGAAAAGTTCAGAAATACGCTCCAAGAAATCGAGTTTTTAAAAGGAATTCGTTTGAACATTGCGGTGGATGAATCAGCAACAGAACATGCTTTTTTGAAATTAAAAATCAAGGTTCGAGATAAAATTTTGGCGGATGGGTTGAATGACCAAACATTTGATGTAACTAACAAAGGAATTCATTTAAATGCTACTGAGTTTAATGATTTGACCAATGATCCAAACACGATTTTGATAGATTTTAGAAATCATTATGAAAGTGAAGTTGGATTTTTCAAAGGTGCGATCACGCCTGATGTGGATACTTTTAGAGAATCTTTGCCCATTATCGAAGAATCGATTTTGAAGGGAAATGAAGATAAAAATATTGTGATGTATTGTACAGGAGGAATTCGCTGCGAGAAAGCTTCTGCTTGGTACAAGCACAGAGGGTTTAAAAATGTGCATCAATTAGAAGGTGGAATTATCAAATATGCGAATGATTGCGATGAATTAGGCATTGAAAATAAGTTTATTGGTAAGAATTTCGTTTTTGATGAAAGACGCGGCGAGCGAATTTCACCAGATGTGATTTCAAATTGTCACCAGTGTGGCGAAGCGTGCGACGAACACACCAATTGTGCAAATGAAGGTTGCCATTTACTTTTCATTCAATGCGATAATTGTAAAACAAAATTCGACAATTGCTGCTCTCAAGAGTGCACAGATATTCATCATTTACCAATGGAAGAACAAAAAGCCTTGCGCAAAGGTAAAGTGGTAAGCAATAAAATTTTCAAAAAAGGTCGTTCTGAAAAGTTAATTTTCAAAGAAAACAACCAAAAACCATTATCTTTCGCTTCAGAATCTCAAAATCAATAATATGAATTTAGTCATCGATTGGAAAGTCAGTTCAGAAATCATTCCAGGTTGGGCAACACCCAATTTATATGGATTGCTGTTTGTAGGTGGCTTAATTATTGGATTTTTTGTAATCAAAAAAATGTTCAAAAAAGAAGGAATTCCTGAAGCTTTATTGGATAAATTGTTGATTTACATCGTACTTTCAACAATCATCGGTGCGCGTTTAGGACATGTTTTTTTCTATGATTGGGAAGCTTACAAGGCTGATCCAATTGCGATTTTTAAAATTTGGGAAGGTGGATTAGCTTCACACGGTGCTGCGATTTTGATTTTAGTTGCGCTGTATATTTTTTCAAAAAAGGAATCCAAACGCCCAATGATTTGGGTACTTGATCGCGTCGCTGCTCCAATTGCAATCGCAGGCTGTTTTATTAGATTAGGGAATTTGGTAAATCATGAAATTATTGGCGTTCCAACTGATTTGCCTTGGGGATTTATTTTTAACAATGCTGGCGATGAATATTTGGTCGAAGGTATTCAGGTAGCAAGACATCCTGCACAGTTGTATGAAGCTATTTATTATTTCTTTACGTTTTTCTTGTTGATGTATTTGTATTGGAAAACCAACGCTAAAAATAAGCCCGGAATTATTTTTGGAACTTTTATGATTGTACTGTGGACAGGAAGATTACTGATTGAATTTGTGAAAGTTGGACAAACCGAAAGAGACAATATCATGGCTTTGAACACAGGTCAGATGTTGAGTATTCCTTTCATCCTTGCAGGAATCGTTATTCTTTATCTCGGAATAAAAAGTAAACCTAAAGTAGAAACTTCTCCAAACGAATCTTTGGATTCGAAGATAAACTAGTTTCCATTCAATCTATCTTATTCAAATGTTTAAATTCAATAGAAAACAACGCTATTTAGCAAGTTTATTAAGCGGTTTACTCTTAGTGATTTCGTTTCCTTTCACAGGAAGCTTGGCGCCAGTAATGTTTGTTGCGTTCGTTCCTTTGCTGTTGGTAGAAAATCAAATTGCTGAAAACCGTTTGCGTTCTTCCAATGTTTTTGTACACGCTTATTTGGTGTTTTTCATCTATAATGTTGGAACCACTTGGTGGATATGGAATGCAAGTCCAATCGGAGCAATCATGGCTTTTGTGCTTAATTCATTGATCATGACATTGGTTTTTCAGATTTTCCATTTCACAAAGAAAGGTTTGGGATTCAAATTTGGTTTTTGGACATTCATTTTTTGCTGGATTGGTTTTGAATACTTGCATTTTCAATGGGAACTTTCATGGCCTTGGTTGGCACTCGGAAATACCTTTTCTAGAATGCCTTTTTTAGTTCAATGGTATTCTGTAACTGGAGTTCTGGGCGGTTCAATTTGGTTGTTGATGGGAAATATTTTGGTGTTTAGAATCATTGATAAAGTATATCTTAAAAAGCAAAATTGGAAATTTCAAAAAAATGTAATCATACAATTAGTTGCTTTAATTATTATTCCGACTGCGATTTCTTTAATTCAATATTTTAGCTATACCGAAAAAGGGAAAGATACAGAAGTAGTTGTTGCACAACCAAATATTGATCCATACAATGAAAAGTTCACGGGGAGTGTCAAAGATCAATTGGATAAAATTTGTGATTTAGCGGATCGAAATACAAGTAAAAAAACAGCTTTTGTTTTAGCGCCTGAAACCGCATTGCCATTTTCATTTTACGAAGATGAAGTGGAAAGAATCATTTATTTTCCGTATTTAGTAGAACGCAAAGCCAAATGGCCGAACGCAACTTTGTTGATTGGTGCTTCAACTAGAAAGTATTTTAAAAACAAAAGATCACGCGCTTCGGTTAAAATTTTGGGTGGACCAGGTTACGAGGAATTTTACAATTCTTCTATGATGATCGATCATTTGGATCAACCTTCATTTATCCACAAATCGAAATTGGTTTTGGGCGTTGAGAAAATTCCTTTCTCCAACATTTTTCCTTTTTTAGAGGAATTGGCAATCAACAATGGAGGAACAAGTGGAACTTTAGGCATTGAAGATGAATCTCAAGTTTTTAAATCCAACGGAATTACTTATGCGCCAGTGGTTTGTTATGAATCTATTTATGGTGAATTCATTGCACAACAATGTCGCAAAGGAGCTGAATTGATTTTTGTGATTACAAACGATGGTTGGTGGAAAGATACTCCTGGATACAAACAGCACATGTCTTTCGCAAGATTGCGGGCCATTGAAAATCGCAGAGCAGTTGCTCGTTCTGCAAATACTGGGATTTCGTGTTTCATCAACCAAAAAGGCGATGTCATCAAAGCATCATCCTGGTGGAAAGAAGACAGTTTAAAAGCAACGTTGAAGCGCAATTCTGCGCAAACATTCTACACGCGCTATGGCGATTGGATGGGGAAATCTTTTGTGATTATCTCGCTGATTTTATTTCTTTTTGCGGTTTACAAAAGAATTTTTTCTAGAGCGAATTAATCTAAAGTGTAATTCAATTTTACTTCTGCTTTAATCTGATTTAAAAGACCATAAATTCCAAACATGGTGCGCATCACATAAATCGAGTGTTTTGGTCCACGTGCGTTATTCATGTTTCTGATTTCTTTGTCTTTGGCAATGTTTTCACCCATGTTATAAATCTGTTTGAAAAATGCATCGTCGCCAAAATCAAAGCTTGGTTGTCTGAAGGGTTTACCTAGCAATAAAATCATCTCTTCATAGGTGGCAATTAAGAGTTTTTGTTCCGCTTGTGTATCTTCTTCTCTCAATAAATCCAGAGTTCTGTAAAGTTCGAGTAATCTTACTTTATCGTTTAAAATAGCTGGATCAAGCAATTGAAAATAAGAGTCAAAAAAGTCTGACGGGATTTCTTTTACGCAACCAAAATCAATTACACAAAGATTATTTTCAGCATCAACAATGAAATTTCCAGGATGTGGATCAGCGTGTACTTTGCGCAAAACTTTCATTTGAAACAAACAAAAATCCCACATTGCTTGACCAATTTTATTCCGAATTTCTTGCGTAGGATTTGTTTTCAAAAATTCTGGCAACATTTTTCCATCAATCCAATCCATGGTGATGATTCTTTTATTTGACCATTCAGGATAATAAGTCGGAAAACGCAAACCTTCAAGCGGAGCACAATCTCTCGCAATTTCAGTTGCTTGTCTCAATTCGAGTTCATAATCGGTTTCTTCTAGAAGTTTGGATTCCACTTCGTCCATGTAAACTTTCAAATCTGCTGCTTTCATTTTCATCATCTGAGCGGCCAAAGGTTTCACCATTTTCAAATCAGAACTGATTGAATCTGCCACACCTGGATATTGAATTTTTACAGCTAAATCTTTGCCGTTTTTGGTGGCTTTGTGCACCTGACCAATGCTTGCAGCATGCACTGCGTCTTTGGAGAAAGTGTCAAAAAGGTCAAGCGGTTTTTGGTTGAAATATTGCTGAAAAGTTTTTAAAATCAACGGATAGGAGAGTGGTGGCGCATTGTATTGAGCCAGAGAGAATTTATCCTGATAAGCTTTAGGTAAAATTTGATTGTCCATGCTCATCATTTGCGCAACTTTCAATGCGCTTCCTTTCATTTCACTCAAGGATTTGTAAATATCTGCAGCATTGTCTTCATGCAAAGTATCTTTTGATAAGTCTGGATGAATTGCTTTTTTTGCGTAATATTTGATATAATTCCCTCCAACTTTAGCTCCAGTTCCAATGATTTTCGCTGCGCGTTTCACTTTGGAAGTAGGAATGCTATTTTGTCCTTCTCCAGCCTCACTCATTTTTAAAATATTTTAGTTTTCAATGCAAATTTGCCAAAGTCTAACATGGAATCGATTGGACTTGTTCCTAGCATATCAACACTTAAATTCACTGTTTTTTCGATGGCTGCATCAGTGTTCGCAAATTCAACTGAATCATCATTCATCCAAACACGGAAAAGATAGGTGAAAACCAATTTAAAGCCTTTCGCAAAATGATTTCCAATGATTGGTCTGTCTTTGATTTCATCAGAAATTTTGCCATCACTCAAAATATTTTCAACACGAGTTTCCATTTCTTCGAAAAACAATTTCCAGTCTTTCATCGTTTGAGGAGCTTTTTTTAGATCATTGTATTTTAGCAACAAATAAGATCTTTGTGTTTGAAATTGTTCAAAAAGTGTGAAATACAATGCCAACAATTTTTCACGAGCAGAAAAACTTCCATACTGCGGATCTTCATCCATGATTGAAAGTGTTTTCTTTAACAGATTTAATGGAATCGACTGCTGAACTTGCTCTAAATTTCCAAAACTTTGGTAAAATACAGTTTCTTCAATTTTGATTTTTTTAGTCAATTCAAATACTGAATGCGGTGCGCGACCATTAAGTAATTCAAACTCAATGTACCCTTTGGTTATTTTTTCTTCGGTTGTCATGTTGTAATATTTACATAATGAGTCTTAAAATTACTACAGATAATTGGATAAATATTCGAAAAATCTATATTTTTTTTCACCGTTTTGAATTTTTAAGAATTACTCAAAAAGAGTGCACATTTATTGTTGATTCACCTTTGTTGTTAAGGTAATTTTTCTAATTATCTTCTTCTTTAACAATCAGTTTTTTTATTTGTTTGGGAATAATAGAAGAATATATTAAAGTTTGGTTAACATTCATTGTTTTTGAAAGCAACCTTTCTGCTAAAAATGTATCTTTGTTGTAATACTTTATTTCTAGAATTTTCGTTAATACTCCTATGCGTTATCTCTTTCTATTTTTTTTAGTTCTGATTTCTAATTTTTCTCGCGCTACTCATGTTATGGGAGGGGAGATTACTTGGACTTGTCAGGGCGGAAATTACGTTTTTGAATTGATTTTTTACCGTGACTGTAATGGCGCAGAAGTAAATACTGTTAGCGAAACAATCCAAGTTTGGAATCATCCTACTCTCACAAGCATTGATGTTGCTTTTATATCTAGAACAGATATTTCTCCAATTTGTAGTCAAGTTGCTGGTTCACCGCCTCAATTGGCTTGCGGAACTGGAACTGGAGGAGGAAATGGAATTGGTGCGATTGAAAAAGTTACTTACAGAAGTTTACCCATTACATTGGCAGGAATTCCGCCTGTTGGAGGTTGGATTTTTACAGCGCAAAACTTTTCTAGAAGCAATGCAATTACCAATTTGGTCAATCCTTCAAATTACGGGATAACTATTTCAGCTTATATGTTTGCTGTTCCAAATTCCCCAACTGGATGCGTGGATTCTTCACCAAAATTTTTGCAAGAACCTTATTTGGTAACGTGTGCAGGATCTCCGTATGTTTATAACATGAATGCAGTTGATGCTGATTTAGATTCAATTGCAATCAGTTTCGGCGCACCTTTGAATAATTTCAATTCAGGCGTTTTTAATCCTCCTGCAAATCCAATTGAGGTTCCCTTTGAAGTTGGATTTAACGCTAATTCGCCAACGCCAGATAATTCATTCAACGGAGCAAATGTTCCCACTTCGGTCAATAATAGCACTGGAGAATTGACATTTTTAAGCAATACAATTGGAAATTTTGTTGTCAAGGTGATCGTTAAATCATACAGAAATGGCGTATTGATTGCCCAAGTTGAGCGTGAAATACAATTGGCTGTAATCAATTGTCTTCCAACAAATAATGCGCCTGTAATTGCTGGTCCATTTGGTGGATTGTTTGAAACAACAATCAACGCGGGTGATTTGGTGAATTTCAATTTGGCTTCTTCTGACGTTGAATTATTGCAAGATGGTACACCACAAAATAATTTATTGACTGCCTCAGGCTTGATGTTTGGAACCAATTATACAAGCAATACAGGTTGTGGAATTTTTCCTTGTGCTACATTAAATTCAACGCCTACGATCACAGGTGTACAAGGAGTTTCAACGAATTTCAATTGGCAAACAAGTTGCGACCATTTGGTAAATCAATATGGTATTGTGGCTGAAGAAGTACCTTATCATTTTGTTTTCAAAGTGCAAGACAATTACTGTCAAGTTCCCAAAGTGACTTATGCCACAGTTACAATCCATGTCAAAAATCCGGGCATCATTCAACCGCCAAAAATCAATTGCATCCAAACTGCTGTCAACGGAAATATTACAATAAATTGGACGCCGCCAACTGATCCAAACGGAACATTTGTCTCTTATGTAATCAGAAGAGTTTCTTCCGTTAATGCAATTGCAAGCGTCAATAATATCAATTTGAGTTCTTATAATATCGCTGGTATTACTACACCTGAATCTTTTTACATCCAAGTTATTTCTGGTTGCAATGGCAATACAGTTTTATCAAGTGATACTGTTTCTAACATTGTTTTGTCATTGACAAATCCATCTAACGGAACGGCAGTTTTGAGTTGGAATGAACCAGTTTCTCCTTATAATCCTGAACTAAATCCTTATTACCATATCATGCGAGAATATCCAGCTGGGACTTGGACTTTAATCGACAGTGTAGCCTACGGAACGCAAACATTCAAGGATACAATAGATATTTGTGATGCATTTTTGAATTATCAAATTGTCTTGCCAACTACAAGTTGTGATTTTACGAGTAACATTGTTGGCGACAATTTCGAAGACATGATCACACCGGATATTCCAATCATTTCTTCTGTTACAATTGATACTTTGACTGGTGATGTTACAATCACTTGGGATATAAATGGTCAAGAAGATACATACGGATATGTAGTTTATATGGCTGATCCAGATGGTGTTTTGTTTGAATTAGATACAACGTGGGGAATCAATAGTAATTCTTATACGTTTAGCCCAAATACTTCAACCTCTGCGTTGATGTTTTCTGTGGCAGCGTTCGATTCTTGTTTCACCGTTTCAACACCTTCAACTTATCAAACCTCAGCCAAAAGTGATCTGAATACCACCGTTTTTGTTCAATATTCGTATAATGTTTGCGGACAAACGGCGAATTTAACTTGGACACCATACATTGGTTGGCCAGATTTTCTCGAATATGAAATTTACGGTCGAATGAATGGTGGGCCTTGGACTTTGTTCGGTACATCGATATCTCCCAATTTTTCAATTCCTGTTTTAGGTTTACAACTTTATGATTTTGTGATTCGTTCAAAAAGTGTTTCTGGAAATCAATCGTTTTCAAACAAAATCAATGTTTCTGCTGTTGCTCCAAGCGCTCCTTCATTTAATTACATTCGAGTTGCGACTGTAATCGATAAAAAGATTACCATCAGACACGACATAGAACTTGTTGGCGGAATCAAAGAATTGTCTTTAGAGCGAAAAAATGAAGTGGGTATTTTCGAAGCAGTTCAAACAATACCCGCTGCAAATAGTTTCAATACTTTCATTGATGAAGATGTAAATACCGACCGATATAGTTACACATACCGCGTCAGAATTATCGATAGTTGCGGAAATCAGGCAGGAGCATCCAATGAAGTTACAACGATTTTATTGAAAGTTCAATCAGATGAAATCAATATGAAAAATTATGTGAGTTGGTCGCCATACATGGGCTTTAATGGAAGTATTATTAGATACAATTTATATAGAGGTTTTGACGGCGTTTACGATTGGTCTCCATTGGCTGTTTTGTCAACCAATCATTTAAACTTTGTAGATAATTTAATTAACTATTTTGATTTAAGTGGTAAAATTTGCTACTACGTCGAAGCTGTTGAATCAATGAATATTTATGCTTTTTCAGAAATCAGTCGTTCGAATGAAACGTGTTCAATTTATGAGCCACTGATCTATATTCCAAATGCTTTCACGCCAGGGGGCATCAATCCGATTTTTAAACCTGTTGTCTCTTTGATAAATCCAAATTCTTATAAACTTTCGATTTTAAGCCGTTGGGGTGATGTGATTTTTGAAAGCAAAGACATGAATGAAGGTTGGGACGGAACAATTACGCTTTCAGATCAGAAAGCAGAAACCGGCTTGTACATGTATGTGTTGAGAGTCAAAGATGGTGATGGAGAAGAAATTACTAAACGGGGACATGTTTCACTATTGAGATAATCTATGCGTTCTTTCAGAAAAATAAATGCACAATCGGATGAAAACACCGGATTTGGAACCAATGCAAGTCGCTACGGTGGAAGATTTGTAAATAAAGATGGAACAGCAAATGTCGAAAAACGAGGTCTCAATTTTTTCCAAAGAATCAGTTGGTACCACACCCTGATTGATATGCCACTGTATAAGTTTTTGGGTATTTTATTTCTATTTTACATTCTTTTAAACTTCATTTTTGCTGTCATTTATTACTTAATTGGCGTTCATTATTTAGAAGGAATTGATGCTAGCTTGTCTGAGATTGACAAATTTGGAAAGGCATTTTTTTTCAGTGCCCAAACTTTTACGACAGTTGGTTATGGACATATTAGCCCAAGTGGATTTTTAGCAAGTACCATTTCGTCCGCAGAAGCTTTAATCGGATTGTTGAGTTTCGCGATTGCAACAGGATTATTTTTTGGAAGATTTAGTAAACCAATTGCTTACATTCAATTTTCAAAAAATGCGCTAATTGCTCCTTACAAAGACAAAACAGCTTTGATGTTGAGAATGGTTCCATACAAAAACACGAATTTCACGGATGCCGAAGCCAAAATTACCTTAGGAATTGAAATGGAAGAAAATGGGATTTTGGTCAACAAGTTTTATACACTCAAATTGGAACTCGCAAGAGTAAACACGTTGACTTTGAGTTGGACTTTGGTACATCCAATAGATGAAGAAAGTCCTTTGTTCAATTTTACCAAAGAAGATTATGTAAATCTAGATGGCGAAATAATGATTTTTGTGAAAACTTTTGATGACATGTTCAGCAATACCGTTGCAATCAATACATCCTACACTTTTAAAGAAGTTGTTTACGGTGCAAAATTCGACATCATGTATGAACAAAATCAAGCCAACACACATACAATTTTGTATTTAGACAAATTGAATTCTTTTACACCAATGGAAATTTGAAATTCTATTTTAATTTTTTAAATCATTGAATCAAAACAATTTTGAATAAACTCATGAGAAATATTTTCTTAATCATCTTAGCTGGAAGCTTGATTTCTGGTGTAATTCTTTTTTATCCGATTGAAACCAAAGCGAAAGAAAAAAGTCAAGTAAGCAAAGTAGAAAATCCTGAAAATGAAGTTGTAGATTCAATCATCACACTTGTTGCTGTTGGCGATATGATGCTAGGAACCAATTTTCCAGATCCATCTTATCTTCCTGCTTCAGACGTTTTTTTACTTTCTCCCATGCACCCTTTCATTCAAAATGCGGATATCGCTTTTGGAAATTTAGAGGGAACTGTTTTGAACGAAGGTGGTCAAGTTAAAAAATGCAGCGATCCGTCCAAATGTTACGCATTTCGTCAACCTGAATATTTCGTGGACCAATATAAAGAAGCAGGTTTTGACATTCTTTCAATTGCAAATAACCACATGGGAGATTTTGGCGATGTTGGAAGAAAAAACACGCAACGTATCTTGAAAGAAAAAGGAATCCATTTTGCTGGATTAGACGATTGTCCTTGGGATACAATTACTTTAAATGGCGTGAAATATGGTTTCACAGCTTTTGCTCCAAATACAGCTTGTTTGCAAATCACTGATTATGTTCAAGCGCAAGAAATTGTTGCCAAATTGGATAAAATGTGTGACATTGTGATTGTTTCTTTTCACGGCGGTGCAGAAGGTTCTTCCAAAACACATGTGACGCGCAAGACTGAAATTTTCTACGAAGAAAATAGGGGAAATGTGTATGAATTTGCGAGAAAAGTAATTGATTCTGGTGCTGATATTGTTCTGGGACACGGACCACACGTGACTCGCGCAATAGACTATTATAAAGGAAGATTTATTACTTATTCCATGGGCAATTTTTGCACCTATGGAAGATTTAATCTGAATGGGATTAGCGGAATGGCTCCGCTCTTTGAAATCAAAATGAAACGCGATGGATCTTTTGTTTCGGGGAAAGTAATTTCAACCAAGCAATTGGGAAATGGTGGTCCAGTGTTGGATTCACTTGGTGGCGCGTTTGGTCAAATCAAACTTTTGACAGGAATTGATATTCCAGAATTGAAAGTAAAATTTGAAGGGAACGGAAATTTTAAATTTGAGTAACAATTTTCGATTTAGAACGCAATCTTTATCACTTTCTCTTTGCTGCAATTCGCTCTATTGATTGGAATAATCGTTTTTTTATTTGGTTCCACAATCAACATTTCATCAGCAAACTCTAAGCAAAGTTCCAAATCATGAGAAGATTGAATGATGCAAACATTCGCGTTTTTAGCTACTTTTTGTAATAATTTTTGAACTGACATGCGATTTGCATAATCCAAAAATGCAGTTGGTTCATCTAATACAATTACTGGCGTTTTTTGCACCAACGCTTTGGCAATAGAAGCAATTTGTCTTTCACCGTCACTTAATTCTGAAGTGTCTTTTTGTAAAAACGATTCAATTCCCAATTCAGCGCTAATTTCATCCACCAATTTCCAATCTTCCTCAGCTAATTTACCTAAAAAGTTGGTGTATGGCGCTCGTCCCATGGCGATAAAATCTCTTGTCGATAAATGTTGAACGCCTTCAAATTTGGAAGGAACATGCGCCACCAATTTCGCTCTTTGATTGGCTGAAATTTGATGAATGTTTTGACCATTGATATCAATTTCTCCTTTGATTGTTGGAATCAATCCCAAAACCGTGTGAATAAAGGTCGTTTTCCCAATGCCGTTTTTTCCAATAATCGCATAAAATTTTCCAGTTTCAAGCACGAGATTCTCGATCGACAAAAGCGCTGAATGGTAGCCAATTTCAATGTTTTTTAATTCTATCATCTTAGAACTTTTTCAGGATTATCCAAACAACAACTGGCGCACCAATCAAAGCTGTAACAGCATTCAGTGGTAAAACAAAATACGGCTCAATCCATAAAATCAGTAAATCACAAAAAAGCAAAGTACACGCGCCAACGAGCGCTGAGCCAATGATCAATTGTAAATGATTTTGCGTTTTGTAAAGCAATTTGACCATGTTCGGTACTGCTAAACCAATAAAAGAAATGGGTCCACAATAAGCTGTAATTAGTCCTGCGAAAATGGATGTGACCACAATAATCAACATTCGGAAAGATTTCATTTGAATGCCCAATAATTGCGTAGGTTTTTCTCCAATCACCAATATATTCAATGGTTTAATTAAAAAAATCAGCGCAAAAATACCAGCAATGAAAACCCCAAAAATCAAAGGGATTTGATTGAAATTCACTTGTTGCATCGAGCCAAATCCCCACAAAGTGAACGCTTTGATTTGATTGGCTTGCGACGAAACTTGTAACACTTGAATCAACGCGCTTGTAAAACTTCCCAACATCATCCCAATCAACAGCAAAGAAATTTGCGATTTCACAAACATCGAGAAGAACAAAATAATCAAACTAAAAATCAATGCGCCAATCAATGCAATTACCACAATTCCAATGTCCGACGTAAAGAATGAAATTCCTGTCATCATTGTAATCGCTACGCACAAACTTGCACCTGAAGTAATTCCCAATACTGACGGACCAGCCAATGGATTATTGAATAATGTTTGCATCAATAATCCTGCGATGGAAAGTCCCATGCCAGCAAAAATCGCCATAAATGTCCGCGGAATTCGCAATTCACGGTAAATGATTAAGCTCTGATCATTAGCGTCGAAATGAAAAATACTGCTGAAAATTTTCCCGAAGTTAAGTCCAAAGATTCCACCATTTACATGAATGAGAATCAATGCGAAAAGCAGGACAATGAGACTCCATGATACGATATTTCGACTCATTCTCATTCGGTCAATTTTCGATAAAAATGCAAAGATTCGGCTTTCACTTCACCTTGGTGAAAAATTTGAATCAAATCAGACAAAACGCGATCTGGTTCTACAGCACTATTTTCCCAAAAATAATTCATTCGATGCGCATAAGAATACAAGTTATTGCTTTGAAACGCTTTGAAATATTGGTATTTCCCATTGGATTTGAGCATTTCTTTTTTCGTCGGAACTTCCACATTTACCCAAAAGTCTGTGGATTGATTCTTTTTGAAAACTTGTTCAAAACTGTAATACATGCTTCCAGTTCCTTTTTCATTTTTAGAGACATAATCCGCGCCAGCATCCGCTAATAGTTTAGCGCCAAAACTTTCTCCAGCAGGCATATACCAAGTGTCACCATAAACCATCCCTGAAAAAACGGTTGGCTTCTTTGTAAATGATTTAGCAGTTTTAGACAATTGTAAATAGTTTTTTTCTACTTTTTCAAAATAAGCTTCTGCCACTTTTTCTTTTCCAAATAAATAGCCAAAAACCTTGATCCATTCTGCTTTTCCCAAAGGATGATTTTCTTTCCAATCGTAATTGGGAATACACAAAACACCTAATTTCAATAATTTATCTTCGTTTGCGGTTGTGTTTCCTTCAAATCCTGTGTGAAATAAAATTTTCGATTTCGTCAATAAAACCCGTTCAGGATTCAATATGCTAAAATCATCAAATTCAAGTACTTTTTTGTTTTTAAGTCCTTGTTGAACTGTTTGATTGTAAATGTATTTTGAATTTGAAACACCAACAATTTTAGCCGATTCGTTGATTTTTTCAATCATTCCAATATTGGTTCCAGAAAGCGTGATGATTGATTTTAGCGGGACTTCTATTTGTTCCAACTTACTTGAAATTTTACTGTTGGAATTTCTTTTCACCAGTGCAAAATCTCGTTCAATCGTTCCATTTTCAGGATTTACAATTTGTAGCTCAATAAAACCTTCTTGTTGTATGATTTTGAAATTTTGAGCGTATTTTATTAGATCGTTGGAAACACTTTCATCTTGTTTTACTGGCTGTCTTTGTGTGCAAGCAAAAAGAATAAATAGATTTAATAAAATAATCAATTGTTTCATGAGTACAAAGATGAGAAAATGAATTTAAACTTCACTTTTTTTACTTTGAGTTTGTATTGAATGGATATTTTTTCTTATCTTTAGTTAACTTAATTTTTTAAAAACCCTTTTATGTTAGTCAAAACCTATGGAAGTGCCGTATTCGGCATTGATGCAACGACCATTACCATCGAAGTTAATATCGGGCAAGGAGTAAATTTTTTCTTAGTCGGATTGCCAGACAGTGCAGTCAAAGAAAGTCAGCAAAGAATCAAAGCGGCTTTCAAAAACAATGATTTGAAATTTCCAGGAAAGGAAATCACTGTAAACATGGCGCCTGCTGATATTCGCAAGGAAGGTTCAACGTTCGATTTACCTATAGCAATTGGAATTTTAGCCGCCAGCGAACAAGTTTTGTGCGAGCGATTGGAAGAGTATCTGATTTTGGGCGAATTGTCGCTCGACGGAAGTGTGCAAGCGATGAAAGGAATTTTGCCCATTGCGATTCAAGCCAAAAAAGAAGGATTCAAAGGAATCATTTTGCCGAAAGCCAACGCGGTTGAAGCTGCAATTGTGAATGAATTGGAAGTTTACGGTGTTGAAAGCTTGATTGAAGTGGTTGATTTTTTGAATCATAAAATACAAATTCAACCAACTATCGTAGACATTGAAGCTGAATTTCAAAAGAAATTGGACCAAATTGAAGTCGATTTTAGAGATGTCAAAGGACAATCAAATATCAAACGCGCCTTTGAAATCGCGGCCGCTGGTGGTCACAATGTGATTTTAATTGGACCTCCAGGGGCTGGAAAATCCATGTTGGCGAAGCGTTTACCAACGATTTTACCACCAATGACCATGGCAGAATCCTTGGAAACAACCAAAATTCACAGCGTCGCAGGAAAAATGGGAAAAGAAATTGGTTTGGTAACACAAAGGCCATTTAGAAAACCGCATCACACGATTTCGGATGTGGCGCTTGTTGGCGGCGGCGGTTATCCACAACCAGGAGAAATTTCATTGGCACACAATGGCGTTTTGTTTCTAGACGAATTGCCTGAGTACAAAAGAACTGTACTAGAAGTTATGCGTCAACCATTAGAGGATAGAACCGTAACTATTTCAAGGGCAAAATTCACGGTTGATTATCCTGCAGGATTTATGTTGATTGCAGCAATGAATCCTTGTCCGTGTGGCTATTACAATCATCCTGAAAAAGAATGTGTTTGCGGTCCAGGCGTTGTGCAAAAATATTTGAATAAAATTTCTGGTCCATTGCTAGATCGAATCGATTTACACGTAGAAGTTACGCCCATCAGTTACGATGAATTGGCGCATCATCAGCCAGATGAAGGAAGTATTGATATCAGAAATCGGGTCATTGAAGCACGATTGCTGCAAGAAAAAAGATACGTTAACGCTGATGGAGTTCATTGCAATGCGCAAATGAGTTCGAAAGATTTAAGTGTTTATTGTCGAATCGACGAAGCCGGAAATGCGATTTTAAAGCGCGCAATGGACAGTTTAGGATTTTCTGCTCGTGCGTACGACCGCATTTTGAAAGTAGCTAGAACTGTCGCTGATTTAGAAAAATCTGACACAATTTCTGCAGGACATTTGGCTGAAGCGATTCAGTTTCGAAGTTTGGACCGAGAGGGATGGGCGGAGAAATAATTTAACATGTTTTAGTGGTCAAAGTTTTAATAGTTAACTATTTCACAAACTATGTCAATTTAGCAAAAACCTAACTTTCAAAAAAGCATGTAATTCACAAAGAAATTCTACCTTTGTCTTGTAAAAATTTAAACACGATGAGTACTTACGACGTTGCGATTATAGGTTCAGGACCTGGAGGATATGTGGCTGCTATTAGATGCGCACAACTTGGAATGAAAACTGCTTTGATTGAAAAATATGATACTTTAGGCGGAACTTGCTTGAATGTAGGTTGTATTCCTTCCAAAGCTTTGTTGGATTCTTCTGAACATTTTCACAATGCGAAGCACAATTTTACGGAGCATGGAATCAATATTACTGGCTTAGAAGCGGACATCAATCAAATGATTGCGCGCAAAGCGGAAGTTGTTTCACAAACTTGCAATGGAATCAAATTTTTAATGGATAAAAACAACGTGACTGTTTACAACGGTTGGGGTTCGTTCGCATCCAAAAATTCGATTTTAATCAAAGGAAAAGAAAGCGAAGAAACGATTGAAGCCAAAAACATCATTATCGCAACAGGTTCTAAGCCAAACTTTTTCCCAGGAATGGAACCCGACAAAGACCGCATTATTACTTCAACGGAAGCATTGAAAATGAAAGAAATCCCAAAAAGATTGTTGGTTATTGGTGGTGGCGTTATTGGTCTTGAATTAGGTTCTGTTTATGCGAGATTAGGAACGGAAGTTGAAGTGGTTGAATTTGCTGATTCTATTATCCCAACAATGGACAAAGCATTAGGAAAAGAATTGATGCGCGCCTTGAAAAAAGAAGGTTTCAAATTCAACATGGAACACAAAGTTCAAAGCGTTGTAAACACTGGGAAAGGTGTAAAATTAACTGCTTTGAATAAAAAAGACCAAGAAGTTGTGTTGGAAGCTGATTATTGCTTGGTTGCAGTTGGTCGTAAAGCCTACACTGCTGGATTGAATCTTGAAATTGCTGGTTTAACTGCAAACAATCGTGGTCAAGTGGAAGTAAACGATCATTTGCAAACTTCGATTCCAAATATTTATGCAATTGGTGACGTTGTTCGTGGAGCAATGTTGGCGCACAAAGCAGAAGAGGAAGGCGTTTACGTTGCTGAGTTAATCGCAGGACAAAAACCGCATATCAATTACAATTTGATTCCTGGGGTTGTTTACACATGGCCAGAAGTTGCTGCAGTTGGTAAAACTGAAGAAGAATTGAAAGCTGCTGGTGTTGAATATAAAGTTGGTTCTTTTCCTATCAAAGCTTTGGGAAGAGCGCGCGCAAGTATGGATACGCAAGGATTAGTAAAAATCTTGGCTGATAAAAACACTGATGAAGTTTTAGGAGTTCACATGGTTGCTCCACGTGCTGCTGATTTAATCATGGAAGCAGTTGTTGCCATGGAATACAGAGCATCTGCTGAAGACATTGCTCGTATTTGTCACCCGCATCCAACATACTCTGAAGCAATCAAAGAAGCTGCATTAGATGCTACCGCTGCAAGAGCTTTGCACGTATAATTAAAGTTTTAAAACTTTCTCGATATAATTTTGTTACAGTATCAGATTTCTTTTTGAGGTCTGATACTTATTTTTAAAGAATGAAGAAAACAGGCGTTTTATTGCTCCAACTGGGAACTCCAGACAGTCCATCAACCTCAGATGTGAGAACATATTTGAGTGAATTTTTAAATGACCCAAGAGTTATTGATTTGCCTTGGATAGCTCGAAAATTGTTGGTCAATGGAATCATTGTTCCTTTTAGAGCGCCAAAATCTGCAAAGATTTATAAAAAATTGTGGGAACATGGAAATGGTGTTTCTCCTTTGCTGACTTACACACAATCTGTTCAAAAATTATTGACTGAACGTTTACAAAACGACAATATCACTGTCGAAATGGCGATGCGTTATCAAAATCCTTCGATGGATTTGGTGTTAGACCGCATGCACAAAGCCAATTACGAACAAATCATTATCATTCCACTTTTTCCTCAATATGCAAGTGCTTCTTCGGGGTCTGCAATCGAAAAAGCAATGAATTTGATCCGCAAATGGTGGGTAATTCCTGAAATCAAAATTGTAAATCAGTTTTACGATCATCCTGCCTATATTGATTCAATTGTAGAAAGAGCAAAAGCATTCAATTTTGATGAATATGACCATATTTTGTTTTCTTATCACGGTTTGCCAGAGCGACAAGTTGACAAAGTATACGACGATGGATTGTGTGAAGATCAACCTTGTGAAACAACGATTAACGAGGAAAATAAATTCTGCTACAAAGCAACTTCTTACGCCACAACACGCTTAATTGCTGCGAAATTAGGTCTTAAAGAATCAGATTATACAGTATGTTTTCAATCTCGTTTAGACAAAAAATGGTTGACGCCTTTTTCAGATGTGATCGTGGAAGAACAAGGAAAAAAAGGAGCTAAGAAATTGTTGGCTTTTAGTCCAGCTTTTGTTGCCGATTGTCTGGAAACCATTATTGAAATTGGAGACGAATACCAAGAAATTTTCGAAGAACACGGAGGAGAAAAAGTGCAATTAGTGCCAAGTTCCAACGACCATCCAAGATTCATAGATTGTTTGGAAGACTTGGTTAGAACGAGACTTTAAAATTTATCGTTTAATCCTAATTTTTCAATTTTCTATTCGAAAAATCACTTATTTCATTGATTTTGCGTCTTGATTTCCCCTGAAATTCAGTCAAAAATCCTAACTTTGTTGTGAAATTTTAAATTATCTTTTTATTCAATTTATATTATTGAATAATAACACTTTATATTCATGACACTTCACGAAATACGCCAACATTTTTTCCGCTTTTTTGAAGAAAAAGGACACAAAATCGTTCCTTCAGCTCCGATGGTTGTAAAAAACGATCCAACTTTGATGTTTACCAATGCTGGAATGAACCAATTCAAAGACTATTTTTTAGGGAATAGTGTTCCAAGTATCAGAAGAATTGCCAATTCACAAAAATGCTTGCGCGTTTCAGGAAAACACAATGATTTAGAAGAGGTTGGAGTGGATACTTATCACCACACCATGTTCGAAATGTTGGGAAATTGGTCTTTTGGAGATTATTTTAAAGAAGAAGCGATTTCTTGGGCTTGGGAATTATTGACAGATGTGTATAAAATTCCTGTAGACCAATTGTATGTGACCGTCTTTGAAGGTGATAAAAAAGATGGTGTTCCACAAGATTTAGAAAGTTACAATATTTGGAAACGTTTTATAGCAGAAGATAGAATCATTCTGGCTTCCAAGAAAGACAATTTCTGGGAAATGGGTGAAACTGGACCGTGCGGACCTTGTACAGAAATTCACGTAGATATTCGTCCGTTGGAAGACCGACAAAAAACGAATGGTTTGACATTGGTCAATAACGATCACCCGCAAGTGGTTGAAATTTGGAACAACGTTTTCATGCAATTCAATCGAAAAGCAGACGGAAGTCTTGAGCCTTTGCCAGCAACGCACGTTGATACAGGAATGGGATTGGAGCGTTTGGCGATGGCTTTACAAGGAAAAACTTCGAATTATGATACCGATTTATTTCAGTCTTTGATTCGTCACATGGAGAAAATCTCAGGTGTTAAATACGGAGAGAAAGAAGAAACCGACATTGCATTGCGCGTCATTGCAGATCATGTTCGCGCCATTGCATTTTCAATCGCTGATGGTCAATTACCTTCAAATACTGGTGCTGGATATGTAATTCGTCGAATTTTGAGAAGAGCGGTTCGCTACGGATACCAAACATTGAATTTGAAAGAACCATTTTTATCTGGACTTTCTGTCGTTTTAGGCAAGGAAATGGGCGATCCTTTTCAAGAATTATTGAATCAAAAAGACATCATCGAAAAAGTAATTTTTGAAGAAGAATTGAGTTTTTTCAGAACCTTAGAGCAAGGAATTAAAAGGATGGATGCGCTGATGGCGAACGCAAGAGAAACAAAAAATCCAGTTTTAAATGGTGCTGCTGTTTTCGAATTGTATGATACTTTTGGTTTTCCTGTAGATTTGACTTCCTTGATTGCTCGAGAAAATAATCTATCCATCGATGAGGTTGAATTTGAAGCAAAATTAGAAGAACAAAGAAATCGTTCAAGAATTGCAACAGCTATCGAAACTGATGATTGGGTAATTTTGAAAACAGATTCAGAAGAGAAATTTATTGGTTACGACAACTTGGTTGCAAGAGTTGAAATCGTGAAATATAGAAAAGTGAGCGAAAAGCAAAAAGCTTTTTATCAATTGGTTTTCAATCAAACACCTTTCTACCCTGAAGGTGGTGGACAAGTGGGTGATACTGGATTTATTGAGCACAATGGAAATAAAACATTCATTTTTGATACCAAAAAGGAGAATAATTTGATTATTCATTTGACTGAAAAATTACCAGTCGATCCAACTACTGAATTTGATGCGCATGTAAATATCGAAAAACGTGAATTGGCAGCTTCAAATCACTCTGCAACCCACTTGTTACAACATGCATTACGCACGGTGTTAGGAACGCACGTTGAACAAAAAAGTTCCTTTGTCAGTGCTGATTATTTACGTTTTGATTTTTCACATTTTTCAAAAGTAACTGACGAGGAATTGGTTGAAATCGAAACACTTGTGAATAATGCAATCCGTGCTAATATTGAATTGGATGAGCACAGAAATTTACCTATCGAAGAAGCAAAAAACATGGGTGCAATGGCTCTTTTTGGTGAAAAATATGGAGACAATGTGCGTGTGATTAAATTCGGAAATTCTATTGAACTTTGTGGTGGTACACACGTTCCATCTACAGGAAAAATTGGAATGTTCAAATTGACAACTGAAACGGCTGTTGCAGCAGGAATCAGAAGAATTGAAGCGATTACCAATAAAACAGCTGAAAATTTACTGCGCAAAAAGGCGGATTCTTTGGATGAAATCAGCAGTATTTTGAAAAATCCAAAAGACCTAAAATCAGCAGTTGAAGAATTGATTCAGAAAAACAATCAACTTCAAAAGCAAATTGAAGGATTCCAAAAGGAAAAAGCGATGTTAGTGAAAGCGGATTTAAAAGCTAAAATTACTCCAATAAACGGTGTGAATTTATTGGCTGAAAAAATCAATTTAGACGCTGGAAGTATCAAAGACATTGTATATCAATTGAAAGGTGAAGTTGAAAATTTTGCTGCTGTTATAGGTGGAGTAGAAGGCGATAAATGTTCGCTAACAATTATTTTCGCTGATCAAATCGTTGCAGATAAAAATGTTGATGCTGGGAAAATTATTCGTGAAGTTTCCAAACACATCCAAGGAGGTGGCGGAGGACAAGCGTTTTTTGCAACTGCTGGTGGAAAAAATCCTGGTGGTTTAGACAAAGCGATTTCAGAAGTTGTTGGAATGATTTAATTCTAAACTTTCATGAAAGCACTCATCATTTCTTATTATTGGCCGCCAAGTGGTGGTTCGGGAGTTCAAAGATGGATGTATTTCGCGAAATATTTAGGTGAATTTGGGATTGAACCAACGGTCATTACTGTAAACGAAAAACAAGCTTCATACAGCAGTGTAGATGAAAGTTTGGTGCTAGAAATTGAACACATCCGAACTTTCAAAACAAGTACGTTAGAACCAATTCGCTTGTATTCATTTTTGAAAAGTGGAAATGCAAAAAAAAGCATTCCGCAAGGAAATGTTGGAGGAAAAAAACCTGGAATGATGGATAAAATGGCGCGCTTCATTCGTGCAAATTATTTCATTCCTGATGCTCGCGTTGGTTGGAATCCTTACGCTTTCAAAAAAGCAAAACAATTGCTTCAATCTGAAAAATTCGATTTTGTAATCACAACTGGTCCGCCACAATCAACACACTTAGTTGGACTCAAATTAAAAAGATTGATGCCAAATATTTGTTGGATTGCAGATTTTCGTGATCCTTGGACGGAAGTTTATTACAACGATTTGTTCAAACGCACAAAATCTAACGAAGCGAAAGACAAAAAAATGGAATTGGATGTTCTACAAGAATCCAATTTGGTTTTAACCGTTGGTCCATCCATGCAAAAATTGCTGCAATCGAAAATTGAGCATCAGAAAGACAAAGTCAAATTTATTTTCAATGGATTTGATGAAACTAAAATTTCAAATGCAAAAGTGATTGAGAACAATATCTTTACAATCGCTTATGTTGGAACTTTGAGTGCAAATTATCCTTACAAATCACTTATTTCAGCATTCAGTAAAATCAAAGAAACGGATGAAAACAGAAAGGTTCAAATAGAACTTGCTGGTAAAATTGAAGCTGATGTCTTAGCAGACTTCAAAGCGTTGGAAAGTGAAAGTATTCTGATTCATTATCACGGAATTATTGCCCACAGTGAAGCTTTGTCGTTAATGAAAAGCGCCAATTTACTTTTGCTTTGTTTGCCAGTTTATGAAGGTTCTTCTATTTTTGTTTCTGGTAAATTACTAGAATATGCAGCCTGCAATAAACCAATTTTAGGCGTTTTTAATCCCGAAAGTGATGCTGGATTTTTGGTCGAAAACTACACGCAAGGAAAAGTGTTTTTACCTGAAAATGAAATAGATATTTTCAATTTTATTCAAGATGCTTTAAATGGAAAATTGGCAATAAAAACTGATTTGAAGAGCCCAAGTGAATTTGAAAGAAAAGCCACAACTAAACAATTAGCTGAATTACTTAAAAGCATCTAATTAAGCTTTCGGATTGGCAAACATTTTCACATCGTCACCACTAATTTCCTGTCCACAAAGTATCACTAAACGTTCAATAATATTGCGTAATTCACGGATATTTCCAGACCAATCAGTTACTTTCAATTGATTTAATGCAGAATCAGAAAACGATTTTCTACTCACTCCGTGCTCAGCGCAAACCATCGTTAAAAAATGTTCTGCCAGCAAAGGAATGTCTTCTTTGCGGTCATTCAACGAAGGAACATGAATCAAAATTACAGCCAAACGGTGAAATAAATCCTCTCTAAATCTTCCTTCTTCGATTTCCTTGCGTAAATCTTTGTTTGTTGCAGCCACTACGCGACAATCAACCTTGATGTCTCTTTCTCCTCCAACTCGTTGAATAACATTTTCTTGCAATGCACGCAAAACTTTTGCTTGTGCAGAAGCACTCATGTCACCAATTTCGTCAAGAAACAAAGTACCACCGCTTGCCAATTCAAACTTGCCTTTTTTATCTTTTATTGCCGATGTGAACGCGCCTTTTTCATGACCAAACAATTCACTTTCAATTAATTCTGAAGGAATAGCTGCGCAGTTAACTTCTACAAACGCCATTTTTCTTCGGTTTGAATTGTCATGTAATGAACGCGCAACCAATTCTTTTCCTGTACCATTTCCGCCAGTGATTAAAACGCGTGCATCAGAAGGTGCCACTTTTTCAATCATTTCTTTGATTTTCACAATACCTTCTGTTTCACCAATAATCGACGAACCTTTGAATTTTTTGACAGTTGATTTCAAAGATTTTGTTTCTTCAACTAAAAATAAACGGTCTTTGGCATTTCTTATGGTAACCAAAATGCGATTCAAATCCAATGGTTTTTCGATAAAGTCAAAAGCACCTTTTTTGATTGCATCAACTGCAGTTTCAATGTTTCCATGGCCTGAAATCATAATGACAGGTACATCAATTTTGGCTTTTTGAATTTCATCCAACACTTCCATTCCGTCCATCAAAGGCATTTTAATGTCGCAAAAAATGATGTCATACGTAGTGGATTGAATTTTCTCCCATCCTTCTTTGCCATTTTCTGCTTCTTGCACTTCAAAGTTTTCAAATTCTAAAATCTCACGCAAAGCGCGGCGAATACTTCTCTCGTCATCGATGATTAAAATCTTGCTCATGGAATTTATTTTGGGTTAAAGATAATCAAGTAAAAATTGATTTGTACTTTTAGTTATTAGTATAAAATGAAAAACAGTAATAAAATCGCTAGTAAGATACCTCCAATAATTTTTGCAGTTGCCAGTGGAAGCGTCGAAAGAATCCAAACGACCAATAAAGCCACAACAATAATAATTGCCATTGCAACCAAAGCAGATACAAGCAAAGATCCAAAAAATCCCCACATGTCATTGTCAGGTTTAGACTGGATTTTTTTAGATTTTAGAAATCTATTTTTGGCTATGATTTTATTTTTAGAAATTTTGTTTTTGATTGTTTGGTAACGTTCAATTTTTTTGTCAAAATTTCCCTTTTCAATGATTTTATCAATTTTAGTTTCGATTGTTTGAGTACCTAATTGCTGATTAAACTCCCTCTTTGACTTTATTTTTTCAATCGTTGAAATTCTTTTAATGTCTGATTTTGAATTTATAGTGTCATTTTTAGATATTAAAACTATATCTTCAGCTGAATGATTTACTTTATTTGGTTGATTCCATCGAACTGTATGTCCAGGAAAATGCAGACGTTTTTCAACAGTACAACTTGAAATAGAAATAAGCAATGTTAAAAGTAAAAAGTATATCGTATGAATTTGAATTTTCATGCTTGTTTTTCCTGCTGATACCAATTTTTATTCCAAAAAAAATCAAGTACCCAACTGAATGGATACTTGATTTACAAATATAAGATTTTTAACTATTTTACAATCATCAATTTCTTTGAAATCACAGAGTCACCAGAAGCTATTTTAACAATGTATTCTCCGTTATAAAGTTTACTTGTATCAAAATAAGCAATGGTACTTCCTTGTAAAATGGTAGAAGTTTGAATTTTTCTTCCTGTCAAATCCAATAATTCTATTTGAATGTCTGAATTGGCAAGTCCAAGAAGTTGTATCGCAACCAAATCAGTTGCAGGATTTGGAATAATGTTAAATTGATTGTTTTCCAAAACTTCGTTGATGCCTGAAGCTGCGCCAGTATATTCTGTCACTTGTTCTGAAATGGTAGTAACTTTTGAAGCTGTTACATTGCCGTAAAAAGTAGGTCCAACTGCATATGGATAATAAGAATTCCAATCAGCATCAACAGTGGTGTAGTAGCAATAAATTCCATTGGGATATTCTGGCGTTACACAGAATCTTCCATTGTGTGCATCCAAATAATCTTCTTGACCTCCATGTGTAACAAATTCATAATCTTCTCTAAAATAGCCCAAAAAGTAAGTGGTACTTACTGCTGGTCCATCTGCAACATCGGTTCCATCTGCATGAAGCGTTCTTGTTGTAATATTTCTCAATTGATAGCCAGACTTAATTCTTGTTAAACCACCAGTTCCATCAGCATTTTTATATCCGTACGCACCATAAATTGGAAATCCATCATAAGCAAAACCAATTAGTGGTGAATGTTGTGTGCTGTCAATTGCATACAAACCTTCGGCAGCATACAAATTACAAACCGTTGAAATTACATTTAAATCTAAATTAAATGCGCTTGGGTTTTGGTGATGGTGGTAATTTCCCATTGCAGGATGTCCTTTTGAACAGTCAAAGCCTAGTTTTTCAGCAGGGATTGCATCTCTATTCCATGCTTGAGTTGCAGTGGGGCCTCCAGGGCAAGGCGCATTTCCAGGTCCACCGCACAAAGCACTTGTAGTTGTATTCCAAGCCACGCCATCACGGTAATCAAATAAGGCAACACCGTTAATAAAAAGACCAATATTACCGCCAGTTGTAGCCGTTGGCGTTCCCGTATTTTGAGCTGGAGTTAAAGGAAATTTAAAAATGGCATTTTGAGTTGTCGCCAAAGAAGGATTTCCGTCTTGAAATGGTCCTGTCACATAGGAAGGAATTCCATTGGTTTTAACGTAAACGCTTGTATTAGAATATAAAACATGTTTCACATTCACGGAATCAGCATCGTTAATAGCAGTTGAATTACCAGCTACATAATGTCTACCTAGCGTTCCAGTAGTATTTCTCAACCAAGATAATATGGCAGGATTTGTTTGAGAATTTGCATAAAATCCCACAAAAAGGAGCGACGCAACAATAATATTTTTTTTCATAAGCATATTTTATTTTCAAGCTTTGGTTTACTTGACTTTTTTATTAGATGTTTAATTTTTATTTTTCCTTCAAAACTATTTTTCTCTCGGAAATCCATGTGCTGGATTAAAAAGGAATTCTTTGTCTGTCAATGTTAATAAAAATGCAATTACATCAACTTTTTCATTGGAAGTAAGGTGGATAGGTTTTTTCAAACCTTCAGATAGAGTAGGGGAATCGTGAATTTCACTGGTGTAATGATTCAGCACTTGATTCAGTTTTTTGAATCTGCCGTCATGCATGTAAGGAAATGAAAATTCAATATTACGCAAAGTGGGAACTTTAAATTTCAATGAATCATTGGGATTTTGAGTGATTTTCACTCTTCCAAAATCGTTGAGCTTTGGGTCGACTTTCAATCCATTGTTTTCAAATTTTAGATTGGTGAAAAGCGGTTCTTGGTGACAAGAAGCACAATGTTTTTGAAACAACTTATAACCATTTTTCTCTTGCGCAGTAAATTTGGCTTTATGCTGTTTTACCAAATCATATTTTGAATTGGCACTAATTAAAGTCAGCATAAATTGTGAAATGGCTTTCAATGTTTTTTCACCCGTGGCTACACTGTCACCAAAAGCATTAAAAAACAATGATTTATACTTGGAGGATTGATTTATTTTTAAAACAATATTTTCAATTTTTTCGTCCATTTCATCCCGATGACTAATGGGTGCCAACGCTTGCATGTCTAAATGATTGATTGCTCCGTCCCACATAAATGATTGATGCCAAGCCAAATTCATGAGTGTAGGCGAATTTCTTGTTCCAATCCGATCTTCTATTCCATGACTCAAATTATGATCAACATGTGTAAATGCATTGAAAGGTGAATGACAACTGGCACACGAAATCGAATTATCTCTAGATAGTATTGGGTCGTAAAACAGATTTCTGCCTAAGTAAACTTTTTCTTTTGATAAAGGATTGTTTTTGAAATTATAAACAGGTTTCGGCCAATTTTGAGGCACATAAAATAGGTTGTTTTCTTTCTCAAAAAACGAAAAAAATACACTAAGAAAGAGAAAGTAGAGCAAATATCTCATTTCACAACAAACATTTTAGTTGCTTTTATCGCCATTTCAATCGCTTCTTTTCTTGGAGACATGATTGACTTTGTATGTTGAAAGTCGATTTCCGAAATCCAATTACTTAATTCAACCTCCATTTGAAATGTTGCTTGTTTGTTAGTTTGAAATGATATTTTTTGAATTGCTGCGAAAGGACTCTGATAACCGCCTAAATGAAAAACAAATTCATTTTCTTCGGCGGAAGACGACTTGCAATTTCCTTCTAATTTTAAATTAATATAACCACTTTGCCAAGTCCAATACATTCCTTTTGTGGGATCAAGCGCGCCACCTATCGCGCCGGAAACATTGGTTAAACTATCAATTCCCAAATCAAACGCTATTTTGTCGAATTCGAGGTTTCGAGGTATAAAACTTTTGACTTTAAAAGAATTGGTATCTTCTATGTCAATTAAGTAAAATCCCGGATTTACTTTCCAAACGATTTTATTTTCGTTGATTAACTCAATATTTGAGATGTAAAATTTAAACGTCGTAAATTGAATACTATCGTTCTTACTTATAACATAATACTGATTGAGATTCAATTGTTTTGAATGAAAAGTTGGTTCAAAGTTTATTTCCATTGTCTCCATTTCTTGCGACATTAGTTTTGTTTGCGCAATCAAAAAAAAGAAAACAACAATCAATAATTTCATAAGACTTCAGTATCAACTTTTGTTTAGATGATTTTTTTTTAAATTTCCTTTAAAACTAAAAACCGCTTGACATGAAAATGAAAAGCGGTTTTTAGGTTTTTTAGAAAATCGATTAATTCGCCATTTCACTCATGAATTTAATACGCATTAATCTCAATTCTTCTTCAGTATAGTCACCATCAAATTCCTTGTAAGCCTCAATGATGTCATCAGTTTCTGCTTCTTTGAAATAGTCGTATATTTCTTCCTGATTATCTTGGTCTAAAATGTCATCAATGTAATAATTGATATTTACTCTTGTCCCTGACGAAACAATTCCTTCTATCTCTTCAATTACTTCTTCAATGTTCTTTCCTTGTGCTTTTCCAATGTCTTCCAAAGGAAGTTTTCTGTCAATGTTTTGAATCAATTGGACTTTCAGAACTGATTTGTTGATCAGGGATTTAACAACCATGTCTTGTGGTCGTTCAATATCATTTTCCTCAACAAATGATTGAATTAAAGCTAAGAAAGGTTCTCCATATCTAGCTGCTTTTCCAGTTCCAACTCCTTGAATGTTTGTTAATTCATCCAAAGTAATTGGATATTGTAAACACATGTCTTTCAAAGAAGGTTCTTGGAAAATGACGAAAGGAGGAATGTTTTTTTGCTTGGAAATAGATTTTCTCAAATCAACCAAAAGTTGGTATAAATCTTCATCAAATGCACCACCTTTTCCAGGAGTAACGATATCATTATCTTCACCGTCAGTACCAGTAAAAATTCTTTCTTTGATTAATAGGAAAGATGTTGGATTTTGAATAAAATCTTTTCCTTTATCAGTTAATTTTATCGTTCCATAAGTCTCAATGTCTTTGGAAATAAAACCACCAACCAAACTTTGACGAATCACAGCATTCCAGAAATGTTCATCTTTGGCATTTCCTTTTCCAAAAAGAGGCAATTGGTCATGTCTGTAACTTTTAATGTCAGCAGTAATATTTCCTGCTATAAATGCACACAAATGTTTTGCTTTCTGTTGTTCTTCAAGTTCGGTTACAGCGCCTAAAAGCAATGAAACGTACTCTTTTCCTTCTGAACGTTCTCTTGGGAATTTGCAGTTGTCACACATGCAATTGCATTCTGCTTCGTCAAATTGTTCTCCGAAATAGTGAAGAATATATTTTCTTCGACATACTGAAGTTTCGGTATACGAAACCATTTCATGCAATAATTGTTTTCCAATTTCTTGTTCAGCGACTGGTTTCCCTTGAAGAAATTTTTCTAATTTTTCGATGTCTTTGTAGCTGTAAAAAACAACACATTCGCCTTCGCCACCATCACGTCCAGCTCTTCCTGTTTCTTGGTAATAACTTTCCAATGATTTTGGAATATCGTGGTGAATTACAAATCGTACATCTGGTTTATCAATTCCCATTCCAAATGCGATTGTAGCAACAATTATACTTGTGTCTTCCATCAAGAACATGTCTTGGTGTTTTCCACGAGTAGCAGCGTCTAAACCTGCGTGGTATGGCAAAGCATTGATTCCATTTAATTGCAGTAATTCTGAAAGTTCTTCAACTTTTTTTCTACTCAAGCAATAAATGATTCCAGATTTTCCCTCTTTTGAACGAATGTAACGGATAATTTCCTTCTCAACATCTTTCTTTGGACGAATCTCATAATACAAGTTGTCTCTATTGAAGGAAGATTTGAATAAAATCGCGTCCAACATATTCAAGTTCTTCTGAATATCGAATTGAACTTTTGGTGTTGCTGTTGCAGTTAAAGCAATAATCGGAACATTGGAAATTTTTTCAAAAATCTCTCTCAATCTTCGATATTCTGGCCTGAAATCATGGCCCCATTCTGAAATACAATGGGCTTCATCAATCGCAAAAAAAGAAATGTTCACTGACGTTAAAAAGTCAATGTATTCTTGTTTAGTCAAAGATTCAGGAGCAACGTATAACAATTTTGTTTTCCCAGCTTGAATGTCTGTTTTCACTCTGGTAATTTCTGCTTTGGATAATGACGAATTCAGAAAATGCGCCACAGATTCACTATCACTCACATTTCGAATAGCATCAACTTGATTTTTCATCAAGGCAATCAGCGGAGAAACAACAATCGCAGTTCCTTCTGATAATAATGCTGGTAATTGATAGCAAAGCGATTTACCGCCACCAGTGGGCATAATAACGAACGTGTTTTTTCCATTCAACACATTGTTTATTATGTCCTCTTGTTTTCCTTTAAAGCTATCGAATCCGAAATATGTGCGAAGTGCACCTTTAAGATCTGTTTGAACCATGGATTTGTTAATTGAACTTTACCTGAAAGTTACAAAATTTTTAAGCGAAGTTACACAATTTGTAAGGTTATTTTACGATATTTTTTAATTAAAATTCTTTAATTAAGACTTTTTTTGAATTTAATCTGATTTGTAACAATTCATTTATTCAATTTAAGCTACAGTTATTGTACATTTGCACCCGAAATGAAAGAAAAAGAAGGTAAAGAAATGTCATTCTTAGATCATCTTGAAGAATTAAGATGGAGACTTGTGAGAAGCGCAGCTGTTGTGGTTGTTATTGCAATTGTTATCTGGATTTTTCAGGAGTGGATTATCGACAATGTTTTCCTTTCGATGAAAGACCCTTCTTTTATTAGCTTCCGATTGATGTGTCAATATACTGGAATTTGTATTGAGGAAATCCCTGTGAAAATGCAAAGTACAACCATGGGTGGACAATTTGGTTACGCCATGATGATGAGTATGATTGGGGGCGTCGTACTGGCTTTTCCTTTTATTTTCTATCAATTGTGGTCTTTTGTGAAGCCAGGCTTGAAATCCAATGAAAGAACTGTCGTCAAAGGAATTGTTTTTTATGTGAGTTTGCTCTTTTTTCTTGGGATTTTATTTGGTTACTTCGTAGTTTCACCCATGTGTGTGCAGTTTTTTGGAACATATCAGATTTCGAAGAATATAGACAATATCTTCACGATTAACTCATATATGAGTACAATCATTTCAACGGTTTTTTACTCAGGACTACTCTTTTTACTACCTGTTGTAGCCTATTTAATGGCGAAATTGGGAATCATTACTGCTGCTTTTTTGAAAAAATACAGAAAACATGCAATAGTTGGAGTATTGATTTTATCTGCAGTAATCACACCGCCTGATATGATAAGCCAAATCATTGTTTCGATTCCAATTTTGTTGCTCTACGAAATAAGTATTTGGGTTACTGGAAGCGTAGAAAAAACGCGTGCCAAAGAAAGTATCGTATAATTTATTTTTTGAAGTTTAACTGGCTTGATTTTTGTACCTTTGGGATGAGAATTATGAAAAATTATTTGCTCATTTTTACATTTTTGGGAATCTTTTTTAATTCATTTTCCCAACAAACTAAGGTGTTTGGTAAAGTTACTGATGAAGTGACTGGAGAAACCTTACCTTTTGTTAAGGTGAAATTTTATCTTTCTAAAATGGGTACTTCAGCGGATACTATTGGAAATTATTCAATAGAAACCTACTATGCCACAGATAGTTTACAGTTTATTTTCTTGGGTTATAAAACCAAAACAGTCGCTGTCAAACTTGATCAAGCACAAGAAATCAATATTACCCTTAGACCAGAAGTTGAGGAACTAGAAACTTTTTTTGTAAGACCTCCTGATGAATTGCCATCTATAACTTTACACAAGAAAATTGTTGCAAATAAACGAATAAATAACAAGGAGAAATTGACTTCATATGATTATGAAGTTTACAATAAAATGCAACTTGACCTCAATAATATTGGTGATAAATTTACTGAAAGAGGATTAATTCAACGTTTAGATGTGGTGATGGATTATCTTGATTCTACCGATGATGGATCCACATACTTGCCAGTGCTATTAAGTGAATCAATTTCTGATTTTCATTTCAGAAACAATCCTAAAAAGAAAAAAGAAATTATCAAAGCTTCAAAAGTTTCTGGTATAGAAAACATTCAAATCAATCAACTGTTGGGTGATATGTATTTGGACATGAATATATATGACAATTACATTAATCTTTTTCAACGGTCCTTTGTAAGTCCGATTGCTAATATTGCCCGCTCGTATTACAAATTTGTGCTAACCGATTCTACTTATATTGACAACAAATGGTGCTATAAATTGACTTTTCAGCCTAAACGAACTGGTGATATGACCTTTTCTGGTGAAATGTGGATTCACGATTCTACCTATGCAGTAAAAAGTATCAAAGCAAATTTGTCTCCTTGGGCGAATATCAATTATGTGCAAGACATGTATTTTGAGCAAGAATTTGAACAAGTTGAAAAAGAAGTTTGGATGCAAGTTCGCGAAAAAATGATTGTTGATTTTAAGTTTACTGATAAATCAAAATTGTACGGTTTTTTTGCAAGAAAATTATCCTCCAGAAAAGACTTCGTAATCAATCAGCCACATGATGATGCCTTTTATAACGCTGATAATACAATAGAATATTTGGATAGTGCCTTGACAAGATCCAAAGATTATTGGGTCGAGCACCGTCATGAATCCTTGTCTGCCCAAGAAGCTGGTATTGACAAAATGGTTGATTCTTTAAATAATACTACATTTTTCAAAACTTTGAAGAAGCTTTCATACATGGGAGCAACAGGATATTTTCCATTGGGAAAAATTGAAATTGGAAGTGCCTTTAGTTTGTTTAGCATCAATCCAATTGAATCATATAGAGTTGGACTTGCCTTAAGAACATCCAATGATTTCTCAAGAAGAATCGAACTTGGAGGAAGAATTGCTTATGGTTTTGGTGATGAAAGATTTAAATATGGTGCTTCAATAAGATACAATTTGACTCCTAAGAAAAGAGGAATGTTGACTACGTTTTACAATTATGATATTGAACAAATTGGGGTTTCTCCTACTGCTGCCTCTGTTGGCTCAACTTTCAATACGCTTTTCAGAACTGGTCCGCTTAATAAATTGACATTTGTAGAAAAAGCGGGGATAAATTTGGAAAAAGACATCAAAAAAGATTTGATTCTCTATGGTGGTTTTGAATGGAAGGAATACACTGCACTTGGTCTAGCGAATTATCAAAAAAGATCTTTGGATGGCACGATTGTGAATATTCCTAGAATTCAAACTTCTGAATTTACCTTGAGAATGCGTTGGACCAAAGATGAAGAATTTATTTCTGGGGCATTTGACCGGTCCTCTATTGGTTCAAAGTATCCAATTTTTTCTTTGCAAGGAATTTTTGGTGTAAAAGGAATTTTCGGCAGTGATTACAATTATCAAAAATTTGAATTTCAAATGGAGCATACTAGGAATGTGGGTGTTTTAGGTCGATTAAGATATGGTTTTACTGCAGGTTATATTTCTGGAACTGCAGCATATCCATTCTTGAAAGTTCACGAAGGAAATCAATCCTATTGGCTGTTGACAAGTACTTTTAACAAATTGAACTATTTTGAATTTATTTCCGATAAATATGTTGGTGGACTTGTGGAGCAACATTGGCAGGGTTTACTTTTTGACAGAATTCCATTGGTCAAAAAAATGAAATGGAGATTGGTTACCACAGGAAGAATCGTTTATGGTTCAATTGATTCTAAACATTCTGGAGAAATGATTTTGCCCACTTTTACCAAGCAGTTTGGAAAAGTTCCATATACTGAATTGGCTGCTGGAATTGAGAATATTTTTAAGTTCGGTAGAATTGATTTGGTTTATCGTGTAACTCATTTAGATCCAGGGATGAGTCCGATTGGAATTCGTGCAAGGATGACTTTCAGTTTCTAATTCATTGTTTCTTCTTATTTTTGAATCTAAATTAGCCAACAAGTGAAATTATACACACAGGAAATAAAAAAGACATACAAAGGTAGAGGCGTTGTTAAAGGCGTCACTGTTGAAGTAAATCAAGGTGAAATTGTGGGTTTACTTGGTCCAAATGGCGCGGGAAAAACTACTTCTTTTTACATGATTGTTGGTTTGGTAAAACCTGACGAAGGTTCAGTCTTTTTGGATGATATCGATATCACCAATTATCCAATGTACAAAAGAGCCCAATTAGGAATTGGATATTTGCCTCAAGAAGTTTCTGTTTTTCGTAAATTGAGTGTAGAAGATAATATTCTGGCTATTCTAGAAATGACTGATTTGACAAAGCCACAACGGACAGAAAGATTAGAGCAATTGTTGGAGGAATTCAGTTTGACTCACGTGAGAAAAAATCTTGGAAATAGACTTTCAGGAGGAGAGAAAAGGAGAACAGAAATTGCACGTGCTTTGGCAACCAATCCTAAATTTGTTTTGTTAGATGAACCATTTGCAGGTGTTGACCCTATTGCGGTTGAAGATATTCAAAGTATTGTTGCAGACTTACGCAAGAAAAATATTGGAATTTTAATTACAGATCACAACGTTCAAGAAACTTTATCAATAACAGATCGCGCTTATTTATTATTTGAGGGGTCGATTTTGAAATCAGGTACAGCTGAAGAATTAGCTTCGGATGAACAAGTTAGAAAAGTATATTTGGGACAGAATTTTGAATTAAGAAGAAAAAACATTTGAATTTGTTGACTTAATTTTAATCAAAAAGTCTCATATTCAAATTGCTGAATGAGTGAATACGTTTGAAATATTTTGCCCATAAAATACTTCCGCGATAAAGTCCTGTTTTATTAAATTCTACCTTCGTTTTCTTTAATTCTTTCCTTTTTTTAAGCATGTTATTGATGTGCTTGTAAAAATCTACATGCGCTGTAAATACTGCCCAAAAGTGGCTAGGTTTTCCTGAAAAAAGAAACATCATTGCAGCAACTCCATCTAGTAACATTCGGTAAAACAGCTTGGGAAATAGCCAACCAGCGTGGTTTTTGGTAATCATGTACAAACTATTTCTAAAATTCAAATAGGTTTTTTTGGGGGAGAAGTAATTCAATGTCCCCCCACCAACATGATAAACTTCTGAAGAAGGAATAATTTTGAAAGCGAATCCCAATTTTTTAATTCTCCAGCATAAATCGATTTCTTCCATGTGCGCGAAAAAAAGTTCGTCAAATCCACCTACTTTGTGGTACAATTCAGATCGAATCAACATACAAGCGCCTGAAGTCCAGAAAACTTCAGCCTCTCCATCATATTGAAGTGTGTCTTTTTCAGTTTCGTTGAAAATCCTTCCTCTACAAAATGGATAATAATTGTGGTCTAAATATCCTCCAGCTGCTCCTGCATGTTCAAATTTTGTTTTGTCTCCATAAGACAAAACTTTTGGTTGACACCCAGCGACATTTGAATTTTCCATTGATTTTAAAAGTGGAATCAACCAATTTTCACTCACTTCAACATCACTATTGAGCAATAAATAAAATGTACTATCGACTTTTTTTAAGGCATCATTGTATCCTTTTGCAAAACCACCATTTTGATCATTCTGGATGATTTCAATAGTGGGGAATTCATTGCACAAGAAAGAAACGGATTCATCAGACGAAGCATTGTCAGCCACAATAATTCTAGCATCTCCAGAATATTTAATAACACTTGGGAGAAAGTCTTTTAAAAAATGTTTTCCATTCCAATTAAGGATGACAATCGCAATTTGATTCAAAGGAACTTTTTATTTTTGTTGAAATAATTCTAGACTTTCTCCACCATAATGACTGTTATTACCGTCGTTTGGATCATCGATATTTCTATTTGGAGAATTTCTTTTTGCAAGTGCCTGTTGCCAACGATAATTTTGTAGTTCGCCAATCATGTCACAGTGTAATAACTTATAGTTATTGTTAACTAAATCAGGATTATAGAAAATGAATCTTTTGTTTGAATATTGTTTAATTTTATCGTATTGCCAAATTTCATATGGATAATCCGAAGGAGAACTTTCGCGGGTAATGATATAGTTTGGTGCCCCATATTGTAAATAAACACGACCTCTATCTGTTTCAAATCCTTCTAAAAAATTATTAGAGAACAATCTTTCTACCAATTGCACTTGTCCCTTGTATTGCATCCAAGCATCGTATGCTTTCATTCCGTGAGAACTTAAAACCCAATATGCTTGAATATATTTTCTAGATTGATCGCTGTCCTTTTTCTTTAAAATGCTGATGATATTCTTTATTTCTGCAGGTTTAGAAATGGGAATCAAACTTTCCATGTAATAAAATACACTGTCGTTGGTGATTGAAGATTGAAAAGCAGGATCTAAAACAATATTTTCCGAAGCAATTGCTTCTGTGATTTCATTGGAACGTTCAAAAAAGTAGTCCACTTTTGCCAATTCTTGATTGTCTTTGGAGATCAAGGTGTACTGCAATGTGTATTCTCCAGAAGGCAGTTTTGCAATGTCGATTACCCGCACAACCGGTTGTATTTGATTTACTTCATGTTTGGAAAAACGAGTAAATTCTTCTATTTCTAATTTTGATTTTGTTTGAAAAATCGTTTGCTTTACACCAATGGCTTGAACAGATTTCTCAGGATGATAGATTTCAAAATAGACAGGTAAAGTATTCGCTTCTGTCGTAAAATAATTGGAAATTCGAGGAATCATTTCATAACCTGATTTTGTGAAAACACTGGTCGAATCTGTTCTTGTCATCGTTTCAGAAACCTGAATATCTGAAAAAGAAGGTTTTGAGCTTAGGTCTCTAATTTCAATTTGTTGTTTTCCTGACATTGGCTCATTTGTAGCATTCAAATCTTGAAGTGAAACTTCCAATTCATAGTTTCCTGGTTGTAAAGCGAATCTCTTTAAATCAAAAAAGTCTTCTACGATACTGTCTCTCATCAATGGTGTTTGCAATCGGTAAGCATCAGATGCAATAATTTTATCATTTGATTTAATTGATAATTGAATCGCCACTTCACCTTGTAAACCACCATCAACACCTTTGTATTTGAGTGATAGCCCAAGAAATTGTAATTGAACTTCAACATAATTTCCTATTGAACTTTCATAAAAGACTTTATGATCTAAGTATGCTTTTAATTGCTTGTTTTTTTGCGCATTAAGCACAATAGAAAAGCTTAGAAAAATGAATAAAAATAAAAATCGTTTCATTTCAGAATTATTTTAGAAGTCAAATAAAAACTTGAAAACTTAACTTAAATCTCAATATTTCAACTTTGACCAATGAATTACAGTTGAAAGGTATAAAATTACTAAGAATTTATGGAATGTTTGCGCTATTATTGAGCTAAATGCCTAATTCGGACTGTGAACGGTTTGATTTTATATAAATTAATCAGCTGTTTTTCAGTGATTAATTATTTTTTTTTAATCTTTTTTTAATTTTATGCTTGTCAGTATTCAAAGTATTGCTAATTTTGCCCCCGGAGAATTGGCAGAGTGGTCGATTGCGGCAGTCTTGAAAACTGTTGTACCGAGAGGTACCGTAGGTTCGAATCCTACATTCTCCGCCAAAAGAGTCTTGTTTTCAAGACTCTTTTTTTTTGCCTAAAATTTGGATGAATCAAGTCAAAAATGGATCAAGTCAAAAATCTGTGGATTTTAAAAAAAATCAAGCATAAAT
>JBBALI010000017.1:0-75539 GCA_040403095.1 Crocinitomicaceae bacterium
GTCTTGATTTCATAAATTACCTTAATGGAAGCGATATTTCCATATTTAGAAGACAAAGGTGCGCCACTAAGAATCGAAAACTCTTCCTGACTTTCGATTTTGCTCAAATATTGTTGTGCTTCTGAAGAACAAGAGCTGAGGAGAATTAAAACAAGTAGAAATCGAAATACCATGAATAGAATTTATTTATATTCGTCAAAAACGCATTCTCATCAATAAAATTATAAATGCAAAATAAGTACAATAAAAGTTACACTTTAACCACAAATTAGTTCAATTAAATGATAAATTTAGTATTTCTTTGATATGGTTATTTTCTTAACTAAATTTGAAGTAATGTAAAAATTTTATTTCAATTCAAAATAATGAAGATATACCATATTCTATTCCTTGTTTTCCCTTTGAATTTATTTTCTCAAGTATTTTTGAATGAGGCATCCAATGCAAATGTTTCTACTTTTGTATTACCAAATGGTACCGATCCCGATTGGATTGAATTGTACAATTCATCAAATGCAAATATCAATATGGTTGGTTATTTTTTATCTGATGACTCAACTAATTTGCAAAAATGGACTTTCCCAAACTTAAATTTACCTCCTAACGGATTCGTTACAATTGCTGCCACAAGTAATTTAAATCAATCAACAAACTACTTTTACGAAACGGCAGTTTTTGCAAATAACACATGGAAATACATCATTCCGAATTCAAATTTAGCGCCAGATTGGAATAATCTTTCTTTTGATGCTTCTGCTTGGAATTCTGGACAAATGAGCGTTGGATATGGAGATGATGACGATGAAATTGAAATTTCAAATCCGACTACTTCAGTTTATGCGCTTATTAATTTTTCTATTTCAGATACTTCAAAAATCAAAAAAGCACTTTTAGACTTGGATTTTGATGATGGTTTTGTTGCATACCTAAATGGAATTGAAATTGCGAGAGTTGGACTAACGGGAACGCCACCAAATTGGGATGAATTAGCCACCGATAATGAAGCAACTTTAATTCAAGGTGGAAATATATCTTCATTTGAAATTAATCAGTTGATTTTAAAATCCGCCATGAAAAATGGTCAAAATGTCCTCGCGATTGAAGTGCATAACAGCTCAACTACTTCTTCTGACTTGACGATGTTGCCATTTTTGAGTTTTGGATACGAAACACCCAATTCTTTTTATGGAGGAAATGTGCATTCTTATTTCAATACTGTTTTTCCAAATTCAACTTTAGAAACAAACTTTAGTATCAGCAATGAAGGAGAAATTATTTATTTGTCAAATCCATTAGGAATTGTTATCGATTCATTAATAGTACCTGATTTAGAACCTGATATGTCAGTGGGTAAATTCATGGATGGAATCCAAAATGATAAACTTTTCACCCTTCCAACACCTGGACAAAGCAACAATCTTTCGCTAGCTTTTGAAGCTTTTGAAAATCCACCCATTATCAATATTGATGCACAGTTTTTTCAGGATTCATTGAAAATTACTATCTCCAATAACAGTTTTTATGGTGGACAAGTTTATTATACCTTGAATGGTGATACTCCCACAATAAACTCAAATCTTTACATGGATACTATTTCAATATTTGACAACAGTATTTTGAAAGCAATTTGTATTTCATCTTCAGATTCAATTTTACCAAGTTTAATAGCTATTGAATCTTATTTTCTAGCTGCCGATTATGCACTTCCTGTGATTTCAATAACAACAGATTCACTCAATTTATATGGTCCAGATGGGATTTTTGACAATTACAATACCGATTGGAAAAAACCTTGTGTAATTGAATATTTCGACAAAGAAGGAATCAAGCAATTTGAATCACGAGCATCTATCAAACCAGACGGTGGGGCAGGAGGAAGTCGCTCAAATCCGCAACACAGTGTGACAATCGAACCATCGAATTTACTCTATGGTGAAGGAAAACCTATTAAATATCCTTTGATTCCTGAAAAAAGTTTTATCAAAGAATTTGATGCTTTTTACCTTAGAAATGGAAGTAATTATTGGAATCAATACCCACAAAAGGACGCAACTTTCATGCGTATCATGCGCGAATCGAATGCCAATTCTCAAGCATATTCTCCTGTGATTGCATACGTGAATGGCGAGTATTTTGGTGTTTATGAATTGCGTGAAAAAGCAAATGAGGGCTATTTTTCCACCAATTTCGGAAATGACAAAGACAGTTTAGACTTACTTTCTGTTTCCTATTTTTACGGAGCTGGAGTTCTGAGAACAGTGAAAGGATCAGATTCCAGTTTTTACTCAATGAAAGATCTTGTTACAACTTACGATCCAGCTGCAAGCGATTATTTTTCAGTTTGTAACAAGAAATTAGACTTATACAATTTTACAGATTATTTGGTAGGTGAAAATTGGTTTGCAAATTATGATTGGATTTACAACAACATGAAAATTGCAAGAACGCAATCTACAGACAATAAATGGAAGTTTTTCTTGCAAGACATGGAACTTGGTTTGGGTGGTTGGAGTGATTTTAATTCCAATCTTTTTGACTATTTTAGAAATGAAAATCAACCAAATCCCTATTGGGAAATTTTCAACGGCTTGAATCAAAATACTGAATTCAAAAACTATTTTGTCAATCGTTATGCGGACTTGATGAATACCACTTTTCAACCTGACTATTATTTGCCGATTGTTGAAAGCATGTATCAACAATTATTGCCTGATTTACCAAAGCATTTTGAAAGATGGACTGGGGATCCAACTGGTGGAATGAATAACTATTTAAATATTAAAAATAATATTTTATACCAATTTTCAAATCGAAATCAAGCAGTTAGAAATCAAATTGTGAATGAATTCGCGTTGGTTAAACCTGTTACGGTTTACCTCAATGTTGAACCTGCAGAGGCGGGATATATCAAAATTTCAACCATCGTCCCTGATCAACTTCCTTGGACTGGAGTTTATTTTGATGGTGTTCCTGTTGAAATTACTGCAGTCGCTAATCCTGGTTATATATTTAATCATTGGAAAGCAAATACAACGTTGGCTTCACAGCAATTGGACTCTGCTAACTTCACAATCAATATCGGAAGCGATGATTCTTATATCGCTGTTTTTACCGGCATTTCTGAACCACTTTCTTTGACCATTTCTGAAATAAATTACAATCCAGACCCTTCTGTTGATGGCGGAAATTGGATTGAATTGCACAATTTTGGAACAACGCATTTGAATTTGACAAATTGGTCAATCAAATCGAAAAATTTCTGGGATAAATATGATTTTGAAGATGGTGTTTCTATTCCATCAGAGGGTTATTTGGTCATTTGTGAAGATACTAATTTGTTCAAAAATACGTATCCAAATGTAACGAATTTTGTAGGTGCAACTGGTTTTCCTTGGAGCAACAAATTTGATTCCATTCAAGTGTATGATGCACACAAAAAACTGGTTATCAACACCACTTACACTGACGAAAAACCATTTCCAATTTGCGCAGATGGATGGGGGAGAACATTGGAAAATCAGTACTTAAATTCAGTAAAAATTGATTCTAGCAATTGGTTTTGTGGCTGTATTGGTGGTTCTCCCGGGGCAAAATATACGCCTTGCGATGAACAACTTCAAATTTCCGAAATCAACTATAATAACATCAGTGCTGTTTACAATGCGGGAGATTGGATTGAAATCAAAAATAATTCTGGTCAAGAATTAGATTTGTTAAATTATGTTTTCAAAGATGCTAAGAACAACCACATTTTTAATTTTCCATCAATCGTGCTGCAACCGAATAATTATTTAGTATTAACGAATAGCAAAGAATTATTCCAAAAGCGCCATCCAGAAGTTGAAAACGTTATTGGCAGTTTTGATTTTGGTCTTTCGAACAAAGAAATTTTGAGATTATTTGATGCAAGTGAAACATTGATTTCAAGTATAATTTACCGAAATGACGATAATTGGCCTGTGATTCCTTCTTTGGAAGATTTCACTTTGGAATACAATTTTTCGAATGGATTTGTTGACCCAAACGCTCCAACATCATGGTTTGCAGGTTGCGAAGGCGGTTCGCCGGGTCGTGCATTTGAAAATTGTCCTGTATTGACTGATGGTGATTTTTGCAACATTTATCCAAATCCAACGAATGGAAGTTTCACCGTTGCTTTTCAAAATGAAAACAATTCAAGTAACAAAACAAAGATTCAAATCATCGACATGAATGGAAGATTGATCTTCGAAGAAGAAATCTATGCTATTGAAGCAACCGTTGGAAAAGAAATTAACCTAGATTTCGCTAGAGCTGGAATGTATTTTGTGAAAGTGATCCAAGAAAGCAAAACGAAGCAGTTGCGAATTGTGAAGATTTAGAATGTTTTAAAACGATTCGTTTTTTCTTTTGTGCGCACGACTGGACTCGAACCAGCACACCACTGAAGGCACCAGCCCCTCAAGCTGGCATGTCTACCATTTCACCACGTGCGCAAAATCCAAAATTGGATGCGCAAATATACTTATTTCAAGCTGATTTTATTGGAAAACTAAAAAAATGATCTAAAAAAAACACCCCGCTCAAATGAATGAACGGGGTTCTCTAGAATGATAACTTTAAAAGTTAACATGGAAAAAAATTTGCAATGAATCAAAATGGAGGTGGACCTTTTGGTTTTTCTGTTCTCAATTCAATTAAATATTTTTCTTTTTGTTTACTATTTAATATTTTTAGAATTCTTTGGTGATGTTTGAAAAGTATCATTTCAAAGCTCGGTTGAACAAATTTCAAAGAATCGCAATCTCCATTTTTCTTCACAAAACAATCAATACGCTGTTTATGTTCATTCTGATTGATTTTTTTTATCGAGTCAATTTCTTTTTGGTGTTGATCAAAAATTGCTTGAAGTTTTGTTTGCTGCTTAGAATCAAGTGCTAAAATGTCATTGAGTTTTTCAATTACGTGTTTTAAATGTGATTTATGATCTGGTCTTGGTTTGGGAGCAAGCAAAATCAAACCGATAAATAGGAGGTTGAAAATTCCAAAAATGAAAAATCCTCTTTTGTAAAATTTCGGGGTAAAATTCATAATTCTTGATTGTAATATTGATTGTAGTAATTGTTTGATTCTAAATATTCTGAATAAGAATTATCTTTCAATTGTTCTGAGGTTTTTAAATTAGCATTCAGCGCTTTGAAAGCAACAAATGCATTTAAAATAAGAATTGTGGTCAACAAAGCCCAATTGAATTTAGATGCTTTTTCAATATTTGTAGTAGATATTTTACTCAAAATTCTAGTTTCAAAAAAATCAGGAACAGTTCTTTGCTCCCAGTTTTCAAGTACATTGAAGAGTTTATCTTCGTGATTATTTGAATTTTTTGTTTCCATTTTAATCTTTAGATGTTCTTTTTATTGTTTTCCCTCATTTCTGGAAAATAGGAAATAAGCTTTTCTTTCAATATAATTTTTGCCCGAGCTAAAATTCCTTCCACTGCTTTTTCACTGCATTCCATGATTTGCGCAATTTCTTTCTGACTCATTCCTTCCATGTACTTCAATACAAATGCAGTTTTGTATTTATCCTTCATTTCGTCCAAAGTGTCTGCAATTATTTTTGCATATTCTTTGTTTTCCAAATGTTCATATGGTGTGAAATCATTGTTTGCAGGAATTTCTTGCGCCAAACCAAACAACGATAAAAGTCCTGTAGATTTTCTTTTTTGCCTGCTTTGTGAGCGCAAATAATCCAAACATCGACTTACTGTAATTCTATAAATCCAAGTTTTTAAACTGCTTTTCTCTTCAAATTGTGCAATTGAATTGAAAATAAGAATAAAAACTTCTTGGGTTTGATCTTCAGCAATATCCGATTGTTTTAAAAAGGAATAGCAGGTATTGTAAACCTTATTTTGATAAAGTTTAACCAACTTTTCATAGGCAAGCGAATCGCCTGACTTTAAAGATTCAATGAAAAGTTGTTCTTCTGTCATCATCAATTTTACTTGGAATTCACTTTTATTTTAACGCCTCAAATATTAGAAAGGTGAGTTAATAATCAATAAAAAAGGACAACTTTTGCAAATTGTCCTAATGAAATATAATTTTGTATGATTTTAAAATTCTAAAATAGTTTTTTCAATAATCGCCACACATTCCATCAATTGTTCTTCAGTCATCACCAAAGGCGGAGCAAAGCGAATGATATTTCCATGCGTCGGTTTTGCAAGTAAGCCATTGTCTCTCAATTTTAAACACAAGTTCCATGCAGTCTCGCTGTCAGGAGAATCATTTACAATAATTGCATTCAACAAACCTTTTCCTCTCACTTTGACAACCAAATCAGATTTTTCAATAATACGTTGCATTTCGTTTCTGAAAATTTCACCTAATCTGCGTGCATTTTGAATCAAATTTTCATTGTAAACCACATTCAACGCAGCAACAGCAACGGCTCCAGCAATTGGATTTCCTCCGAAAGTTGAACCGTGTTGACCTGGTTTAATCACATTCATGATTTCATTGTTTGCCAAAACCGCAGAAACTGGATAAACGCCACCTGACAATGCTTTTCCAAGTATCAAAATATCTGGTTGATTGAACGTTACTTGTTTTTCGCATTTGTTTTCACAGGTGCAATTTCCGCAAACTGCCAACAAACTTCCTGTGCGCGCAATTCCTGTTTGAACTTCGTCTGCAATAAAAAGTGCATTGTATTTCGTGCAAAGTGCTCTTGCGTTTGTCAAGAAATCTTCATCAGGTGTGTAAACTCCCGCTTCACCTTGAATTGGTTCAACCAAAAAACCTGCAATATTTTCTTGTTTCAATGCTTCTTCCAATGCATTCACATCGTTGTAGGGAATTTTGATAAATCCTGGAGTAAAAGGTCCGAAATTATTTTTAGCATCGTTGTCACTTGAAAAGGAAACAATAGTGGTTGTTCTTCCATGGAAATTGCCTTCGCAAACGATAATTTTAGCAGCGTTTTCCGCAATTCCACGCTTTTCGTAAGCCCATTTTCTGCAAAGTTTGATGGCAGTTTCAACCGCTTCAGCACCTGTATTCATCGGTAAAACTTTGTCAAAACCGAAATATTCAGTGATGTGTTTTTCATAAACTCCAAGTACATCATTATAAAATGCGCGGGAAGTCAAAGTCAACGTTTTTGCTTGATTGATCATTGCATCGACAATCGCAGGATGACAATGTCCTTGATTTACTGCAGAATATGCCGATAAAAAATCATAATATCTTTTTCCTTCAACATCCCAAACGTAAACGCCTTCACCTTTTGTTAAGACAACTGGTAGTGGGTGGTAATTGTGTGCACCGTGTTGGTCTTCCAACTGCATCAATTCTTCTGAAGTGTAATTTTCCATGGTAGAAATCATCTGTAATTATTTTGATAAAAGTTATTCATCGCGGAGAACAACAATCCTTTCCTCTATTAAAATAGGAGAGAAATCATCCCAAAAGTGTGTCAAAGATAATTTTTAAAAGTTGTTTGACAAAATTGGAATGCATAAATCTATGTTAGAAATTTCGAAATTAAGTAATGCAAATAATTGATTTTGATTGAAAGTAGGCGGATATGTCGAATATATTGATAAATTAGCGCTTTAACCCCAAAAAGAGATTTTATGAATGATTTTTTAGATTTAGAAGTAGTGGAGACAGAAAAGAAATTACCTCCATTTTTGAAAGTGCTCTGTATTCTTACATTTGTAGGAGCTGGATTGGGAATTTTAGGAGCAATCTATGCCATTTTCATGCAAGGATTTACTTTGAGAATGTTAGAAAATTCAAGTAATGCTTATCAAAGCAATCCTTTCTTCAAGGCTTTTGATAACTCTGCTTATATTTCTGCATTAAAAAAATGGGGACAAATCAACAATTTGTTGGCGCTTTTGGGTTCAGGTTTATGTTTATTCGGCGCTTTAATGATGTGGAAATTGAAGAAAAGTGGCTTCTTCCTGTATGTTGGAGGTCAAATTTTACCATTTATTGGGATGTATGGTTTGATGGGAGGTTTAATGCCTAATAGTTCTGGACCACTCGCTGGTTTTGCAATTTTTGGGCAAGTATTTGCTATCATTTTTCCTTTAGCATTTGTCATCATGTATGGAGTAAATTACAAACATTTGAAATAGAAATTGGTCGATATTTTTTTGCATTGTCAAAAAAAAATATTAACAATTTTTCACAAAGGTGTATTTCAATTAAAGTATTCTTTTATATTTGCACCGATAACTATAAATAAATCATTATGTCAGAATTAAATGTATCTAACGCGCCTCAAGGAAAAGGATTGGCCGTTACAGGTTTTGTCCTTTCTTTAGTAGGACTTATTTTCTCATCTTGGATCGCTGCTATCGCAGTTGTATCTATTATCGCTGGTGGAAGCGCATGGTTAATGTACTTTTGGTTGGTTCTTTGTATTGCAAGTATCGTACTTTCAGTTATGGGAATGAGCAAATTAGGAAAAACTGGTGGTAAAAAAGGTTTAGGAATTGCAGGAATGATCATCGGGATTGTTGCTACAATTTATTCTATCATCTTAGTTTTGGGATTAAGTGTTGCTGCAAGTGCTGCTGATTCAGTTGGTTCTGGTGCTATGCAAGATGCAATGGAAGAAGCAATGCAAAATAGATAATATTTATCATAACTTTTTTTAAATCCTCAGAATTTTCTGGGGATTTTTTATTTCATTTAATTTTTTTAAAATGTATTCAACTAGTTTATTTGCAACATTTGGTGTGTTTATCGTGGTTATTATTGCAGTTGGTGTTTTAATAACAGTTCTGTATCTATTAACTTTACAAAATGTGTTGAAGGAAATTGAACCAGAAAACAGATTGGTAGAACCTTCCAATGTTTGGTTGATGTTTATTCCATTATTTAACCTTATTTATCCATTTATTCTTTACCCCAAAATCTCCGATTCTCTTCGAAATGAATTTGAATCTAGGAACCTTGGTAAAGCAGGTGATTACGGAAGAGCTATTGGAATAACAATGCCCATCTTAGGTTTATGTGGTTGGATTCCTTTTCTTGGAGGTTTGGCTGGATTAGCAAATTTGATCCTTTTTATTATTTTTTGGGTAAAAATGGGTGAATTTAAAAATGAATTGCAAAGAGTACCAAAAATGAGTAATGGTTTAGGCTTGAGTAATAGTAATGATTTATTAGATTAATAAAATGGACGAAATTTTAGACAACAAAGACACAAGATCAATGTTTACAGGTGAAAAAACATTGCCAAATGCTACTGCAACTTTGGTATTAGGAATCATCTCAATTGTTACTTGTTGGTTATATGCAATTCCTGGAATTGTTTGCGCAATTATCGCTTTGGTATTGTTTGCCAAAGACAAAAAAATCTATCAAGAAGATCCGATGAGTTACAATGCATCTTTCAAAAATGCAAAAGCTGGACAAGTTTGCGCCATTATTGGTTTGTGTTTGTCAGCATTGATGTTCATTTATTTGATCGTAGTATTGGCCTTTTTGGGATCATTTGTTTCTTCGATGGGTCGTTTTTAAATGCTCGATTGCTATTGGAAATATTATCTTGGTATTGAATGTCCTGGCTGTGGATTTCAACGGTCATTTTCGGCACTCTTCCAAGGTAATATTTACGAAAGCCTACAACTTTTCCCTGCTACAATTCCTTTAATTTTAACCATTCTACTTGTTGCTTTGCATTTGAAATTCAAATTCAAAAACGGTGCAAAAGCAATCACTATTTTTTTTGGTTCCACTGCAATCATTATGGTTGTTAGTTTTGTTGTCAAGATTTCTACCCACGGAATACATTAAAAAAGACCCGCTACGCTGTTAGACATTAGACATTAGATATTAGAACCGTTGCTGCGCTACTATTAGACTAGATTTTTGTTGTTGCTTCGCAACTTATCAAATATCGTAATTTAAGATTTATCGAGATTTATTTTTGTTTTGAATATCAGTGTTTTATAAAAATATAAGAGTCTTTTGTCTAATATCTAATGTCTTTTGTGTAATTTTTACTAGTCTTTTGTCTAACGTCTATGGTCTAATGTCTTAAAAGAAAGACCCGCTACGCTGTTAGACGTTAGATATTAGAACCGTTGCTTCGCAACTATTAGACTAGATTTTTGTTTTTTGCGAAAATTTTAAATTTCATAAAGAAATCAAGTCTTTTGTCTTTTGTCTATCATCTAATGTCTGATAAAAAAAACTATCTTTGAATTTCTCAAAAAAACAACATGGCAGACGATAAAAAAGTGATATTTTCCATGGTGAACGTTTCCAAAACGACACCTCAGGGAAAGCAAATTATTAAAAATATTTACCTCTCGTTTTTTTACGGGGCTAAGATTGGAATCATTGGTTTGAATGGTTCTGGAAAATCTACGGTAATGAAAATCATCGCTGGATTGGACAAATCTTTTCAAGGTGATGTGGTTTTTTCTGACGGTTATTCTGTTGGATATTTGCCGCAAGAACCTGAATTGGATCCAACCAAAACGGTGAAGGAAATTGTGATGCAAGGCGCACAAGAAACGGTTGATGTTTTGCGTGAATACGAGGAAATCAACGCTGCATTCATGGATGAAGAGGTTTTGAACGATCCAGATAAAATGGACAAGTTAATCGCTCGTCAAGGCCAAGTTTCAGATCGAATTGATGCTTTGGATGCTTGGGAATTAGACACCAAATTGGAAAGAGCGATGGACGCATTGCGTTGTCCGCCGGATGATCAATTGATTGATTCTCTTTCTGGTGGTGAACGTCGTCGTGTGGCTTTGTGTCGTTTGTTGCTTCAAAATCCAGATGTATTATTATTAGATGAGCCAACAAACCACTTGGATGCTGAATCAATCGATTGGTTGGAGCAACATTTACAACAATACGCAGGAACTGTGATTGCTGTAACGCACGATAGATATTTCCTAGACAATGTTGCTGGATGGATTTTAGAGTTAGACCGCGGTGAAGGAATTCCTTGGAAAGGAAATTATTCTTCTTGGTTGGAGCAAAAAGGAAATCGTTTAAAACAGGAAGAAAAAACGGCATCGAAACGCCAGAAAATGTTGGAACGCGAGTTGGAGTGGGTGAGAATGAACCCAAAAGCACGACAAGCGAAAAGCAAGGCACGTTTGACGAATTACGATAAACTGCTTTCAGAAGACATGAAAGACAGAGAAGATGTATTGGAAATCCCAATTCCGAACGGCCCTCGTTTGGGGAATAATGTGATTGATGCTGAACATGTGGCTAAATCTTTTGGAGATAAATTGTTGTACGATGATTTGAATTTCAAATTGCCACCAGCTGGAATTGTTGGTGTTATCGGGCCGAATGGTGCTGGTAAGACTACGATTTTCAAAATGATTATGAATGAGTTACAACCAGATTCTGGTGAATTCAAAGTTGGTGAAACAGCAAAAATTGGATATGTAGATCAATCTCACAAAGATATTCATCCAGATAAAACGGTTTTCGAAGTGATTTCTGACGGCAATGAATACATCGAAATTGGAAATCAAAAAATCATTTCTCGAGCTTACATTTCGAAGTTTAATTTTGCTGGATCAGATCAAAACAAGAAAGTCGGAGTACTTTCAGGAGGAGAAAGAAATCGTTTGCATTTGGCGATGACCTTGAAAACTGAAGCAAATATTTTATTACTCGATGAGCCAACGAATGACATTGATGTCAATACATTGCGTGCATTGGAGGAAGGAATTTTGAATTTTGCAGGTTGTGCGGTGGTAATTTCTCACGACAGGTGGTTCTTAGATCGCATTTGCACGCACATTTTAGCATTTGAAGGCGATTCTCAAGTTCATTGGTTCGAAGGTTCTTATTCTGATTATGAAGAAAACCGCAAGAAACGTTTGGGTGATTCTGCACCAAAACGAATCAAGTATAGAAAATTGACAAAATAAAATTTAGATTAATCGATATAGAAGGAGGGAATTTTCTCTCCTTTTTTTGTTTCAAGTTATTTTAGTTTATAGATTTTGAAACCTAAATCTTTGTAATTTATTTCATTATGGTTTGGATTCCAAATGTAAATTCCCAATTCCGCATTTTCAATATTAGCTGATGGAAGTGGAACAATCAATTCCACAAACTTGGCTTTTTGGTGTTTTTTGAGCGATTTAGAAAGCACAAAAGATTTGTAGCAAATATTTTCACCGTTTTGAATAATTGAAATTACTACATTTGATTCAAGTGCATTTTTCGGAGTGATATTTCCATCAAACTTAAACACCAAATTTTCATTTTGCTTTTTTGAAAATCCTTTATTCTTGTAAACCGCGCCAAATTCTTGGTTTTTTGAAATAGCACCATATTTTGGGTTATTCTGCCTAATTTCCCAATTATAATCAATTGAATCAGATGATTCTAGAAATATTTCATGTTTATCAAGTTGTAGAAATTCATTCAAGTTGCATTTTTTTGCTTGATTGCGTTTTTTGCACAACGTTATTTTGCCATCTGTGTCAATCACTTCAAAATGATTGATGATTTCAGGATAGTTTTCATACACATTGGGAACAAAATATTCGTTTTCAAATAACATGTATTCAAAATCCCAATGAATTGTTGCTTTTAGCAGTTCTGGTTTATCGTCGATAATGGGAATTCCATCTCGTTTCATCAAATAAAAGGGAAGATTCGGCGGAAAGGCATGGTAACAAAGAATTGTTTCCCTTGGGTTTATCTTGTTGTCATTCAATAATTTATTCGCGTTCTCATAATTGGAATAAGTCGTAAAAGTTTGATTCCATGGTCCAGGCGCGTAGACTTTTTCTTGCTCATTTTTGGCTTCCTTGCGGAAGAAGAAAATTGAAATGAGGATTACAATTAAGTAAAAGTAGTTTTCAAATTTGAAGATTTTAATTCGACTAGCTAAAACGATTATTGTAAAAATCACAGGAAACAAAAATGAATCGATGAAATAGTAATCGTGATTTACATATTGTTTTGCCATCGAAACAAAAAATGCAAGAGAAGCAATCCACAAGAGTATGCAAAGAATAATGGGTAATTTATTGACAAATATTTTGGTTCTTTTTCGATAAAAAATAATTGTCAAAAGCGCCAAAATTCCCATAGCGAAATATTGGCTTTTTGAAAAGTAAATGAATTTCCAATTTTGTAGCATCAATCGAACTATTTCTTTAAATTCTTCCACATCTTTTGGAGGCATCAAATGCGACAAGAACAAAGATCCATAGGTTTTTCGTAAATAATAATTATAAGCAAAATAGCTAAAAATCAATGTAAAAGAAATCAAACTTCCGATCAAAAATTTGCTTTTGAAGATTGACTTGAAAGTGTGGATATTTAAATAGCGAATCAATTCAACGCCTAAAATTGAGAAGTAAAGAAAAAGATAGCTCGTTCTCGCCAAAACCGCCAAACTCAAGAAAATGAGCGCAAAAACCCAATGTTTTTGCCTGTCACTCCGAATGAATTTGATGTAAAAATAGGTGCCAATCACAAAGTTTGAAAAGGAGGGAATCGATGGCATGAATCCATTTTGATAATAAACAAAAAGGGGAGAATAAATTAGAATTAATACTGGAAATAGTGCGAGTATTTTGTTTTCAACCAGTAAATTTGACAGTTTGAATAAAAATAAAATTCCAAATAATGAATACAAATAAATGTAAATCCGATTGATGATTTGCGATTCACTTCCTGAGATTTTCATCACAACCGCAGGAATAAATTGATGAATTGGAAAATCGACACTAGTTGTCGTTGAAAGTTTTTTTCTTTTCCAATCTTCGGGATATTTGTAATTGTAAGTGCGTGTTTTTGGCTTGAAAAAATTTAAATCGTTTTCAACAAATCCTAAACTCAATGAGTAATGATCAATTTGACTCCAAGCGTGTTTTTGCAGGGGATATTGATGGAAAGTATATAGGTTTGTTTTTAAAATCAAGCAGACACAACATATCAACAGGAGTAAGGGAAAATGTTTTCTCATTTGATTTTGGGATTCATGTACCAAATATCATTAATTTTTTTCTATTTAAACAACAATTTCCTTAAAGCGTTAATATTAGTAATTATTTTGCTTAACTTTATTAAATAGATAAATCTTCCCACCATGAGAATTTTCATTTTTTTGTTCCTATCCAATTTTGCATCAGCACAATCACTTGAAGGTTGGATTGGTTCACCTTATTATTTTAATCTAAAAAATCATTTAAATTACCAAGCTGGAGGCATTTTCAAAATTAATTCTGGATCAAATCAATTTGGGTTAGGTTTAGAGTATGCAACTAAAAATGTTGACGCGAGTTTTTCTTCTAGAAATCAGTTTTTTAGTTTGCCTCAAGTAAATTTAATATGCGAATATGAACGATTGTTTAAGTCGAATGAGAAGAACCATTTTGGATTAAGTACCGGTGCTGCAGTTTCTTTTGGTACAAATCAATATTATCTTAATCTAGTAGATGGGACAGAGGTTAAGTATAATTTAAAAGGAAAGTCGGGAGCAATTGCAAGATTAGGAATTACTTATTACAGAAATATCAGCACAAGTTTCAGTTTATTTGGAAGAGCTTATTGCCAATACAAAATAGTACAAGATATGGAAGAATCTTTTTACAAGATGGATGAAAATCCCCGCGACCATATTTCTGCAGGCTTAAATGTTGGAGTCAGTTACATGTTGAAAAAATAATTTATACTTTTGGTTTCAATTAAAACAACATGTCGCAGCCCAATAATCCGCTTCACGGAATCAAATTAGAAGAAATGATTGTCGCACTCGAAAAAGAAATCGGCTGGGAACACATGGGTTATCTCGTTCCGATCAATTGCTTTTTGAAAGATCCAAGTGTGAAATCTAGTTTAACATTCTTGAGAAAAACTCCTTGGGCAAGAAAAAAAGTCGAAGATTTATATTTGGAGCGAATTGTTAGGTAATTAAGAATTAAGAATTAAATTGGATTATTGCCAAATTCTGCATTCTTAATTCTACATTCTTAATTCATTCTAAATCCAATCACATTAGGCAAAGCCCAAAAATGATCATTCAAATCGTTGGGATACGTTTCTGAAACATAACTTCCGATTTTTTCAATTTTTCGATCTCCAAAATGAATATACAAACTCGTTTGCGGTCCACCTTCCATGTAAATGGCATTGTTTAACTTGAATGGAAAACCTAGCATAAATTCAATCATTTCGTTGTGCGTATAAGGCGAACGTGAAAAGATGAAATAGATATTTCCAAGTGCATCAACCGCGGTAACCAACATGCTACAAGATTGATTTTTTTTGTTCCAACTCAAAGGTTGACTATTGCAATCAATCATTCTCAAACCTTGTGCATAACAATGATAATCGTCTTTGACATTTTCCCAATTTTCGCATTTTAAATCCAAAACAGTAAATTTCCATTTCAGACTGTCCTTCGGATTAAACGCAATCATCGCATTGTAATTCGGATACAAATTTGGATTATTGACATGTTCTCCCGCTTTGAGATATCCTTTGCTCAGCATTTTTTTTGCCAAATCGTACATTCCGGCATTGACCACAACATTCAAATTGTATTTTTCAGCCCATTCGCTCGCGGATTTCGATTTTTTATCTTCTTCTGCAGTTGCAGCAAACATTTCTAGTTCAAAATCTTTTGGATTAAGTTTTAAAATGCAAATGCGAGAATCGTTGATTGCAGAATTTTTCGGTGCTTCCATTTCCATGTATTCCGCTCCTTTGGCTAAATTTTGCCATTTTCCAAGAAGTGTATCAGGTTCAATTTTTACTGAATCTGCTGGTTGTGAACAAGCTGAAAGCGGTAATAAAATCGAAAGTATGAAAATATATCGCAGTCTAAATTTCATTCCAATCGAATTTTTTGGTGTGGATTGGAAACAAATCACACAACTCTCCTGAATAGTAAAACTGATAGCCAATCATTCCAAATGAAATCGGTTTTTCCTTGATTTTAATCACAGATCCACCCACTTTTGGGTCTTTTTTTGGAACTGATTGCGGAAATCCAACGTTGAAAAGCGTGGATAAAATTTCAGGTCGATTGTCAATTGGAAATCCTCTGCGTTCCCATTGGTGCTTCACTTGTTTCAAGAAAACAGCTGCGTACATATAGGAATAATAGTGATTTCGAAATGAAATCAAACGATCAATTCTTTCTTGCGCTGGATTATCCGTTTTGAAATCCAATAACTTTTCGTATTTCTTACCTAAATAGTAAGCGCTTGTTGAATCTTTTAAATACTTTTCAATCGTTTGGGCAGTCAATTCTTTGATCCCCGTTACACCCAAAGAAAATTTAGATTCAACAGACAAGATTTTTAAAGGACCAATCCATTTTTTGTAAGCTTCACGATCCGAATTGAATAAACGCATTTGCTCACCAATCAAACAGCAAACAATCAAACGTGATTCAACGCCAGACATTTTCGCAACAGAATCAATCACTTTTTTGTCTTTTTCGACAGCAATTTTGAAATCGTCCCATTCAGAAGTATTCATCCAATGATAGATGCTTTTGGACGTTTTTCCTTCAATAGGTTGGTATTTGTTTTCACGGTATTTGATAACTTCCAAATAATAAGGCGATGTTTTCTCCGCTAGCATATCAACCGATTCAACCATTCGCAGCGCTTCGGTGTAATCATGATTCGATTCTAAAGAAGCCAAAATGTGTTGTGCGTTTTTCGGATAGTACTTTTTCAAAATCAAAATGCGATTCAAAGCTTCGTATTTTTCAGCAACCACGGCCAAACTGTCTTTATTCGTTTTTACTTGGTATTTATCGCTCATCACTTGCAAAACACGACTGTTTCCATCTACGGCGCCAGATTCATTTGTCCATTTGAAATAAATGGCGAAATAAGCAATCGTTAAAAACGCACCAATGAGTGCAAAGCAAATTGTAAAAAAGTACAATGGAATCTTAATCCATTTACTGCGAAAAAAATTTTTCAAAGGAATTTCATTTTGTTAACGGCGCAAAATTAAGGTTTTCAAATCTATTTGCCAACATTCAACGCTTTTACGTCTCCTTCATGCGTTACGATGAAATATTCTTTCGTTGTTTTGGTTTCAACAACTGGCGCAGGCTTTGGAGTTTCGTCAGCATAAATGCGAAAAGTAATTTCATACATCACTTGAATTACTGGCTCAACAATTTCAGGATTGGTCACAAAATCAAATTCTTTGTCAAAAATTGGTTGGTAAAACTGTGTTGTTGATTTTTCTGTTTGCGTTACTGCAGTAGATTTTTTCAAATTTAGTGATGAATTGGAGTAAGCCTGGTAAGATTTATAACTTTCAATAGGGTAGGTTACTCGGTATCCATCAGCCAATTGTTTTTTCATCGTAGTAAAATCCATTCCCAATAAATCTTGACGCATTTTGATTTTTTCTTTCAAAATTAATTGTGCTTTGGTTGCCAAATCTTTGCGCACTTGCTCCATGTTACTCGCGAAATAATCTACACGAATTAAATCATATACTTCAGATGCTGAACAAGCTGCAACGATTTCCGTGAATGAATTGGGATTTTTATATTTCACGTGAACGTTGATTTTCATTTCAAATCCTTTAGGAACTTCATTATACGTTTTTTTGTTGAATGCTTTTTTCGTTTCCTCAAATTCGTAACAAGGAACAAATGAAATCATATCGGTATAAAACTCAATTTCTTTCTTCAATTCGAAAGGTTTTTTGATTAGAGCGATTCTTTCGTCCATCAATCGTTGAATTTCTTCTAAATTTTCACCAGTTTGTGTCACACTGAAAATGGCTACATAACTTTCAGCTTTCACATTGGTCATTCCTTTGATGTTGATGATGATATCGTTTGTGTTTATGCGTACATCGATGTTGCTTTCACTCAAGTGGGTTTGTTGTAAGTAATTGATATTGCCAGAAATTTGACCAAAAATTCCTGTTGAAGATGCGATTAGACTTAAAAATAAGATTGATTTTTTCATAAAATTTGTTGTTTGGTGGTTTGATACATCAGTCTTTTAGAAACGTTCATTTTGTTGTTTTAACAGCAGATTAATTTCTGTTTGAAAAGTTAAAATCAAAGTAGAATCACTATTTTTGTTTCTAGTTAATTTGTATTCATTTCTACTCGATTTATTCGAGTTATTAAAAATAAGAAAATGTCAATTAGAAACTTAGAGCCGAAAGCATTGTGGAATCATTTTGCAGATTTAAATGCAGTTCCTCGTCCTTCAAAAAAAGAAGAGCGAGTGATTGAATTTATGATAAATTTTGGTAAATCTTTAGGACTTGAAACCATTCAAGATGCCATAGGAAATGTAATCATCAAAAAACCAGCAACTGAAGGAATGGAAAATCGTCCAACCGTAGTTTTGCAGTCGCATTTAGACATGGTTCATCAAAAAAACAGCGATACAGTTTTTGATTTCGATACGCAAGGAATTGAAATGTTGGTTGATGGAGATTGGGTAAAAGCAAATGGAACCACTTTGGGAGCTGACAATGGAATAGGTGTTGCGACAATTATGGCGATTTTTGCTTCGACTGACATTGCACATCCAGCCTTGGAAGCAATGTTTACGATTGATGAAGAAACTGGAATGACTGGCGCTATCAAAATTGATCCATCTAATTTCAAAGGAACCGTACTATTGAATTTGGATACAGAAGATGACGATGAATTGTCTATCGGTTGTGCGGGTGGAATTGATACCAACACAACTTATTCTTACGAAGAAGAAAACACAGATGCGGATCACGTAGGATACGAAATCAACATTCGTGGATTGTTAGGCGGACATTCAGGAATGGACATTCACCGCGGAAGAGGAAATGCAAATAAATTGATGAATCGCATTTTGTATCAAGGAGTTTCTTTGATGCATTTGCAAGTAGCATCTATTGACGGTGGAAGTTTGCGCAATGCAATTCCAAGAGAATCAACAGCCGTTGTGACCATTTTAAAAGACGATGCCAAAGCTTTTGAAGCATTTTTGGCTTCTTTTTCAGAGGAATTGAAAGTTGAATTAAGCACGGTAGAAACTGCGTTGACGATTGAATGGAAATCAGTTTCAACACCAGCGAAAGTGATGAAACCTGAAGATACGATCAAAATATTAAATACAATCTATTCTGTTCCGAATGGTGTTTTTAGAATGAGTCCTGACATGGAAAGTTTGGTTGAAACGTCTACAAGTTTAGCGCGAATCATTTTGAAAGATGGAAAATTCATCACGCAATCTTTGCAACGTTCAAGTGTCGAAAGCACGAAATCAGATGTAGCAAATGCAGTGAGATCAGCGTTTGAAAATATGGGTTGTGCTGTGGTTCAAAATGGAGATTATCCAGGATGGAAACCAAATCCAAACTCTGCAATTTTGAATTTGATGGCAGATTTATACCGCAAAAGATACAATGAAGAGCCGCAAATCAAAGCTTGTCACGCAGGCTTAGAATGTGGAATTTTAGGAAAACATTTCCCAAATATGGACATGATTTCTTTCGGACCAAATATCCGTGCAGCACATTCTCCAGATGAAAAAGTACAGATTTCCTCCGTTCAAAAATTCTGGGGATATTTGTTAGAAGCTTTGGAATCAATTAAATAAAAATTATTTAAGATTTGAATCGCGGGTTAGTTCCATTTACTAACTCGCGATTCTTTTTTAGAAAGAATTCTTAAATTGCACACATGTTTAATCCAGAAGAAGCTCGAAAAGAATTGATTGAATTGGCCAATACCAAAATGTATTATGGCAAATACAAAGGGAAATTATTGATACAGATTCCAGAAGAATATTATGTCTGGTACAAAGGCAAAGGATTTCCTGATGGAAAATTGGGAAGACAAATGGAACAAATGCTAGAGATAAAAATCAATGGACTAGAAAAGTTGATATACCCTTTAATCAATAAGTAGCACATTATTTGGAAATTAAATATATGTTGTTTATTTTCAACCTCTAGACTTTTGAATCCGTTCTAATCAAAAATACCAATTATGAAGTTACTAGCCACTTTTCTATTGTTCGCCTTATTTTTTTTTCAAATAAACGCCCAAAAATGGGGTTCAAATACCTTTAGTCAATTTACCAATGAAGCACTAGACGTTGAAATTGACAATGCTGGAAATTCCTATATTACTGGATATGTTACAGGTGAAACAGCTTTCAATACAAATAACGTAGTTCAAAATGCTGCAGGAAATGGAGATATTTATGTCGCAAAATATGATCAAAGTGGAAATTTAGTTTGGTATAAAAAATTTGGAGGAAATTATTCAGACCGCGCCTATGATTTAGCGATTGGACCAGATCAAAATATTTTAGTAACAGGTCAATTTTTTGGTAGTGTGACATTTGGTTCAACAACGTTACAATCAACTTTAAACTCCAAAGACATTTTTCTTGTCAAATTAAATCCAAATGGAAATGTGATCTGGGCTTTGAAAGAGGGTGGAAGCATGGCGGAAAACGCTTATGGTGTGACAGTTGACCATCAAAACAATGTTATCTTAACTGGACAATTTCAAGGAAATGCCACAATTGCAGGTTCAAATTTTACAAGTATTATTGATCCAATTACCAATTTGCCTTCTTTTGATTTATTCATCTCAAAATATGATCCTGCTGGAAATCCGCTTTGGGTTTTAAATGGTGCAGCTAAAAAAGAAGATCGTGGTTTGGCGGTTGCCGTTGATATTCAGGACAATATTTTTGTGACAGGTCAATATTCTGATACTTTACTCTTTGCTGGAAATACCTATAACAACAATGGCTATAACATTGGTTTTGTTACGAAAGTTTCTCCTTCAGGTCAGGTTCAATTTTTCAATAATTTAAGAGCAGGATTTGTACTACCTTACGATGTAGAAGTCAATTCTGCTGATAAAGTGGTGATTACAGGTGATTTTTTAGGAAATATGAATTATTACCATAATAATCAGCCAACTGCTATCCAGAATCCATTCTCAAAGAAAATTTTCATCTTAACGATTGAAAATAACGGTTCATATGTATGGAATTATACTTTAGGTTCAGACAGTGATATCTCATCCACATCAGTTTCAATTGATCCTGATAACAACGTTTTTGTCACAGGATTTTTTAGTTGTGCTTTAAATCAATTGCATGATTCAATAACGGCTTTATGGAATTCCGTTGGGTTTAAGGATCCTTATGTATTAAAAGTTTCCGATGAAGGAAATTTTGTCTATGCCAAACAAATGGGCGGTAAAATGGATGATGTTGGTCACGGAATTGCAGTAAAATCGGTCGATAAACCAATTCTTTGTGGAGGCTATACCAAACCAATGAATATTGCGCCAACTTCTAGTGCTTCGGTTACAAACGCAAATAATAATTATCAATTGAGGCCTCAGTCTAGTGAAGTCGGTCAATTTTATTTTACAGGTGACAGCACAAGGAATTCATTTATTTTAAAGTACATTGATACAAATTATTCGAGCTACAATTATTTTACTATTCAAACTTCCGACAGCTTAATCGGATCTATTGAAAATGGTTTAGATACGATACATTTTTGTAGTGGCGACAATATTAGTTACAACACATTAACCTGGAATTTTTATGGTCCTTCATATCGTTATTTATGGAATAATGGCACGAATCAACAGTTTACAGAATTAAGCACATCAGGAGATTTTTCAGTAACCGTAACAAGAAATGATGGTTGTGAAACAGATATCGACAGCATTTATATGATTGCTGATCCAATTCCAATGCTTCCTTTGTTGTCTGATGATGTAGTTCAATACACCAATCATCCTGCAAATGCGCAAAATGTTTACGGAAGTTATAATTTTTGTTTCCCCGAGCCGATTGTTGTCAATTATACGAACCTAGCAGCGGGAACCACAATGACAACGACTGAGCCAGATCAAAATTTGATAACTGGCATTGGACCAAATAATCATTCGTTAAACGGTATGTATTTATTAACCGTTGATAACGGAATGTGTCAGAACACAGGACTCTTTGATATTGAATATGATTATTCACCACCTCATGGTGTTATTGATCCTCAGATTTCAAGCACAAGTGCATTTGTGAATGACTCAATCACAATTTGTTTGGATGATAATGTGAATTTTTTTGGATATGATGCAATCACAAATCCAACAGGAAATCTACAAGTTATTCAAGAACCTTTTGTATACTCCACAATTACTGTTAATGGACAAATTTTTGTCTTGGATTCTTTTAACATTTTAAGTTATACGCCACTTGTAACAGGAGATTATTTAGTTGAATTTGATTACATTATCGGGTTTGATAATTTATGTGGAACAGATACAACTCGCTATCATGTTGAAAAAAACTATTATATCGAGGTTCTGTCTCTGCCAGTATTTAACGCTAGTATTTATGGAGATAATTTGCTCTGCGAAAATGGATCGATTTTTATTTCAGTCTCAAACACGAATCCAGGTTTAAGTTGGACTGGGGAAGGTATCACTTGGATGAGTGCAGATAATGATAGTATTGATATAAATCTACCCGGAGATTATTCTTATTCAGGATATGTTACTGACCCAATTACGGGTTGTAATAAACAGTTTAATTTTGGGTTATACGTTACCTTAAAGCAAGCACCAAATATTATTTCAAATCCATTTGACGGAATTATTTGTCCTAATGATACTGCCATTTTATCTTTGCCAAGTATTTATCAAACTTATCAATGGGTTGGTCCAGATGGTGATACAATCTCCAATTTAAATACTTGTGAAGGAATGAATCAAGGATTTTATTATTGCCATGTTCTTGATGATGATGGCTGTAATCTGACAACTCCACCATTCGAGTTAAGGGAGTTTACTACACCAAGTGTCTCAATTTTTCCAGAAACGTTTATGTGCGAATCTGAACCAATAACAATTTCTATAAATTATTCTGGTTCCCCTAATTTTCAATGGTTTCCAATTGCTAGTACTGCAGATGAATTAACTGTTAGTCAGCCTGGTACATACAGTGTTACCATACAACAATGTGGAATTACTTTAACAGAAAGTATAACAATTGTAGATGCCTCTTTTACTCCGCTAATCTCCTCAATAGATACGCTTATTTGCTTTGGAGAAGAAATCGCAATTACGGGAAATATAAACAATGCTGCCTATCAATGGACAAATGACGAATTTTCTTCTGGTTCATTAATCGTTAATCAAGTTGGAAGTTACAGTGCTACCGTAACCAATGATTATGGTTGTGTTGAGCAAACCAATACCATTCATATTTCTTCAGTTGCAGGTTCTTTTCCGCCACCAATGGACAGTTTGGTTGTTTGTGTTGGTTCAGATGTGAACTTGGTTGACATAAGTAATTTTGAGTTAAATTGGTATGATTTAGACTACAATTTCTTGCAAACAACATCCACACTTTCACTTCCATCAATTCAAAGTGATACCGCTTTCTTTATTGCTTATGCTGTTGAATACTGTCAACCAACATATAAACACATTTTGATCGATGTTATAGATTCACTTTCAAACTATTCTATTTATGCGGACACAATGATTTGCATAGGAGAAAACATTTCTCTGTTTTTTAATCATGCACCAACAGCCAATTTTGAATGGTTTAATGGAAATTCAACTAATGATGAGGTCGTTGTCAATCAGCCTGGTTTTTATACCATTTCAATTCAAGAATGTGGTTTTGCAATCATTGATAGTATCGAAATTCATGACGCAAGTTTCGATGCTTTATTGGTTGCTTCAGATACATTAATCTGTAATGGGGAAATCATTTCCATTTCAACAATTCCAACGGATCCAACCAATGTTGTTTGGAGTTCGACAACGCAATATCCAATTGTCTTGGATGTTACGCAACCAGGAATTTATTATGCAACAGTAACAAATGCTTACGGATGTGCTGATCAATCTGATACTATTACCATATCCTTTGATACTCTTTCACTCACACCATTTGTGATGAATCAAACTTTTTGTGCAGGAACCGATGTAACTTTGCAAGATACTTCTTTAAATTTAATTAATTGGTACACAGAAGATACTGTACTAATTTCAACATCTACTCAATTTGAAATTTTGGCGTTAATGAATGATACCACATTTATTTACTCTCAAAGTTCGAGTGCTTGCTCGATTTCATATCAAACTGTATTCGTAAATGTTGTTGATTCTATTGTTAATCTAGAAATTATCGGGGATTCTATTTTATGTCCAAACGAAGAAACTTATTTTCATGTAAGTTCAAATGAGATTGTGACTTGGTCCATTCCGACTCAAATTTTAGGAACAACTGATTATATTTCTGTTAACCAAAATGTGTTACAAGGTTCACCAACAATTACAGTAACTTTTTCAAATCAATGCTTTTCAGGTACTTTTACAGATTCAATATTTTACGGACAACCTGATTCCATCAGCTTTGAAAATGATTCAATTTTAGTTTGTAAATATGATTCGATTCCTTTATCTGTAGTTGAAGAAGTTTCGAATGTCACTTGGATCGGAAATTTTGGTTCCACAGATGGATTGACTTTGCCACTTACTACTCAACTTGGTAGTGGAATAATTACCGCAATAGCCGTTGATTTAAATGGATGTACAACAAATTCAATAACGATGTTGTTGACGGTTTCTGCGTTAGATTTTACTGTCAATACAAATTCTGGAAATTATTGTCTAGGAAATGATGGTTTCATCCTAGTTAATACAAACGCTGATAGTTTGGTTTGGAATACGCCTAATGGAATCACAGATACAACCTATATTTCGTTTATTTCCAATCAAAACAGCAGTGGGATTTATCAGATTTCTGTTTGGGATACACTTGGTTGTCAGCTAGATTCTATCATTGGAATAGGTTATAATCCTTTGCCTGTGTTCGATTTAAATTCCGATACTTTGATTTGTACAAATGATATTTATACATACGTATTTCCTTCTGATACAATTGAATATTCATGGACTGTTTATGGTGAGACTTCAAATATTCCAATTACCGGAAATCAATCGCTTATTTTAACTGCAACTTCTTCAGCTGGATGTACTTTTTCTGACACTCTGTTTGTAATGACAGCCGATTGTGAAGATGCCTTGCCAAATTTTGTAACTTCAAATGGTGATGGAGTTAATGATTATTTTTACATAGATGAAGCACTCATTTATCCAAAAAACCAGCTCAATTTATACAACCGTTGGGGCGAAAAAATCTTTGAACAAGAAGGTTATCAAAATACTTTTGAAGGTTCGCAATTCAGCGAAGGAGTTTATTGGTATGTTTTCTACCAAGATCCGATCAACAATCCCAAAAAGGTGAAGCAAGGATTTTTGCATATTTATCATTGATTTTCTAGTTCTTGAAATTTATCTTTATATTCGTAATCTAGTCAACGATTTAAACTAAATTCTCTTTAATGAAAATCCTAGCTACTTTGTTTTTTCTTTTGCTTTTTGTGAGTGATTTTTTCGCTCAAAAGTGGGGCGCCAATACTTTTAGTCAATTTACCAATGAAGCACTTGATGTAGAAATTGACATTGCTGGAAATTCATACATCACCGGATATGTGACTGGTGAGACAGCATTTAATACTGCCAATGTCATCCAAAGTGCTTCAGGAAATGGAGATATTTATGTCGCAAAATATGGCCCGAATGGAGCATTGGTTTGGTATAAAAACTTTGGTGGAAATTATTCAGATCGTGCTTATGATTTAGCAATAGGCCCAGACCAAAATATCGTTGTGACCGGTCAATTTTTTGGCAGTGTGACATTTGGTTCCACAACTTTGCAATCAACTTCAAACTCGAAAGATATTTTTCTTTTGAAATTAGATTCTAATGGCGATGTCATTTGGGCTTTGAAAGAGGGCGGAGACTTGGCGGAAAATGCGTATGGTGTGACCGTTGACAATCAAAATAACGTGATTTTGACCGGACAGTTTAAAGGAAATTCAACCATTGCTAATTCAAATTTTACAAGCGCAATTGATCCTGTAAACAATGCCTTTTCATTTGATTTATTTATTTCAAAATACGATGCAGCAGGTAATCCATTATGGGTTAAAACCGGATACGCCATCAAAGACGACCGAGGTTTAGCGGTAGCTGTTGACAATCAAGATAATATTTTCTTGTCAGGACAATATTCTGATACCTTGACTTTTGCTGGAAATACCTATAACAACAATGGTTACAACGTTGGTTTTATAGCAAAGATTTCACCAGCTGGTCAAGTTCAGTTTTTCAACAATATGCGCGCTGGTTTTGTTTTACCATATGATTTAGAGGTAAATAGCTCAAATGAAGTGGTTGTAACTGGTGATTTTTTGGGCGATATGTTTTACTACAACAATAATTTACCTTCTTCTTCCATTCAAAATCCATATACCAATCAAATTTTTGTCTTGAAAATCGGGAGCAATGGGAGCTTGTTATGGAACTACACTTTAGGTTCTGAAAGTGAAGTTTCTGCTGCTTCAGTTTCGATTGATCCTACCAACAATGTTTTTGTGACAGGTTATTTTAATTGTGCTTTGAGTCAATTGCACAACCTTGATCCTGAACTTTGGAATTCTGTTGGTTTTCAAGATCCTTATATTTTGAAACTTTCGAATCAAGGAAATTTCGTGTATGCCAAACAAATGGGAGGAAAAATGAATGATGTTGGTCATGGAATAGCGATTCAATCTCCTGATAAACCTATTGTCTGCGGTGGATTTACCAAATCAATGAACGTTGCGCCAACAAATCCCGGTGGTGTGAATGTTGGAAATAACAATTATCAACTGAACAGCAGTTCTGGCGAAGTTGGGCAATTTTTCTTAACGGGCGATAGCACTAGAAATTCTTTTTTATTGAAATATGTGGATGTCAATTATCCAAACTACAATTATTACAATGTGCCTGCATCAGACAGTTTGGTTGGAAATATAGTGCCAAATCTAAATCCGATTCATTATTGCCGAAGTCAAAATCTAAATTATGAAACCTTAACTTGGAGTGAATTTGGACCATCTTATCAGTTTTTATGGACGAATGGAGGCACAACAAATGCAACTACTGTCAATTCATTTACAGGAAATTACAGTGTAATCGTAAATCGAAATGATGGCTGTGCAACTGATACAAGCAATGTAAATTTGGTTGCTGATCCAATACCAACATTCCCATTACTTTCTGACAATATTGGTGAATTTACAAATCAAGTTGCTGTTGACAACGAGCATTTTGGAGATTATTTCCTTTGTCAAACACAAAACATACCCATTTATTTTACCAATTTAGCTGCTGGTACAAGTTTGACGACGATAGAGCCGAATGGCAATGTAATCAATGGAATAGGAGTTACAAATCACAATCAGGAAGGTGAATATGCCGTGATTGTTGATAATGGCGCATGTATAGATACTGCTTATTATAAGTTTGATTTTCAGTTTTTTAATGTCTATGATTCCTTGGATTTAAAGATTAAAACTTTTTATTCAACATCTATAATATCGAATGATACGATCACAAGTTGTCAAAATATTGCAATCTTTTTTTTCGTTTATGATTCCATTACCAATCCAAATGGATCTTATTCACCAATAGATGCGCCCTATGTTTCATCATTTTATACAATAAATGGTCAGATTTTTACTGAGGACAGTATAAATGTATTGCCATTTAATCCACCTGCGTCAGGTAATTATTTGATCGAATTTGATTTGATAATCGGTTATAGTAATTCATGTGGAATTGATACAGTGCATTATCATTTTGAAAAAAATTATTACTTTAGAGTTATTCCTAACATTTTTCCATCCGTATCTATTTTGGGAGATAATACAATTTGTCAAGATGGTTCAATTTTTCTTACTCATTCTGCTACTCCATATGATGTAGTATGGTATAATCCAGCGCAATCTTTGTGGGTTTATTATCAAGATAGTTTAGAGATTAATTCACCTGGAGATTATTATATTTATATACCCGTGGTAGATACAATTTATGGTGTATGTAATTATTGGTCTGGCAATTATCCGTTTCATGTAGACCTAAAACAAGCACCTAATATTCTAATAAACCCATTTGATGCTGTTATCTGTCCTTATGACTCTGCTACATTGACAGTTCCAAATATTTATCAGACTTACCAATGGATTGGTCCTGATGGCGATTCTTTGTCCAATTCAAATACCTGTTTCGGTTCAGACCAAGGATTTTATTATTGTAATGTAGTTGATGACGATGGTTGCGCATTAACATCGCCTGCAATTGAATTGATAGAATATTCTACTCCGAGTGTAACTTCGTATCCTCAAAATTTTATTTGTGACGATGAAATAATTACCATCATGGTTAATTATGTTGGTTCACCTGCGTTTCAATGGTCTCCTATTTCCACCAATGCAGATGAAATTTTGGTCAATCAACCTGGCACATATAGTGTAACGATCGAACAATGTGGAATAACGCTCACGCAAGATTTTACCATTGTGGATGCGTCTTTGAATCCTGTAATAACTAATTCAGCGCCTAATTGTTTGGTAAATGAAATTACCATTCAAGGAAATATTCCAAATGTGAATTACTATTGGTCAACTGGAGATACAACAGATTTATCGATCAATGTAAGTGAATTTGGTGATTACAGCGCAACGGTTGTAAACGAATATGGTTGTGTAGCGCAAACCAATACACTACAAATCACTAACTTTTCAGGTTCTTTTCCACCACCTATGGACGGTGTGATTGTTTGTTTTGGTGCTGATGTTACCTTTTTGGATTCGAGCGGCTATACGCTGAATTGGTATGATTTGGATACTAATTTTCTGCAAACATCCTCCAATTTGACCCTTCCAAATGTCCAAAGTGATACTGCGTTTTTAATTGCTTATTCTTTTGATTATTGTATTCCGGTTTATAAGTTTTTGCTGGTTGATGTCCTAGATTCAATTTCAAATTATTCCTTGTTTGCAGATACAATGATTTGTCTAGATGAAAATATCACTTTGTTTTTACAAAATCAACCTGCACTTAATTTTGAATGGTTCAATGGTGATTCCACTAATAATCAGCAAATCATTTCACAACCTGGTGTGTATACAATTTCCTTAGAGCAATGTGGATTCAATAAAATCGACAGTATTGAAATTTACGACGCTTCTTTTAATTTGAATTTAACAGCTTCTGATTCTTTAATTTGCATTGGAGAAACGATATTGATATCTGCTAACGTTTCAAATCTGATTGATATTGTTTGGAATTCATCAATTGATACGACCACTATTTTAGAAGTCTCACAACCTGGAATCTATTCCGCAAATGCGACGAATATTTACGGTTGTTTTGCCCAATCAGATACAATTTCAATTTTATCTGACCCGAATGCAATTGTACCTTTTGTTAGTGACACGGCGATTTGTGCAGGAGAGGTGCTCATATTATCTAGTAATGAATCTCAAATTATTAATTGGTACACAGTTGACTCACTATTAATTTCAACTTCGAATCAATTAGTTTTAACTGGTTTGAATTTAGATACAAGTTTCATTTATTCTCAAAATGCAGCAGGTTGTCAATTAACTTTTCAAACAGTTCAAGTTTATGTAACAGATTCAGTAGATTTGGAAATTTTTGGAGACTCTATTTTTTGTCCAACGGAAACAACAAACTATTTTATAAATACTACTGATAATGCGACTTGGTCTATTCCGACTCAAATTTTAGGAACGTCCAATCCAATTTCTTTAAATCCAACAATATTGCAAGGTTCAGAAGTCATTTTTGTGACCATCACCAATCAGTGTTTTTCTCAAACTTTTACAGATTCAATTTATTATTTGACACCTGAATCAATTAGTTTTGCTGATGATTCCATTATAATCTGTCAGTATGAAACCTTGCCAATCAATTTGGTTGAAAACGTTTCAAGCACTACTTGGACGGGAAGTTTTGGGACAGTTAATTCAAATAGTTTATTGTTGAATGGGCAAATTGGAAATGGAACAATAACCGCTTCAGCCATCGATTTAAATGGTTGTTATACAGATACAATTAGCTTAAACCTCGAGATTGCAGATTTAGATTATTCGATTGCGACTAATTTTTCAAACCTCTGTGATGGAAGTCTGGCAACGGTTGAAGTAATTTCAAATGCCGACAGTTTGATTTGGACAACTCCGATTGGAACATTTGACACTTCTTTTTTCTCGTTTAATTCTTCTGAAAGTACAGTTGGAACCTACAACTTAACGATTTGGGACAGTTATGCGTGTCAATATGATACATCAATTTCTATTACTAATTTTCCTTTGCCAGTATTTGCTTTGGATTACGATACTTTACTTTGTTTGGATGACATTTATACCTATGCATTTCCAACAGATACCAATAATTATACTTGGACATTTTATGGGTCTGTTAACAATATTCCGATCAATGGTAATCAAGAATTAATTTTGACAGCAACCTCACCTGCAGGATGTGTTTTTGTTGATACAATTTTTGTGATGTCTGTTAATTGCGATGATGCCCTTCCAAATGTTATCACCTCAAATGGAGATGGAACGAATGATTATTTTGTGATTGATGAAGCGAGTTTGTTTCCAAATAATCACTTTTATCTCTACAATCGTTGGGGAAATGTTATTTTTGAACAAGAAGGTTATCAAAACACTTTTGAAGGTTCACGATTTAGTGAAGGCGTTTATTGGTATGTTTTCTACCAAGATCCGATCAACAATCCTCAAAAAGTGAAGCAAGGATTTTTACATATTTATCATTAATGATTGAAAACCAATGAGAAAATTATTTCTTAAATTACTGTTCTTGATGTTTGCGATTTCATCTCAAGCTCAAAATGTCAAAGGTTTGTATGTGAATGGTTTTAATTCTATTTTGGGAAATCAATTGAGAGAGGATAGCTTGTTGCGATTTGCAGAAAATAATGGTTTTAACTATTTGACTTTATATGAAGTTCATTTGGTGCACAATGCAAATCCATTGACGAATATCAGTTCGGCTCAAACTTTTGCCAATTTTATCTCTAAAGCAAAAACACAGTTTGGAATCAATCAAGTTGGAGTTGCTGCTGAAAATTATTGGTTTTTTAGCAATGTGATTGCTGTTTATAATCAGCAGCATGCAGCTTTAACCGAAAAAGTGGATGTTTACAATTTTGAATTTGAATTTTGGATTCCATCCTCTGTGGAGAATGGCGCATATTATTGTTCGACGTATTTGCAACCAAATAGTTTGACATGCGATACTGCTGGTGCATTTCAGTTTTACAAGAAAAACTTACATCAAATTGATTCCTTGGCAAATGCAAACGGTCAAATCTCAGAAGCTTATTTCGGTTTTTTCAATACAGGGCAGGGAAATCAAATTGTACAAACAGGTGTTGATCGCGTTTTGTTGAGTATTTACTTGCCAACTTCTAATTATTCAGTAAGTTATCAATACAATTACGTAAAACCAAGACTGCAGAATTTGGCAAGTTCTCAAACAGAAATAAAAGTTTTACCAATCTATAGCGCCGAACCTTCTTTCATGCAATCTTGGGTTGTTTCGAATCCATTTTTCGATCCTTTTGCAACTTTGAATAACAGTTTACAAGCGGAAACCGCTATATGGAAAAACTATATCAATTTAGAGGGAATTCAATGGTTTGCATATAGTTTTTTGCCCAAGATAAATTTAGATTTGTCGGTTGATGACAATCAAATAATAAAAATAACCAATTGTAAAATATTTCCGAATCCAAGCTCAGAATTCTTGCAAATTCAAATGGAAAACGATCTAAATGAAGCTCACTTTAGCATGTATGATTTGGGAGGAAAATTAATTTCTCAACAAGATTTTAAGCAAGAAATTATTATTTCAACGAATTCATTTCCTTCAGGTTTATACTTTTTAAAAGTAAAATCAAACGAATCAGAATCTAACTTCAAGTTGATCATAGAATAACGTAGTAGCTTGTGATGTTTTGTTAATTCTCATGTCTTGCAAAGTTAATTCAGTAATTTTGTAATTAATAAACATACAATTACAATGGATAATATTTTCAAAAGCAAAGTGATTTGGGCACAAATGGATGCCAACAGGCATTTAAGGCATTCCGCCTATGCAGATTTAGCAGCACAAGCAAGAATAGAATTACTTGAAGCTATCAATTTAAATATGGAAACTTTCGCAAAGCTGAAACTTGGACCAATATTGTTCAGGGAAGAATTGGTTTATTTGAGGGAAATTACTGGTTCACAAAATATAGAGATCAAAACGGTGCTGACTAAAACTAGAATTGATGGTTCCAGATGGTCGATTCGGCATGAAGTTTTTAGAGAAGATGGTATCAAGTCAGCAATCATCAACGTTGATGGCGCATGGTTGAATATGGTAGATCGAAAATTAACTTCCCTTCCTGAGGAATATGCCGGACTTTTTCAGCAAGTTCCAAAAAGTGATGATTTTGTTTTAGAAGAGATTACAAAATAAACAAAAAAGGCTGTTCATTTGAACAGCCTTAATTTTTTGATTTAAAATCTTTTATCTTAAAAGATTTACACTTCCCATCAACAATTTTCTTTCGTCCGATGATATTGTTTTAAATTCTATCTTCCAAGTATAAGTATCATCTTTTACAATTCCATGAGTACCGTTGTAAGTTCCGTCCCAGCCATAATTTGCATCGTTAGATTCAAATATTAATTCACCCCAACGATTGTAAATTACCATTTTGTAATCATTTGGATCAAATCCTGAAGTAAAAATTGGTTTAAAAACTGGATTATGTTCATCTTGATCAGGCGTAAACGTATTAGGAATGTAATAAATTAACTCGTCTTGAACTTCGATGTTCACTTTTGCAGTATCACTGCAGCCATTTACCGAATATGCGATTAGAGTAATTTGATAATTCGCAGCAAATTCAGCGGGGAAAGTATGTTCTGGATTATCAAGAACTGAAGTACCAGTAGCATCTCCAAAATTCCACAAGTAAGTATTTGCTCCTGTTGAAGCATTTACCATGTTCGTAGTTGTTTCCAAAATTGAAAGAACAGGAGGATTTGCAGTAAAATCAGCAACTGGATTTGCGAATGCACATGAAATAGATGGATATGTTATTTGTCCAATACATCCGTTTGGGGTAGTGGCAATTAAAGTTACATCATAGCAACCAGCCGCAGTGTATGTTGCAATTGCAGTATTTGGATTATTTGAAGTTACTCCATTTCCAAGTACCCACTGATAGGAATTATTTACAGGATTGAGATTATCATAAATAACAGTCAAGGGAATACAGCCACTAGTAACATTCGCGGTAAAATTAACGATAGGAGTGGGAATAACAGTTATTGTCATTTGATCAGTTCCTAGACATCCGCCAGCATCTGTTGCTACTACTGTATATGTTGCGGTGGTTGAAGGTGCAAAGGCAACTCCATTTGTCACATTATTGTCCCAAGAATATACTAGTCCTCCAGTTCCACTGCAAACTGCTGTGGCACCAGAACAAATTGTAATATCCGCACCTGCATTGATTGTTGCACCAGGATTAACGGTAACTGTTATTTGATCTGTAGAAGTACAAGAACCAGTGGTTCCAGTAACCGTATAAGTTGTTGTTGCAGCCGGAGTGAATGGAACCCCATTTGTAATAGTTGGGTCATTCCAAGTATATGTAGCGGCATTTGTGGGATTGAAAGTAACAGTTTGACCAACACAAATTACTTGATCTGGACCTGCGTTAACTGTTGCTGAATTTACGACAACCGTAGTAACAGAGGTACAAGTTACACCATTTAGAGTTGTTGAAACTGTGTAATCATAACTTCCTGGAGTGTTAATTATAAATCCAGTTGGATTTTGCAAATTTGAAGTGAAACCATTTGGTCCTGACCAAGAATAAGCTGTAGCACCAGTTACTGTGGTAGCAGTTAGATTCACCGTTCCACCAACACAAATTGGACCGTTGTTACCAGCAGTAATTGAACAACCACAGGAATTTACTGTGATAGTTGAAGATACTGTTGAAGGTGAACCTGGACAAAGAGAAGAAGTTGATGGTAAGGTCGATGTTGCAGAAAAAGTGTATGTACCTGGCGAAGGAGGAGAAACTGTAACAGTTGCACCTGATCCAGTTAAATACGGAGAAGAAGCCCAAGTATATGTACCATCTCCACCAGCTGCTGTTAGAGTTACTGTTTCACCGGGACAAATACTAGCAGTTGATGAGCTTACGGATACAGGGGTCGAAACTCCTGAATTTGCACCAATGATGTAATCACAAACATCTCCAGCATTTCCATCAATCATCATGTAATATGTTTGACCAGGAGTCAAGCCTGATGCAGAAACATTTATTGGACCAGCTGTTGCAGTTCCATCATTCCAACAAGTGTAGCTTGTAACGGAACCTGCACATGGTTGTGACGAAGAAAAAATCATGATTTGAATTCCAATTCCATCTGCTGAACTAGTTAACCAAACATCAAATGAAATGGAACTTGAAGAAGCTGTAAATGAAAGAAAAGAATTGTTTTCTATTGAACCACAAAATGTGCTATTTAATTGACTCCAATAATCAGCAGTATAACTAGATGAAGTTGTTCCACAAAAACCATTTAAATCACAAATAGGAGTTGCTTGTGCGCAAGTATTTCCAGGAGCAGCATTTCCAACACAATTAGGTGCTGGAGACGTAGGTGTTCCAATTCCTCCTCCACCAGTGCTGGCGAAAAGTGAAATATTTACGGAAATAAAAAAAATGAAGAGTAGTAAATTTTTCATGTATTGTTTGAATTTGAAATGACTAATTACAACTTAATAATATTGATTAATTCAGTTCTTAAGGGTTTTTCAACGCTGATGTAACTTTCATTTTCATTCGTAGATATAATTTTAATGTAAAATCTTTCTCTATCTCTTTTTGGGTCATCATTTCCTAAGAAATATTGTTCTACTTTATAACCATTTTCTGTAAGTTCTAAAATTTTAAAATATTTCAGAACCAAATCGTCTTTCAAAATTTGAAATTGATTACCTTCAACTATCAATTTATTGTATTTATTGATTGGCTGTCCTTCAAGTTGTCTTACAGAAAAAGTTCCACTCAATGGAAAGGTGAAATCAGTTTGAGCTTTAATGGCATAAGAGCTTAAACTCAAAACAAGTAGCAATAGTAATTTTTTGATTCGCATAATTTTTATGTTATAAGACAAATGTAATTATTCTTTTGACGAATAACTCTCTCTAAAGTTGCCTTTTATCAGTATTTAATTGTTTAAAAATCCTTATTTGGGAAAGTTTTACCAATTTATGTTATGTTGTTAATTATTTAACATTATTTTAATTCCAATTAAACAGAAGATTTTTGTAAAAATTAATTTAATAAACTATCTTCGTTTAAAATTAATAATATGACAATTTATCCTTTAAATACGGGGAATTTTAAATTAGACGGAGGTGCAATGTTTGGTGTTGTGCCCAAAACTTTGTGGTCTAAAACTAACCCTGCTGATGAAAACAACATGTGTAATTGGTCCATGAGGAGCATGTTGATTCAAGAAGGGAATAAGTTGATATTAATAGATGCAGGAATTGGAGATAAGCAATCTGAAAAATTCTTCAGTCATTATTATATGAATGGAAATGATTCCCTTTATGGAAATTTGTCAAAACTCGGTTTTTCAAAAGAGGATATCACTGATGTTTTTTTGACACATTTACATTTTGATCATTGTGGAGGAGCAATTCAATGGAATAAAGATCACAGTGGTTTTGAGCCTGCTTTTAAAAATGCCACTTATTGGAGTACAGAAAATCATTGGAAGTGGGCAACAGAGCCAAATCCGAGGGAAAAAGCATCTTTCTTAACAGAAAATATTTTACCCATTCAAGAAAGTGGACAACTAAAATTTGTTGAAAGAACTGGAAATTATACGCAAAATGTATTTTCGAATTTTGATGTGTTATTTGTCGATGGTCATACCGAAAGCATGATGATTCCGCACATACTTTACAAAGATAAAACGGTCGTTTTTATGGCGGATTTATTGCCAAGTACTGGACATATTCCACTTCCTTATGTAATGGGTTATGATACGCGACCTTTGATTACTATGGGTGAAAAAGAGATTTTTTTGAACGACGCAGCAAACAAAGAATTTGTTTTATTTTTGGAACATGACAGTGTAAATGAATGTTGTACGTTACAAAACACAGAGAAAGGCGTTAGATTGAAGGATTCATTTTCATTTTCAGAAATGTTTTAAAGTATTGATTTTTCATCGTCATTGATATGAATTTTAGAATATTAAAATATTTATTGGTGTACCTCACTCCATTGGCTGTCCTAAGGTCAATTTTAGCTGATGGATGGCTAACTTATTATTCTGTTATTGTCATGTTTGTGCTAATTCCAATTTTGGAATTTTTCGCCAAGGGATCTAAAAAAAACTTGTCCAAGGCTGAAGAGGAAATGGCTTTGAAAGATAAAATGTATGATTTCTTACTTTACAGTTTGGTTCCAATTCAATATGTAATTTTATTCATTTTTCTTTTTAGAGTTTCTCAAGGGAATTTACAATTCTATGAAAAACTTGGAATTTCTATTTCCTTTGGAATGTCATGTGGAATTCTAGGAATTAATGCAGCACATGAACTTGGACACAGGACTACTTGGAATGAACAGTTGATGAGTAAAATGTTGTTATTGACAACTTTGTATATGCATTTTTTCATCGAACACAATCGAGGACACCACAAAAATGTATCCACCGATGAAGATCCCGCTTCGAGTAGATTGGGCGAAATGGTTTATTTATTCTATTTTAGATCGATTTACGGAAGTTTTATTTCCGCATGGAAACTTGAAGCTGAAAGACTAAGAAGAGGACAATTTTCTTTCTGGAGTTTCAGAAATGAAATGATCATTTATCAAGTGTTACAAGCTTCTTTGGTTTTAATGATTTTCTACCTTTTTGGAATGGAAACCACTTTATTTTTTCTAATTTCAGCATTGTTAGGTATTTTGCTTTTAGAAACAGTCAATTACATTGAGCACTATGGATTGAGAAGGAAAAAGAAGGAGAGTGGTTATGAGCGCACGCTTCCAATTCATTCTTGGAATTCCAATCATCCTGTTGGTCGAATGGTATTATTAGAACTTTCTCGTCATTCAGATCATCATTATATTGCAAGTCGAAAATATCAAGTTTTGCGTCATTTTGATGAAAGTCCACAAATGCCAACTGGCTATCCTGGCATGTTAATTTTATCTTTGTTTCCTCCGCTGTGGTTCAGTGTGATGAATCCTCGAATTGAAAAATACAGAAAATCCTTGGAAGGAAATTCATTGGCTTAAATTCTAACAATTTGAAATTATGACTAATCATTTTGATTATGATTACCTGATTATCGGCAGTGGTTTTGGTGGGTCTGTTTCTGCACTGAGACTTTCTGAAAAAGGATATAAAGTGTTGGTGATTGAACAAGGAAAATGGTTCAATCAACCGGAAGATTTCCCTAAAACGAATTGGAATTTAAAGAAATGGATGTGGGCCCCAAAATTGGGATTTCAAGGGATTTTTAATTTGACATTTTTTCGCCACGTCGCTGTCTTAAGTGGAACAGGAGTTGGTGGTGGCTCGCTTGTTTATGCCAATACCTTACCAATTCCAAAGTCAGGATTTTTCAATTCTGGTTCTTGGAAAGGCTTGGTCGATTGGGAAAACGATTTGCAACCATTTTACGCCGTTTCCAAGAAAATGTTGGGCGCAGAAATTCATCCTTACATGAGTAAAAGCGACAAAGTGATGCAAACTTTGGCTGAAGAAATGGGTAAAAAGGACAGTTTCGAAAAAACCGATGTTGCAGTTTATTTTGGTAAACCTGGTGAAACGGTTCCAGATCCTTATTTCGAAGGAAAAGGTCCGGACAGAACTGGCTGCAAATTATGCGGCGGTTGCATGTTGGGCTGTCGTTTCAATGCTAAAAATACCCTTGACAAGAATTATTTGTATTTGGCGCAGCAATTGGGTTGTGAAATTAAAGCCGAGACAGTGGTTTATGATGTTATTCCCTTGAATCATGATGGGAGCGAGGGTTACAAAATAAAATTCAAAGAATCATTGAAAAGTTTTCCTAAAAAAGGTTCTGTTACAGCCAAAGGAGTCATTTTTGCTGGTGGCGTTTTGGGTACCATGGATTTACTTTTGAAATTAAAGGAATCCTCTTTGCCAAATCTGTCCGAAACTTTAGGGAAAGGAGTTAGAACCAATTCTGAAAGTTTGATTGGCGTCACTACATTTGACAAAAACACCTCTTTTTCGGAAGGAATTGCCATTGGGTCCATCATCAATATTGATGAAAATCGCCATGTTGAACCTGTTAAATATTCTGATGGCTCAGGATTTTGGCGAATTTTTATGGCTCCCATGGTTCAAGGAAAATCAATTTTTAGTCGATTTCTTAATATGATGAAAGATTTGATTTCTCATCCGGTCGATAATTTCAAGGCATTTTTTGTAGACGACTGGAGCAAGCGGACACATATTTTGCTTTACATGGAAAGTATTGATTCAACGTTGCAAATGAAAAGAACAAAATTGGGTTATAAAAAGACGAAAATTGAAGCGGGAGAAGCGCCAACTGCTTTTAATCCTATCGCCCAATCAATTGCAAAGAAAGTGGAGAAAATCATTGATGGCAAAGCAATGGTGATGAGCAGCGAAACGCTTTTTGGAATTCCAACGACGGCACATATTTTAGGTGGTGCCTGTATGGGAAAAGACGATAATGAAGGTGTTATTGATTCTAATAACCATGTTTTTAACTATCAAAATATGCTCATTTGCGACGGAAGTATGATTTCAGCAAATATTGGTGTAAATCCAAGTTTGTCAATTACTGCAATCACGGAGCGTGCAATGAGTTTAATTCCTGAAAAAGAAAAATAAATAAATCCTATTTGAAATTTTTCTTCGAAGCTTTGACTTGAATTATTTCAATTTTTCCCCTTGGAATAGAAGCGTAAATAATACCATTTCTCTCATGCATTGCAAAGTAATTTCCTTCTACAAATGACTCCCAATTTTTTCCAAGGTCTGTCGAAATGTCAATACCAGTTGTACCGCAAGCATATAAGTTTCCCTCACAAAAAATGACGCATGATCGATATCCCAACGTTGGTTTTTCTGATGGCAACCAAGTCAAACCTCCATCGAAAGTGTAAAAACTCGTATTGTCTGAATTTGTGGGTTGGGTATATTCACCCCCAACAATTACCGCTTCTTTTTCATTGATAAAACACAAAGAAAAAGGTCCGCTTCCGTTCGATTTTGGATAGTTTAATTCAGTAATTTGCCATGTTTTTCCTGCATTTGATGTTTTAAAAAATCTACTTTTCATTCCTCCGCTCACAAAAGCAAAAGTCGAATCATTCAAGCATCGAACAGTTGAGCCACTTGCTGCAAAACCTGCTTCCCCATTTTCAGCAGGTAATTTGGGAGAAATTTCAGACCAATGTAAACCAAAATCATTCGTTTTGTAAAGCGTGAAATATCCATCTACTGGATCACCCATCAAAAAACCCTTTCCCGAAGGTAAAATATCCATTCCGTCTAAAAATACCACTTTGTTTGAAATCGATTGAAATTTCTCTTTTTTCTTTTCGAGATTCAAAATAACACTTGAATCATTTGATTGCATGGCAACAATTGTTTTCTTACCAGTTACAGCAATGTCTCTAATTTCAGCAATTGGTAGACTAGTAATTTGTTTAGTTTTGTCCTTTTTCAAATTTATTTGATAAACATATCCATCAGAATTTCCTATGTAAATATTTTTCGAATCGCTTGTGATTGCTCGAGAATAAGTGGAATCAGCTGCATATTTATATTGTGGATATTCCCAAAGAACAGGACGATATCTGCAACAAGATTGAAGAATCAATATTCCTAAAACAATAACGATAACTTTGAATTTAATTTGCACTCGCTCCATTGATTTAAGTTTAAATTTTAAAATTTCAATTTACTTCAAAAATAGTCAAAAGAAAATAGGATTGATTCTAAAATAAAATTTTTGAGAAGTAGCGAAAATAAATAAAGAATTCTTGATTTTGAAAGTCTTTTTTTTGCTGCATTTTCATCAGCTCTTTGTATTTTTGAGCAAAATTTTCAATCATGAGTAAATTCAATTGGACAACAATCAAAAACTACACAGATATCAAGTTTGATTTCTTTGAAGGAATAGCGAAAATAACAATCAATAGACCAAAAGTTTACAATGCTTTTAGACCTGAAACGAACATGGAAATGCTAGATGCCATGAATATTTGTCGCGAGAGAAATGACGTTGGTGTGATCGTTTTGACAGGTGAAGGAGACAAAGCGTTTTGTTCTGGTGGAGATCAAAATGTGAAAGGAGTAGGAGGTTACATTTCTGAAAATGGTGTCCCTCGTTTAAATGTATTGGATTTACACAAAGCCATTCGTTCAATGCCTAAACCTGTAATTGCGATGGTAAATGGTTATGCAATTGGTGGTGGACACGTTTTACACGTTGTTTGCGATTTATCCATTGCTTCGGAAAACGCGCGTTTCGGACAAACTGGTCCTAAAGTGGGAAGTTTTGATGGTGGTTTTGGTTCATCTTATTTAGCACGTTGTGTTGGACAGAAAAAAGCACGTGAAATTTGGTTCTTGTGCGAACAATATACAGCCAAAGAAGCAGAAGATATGGGAATGGTAAACAAAGTTGTTCCTTTCGATCAATTGGAAGAGACAACTGTTCAGTGGTGCAGAACGATTATGAAACGCAGTCCTTTGGCAATCAGAATGATTAAAAGAGGATTGAACGCTGAATTAGACGGACAACATGGATTGATGGAATTGGCAGGAGATGCAACGTTGATGTATTATTTGACTGAAGAAGCGCAAGAAGGAAAACATGCATTTTTAGAAAAAAGAGATCCAAACTTTCAAAAATTCCCAAAATTCCCTTGATTTTTGAATAACTACAATTCATATTTTTATTGATAATTCATGGCTTTGTCCGATTCGATTATAAAGAACACACCTATTTCAAGCATTGAGAAAATTTTCAATTATAAACCTGCTGAAATCAATCAATTGTTGATCAAATGGGGGACTAATTTATTGATTACTGTCATCATTTTTGTGGTTGGTTTTTGGTTAGCAAAAATGGCAGCAAGAACTGTTCGCAAAGTGCTTCAAAAAAGCAATACTGACGAAGGTTTAGTGACTTTTTTGACTAGTTTAACTTCAATGGTTTTGAAGGTTTTGGTTGTTGTGACTGGAATCAATCAGTTGGGAATTGAAATGACTTCTTTTGTCGCCATTTTAGGAGCTGCTGGTTTGGCTGTTGGTATGGCATTTTCTGGAACGCTTTCCAATTTTGCTGGTGGAGTAATGATTTTGGCATTCAAACCGTTCAAAGTAGGCGATACTATCAAAGCATTAACTGAAACAGGAACGGTTAAAGAAATTTTGATTTTCAATACTTATTTGCATACCGCTGATAACAAAGTGATTATTTTACCGAACGGACCTGTTGCCAACGGAAATATTGTAAATTTCACACGTGAACAAGTTCGCAGAGCAGATTTCAGTATCGGAATTGATTATGGCAATGATTTGAAATTGGTGAAAGATATTTTACACAAAATCATTACTGAAGAACCTAGAATCATTGTAGAGCCGGGTCCATTTGTTGGCGTGGGAGATTTGGGTGTTGGAACTGTACAAATGATATTGCGTGTCTGGGTTAAAACCGACGATCATGCATCAGTAACATTTAATATCAACGAAAAAATATATAAGGAATTCGGTGACGCAAAAATTGCGATGCCAGCACTCTCTTAAGATATTATCATGAGCGATTTACAAAATCATCCATTGATTCAAAAGTATATTGAATACAATCAATTTGGAAAATTAATTGGAATGAATTTCTATGTATTATCAGCAGGAATTATTGAATATTACCTCACAATCGATTCAGGTCATTTGGCCACTCCGAAAGCTGCTCATGGTGGAGTAATTACCTCGCTCATGGATGCTGCATTAGGTGTTGCAGGCTTAAGTGCAGTTTGTGAAGATGACAAAGTGGTTTCAACATTGGAAATGAGCACACACTTTTTATCGCCCGCTTTATTGGGTGATTCATTAACTGCAAATGCGACCGTTATTTCCAAAGGAAACAGAATCTTAGTGATTGAAGCGAAAGTTTTTAACCAAAATAGTCAATTGATTGCTACTGGAAATGGAACGTTCAATGCTTATCCGAAAGAAAAAGCAGGTTTGTAATTTTATCGCTTAAATCGGAATATGGCGATATTTCACTCGCTCCAAATAGCGTTAACTCCAGTCTGAAAATAAATTTTCGATTTTCGAACTTCTGATTTATTAAAAACTGGTTTTCCTTCCTCATTCAATCTCGGGTAATGTGGCGTATTTCGTTCGATGTTTTTTGGTAAAATCAATAAATCATGCGCAAATCGATTTTGTGTTGCATGACGAATGTGCTCACTGTCAATACCAATTTTAAAACTAGCATTTTGTTTTTCTAGGAAATTTCTATAAAAGCCTACCGATAAAATCCCATGACTCGTTTTTCCATAAGGCAAATTTTCAAGGCTTCTAAAGCCACTTGGACATTTAGGCAATGGAGTTTTATTCCAGAATGATTTGGCGGTTTCTCCTGTCCAAAGATTAAGATTGGTGAAGAATTTCCAGTCTCGGTATCGATAGTTCAATTGAATAATTCCCGTTCTGAATCGATCTTTGCTTTGACCTCCAAATACATCATTTTCAAAAAGAAAAGAAAAATAATTGATGTGTAAACCCCAACCACCGGAACGTTGCGAAGTTCCTACTTGGTCAAAATACCAAATATAATTATATCCAAGACTTTTGGAGAAATTGGTTTGATGATTCAACGCATCAAATTGAAAATCAGGTGTAAGATTTTTCTTTCCAGCCAATATAAGCAATCCAGCAGCAGTCCGATTTTCCCAAAAATGTCTGCGATTTCCTAAACTGGTGAAATTATATTTCAATTGGGATGAAACATTGAATTGGTAGAAGAAATCAGTGTAATAAACATTTCCAGAAATTCCCAACGCATTGATGTGCGAACCGAATTGCACTAAAGCACCTAATTGAAAACCAAGAGCGGGTGATGATTTAAACTGTCCAAAAGAAAACGTGATTTTCCAAAAAAGAACAATTGAAATCAACAAGTGGGTTTTTATTTGCAGCAAATTTGAAATCATTCGGAACAAATTTAGGAAATATCCATACAGCAATCCGCTGAAACAAAAATAAAGCCATCTATACTGAAGTTGAAAAATAAATCGATGAAGCGTTTATCTTTGTTGATATGCAAACATCCAAAATTCTTTATTGGGGCGCTCAACTTGGCGGTTGGTTGGTTTATGCAATGTTGACAATTCTCGCAACATATGCCGACAATCCAGCCAAAATGAATTCGCAGTTTTGGATTTCATTGTTGCTAATGATCGCTTCCGGATTAGCAGTGACACATTTAATGCGTTTATTTCTATTAAATAGAAATTGGCTTAGACTTAAATTTGGACCGCTGGTACCAAGAATTGTCTCTATTTCAATCATTTGCGCAAGTATTTTTGTTGCCTTAATTCATATCACTTCTTGGATTGTAGAACGTGAAAATATTTTCAGCAATTCAGTTTTTAACCTGGAACTTTTGATTGATATTTTGAGCACCACATTATTGATGATCTTGTGGAATGCAATCTATTTTACGTACCATTTTTTTAAAATGTCAATCGACCAAGAATTGCATAATTTACAATTACAATCAAGTCAAAACGAAATTGAATTGAAAACTTTGCGCTCCCAATTGAATCCACATTTTTTGTTTAACTCTTTGAATAGTATCCGTGCTTTGATTGATTTAGAACCTGCAAAAGCCAAACAATCAGTTACAACATTGTCCAATCTCCTTCGTAATTCGTTGGTTATAGGAAAGAATGAATTTATCACTTTGGCAGAAGAACTACAAATTGTCAAAAGTTATTTAGAGCTTGAAAAGATTCGATTTGAAGAACGACTAGAAGTTTATTGGGAAATTGATGCATCACTGAATGAAATTCTGGTTCCTCCTTTTATTTTGCAAACGCAAGCTGAAAATGCCATCAAACACGGAATTTCCAAAATTGTTGAAGGAGGGAAAATTGTTATTTCTACGAAACGAATTGATGAAAATTGGATTGAATTGATTGTTTTGAATTCAGGTGAATTGGGATTTCAGGTAGACACTGGAATTGGAATTGAGAATTCTAAAAGAAGATTAGATTTACAGTATAATGGAAATGCTTTATTTAAATTATTTCAAAATGATGAGCATGTCATTTGCAGCATAAAAATGAAGATATGAGAGTTATAATCATTGATGATGAAAGATTAGCAAGGGAAGAATTAAAATCTTTGCTTGCTCAATTTAGTTTTATAGAAATTGTGGATGAGGCCAAAAATCCAGAAGAAGGAATTGCTAAAATCAAAGAGCATAAGCCAGATTTAATCTTTCTAGACATTCAAATGCCAGGAATGAATGGTTTCGATATGTTGAAAAAGTTAGATGAAATTCCAAAAGTCGTTTTTGTCACTGCTTACGATGAATTTGCCTTGAAAGCATTTGAAGTCAAAGCATTAGATTATTTGCTAAAACCTGTTGATCCTGAACGATTAAAGGAAACTATTCAGAAAGTGCAACAACCTGAAGAAGAATTTGCTACCACATTAAATTCTTTGCCAGCCCAAAAAGAAAAGGTTTTGCAAGCAGGAGATAAAATTTTCATCAAAGATGGTGAAAAATGCTGGTTCATCGATATCGCTGAAGTGCGCATGTTTGAATCTGATGGAAACTACGTAAAAGTTTATTTTGATAGATTTAGACCGTTAATTTTGCGTTCATTAAACAGTTTGGAAGATCGTCTAGATCCAAAATTGTTTTTTAGGGCTAATCGAAAATTCATCATCAATTTAAATTGGATCAGCAGTGTCGAAAACTGGTTCAACGGTGGACTTCAAGTAAGTTTGAAAGACGGAGAAAAAGTTGAAATTTCTCGCCGTCAAGCCATTCGTTTTAAAGAATTGATGAGTTTGTAAATCATGAATTAGACCAAAGAAATATGGTCTTCATGAATTTCAACCAATCTTTGCTTGTACAAATTCCCAAGTGCTTGCTTGAATGTTTTTTTGCTCATTCCTAAAGTATCACGGATTGCATCTGGATCACTTTTGTCTGTCAAACGCAGTTTTCCTTCGTTTTTTTCCAAATATTTCAAGATAATTTCACTGTTTGGCTCAATTTTCTGAAATCCAGGTTTTTCCAACGAAATATCCAATTTTCCATCCTCACGAACTTTGGTGACATACCCTTTGCAACGTTCTCCGCGTTTCAAAAATCTGAAAATATCACTGTTATAAATCAGGCCGCTATAGGTATCGTTTACAACAACGTTTTTCCCTAAATCTGTTGTTTCACAGATCAATACATCCACTTCGTCTTTTTCTTTGACAACAATTAATTCTGTTTCAAAAAACTTTTTCACTTTGGCTGAAGCGACCAATCTTTGCGTGGCTTCGTCTAAATATAAATAAACAAGGTAATATTTACCTTCTTCCATTTTCAAACTTTGTTCTTTGAAAGGAACGAGTAAATCTTTTTCAAGACCCCAATCCAAGAAAGCACCAAAATGAGTTACTTCTTTGACTTTTAGAAATTCAAATGAATTTAATTCAATCAATGGTTTTTCTGTTGTTGCAACCAATCGATCTTCAGAATCAAGGTATAAAAAAACTTCGATTTCATCTCCAATAGATAAATCTGGAGTCAAATATTTGGTAGGCAACAAAACGTCATTGTCTTCGTCATCGCCCAAATAAGCGCCGGGATTGGTGAAACGTAATATCGTAAGTTTATTGTATTGACCGAGATGCATCATAATTTTTTGTAAAGCACAAAGGTAGGAATATTCAAGTATGTTTGAATATTTTCTGAAATATCAATATTAGAATTATTTAAGCACAAAAAAAGGTTACCAAGTGAAACCTAATAACCTTTGCAATTTATCAATCTAAGATTTTAAAAGTACGAACTTGACGCTGATTTTGAATTGATAATCGCACAAGGCAAATTCAATTCATTAGTCATCAATGATTGCGCAAATTTGTCAAATTGAGGCAACAAACTTTCTGTGTGATATGCCAAAGCGATTAAATCTCCTTGATTTGTTTTTGTGTAATCAATAATTTTCTTTTGAAATGAACCGCCGCCATCAAAGTGCGTCACATTAGAAACTAATTTTCTATCATCATATTGATTTTTAACCAATAAAATACGCGTTGCCATTTTTTTACTTTGCAATGGATCAGTCACTTTTTCAGTCACAATGTGTAATTCTGCATTAAACATCATCGCTAGATCTCCAGCAACATTTGTGATTTGAAGACTTTCTGCCGTTAAATCAATCGGAACAATAATTTTCTTGATTTCAATTAAAGGTGTTTTTTCTTGAACAACCAAAAAAGGCACATTCGAGCTGGTAATCACTTTCATTGCGTGACTTCCAAATAATTTTTGCATTCCTACTTGACCATGCGTTCCCATGATGATCAATTGTGCATATTCCCTTTTGGCGATTTTGCCAATGTCTTCAAAAATTGTCCCAACTTCAACCAAAGAAGTTAAAATCACATTTGTTTCTTTTGGAAAGCCTTCAAGAATAGAATCCAATTTTTGTTTGGCTGCGGCAATTTTACTTTTATCAGAAACTATATGTACAACTTGAATTTCCGTTTTAACGTGTTTACCAATGTGCATGGCATATTTTAATGCAACGTCACCAACACTTGTGAAATCATGGGGTACTAAATATAAATTATGACTCATAGTTTATTTTTTATTCAAAAATAACGAAAAATAATGTTCAATGGTTGATTTTGAATCACCAATGAACAAATTATATCTTTGAATGATTAAATGTAATTTTTTGCTAAACAATTGATTAACGACACACTGAAATTTTAACGCTAATTTTTTTGATTTTTTTCTTGTGAAAAAGCGCTTTGATTTTATTGTATTTTTTCGCTTTTATTGCAATATAACTATAAGAATCAAACACTTCGATGATTCCAATTTCAGTTGCGTCACAATCCATTTCTTTCATGAAAAATCCAGCAATGTCCATTTTGCGAATTTTGTCTTTTCTGCCAACACTCAAGTACAAAGTTGTCCATCCAGTTTCTTGAAAATGACCAATGATTTCTGGAACTTTCTCATTTTTAATTTGCAAGGAATTTGTGTATTCTGGCAATGGTTCATCTTCAGAATGTACCAAATAAACTTTTCCATCTTTTTGCATTCTTGCCGTACGACCATTTCTGTGCGTGAAATCCTGCAAGGTATGAGGGAATTGATAGTGAACAACATAGCTGATGTCTGGAATGTCCAATCCTCGAGCAGCTAAATCTGTACAAACCAACAAATTTTCACTTCCATTTTTGAATTTAATTAAAGCTCGTTCTCTTTCAGGTTGTTCCATTCCGCCGTGAAATAGAACATTACTTTTTCCATATTCAATTAAGTGTTTGGAAATTCGTTCAGTCGCTTCACGATGTGAACAAAAGATCAAAGTTGGACTTGGTTTTAAAGTAGCTAAAAATGAAACCAATGCAAAAAGTTTATCGTGACCGTCTGCTTTGATGCCATGAAAAGAAATATCCGGTTTTTCTGCTTCAAGAAAATCGTGCGTAGTAAACGTAAATCCTTTGATAATTTCTGGCAACTCATCAATCTTAGTCGCGCTGATTAATTGTATTGATTTAATCTCATTTCCGTAAGAGTAAATTTCATTGATTTCTCTTAAAAATCCCATTTCAAGGGTTTTGTCGTACTCATCAATGATCAGATGTGAAAATCCTTTTAAACCTTTGGTTTCTCTTCGGAAATGGTCCAACATTCGTCCTGGTGTTGCAACAATCACTCTTGGATTTTGCTCCATTTGTTGGGCTTCATTTTTGTAGGAATGTCCGCCATAACATAAAACAGTTTTGATTTCTGTTTTTAATGAACTCCAATTTTTAGCAACTTGATGTGCCAATTCGCGTGTTGGACAAAGTATTAAGATTTGCTCATTTTCAGGAGCTTTCTCTAAAATTTCGATTAATTTGATTAAATATGCCAATGTTTTTCCACTTCCAGTATTGGCGAGCAATATTGAAAAAGGACTTTTATCTTGGAAGTAAACGGATTGCATGTCAGTTGGACGCTCAAGTCCTGCATTGACAAAATATTGATTGTAATTCACGCCACAAAGTTAGGAATAAAGCCCAATGATTTTTATTCAAACTATTTCAATTCCGAAGTTTAGACTTTATTTACCCAATTCTTCAACTCTTTTTTGGCGTTGCATCGGGTTTTCTTTGTCTTTTTGTTGTTGAAATAATTGGAATCTTGTTGGTTGCACAGCAGTTGGCCACGAATTATTATCCAAATCACAATCAGCAGTTTCTAAGAATGGATCTATTCTTATTGATTTCACTTTTTGGTCTAAAATCAAAACTTTTGAAACTTGTGTTTCGTCCATTCTCCAAATTTCAGCAGGAATTCTGATGACATCCGTTTTTCCATCTTCAAATGTTACTTGAATGATAACAGGAGAAACCAATCCGCCTTTATTACTGATTTTTAATTCGTAAAATTCTTTTCCGCTATTCAATAATTTCAATTCTTCTGGAGTCATTTTTTGTTTCAACTCTTCGTATTGTTTTTTATCCAATGCATCTGCTTCATAAATTTTACGTTTGGCATAAAAATCATCAATTGTTGGATCCAATTCATTTACCGTTTTTTCGATGCTTGTTTTATTTCTTGTATCTCCAATAAATTGATCTTTTTGAGCAACCTTTTCTTTGTTGATTTGCTTTTCAACCATTGGGTCTTGTGTGTTTAATTCAAAATGATTTACGTCATCTAATGAAATATCAACAAACTCGGTAGAGTAGAACCAACCTCTCCAAAACCAATCTAAATCCACTGCAGAAGCATCTTCCATCGTTCTGAAAAAATCTGCTGGCGTTGGATGTTTGAATTTCCATCTTTCGCAATACATTTTAAAAGCGTAATCAAAAAGTTCGCGACCCATGATTGTTTCTCTTAAAACGTTTAATGCAGTGGCAGGTTTTCCATAGGCATTATTTCCAAATTGGTAAATAGACTCAGAATTGGTCATAATTGGCGAAATAAACTTTGGATTTCCGCGCATGTAATCTGCAATCATATAAGCTGGACCACGGCGAGATGGATATCCGCGTTCCCATTCTTGTTCTGTCAAATATTGTACAAAAGTATTTAATCCTTCATCCATCCACGACCATTGTCTTTCGTCAGAATTGATAATCATAGGGAAGAAATTGTGTCCAACTTCATGGATAATCACGCCCCACATGCCGTATTTTGTTTCTTCTGAATACGTTCCATCTTCCTCAGGACGACCACCATTGAAACAAATCATTGGATATTCCATCCCGATCTGTTTAGAATGCACAGAGATGGCGACGGGATAAGGATAATCAACGGTATATTTTGAATATGTTTTTAAAGTATGTGCAACCAATTTGGTAGAATATTTTTCCCACAAAGGATTTCCTTCTTTTGGATAATAAGACATCGCCAAAATGGATTTTCCGCCAATTTTTACGGATTGTGCATCCCACATGAATTTTCTTGAACTTGCAAATGCAAAATCTCGCACATTGATTGCTTTAAAGATCCAAGTTTTGGTTTTTGACGTGCCTTCTTTTTCGTTTTCTTCAGCTTCAGCTTGCGTAACAATCAATACTGGTTTATCAGAAGTCGAAGCTGTTTTCATTCTCGATTTTTGTTCGGCAGTTAATACTGAGGAAGCATTTTGCAATTCTCCAGTTGCACCAACGATGTGGTCAGCAGGAACAGTGATGCTGACATTGTAATCACCAAAAGGAAGCGTAAATTCTCCTTTGCCTAAAAATTGTTTGTTTTGCCAACCTTCAACGTCATTGTAAACACACATTCTTGGGAAGAATTGTGCAATTGTATAAAGGTAATTTTTATCTTTCTGGAAATATTCTAATCCTGATCTTCCTCCAACTTTGTCTCTATCATTGACATTGTACCACCATTTGATTTTGAAGGAAATACTTTGATTTGGCCCCAATGCTTGCGGTGGATCAATGCGCATCATCGTTTTGTTGATGAAATATTTTAAATTTTGACCGTTTGTTGCTTGCACATATTCGATTTTGAAGCCACCGTCGTAATAGAACATTTTTCTTTTTACATCATTGATGCTTTTGAAATCTTCCATTTTTTCGACCTCAATTAATTTTGAATCAGAATTTTGCGCGTAAATATTTTGGTCTAATTGCAACCACAAATATTCTAATTTATCGGGAGAATTGTTGGTGTAAGTGATGATTTCTTCTCCTCGAATCATTTGTTTTTCGTCATCTAAAACCAAATCAATTTTATAATCTGCCTTTTGCTGATAATAATGATTTCCTGGAGCACCTGCTGCGGTTCTAAATTCATTGGGAGTTGGTAATTCAATATCTAATTGAGCAAATTTTGTTTGAGCAAAACTGCTTATACTTAGAACTAATAGACTTGAAGATAGAAATATTTTCATGGAGTTAATTTTTCAAATAAATGAGAGATGATTTCTGATTTTGCAGAAAAACTGCCGATTGTTTACTATTATTTTGAATGAAAGTCAATTTATTTTGTTGTGCTTCAAAAACATCCATCATTGTGCTAAAAGTGATGTTTAGTTTTTCTTTTATAAATACATTTTCAGCTAAAAGGTAAATTTGAATCATTCCAGTTGCTGAAATTTCGTAGCCCAATAGATGGAAATCTACATTTTGATTGTCAAACTCTGCTTGAAAAGATTTTAAAATAAATTTTTCAATTTCCAAATTTGCGAGAGAATCGTTTATCAAAAATTCTAAACTTTGATCGATTGCGTTTGATTTCATTAATACATCTTCTAAATCATGCGCAGAAAGTACGATGGTTGTTTCCAAAGAATGGTTGATTTCATTGTACTGTATCTCAGCAAATCCAAAATAATAGCTGTGAGACCAAGCACTTGCGCTAAGTAAAAAACTAGAGAGAAATAAGAAAATAAATTTCATGACTTCCCAAAAATAAGAAAGATATTAAACAAATGTTAAATTCTCAAGAAAATCTATTTGTGACTATCCAAGTTTCATTGTTACCTTTACTCTTATAAACGTTTTGAAATGACAAAAACTGCGGTAAGAAAATATGTAGCAAGTTTGTTTTTTGCTTTGCTTGTGTTCTCAATTTCTTTTTATCAAAATTTTGAGTGGGCTTTGAGTTTCGTTTTGTCTTGGAATATATTTGGGATTTCATATTTGATTTTTAATCTCATTTTATTCTCTAAGTCGGATGCAAAGCAAATTCAAAAGCAATGTGCCAAGGAAGACGTCAGTAGTTGGATTCTTTTTGCCTTTGTTGTGTCAGCGTGTTTAATTGGCTTGTTGAGTGTTTTAAGTTTTATAAACAATACAAACTCTTGGCAATCCGGTTCAATTATTGGTTCTATTCTATGTATATTAGCCGTTGGATTTTCTTGGTTGATGGTGCATTTGGCTTTTGCGGTTCGATATGCGCACCTATATTATGGTGACAATAACAAGCAATTTTCAAAACATGCGAAAGGATTGATTTTTCCTGAAGACGAACTACCAGATTATTTTGATTTCACCTATTTTTCTATTGTTATTGGAATGACATTTCAAGTTTCTGATGTTGTGATTACATCAAAAGGGGTTAGAAGATTGGTTTTAATCCATTCAATTATTGCATTTATTTTCAATACGGTAATCATCGCGATGACTGTAAGTCAAGTAATTGGGATGAATAATAAATAGCCAAGTTTACAACCTTTCTAAAGGCGTTTTTATCCCATTAACTAGTGAATAACAGGCCAATTTATCCTTGAAGACAGCGGTTTTAAAAATGGACTTATTTAACAACATGCGCACACATTCCTGAATTCCTTCCACGATCGAAGGATGGGGATGAATTAATTCTGAAAGCACTTCAATTCCAGCGTTCATTTTGATTAACAATCCAACAGCTTGAATAGTAGAAGATGCATGTTCACCAACTGCGCGCATTCCAAGAATCTTCATTTCCTTGTCGTTGGTAACTATTATTTTAAAAAATCCTTGTGTTTTGCGCATGGCAATGGCTCTAGCTATGACTGAGTAATCAATTTTAACGACTTTTACAGGGATGTTTTTTTCAATGCATTGTTGTTCATTGAGTCCAACTGCTGCCACTTCTGGATTTAGAAACATGATGGTGCAAACATTATCATAACTGATTCGCTCTTGGGTGTTTTCAAAAATCTTTTCAACGGCATGTCTCGCTTCGATTTCACCCATATTTACCAGCGCAATTCTCCCTGAAACGTCCCCAACTGCATAGATGTTCGAAATATTTGTTTGGGTATCATTGTCTCCAATATGCATTCCTCTTTGAGACATTTTTACACCTGCGTTTTCTAGACCAAGTTTTTCGATATTTGGAATTCTTCCAACGGACAAAAGTGCTTTTTCAACTTGAATGATTTCATTTTCTTTGTCAGGATAAGAAAGTTCATATTCAACTTTTCCATTTTTTATTTCCATTCGAAACAGTGAAGCATTGTGGTGCACAACAACACCGTTTTTCTCCATGTTTTTGCTAACCAAGTCAGAAATATCTTTATCTTCAAATGGTAAGATTCTATCTTGGCGGTCGATGATATAAACTTTCGTTTTACCAAAATTAGAGAAGATTGTAGCATATTCACAACCAATTACTCCAGCACCTACAATTACCAAACTTTCTGGATAATTTTCAATATGCTCAATTCCATCACTGGTTAAAATGATCTTCTCATCAACTTCAATGTTTGGAATGGCTCTTGGTCTGCTTCCTGTTGCTAAAATGATGTTTTCAGCCCAAATTATTTTTTTTTCGCCTTCATTTTCAATTTCGATTTCATGTTTTGAAAGTAGTTTTGCAGCGCCTCTTTTGTAGTCAAATTGGATATTTTTTGTTTCATTTTGCAGAAGAGAAATATGACACGAATATTGGAATTTTCTTTCGAAAACTGCTTCTTCTAATGTGTTTTGGACATCCTTCCAAGGAATTTCATATTTTATTCTTTCTATTGAATTTCCAATGGTGTCATTGATATCACTCACTTTTTTAGATAATTCCCACATGGTTTTAGAAGAAAGTGCACCATTATACACGCCAGCTCCACCAACCCTGAACTTTTCTATCAAACAAACATTTTTGTTGAAGTCGATTCCCCGCATTGCAGCAGAATAACCTGCAGGACCACCACCAATCACCACCAAATCAAATTTTTCCATTGAGACTTTGAATTTCGGGATAAAAGTAATAGCTTTCCTTATGATTTTACATTTTTGACTTAATTTTCTAAATTTGTAAAATGATTTACAAGGATTTATTGACTCAAGCAAGTGAAGAATTTCAAGAAAACAAGAAATTAGTTCAAAAGTTTAAAAAATCAAATCACAGAGAATTAGACAATTCTTTTCACAAAGAACATGAAAAAGTATTTAAAAAAATAGATTGCTTGGCTTGTGCCAATTGTTGTAAAACAACAAGTCCCATCTTTCGAGATATCGATATCAAAAGAATTTCCTCAAAAATGAGAATGCCAATTGGAAAATTTATAGAAAGTTATTTGAAAGTTGATGAAGACAAAGATTATGTTCTAAAACAATCACCTTGTACTTTTTTAAGCAACGATAATACTTGCGATATATATGAAGATAGACCCCTCGCATGCAGGGAATATCCCCATACGAATCGCAAAAATATGTATCAGATTTTAGACTTGACGTTAAGAAATTCTCAAATTTGTCCAGCCGTAAGTAGTATTTTCACAGTATTGAAGGTGAAAAATTAAGGTAATACCAACTTTTTTAACTTCCTTTACGTCTTAATTTTATTGAATATTATCTAAATTTGAATAGATTTGAAGAACAAAATTAAATTTTAAATCTTGTTCTTTTTGAAATTAAATTGCAAAAACAAATAAAGACTATGAAAACCATCTTTCTCCTAGGTGTATTGTGCTTATTTTTAAATGATTCAATTGCTCAAAGAGCAAAGAATGGTATCTATACTGCAAATACTACAAACACAATTGTAAATTCATATACTTCCTTGACTACGAATGCAAATTCAAATCAATCATCCATCACAGTCACAGATGGAGTACTTACCAATTCTGTCTTAACAACCGCTTTGTCTTCTGGTGATTTACTTTTAATTATTCAAATGCAAGGAGCTACATTAGATATTGATCTTACTGCAACCGTAGATTGGGGAGGTAACTACACCACAGCAACTGGACACGCTGGAGATTGGGCCAATTTTCTTGATCTTTGGGGACAAGTAACAAATTATAATCAAACAGGAAAATATGAATATGCACAAGTAGCTTCAGTTTCTGGTACAACGATAAATCTTACTTGTGGACTTAAAAATAGTTATGTTGTTTCAGGAAAAGTTCAGGTTATTAGAGTTCCTAGATTCAGTCAATTGACAATTAACGCTGCTGCTAGTATTGTTCCTACTTCTTGGAATGGAACATCAGGTGGGGTAGTTGTAATTGAAGTTGATGGAAATTTAGTAATTAATGCTGGAGGGAAAATCGAAGCAAATGGCAAAGGTTTTAGAGGTGGTCAACAAGTTGACAATGTATCTTCAACAGCTGGTGCTGGAAGTGTGAATGATTTTCCATTTCCTGGCACTTCAAGCAGTGATGCAGCTTCAGAAAAAGGAGAAGGAATTGGGGGTTACACCTCGGAATATATTGCATTATATTCTAGATTTGGTGTCTCTGCACCTGCCAATGGAGGTGGTGGTGCAAGCCACCATAATTCTGGAGGTGGAGGTGGATCAAATGTTGGTTCAGGAGTTTACACGGGAAAAGGAGTACCAAATCCAACATACAATGCTATTTGGAATCTAGAAGCTGTTCCAATTGGTGGTGTTAACAGTGCTGGTGGAGGTCGTGGTGGATACAGCTATTCAAATTCAAATCAAAATGAAGCTGTGCTTGGACCAAATCAATTGGCATGGTCTGGGGATTATAGGAGAAATAACGGTGGTTTAGGTGGTAAACCTTTGGCTTTTGACGCGACTCGCGTTTTCATGGGAGGTGGCGGTGGCGCTGGTGATCAAGATAATAATTTTGGTGGTGCAGGTGGAATAGGCGGTGGAATTGTCCTGTTGCAAGTTTTTGGTGCAATTTCAGGTCAAAATTCTACAACTTGCACGATTGAAGCAAACGGTGCAAATGGTGTCGCTTCAAATGCTTCAAATTTAACTGCGACTTTGGCATCAAAGTTTGGAAACGACGGCGCAGGCGGAGGAGGAGGAGGAGGTGCAATTATCATTTCAAACAATGGTAATGTACCTTCTAGTATTGGACTTTTAGCTAAAGGAGGAGCAGGAGGTAATCAAAATCTTTCTGTTGGGCCTTTACAAACTGTAAATGAAGCTGACGGTCCCGGAGGTGGAGGAGCAGGAGGTCAAATTTCAATAACAGCAGGTTCTGCAACTACAGATATTTCTGGAGGTACAAATGGTATTACAAATAGCACCCAAGTAAATGCTTTTCCGCCTAATGGAGCAACGTCAGGAGGATCAGGATTATCAAATAATGGGGTGAATTTTTATGATTTAACAGTGCAGAATGCTGCAATTTGCGGATCTGGATCTGTTACTCTAAATGTAACTGTTGTCGGAACTTTGCCAGCAGGAACAACTGTTGGGTGGTACACGAATCAGTTTAGTGGTTCTGCTTTTCATACAGGATTGACATATACAACTCCAAATCTAAATACTACTACTACTTATTATGTTGGAGTTTGTCCTGGTAGTTTTAGAAAACCAATTCAAGTTACTGTTGGAACTAATCCCGTAATCTCTGGTACTGCTGTTATTACAAATGTAAGTTGCGCAGGAAATGATGGTGCAATTAGTGGTCTGACTGCTTCTGGTGGAACTCCAAACTATACATATACATGGAATGGTAATGCAAGCACTTCCGCAAATCTTACCAATGCGAATGCTGGAAACTATATATTAACAGTCACTGATGCAAACGGTTGCATTGCAACAAATGGCCCATATATAATTACAAGTGCTGGTGGCCCTGTAATTAATGCAAGTTTAGTAAATATTACAAATCCAACATGTGCAGGTGGGAATGGTTCAATTTCTGGAATAACACAAACTGGTGGAATTACGACTACTTGGAGCAACAGCGGTGGAAATACGATCAATGCAAATAATCTGAATGCAGGAAGTTATACGCTTACGGTAACTGACGCCAGTAATTGCTCAGCAACTGCTGGTCCTTATATTTTAATATCACCATCAGGTCCAACTATTGATGCAACAAATGTTTCTATCTCAAACGAAAATTGCGGAAATGGGAATGGTTCTATTTCTGGAATTATCTCAAATGGTGTTGGATTAATTAATAGTTGGACAAACACTTCTCAAACGAATTTAGATATTACAAATTTATCCGCGGGTTCATATACATTAACTGTTTTGGATAATCAAGGTTGCACAGCTACCAGTGGACCGTTTATTGTTGGTTTGAATGTAGCACCAACCATTGATATTACTGGTATCATTTTAAATGCTGAGACTTGTGGATTGAATAACGGCTCAATTTCTGGAATTCAAATTTCAGGAGGAGTAGCTCCTATTTCATACTCTTGGACAAATACCTCCCAGACTACTTTGAGTATTTCAAATTTAAATGCGGGTAATTACATTTTAACTGTTTTAGATGGAAATGGATGTTCAGCAATCTCAAATTCATTTTCAATCGTAGATACTCCGATGCCAACTATTAATGACATGAACATTTTAATTACTAACGAGTCTTGCGCTGGAAGTGATGGTTCTATTTCTGGAATTACAACAACAGGATCAGGATTGACATTTGCATGGAATGGAGTTGATGGAACATTGAATCAAAGCAATTTAGTTGCAAATACTTATTCTTTGGTTGTTACAGATGCAAATGGCTGTTCTGTTTCAAGCGGACCATACACTGTTTCTGGAAGCACACCAATGAATATTGATATTACAAATTTGATTTCAACAACTTCAGCTTGTACTTCAAATACAGGAACTATTTCTGGAATTACAATTGTTGGAGGTATTAATCCAGTTTTTACTTGGTCAAATGGTGGAACTACATTAAGTCAAGCAGGTTTGGGAGCGGGTACATATACAATTTCAGTGACAGATAATCAAGGTTGTACTGATTCTGAAACAATTAACATTGCATTAAATTCTGGACCATCTATTAATAGTTCCGCGGTCAATGTGATTCAAACAAGTTGTGGACAAGGAAATGGTGAAATATTAGGATTGATTGATAATTCTATTAATTCAACATACAGTTGGTCGGGTTCTACCGAAACAACCTTAAACATTTCTGATTTATCTTCTGGTAATTATATTTTAACTGCAACAGGTCCTGATGGTTGTGAAACACAATATGGACCGGTTACGATTAATAGTTCAACCGTACCGACTGCAGATTTTTCTTATTCTCCCTTAGATGTAAATCCTGGAGATTTGGTTCAATTTTCTGATTTATCGTCAACTGATGTTGTAGCTTGGGATTGGCAAGCAGATACAGCTACCTTTATAATTGAAAATCCAAGCTATGTTTTCGTAACAGAAGGAACATATCAAGTTATATTGTTAGTCACGGACGCAAATGGTTGTTCTGCAACAATTATTAAAATAATTCCAGTTTATAATGAATTAACAATTCCAAATGTTTTAACGACAAATGAAGATGGGAAGAATGATAAGTTCGAAATCAAAGGTTTAGAAAAGAATACTTCGGTACAAATTTTAAATCGTTGGGGTGATATTGTATTTAAATCAGAGAATTATTTAAATGATTGGAAAGGACAAGATATGAGTGGAAATACCTTAAGTAATGGGGTTTATACTTATTATGTTACAACTCCTAAAGGGGATATTAAACAAGGTTTTGTTCATCTTATTGATTAATAATTGTTTTGAATTAAAAAAAAATAGTATTTTTGTTTTAATAATTAAATTCTTTTGAAGTACACTACTGAAGATATAATTGATTCTGCATCGAAATCTGTGTTTAACACTATTCGTGACCGCTATATTAAGGAGGATTCTCTAAATATAGTAATGTCTCATTGTGGAGCGTTTTCTCAGGATTTAGTAAATAGTTTGGGCGAAGGTGCGGAAGAAATTTTGATAGCTTCAAACGAAAAAAGACAAATGATTAGAAAAATATTTTCTGTCTTAATTGAAGGTCTTCAAAATATCAAAATCCACGGTGAGCCAAATAAAGATCATGTTAAATCAGGGATTCTTGTTTTGGCTAAAGGCGAGGAATGTTACAAAATTACTTTTGGAAATCTAATTTTAAATGATTTTGTTCCATCTATGAGAGAACGTTTAACCGAATTAAACCTTTTAGATGAAATACAGTTAAAAGAAAGATACATGCAAGTCTTAAGTGAAGGTATTCTTTCAAACAAAGGTGGTGCAGGTTTAGGATTCATTACTATGAGAATGAAGGCAAAATCTAACTTGAATTTTAACTTTGAGAAAATCTCTGAAGATAAGTCTGTTTTTACCTTTGAATTAGTAATTAAAAGATTAACTGATTCCGAAAAAGCTTAGTTTCTCTAATTTAGGCAATAATTTATTTATGATTAAAGTAGCATTCGATAAATCGTATGCGCATCCGTTGCCCGAAAATCACCGTTTTCCAATGGAGAAATATGATTTATTGCCAAAACAACTTTTATTAGAAGGTACTTTAGAAGAATGTAATTTCTTCGTTCCTAATTCTCTAGATTTTAATTGTGCAAAAGAAGTGCATGATTTGGATTATTTAAATCGACTAAATGCACTCGAACTTTCTCCTAGAGAACAAAGAGTTTCCGGATTTCCTCATACTAGAGCTCTTATTGAAAGGGAATATAAAATTATGGAGGGCACAAGGATGTGCGCTAAACTTGCAAAAGAAAGCCATGGAGTAGCATTTAATATTGCAGGAGGAACTCACCATGCATTTTCTGATAGAGCCGAAGGATTTTGTCTGTTGAATGATCAAGCGATTGCAGCGCGTTGGTTATTGAATCAAAATTTAGTGAGTCAAATTTTAATTATAGACCTAGATGTCCATCAAGGAAATGGAACTGCTGAAATTTTTAAAAATGACTCCAAAGTTTTTACTTTCAGTATGCATGGAGACCATAATTATCCATTGCATAAAGAAAAATCAGATTTAGATGTTTCGTTGTTGGATGGAATGACTGATGAGGTTTACCTCAATCTTTTAGCTAAAAATTTAGAATACATTCTACGCGAAATAACACCTGATTTTATTTTTTATCAGTGTGGGGTTGATATTTTGAAAACAGATAAATTAGGTAGATTGAATATTTCAATTGAAGGATGTAAAAAAAGAGATGAAATTGTTTTTCAATTAGTTAAACAATTAAATGTCCCAATTGTCTGTAGTATGGGTGGGGGGTACAGTCCTGATATCAAAACAATAATTGAAGCACATGCCAATACATTCCGTGTGGCAGTTAAACTTTTTGAATAATGAAATTAATTTTTAAAATCCTAATTTGTGTTTTTGTTTGTTTGGTGTTTGGCGGATTGTCTGGAATTGCAACTGTTTCTGAAATTAAAAATTGGTACTTAAACCTAAATAAACCATCATTTAATCCTCCAAACTGGTTATTTGGTCCAGCTTGGTCAACCCTCTACACTTTTATGGGAATTGCGTTTGCCCTTATCTGGGACAGTTTAGAAAAAGCAAATATCAAAATTTTTAGTTCTAATGCTATTCGATTTTTTTTAATTCAATTTATTTTAAATTTGGCCTGGTCAAGTATTTTCTTTTCATTGCACATGGTTGCTTTTGCCTTGATTGAAATGTTGTTATTGTGGGGTTTTATTCTTTTGACGATAATTCAGTTTTACCAAATAAACAAAGTTGCAGGGATTTTACTTGTTCCCTATATTTTATGGGTGTCATTTGCGACCTTGTTGACTGCTTCAATTTTGTATTTGAATTAAAAAGTCAAATTGGCGAAGGCAATTCCAAGTTAATTTTTCTTTGGTTTTGTTGAATAAAAACCAGTACAACTTCCCTCATTTATTCAAGTTATTTCTAAAAAGATTATAATTTAAATGTCAATTTATTAGATGGTTTTAACCTTCTTTTCCATTAAAAAATGTTGTAAAACATCAAAAAGTTTATAGGACGGTTCTATCAATTTATAACCTAAATTGAGATAAAAATCTACTGCGTAATCTCTCGCGTGCAAAATAATTTTTTCCATTCCCAATTCTTCACTTTTACATTCAGTTGCAAACATGATCTTCCTTCCATAACCTTTACCTTGATGATCAAAATCAACTGCCACAAATCTTACCTGGGCAATTTTATTTTCCATTAAGTCTAAACGAGCGATTGCTTGAATTTGATTATTTTCAAAAAGTGCAAAATGAATTCCTATTTTATCTCCTTCATTTTTTTCAGATCCTCGAGGTTGAGAAAGCGGCGCACGCAAAACCCTGAATCTTAAATCATAATAAGATTCCCATTCTTTTTCATTTTTTGGGGATCTAATTTCTACCATGATTGAAAAGCAATTGAACTTACTCTTTTTGTATCGATTTTATCAATGATTTCTTCTCTAATGAAAGATTGAGCTCTTTGGTCTTCAAAAACTTCTTTTAAATTTCTGATTTTTCCACAGGGAACAAAATGTTCAAGCATCCAAGTTAAAACAATTTTTGATGGAAATGATTTTAATTGATTTTGAAGTATTTCGAACAATTTTTTTCTATGAATCACACGATTTTGATTAGAACTAAATTGTTCTTCTTCAGGTAATTTTTCTAGACCTAAAAAATGACAAAGTTTGATAAAATGTGTATCACTCCCAATGGCAAAAGTTATTTGTTGATTATCTGCAGTTGTAAAAATTTCTCCGTAAGGGGCAATTGTAGGATGTAGACTTCCCATTCGCTGTGGAATGGTGTTTTCCATCAAAAAACCAGAAGCCTGATTTACTAAACTACAAACTGCTGTATCATAAAGAGATACATGAATAATGCTACCTAAATTAGTTTCAGTTCTATTGAGTAACGCAATTAAAATTCCTTCTTTTAATTGGTGTGCAGCCAAAACATCAATAAGTGCCAATGGCATTTTAATTGGACCACTTTCAGGAGTACCATTCATGGACATGAAACCACTTTCCGCTTGAAGAATTAAATCGTAAGCAACTCTATCTGAATCAACTCCAAAGCCTGAGATTTTACCATGAATTAATTGGGGATTTATTTTTTTTAGAGCTTCATCCGTAATTCTAAATTTTAAATCATCTCCCTTTTTGAAATTGGTAATTAGTACATCAGCATCTTTAATCAATTCAATGAAATTTGAATGGTCAGCATCATTTTTAAGGTCCAATGATTTGTATTTTTTTCCATAATTGATACTTGAAAAATAGGCTGAAATAGAATTTCCTCTATTTTCACTGGCTAATTTCCAAGTTCTTGTGACATCAGGAAAATTTGGATTTTCAATTTTTAGAACTTCAGCACCTAATTCGGCAAAAAACATTCCTACTGATGGACCTGCAAGGACGGTGGAAGCATCAATTATTTTGAGTTTTGAAATCATTGTAATAAAAACTTATGAAGGTCAATAATTTATAATTTTAGACCAGCGACACAAATATCGTCTAATTGTTCAAGATCACCTTTCCACGAATTGAATTCGTCAAAGATCAATTTTGATTGTTCATCACAGCTTTCTTTGATGTTTTTTTGAATAGTTTCAACAATTTTATTTCTTTTGATTTTCTTTCCACTTTCACCACCGAATTGGTCAAAAATTCCATCGGTAAAAAGATAGAGCATCGAATTTTTAGGTAAAACAATCTCAAACTGTTCGTGTTTCAGTTTAGTTTCAGAAAAACAGATTGACTGCTTTGTTGCTTTGATTTTATTGAGTTTGAAATCTTCCGCTGGCGAACCGTAATAAAGAGAAATGTTGGCTCCGGAGTATTTAACTAAAAATGAACCATCTTGATTTTTTTTGACTGAAATTAAACCAATTTCCATTCCATCTTTGATTGTATTGAGTTCCTTTTTAAAGTGATCGTTGAAACTTTCATTTACCTTGTCAAGAATTTCTGCTGGTTCTCTTAATTCAAACTTTTCTACCACTCGTTTCAAAATTTTGTACGAAATAATACTCAAAAAAGCGCCAGGGATTCCGTGACCAGTGCAATCACAAACTGCAAATAGCAATTCTTCTGGTGTGTTCATACACCAATAAAAATCACCCGCTACAATGTCTTTTGGTCTGTAAAGTACAAATGAATCAGAGAAGAATGATTTATATTCAGATTCTTCAGGTAGTATGGTTTTTTGAATTCTTTCAGCATATCTAATACTATCTAGAATATCCTTGTTTTTAGATTCAATCTCTTCGGTCTTTTTTTCAATAAGTTGCTGTAAATTTAAATTCATAAATTCCATTTCTTCCTCAAAAAGATTTCTTTCATGAATTGAAAATCCGTATGAAATGAATTCCGAAATTTGAAACAAAAATGAGACTTCCGAAGGTTCCCAGTTTCTGAAATTTTTCGTTTCTTCTTGGCATAAAACACCAATTACTTTCCCTTTATGAAAAATTGGAACATCTAGCAATGAAAAAATCTCATTGGGCAATAGGTAGGTATCTTTAAAACATGCTGTTGATTCATGATTTAATGCATCATTTGCAATAATATATGGCTCGTTCAAAAGGGAATCAAAGTAGGTTGGATAATCAACTCTTTTCAACAAATTACTTTTGTTAATCGCAGACAAATCCTCAAAATCTAATTTGTCTTTCACTAAAATTTTATCGCAAAAAAGCAATTCTTCATCTTCATTTAAAATCCAAAAGCTTGATCTTGAAACATTCAAAGTTTCTGAAATTATTTTTACACAATAAGACGGTATTTCTGAAATTTTGCCTGTTTGAATAATTGGATTTCGTGAAAGTTTTAACAATGCATCTTTTAATTTTTGGTCTTTTATTTCTTTGTTTTTATCAGCTGTAATATCAACGTATACTCCTTGTAGTAGGTAGTGATCTATTTTATCTATAATTGATCCTGTTAACTGAAACCATTTAATTTCATTATTTGGCACAGTTAAATAACCTTCAACAATAACTTTCTCTTGATTAGCTAAACCTTTCAAAATTATTTTTTTGAAATGGTTTTTGTTCTCGACATCAATGGATTTTAAAAATAAATCCCAATTATTCATTAATTCAACATCTGTAAAGCCGAAAAATTGATCGCAATTTTCTGAGATAAAAAGACATTCTTCAGTGAAATCTATGTTAATTTTAATTTTCACCAATACACCAGGAAATGATTTATATAAATCATATAAATGTGATAATTTACTGGTTTTTTTCATTTATGATATTTAGAATTATTGCGCTATTAAAAGTACTTCTTTCATTGAGTAGACCCATGTTTTTGCACTTTCAATATCATTGAACATTTTTGATGGTATAATTGGTTTTTTAATTTTTAAGTAAAAATTCGTTAAAGATTGAATATAAAGTGAATTGACAATAAAAGCATCAGCAAGTCTAAATTTATTTAATTCATTTTCAGCGTAATAATTTCTAGATTCCATTGTTGATTCAACATTGTTAGTTAAATCAATGATTGCGTAGTATTTTTGATGATTTGTGAAATTAACTGCATCTTCTAATATTTGTTTCATACTAGGTTTGTCAATTTTCAGACCGTCTAAAACTTTGACTGTTAATATAGAATCTTCAAATTCATACTTAGCTAAATTAGTTATTGAAACCTTTTTATTATTCATAGGACTACAATCTCTTATATTCAAAGATACTATTTTAAATTGATAGCATTTTATTTTTGAAGTAAAAAATTAAACTTTAAAATTGAAACTTAAGAAATAATTTGAAAATCAATATTATATACTTTCAACTTTAACTTTCGCATGACCGAATCGTACAAAATTTAATTGCTTGGCAGCTTTCATACTTAGGTCTATTAAACTTGAGGAAGAATTTCCCAAACGATCATTTATTTTTACAATTACAACAGAATCATTGCTCAAGTTTACAACTTTGACTAAAGTCCCAAAAGGTAATGTCTTGTGAGCACCTGTTAAGTTATCTTGTTTGAAAATTTCACCAGAAGACGTTTTTCTACCATGAAATTTATTGGCATAAAAACTAGCTCTTCCTGTTTGAGAATAGTCAGTTTTTGGAACGAAACTACATCCGACTAAGACCAATATTGTATATGCTAATTTATTCATGTTTTTAATTGGAGTGCAAAGGTAAGGCATTGATGTCAGGTTTTCAGTTTTTTAGGGAAACATTAACATTTCAATGTTAGTAAAAATAGATTTTTTTGGTCTTAAATTAAAGTCTTTAAATTCGCGAAATAATTCTTGTTTTGGGTGTAAAATTCAGCTAATTTTTCACTATTCTTGTACTTTTAAATTTTAGAATTCAATCAAATTTTTAGTATGAAACTCAAAGATTTTGTTCAATCAAATTCAGGGATAAATGAAAGATCGGTAGTCAATACCATTCAATTGATAAGCGAAGGATCAACTGTACCTTTTATTGCGCGTTACCGAAAAGAAATGACTGGAGGCTTGGATGAGGTACAAATAGCTTTTATTAGAGATTTATCTAAAAAACATGCCGAATTAATCAGTCGTCAGAATACTATAATCAAAGCCATAGAAGAGCAAAATAAATTAACAGATGAATTGAGAATTAGGTTAGCAAATTGTTTTGATTCAAATATTTTAGAAGATTTATATTTACCTTTTAAGCAAAAACGTCTGACAAAGGGAGAAAAAGCTAAAAAAATGGGTCTTGAGCCTTTGGCCAAAATGATTATTTCGCAGAAAGGAGGAAGTCCTTTTCAAATGGCGACAAGATTTATAAAAGGAGAGGTTATTAATGAAGAGATGGCAATTGAAGGGGCAAAGGACATTATGGCCGAATACATGAATGAAAATGTTAATTTTCGCGCTAAAATGAGAATTGTATTTCAGCGAAAATCAATCCTTTCTTCCAAGATTATGAAAGGTAAGGCAGAAATTGGTGAGAAATACAAAGATTATTTTGATTTTTCTGAACCGCTTTATAAAATACCATCACACCGATTTTTGGCCTTGTTTCGTGGTGAAAGAGAAGGTGTTTTGGGATTAAAAGCCATTCCAAATAAGGAAGAAGCAATCGAAATGACAGAGCGATTTTTTATTCGATCAAATGATGAATGTGGAAAATTAGTTGCTGAAACTTGCAAGGATGCATACACTCGATTGATTTGTCCATCTTTGGAAAATGAAATAATCAATGAAGCAAAAGAGAAAGCTGATAAAGAAGCGATTAAAGTGTTTACAACAAATTTGAAGCAATTACTCTTAGCTCCACCATTAGGATCCAAACGTATTTTGGCCATTGATCCAGGTTTCCGAACTGGTTGTAAAGTTGTATGTTTGGATGAATCTGGAAATTTGTTAACTAATACTACTATATTTCCCCACCCCCCTCAATCGGAAAAAGATAAATCTTCAGCGAAAATCTTTGAATTGGTGCAAGCATATAAAATAGAAGCAATCGCAATCGGTGATGGTACTGCGGGCAGAGAAACAGAAAATTTGATCAAGCACATTCGGTTTGATAGAGATTTAGAAGTTTTTTCTGTGCGAGAAGATGGTGCATCGATTTATTCAGCAAGCTCAATTGCGAGAAAAGAATTTCCTGATTTTGATGTTACCGTAAGAGGGTCCGTTTCAATTGGTAGAAGATTAATGGACCCTTTAGCTGAACTTGTAAAGATTGATCCAAAGTCAGTTGGAGTAGGGCAATATCAACATGAAGTGAATCAAAATTTACTAAAAGATGCCTTGGATGATGTGGTTGTGTCAGCTGTTAATTCTGTTGGTATTGATTTGAATACTTCTTCCGCTTATCTGCTTAGTTATGTTTCTGGATTAGGAATCTCCTTGGCTGAAAATATTGTTTTACATAGACAAGAAAATGGACCATTTAAATCTAGATTAGAACTTCGTAACGTGAAGAGGTTAGGTGATAAGGCTTTTGAACAAAGTGCTGGTTTTTTGAGGATTAGAAATGGTGAAAATCCATTAGACAATTCCTCTGTTCACCCAGAGTCCTACAAAATCGTTGAAAAAATTGCTCAAAAATTAATGGTTAAGATTCCTGAAATGATTGGCAACGATTCATTATTAACGTCATTAAATTCTGTGGATTTTACTGAAGTTGATAAATATACTTTTGACGATATTATCGCTGAATTAAAAAAGCCAGGAAGAGATCCAAGAAAAAAAGCGAAGGTGTTGGAATTTAGTAATTTAATCAAGACGATTTCAGACTTAAAAGTAGGTATGAAATTAACAGGAATTGTAACTAATGTTACTGCTTTTGGAGCGTTTATCAATATTGGTATCAAAGAAAATGGATTGATTCACAAGTCTAATCTAGCAAATGTTTATGTTGAAGACCCTGCTCAATTTATTTCACTTCACGAACATGTTGAAGTAGAAGTGCTTGAATTAGATATTGAAAGAAAAAGAGTAGGTTTGAAGAGAATTTAATTTTTCATAAGTTCAGGATCTTCAGTCATGTATTTCATTACTTTTGGATTGAAAAACCATCTTTTAAATAACTTATTTGTTTTCATTATTTCAGGCTCAAACTGATAAATGTCAACAATGTTCGATGAATAATTATTTATTTTTCCTTCGTAAACCATTATATTTTTCACATCACAAATTGATCCTTTATCATATTCAATAAAATATGCCTCCGGTTTGGACTCACCGATATGATCAAAAGTTTTTACTTGAAAAATTTCTTGTAAAACATCGCCATAGATTGTGTAGTAATTTCTGAAAGAACCGTTTAGCACTCTATATTCAATTACCAAATCTTTATACTTTTCGGAAGAAAGATTTTCAAAACTTACTTTTAATTTATTTATTGGACTAGAAGGTACTGGTACAGGGACAGAAAACTTATCTAATTTTCCATCATAAAAAACAAAATAGTTGTAATTACCGATATATCCCATTTGTGCAATTTGTCTTCCGTTTTTTAGAGTTTTGGATTTGTTTTTGGCAAAATCCAATCTATTTATAGTGATAATTGCATCTTCAAAATCATCATTATTTATTTTTTCTTTGTAAATTTCAGAGATGTATTTTTCTGTTGCATCCATTGATAATGAACCTGTAATATGTCTTTCTTTTCTCTGGTCAAAAGTTAAGTCTTCAGTATTATCATTTTCATTTTTTGCTTGATTTTCAATTTCATTTGCACATGATTGTAGAAATAAAAGAGTCGCAAATAGGAAATAAAAAATGGCATGTTTTTTCATGTTGCAAATATATGATTTATCTTTTTTTAATCTAATAGAGGGATAGGTTTTCTTTATTTTGTACTTCAAAAAGTCAATATTTTTTTACAGATTTAGCCAAGTGTATGATTTTTTCAATCTAAATTCGTTAATTTGTTGTAAATTGTTCCAAAATTTTAATGTTAAAAATAAAACAATATGCTAACAATTCATTTAAATTCAGTGATTAAGAAAGCTTTTTTTACAACTATCTTTTCATTTCTAAGCGTAGTTACTTTCGGTCAAGTAATGGTGAATCCAAACTTAAATAAAGTTGAAGAAAATTCAAATTTAACTAAAGAGCAACAAGAAATTAATGAAAAAGCATTAAAAGAAAATGAAAAAAATGCATTTCCTGTTTTTGTTAAGACAGGAAATTCTGAAATTGACAATGAAAATTATAAAAAAGCTAAAGACGCTTGGGTTCAAGCAAATCCATTGAAATATGAAAATATGATTTCAGCAAATCCAAAAACTGTTTTTTCCAAAGCTGAGTTTTTGACATTATCTGAAGATAAAAGATCTGAAATACTTGCTCATCCTGAAAAATTTATTGTTGAATAAGAAAAAAAATAAGAAACTGAAATTCAATTTTTATGAAAAAATTTCGATATATAATTATTACTTTGTTAGTTTTATTAACCAATCATTCTTTTGGTCAATTTTGTGATCCAACCGTGGTTGACAATGGTGTTTTGATTCCAACCGGTACATCTCAAAATTCCGGTTCTGTTTCAGCAGACAGAAATTTTTGGACTTTTAATGGCACTGCCGGATGTACATATACTTTTTCAACATGTACTTTAACAACAATGGACTCTTACTTGAGAGTTTATTCATCCGCAACTGGTGGAACTATTCTGGCCCAAAACGATGACGCATGTGGATTGCAGTCAACTGTAAACTTTGTATGTCCTGCAAATGGAACATATTCAGTGCTATTAACTCGTTGGACTGCAGGTAGTACATGTGCTGTGGTAAACGCCGCTGCTCAGATTTCATATATTGTCGTTTGTCCTCCGCCAAATAACGATTGCGGGACATTGGTTCCATCGTCGTTATCTTCTCCAGGAAACTTAACGTTTACAGGAACTTCAGCTGGATCAATAGATAATAGTGTTGGAGGTAGTTTGGGGTTTGCACAAGTTTGGGAATCATTTACAATTACCGAATGCGCAAATGTTACTATCAATACTTGTGGCACAGCACCTTCATTCACTCAAATGTTTACTGGTATTTCTACCGCTTGTCCAGCAAATTTTCCATCTACTTTTGTTACTTCCAATAGTTTGAACTTTACAACTTGCGCTGATGGAAATAGTACAGCTATTTTTAACAATTTAGCACCAGGTACTTATTATGTGCCAGTTATTGGTGCGGCACCTGATAATCATGCATACACTTTAAATATTTCTGCGGTAGATTTTATTCCAGAACCTGTAATCACTCCTGCAAGCGCAACGACTTTTTGTATTGGAGGTTCAGTTCAATTAGATGTTGCAGAAGAACTTGGTCCTGATATTCAACAAACTGTAGCAGGTGGCGGTTCAATTACTATACCAAGCTCAGGAAACTCAACACCTTTTCCTTCTGGTTTAGCTGTTTCTGGTTTACCTACTTCTGGAATTACCGTTTTTTCTGTTAATATAAATGGTATTTCACACACATTTACTGATGATATTGACATGTGGTTGGTTTCACCGACAGGTCAGGCAGTAATGTTAATGTCTGATGTTGGTGGTGCAAACGATTTTGTAAATAGCAACTTTGTAATACAGGATGGTGCAACTCCTTTTTCTGATAACGGAGCAAATCCATCAGGTACATACGCTCCAACTGATTTTGTTGCTGGCGATGCTGGTGCTCCTGCTGGTTATACTACAAGCTTGGCTTCTTTAACTGGAGATTATAATGGTTCATGGGGGCTTTTTATTAGAGACGATTTAGGAGGTGATTTAGGTTCTGTAACTTCTTGGTCAATAACATTTAATGTTCCTGGTTCTCCCTTAACTTACACATGGACACCAGCAACTGGATTGGATGTTTCAACAGGGATTTCGGTAGTTGCTTCTCCAACGGTTAGTACTACATACACAGTAACGGCTTCAACGCCAAGTTCAAGTTGTACAAATTTTCAAACAATTGATATCATTGTAACACCTCTAACAACTCCATCTTTTACGCAAGTTGCAGCAATATGTTCAGGTGCAACACTTTCAGCATTACCTACGACTTCAAATAATAGCATCGCTGGAACTTGGTCACCTGCATTGAACAATACAGCGACTACAACATACACCTTCACTCCAACAGCTGGTCAATGTGCGAATACAGCAACGATGACAATCACAGTGAATCCAAATGTCACTCCAACATTTACTCAGGTATCCGCGATTTGTTCAGGAGCTGCTCTTTCAGCGTTGCCAACGACATCAGATAATGGCATCACAGGTACTTGGTCACCAGCTTTGAATAATACGGCGACTACGACTTATACATTTACCCCAACAGCTGGTCAATGTGCAACGACAGCCACGATGACCATTACAGTTAATCCGAATGTTACACCGACTTTTACTCAAGTAGCTGCAATTTGTTCAGGAGCGGCTCTTTCAGCATTGCCAACACCTTCTAATAATGGTATCACTGGTACTTGGTCACCAGCATTGAACAATACAGCTACAACGACTTATACATTTACCCCAACGGCTGGTCAGTGTGCAACAACAGCTACTATGACTATTACGGTTAATCCGAATGTTGCACCAACGTTTACACAAGTAGCGCCAATTTGTGTTGGAGGTTCTTTATCCGCATTGCCAACACCATCAAATAATGGTATTACGGGATCATGGTCACCAGCACCTGATAATACGGTAACTACGACTTATACCTTCACACCAACAGTCGGTCAGTGTGCAACAACAACTACAATGACCATTTTGGTTAATTCCAATACAGTTCCGACATTTACTCAGATAGCACCTATTTGTTCAGGTGGATCATTTACACTGCCAAATCCATCAACGAATGCGATCACAGGAACTTGGTCACCGTTACCAAATAACACAACAACTACTACTTATACCTTTACACCAACAGCAGGCCAGTGTGCAGTAACCACTACGATGACAGTGACTGTTAATCCAAATGTTGCGCCGACATTTACTCAAATCTCGCCTATTTGTTCAGGTGGATCATTCACTTTGCCTAATCCATCAAATAATGGTATTACGGGAAGTTGGTTGCCAGTGGCTAATAATACAACGACAACAACTTATACTTTTACCCCAACGGTAGGTCAGTGTGCAAGTACAGGAACGATGACGGTGACTGTTAACCCGAATGTTGCACCAAACTTCACTCAAATCGCGCCTATTTGTTCAGGTGGAGTGATAAACCTTCCAACGACGTCTCCAAATGGCATCACTGGAAGTTGGTCACCAATAGTAAATAATACAGCAACGACTACTTATACCTTTACACCAACAGCAGGTCTGTGTGCAACAACAGCTACGATGACAGTTACAGTGAATTCGAATGTAACTCCAAACTTCACTCAAATCGCACCAATTTGTTCAGGAGGATCCTTAACGCTTCCAACGACTTCTCCAAATGGCATCACGGGAAGTTGGTCGCCAGCGGTAAACAATACAGCAACGACCACCTACACATTCACACCATCAGCAGGACAGTGTGCTGTCACCACAACGATGACGGTAACTGTCAACTCAAATGTTACTCCAACTTTCACTCAAGTTTCTTCAATTTGTTCGGGAGGGGCATTAGCTTCATTACCAAACCCATCTAATAATGGTATCACAGGTTCATGGTCTCCGGGTTTAAATAATACTTCGACTACCACCTATACATTTACTCCAACAGCCGGTCAATGTGCAAGTACGACGACAATGACAGTGACGGTTTCTCCAAATGTTACACCAACTTTTGCAACAATTTCACCAATTTGTGCAGGAGCAAGTTTGAGTGCATTGCCTTTAATTTCTACCAATGGTATTTCGGGAGGTTGGTCACCAGCGTTGAATAATACAGCGACTACGATTTATACCTTCACCCCAACAGCAGGACAATGTGCTACAACGACCACACTTACAATTTTTGTAACTCCAACTAGTACTCCAACATTTACAGCAATTGCTCCAATCTGTTCTGGAGGAACATTTAGTTTGTCTGCTGTTTCCAATAATGGTATTTTTGGTTCATGGACGCCAGCATTTGACAATACAGTAACGACCACCTATACTTTCACACCTTTGGCCATTCCAGGACAATGTTCATCAACAACGACTATGACCATTACGGTAAATCCGAGTGTGACACCAAGTTTTACACAAGTATCGCCAATTTGTTCAGGAGCTACGTTATCAGCATTACCAACAACTTCTAGTAATGGAGTAGCAGGCATATGGTCACCAGGCTTGAATAATACAGCGACAACGACTTATACATTCACCCCAACATCTGGACAATGTGCCACAAGTACAACGATGACAATTATAGTCAATCCGAACGTGACACCAAATTTCACTCAAATTCCAGCAATATGTTCGGGAGGCGTTATTACTTTGCCAATTGTTTCTCCAAATGGAATTGTAGGAAGTTGGTCACCAGCACCAAATAATACAGCGACAACTACTTATACTTTCACACCAACTGTAGGACAATGTGCGACTACAACGACCATGACTATTACTGTGAATGCGAACGTTACGCCAACTTTCACTCAAGTAGGGACGGTTTGTTTTGGAGCAAGTTTCACACTTCCAACACCATCTAATAATGGAATTACAGGAACATGGGCACCGGCGCCAAACAATACTTCAACAAGTTCATATTTATTTACTCCATCAGCAGGTCAGTGTGCAACGAATGCTTTCATGGGAGTTACAGTTGTTCCAAATGTGATTCCAACATTCAACCCAATCGCACCCATCTGTTCAGGAGCTAGTTTGATATTGCCAACTTCTTCAACAAACGGCATAACAGGAACATGGTCACCAGCGGTGAATAATACAGCGACCACGACTTATACCTTTACGCCATCTGCAGGGCAGTGTGCAGTAACAACCACATTAACAGTGACCGTTACACCAAACGTTACACCAACCTTTACTGCAGTATCACCAATTTGTGCGGGAGCAACTTTGTCACCACTTCCATCCCCATCTAACGAAGGAATTACGGGATCATGGTTACCAGCATTGAATAATATAGCAACAACTACTTATACATTCACGCCTGATGCAGGAATTTGTGCAACGACCCAAACATTGACCATTACAGTCAATCCAAACGTTACACCAAATTTTGTTCAAGTAGCACCAATTTGTGTAGGAGGAACACTTGCAGCACTTCCAACGATTTCACCAAATGGAATTACGGGGAACTGGTTGCCAGCAGTAAACAATACAGCAACGACCACTTATACCTTTACCCCGACAGTTGGTCAATGTGCAACGACAGCTACGATGACTATTGTTGTGAATCCAATTGTGAGCCCGACTTTCAATCCAATCGCAGCGATTTGCTCGGGAGCGGCTTTAAGTTTGCCAACAGCATCCAACGAAGGAATTACGGGGACATGGTCACCAGCGGTGAATAATACAGCCACTACGACTTACACTTTTACGCCAGATGCAGGACAATGTGCTGTGACAACGACGTTGACTGTTACCGTTACACCAAACGTTACGCCTACCTTTACAGCAGTGTCACCAATTTGTGCGGGAGCAACTTTGTCACCGCTTCCATCACCATCAAACAATGGAATTACAGGAACATGGTCACCGGCTTTGGATAATACAGCGACAACGACTTACACATTCACCCCAACAACAGGAGTTTGTGCAACGACTCAAATATTGACAATTACAGTCAATCCAAACATAGCACCGAATTTTGTTCAAATAGCACCAATTTGTGTAGGAGGGACACTCGCAGCACTTCCAACGATTTGTCCAAATGGCATAACAGGAACATGGTCACCAGCAGTAAACAATACAGCAACGACTATTTATAGTTTTACTCCAACAGCAGGTCAATGTGCAACGACAGCAACAATGACTATTGTTGTGAATCCAATTGTGACACCGACTTTTAATCCAATTGCAGCGATTTGCTCAGGAGCGGCTTTAAGTTTACCAACAACATCCAACGAAGGAATTACGGGAACATGGTCACCAGCAGTGAACAATACAGCGACCACGACTTACACCTTTACTCCAGATGCTGGACAGTGTGCTGTGACAACTACGTTGAGTGTCACTGTTACACCAAACGTAACACCAACCTTTACGCAAGTGTCACCGATTTGTGCGGGAGCAGTTTTAAGTTTACCAACACCATCCAATGAAGGAATCACAGGAGCATGGTTACCAGCGCCTAATAATACGGCGACTACGACTTATACCTTTAGCCCAACAACGGGAGTTTGTGCCACAACGCAAACAATGACAGTTAGTGTGACACCAAACGCGACACCAACATTTGCCTCTGTAGCTCCAATTTGTGTAGGTTCAACTTTGTCTGCATTGCCTTTAACATCAAACAATGGCATCACAGGAACCTGGTTACCAGCCTTGGATAATACGCAGACTACGACATACACTTTCACTCCAGATGCAGGACAATGTGCATTATCAACTACTTTAACGATTACAGTTAATCAGTTGATAGTGCCAACTTTTGCAGCAGTTGGACCAGTTTGTGTTGGATCAACTTTGTCTGCTTTACCTTTAACGTCAACGAATGGCATCACAGGAGTATGGTCTCCGGCGTTGGATAATTCTCAAACCACTGCCTATACTTTCACACCGAATTCAGGTCAATGTTCAGACATCGCAACGATGACAATTACAGTAAATCCATTGACTCCAACAACATTTGCGGCAGTTGCACCTATTTGTGCGGGCTCAACTTTAGCTGCTTTGCCAACAACATCAATAGAAGGTATCACGGGATTATGGTCGCCAGCATTGGATAATACTCAGACTACAATCTATATATTTACTCCTGATGCAGGTCAATGTGCAGATGTATCAACTTTGACTATCACAGTCAATCCACCAGTAGTTCCAACTTTCACTGCTGTAGGTCCAATTTGTGTAGGAAATACTTATACATTGCTATCAAGTTCACTTGAAGGTGTTACCGGTACATGGTCACCAGCGATTGATAATACTCAAACAACTACCTACACATTTACGCCAAATGCAGCGCAGTGTGCTACAACAACAACAATAACAGTTGCAGTGGTTTCAGCTTCAGATGCAGATTTCACGGTTTCTAACTATTGTAATGGAGTGGGAGCAGCACCAGTTGTAACAGGACTTTCTGGTGGGGTATTTAGTTTTAATCCAGCGGTGACTGATGGCGCTGTTATAGATCCATTGACTGGTATAATTGCAAGTGGAATTGCTGGAACAACTTATATTGTTCAGTACACATTAACAGGTTCTTGTACGGTATTTTCTCAAGAGTTGGTTTCATTTGTTACAACTCCAACGATTCCCGTATTGTCAAATGACACAACTTATTGTTTGACATCTACTTTTGTCAGTATGACAGCAACCAGCAGTGGAGGAACAACAAGTTGGTTTGGTGATTTAGCTATGACAAATTTATTAGGAACAGGAACTAATCTTTTGCCATCAATGACATTGGGCTCTAGTACATATTACGTGAGTGAAAACTTACAAGGATGTTTAAGTCCTATGGACAGTGTTGTCGTGACAGTAAATGATTGTTATGAATTTACAGCACCTTCAGCCTTCACACCAGATGGTGATGGAGTGAACGACAGTTGGTTGATTGCAGAATTGAGTATCCGTTATCCAAACAACAATGTAA